>JAGWHY010000004.1 GCA_028873575.1 Acidobacteriota bacterium | reverse complement strand
CGGCGGCGGGAGTCGAACCCGCGACACCACGATTATGAGCCGTGTGCTCTAACCACCTGAGCTACGCCGCCTGGCGAGCCCTCTGTCGGGATTGAACCGACGACCCCTTCCTTACCATGGAAGTGCTCTACCACTGAGCTAAGAGGGCATTCGCGTAAAAGTCGCGAAGGAAGAGTGTACTGCCTCAAAGCCCAGTGCTTCCAGCCGAGCGAACTAGCCTGTGGGCCCATGAAGACCCGGGTCGTGGAACACGACGACGCGCACGCCCTGCTCGCGATCTACAACCCCGAGGTCGTCGAGACCAAAGTGACCTTTGATCTCGTGGCGCGTACCCTCGACGAACAGTACGCCTGGATTGAGGCCCACCGCATTACCCACCCCTGTTTGGTCTGCGTCAACGACGAGGACGACTTCGGTGAAGTGGGCGCGCGCGGCGAACGGATCCTCGGCTTTGCCTCCCTCTCCCCCTTTCGCGAGCGGCCCGCCTACTACACCACGGTCGAAAACTCGGTCTACGTCCACCGCGGCGCGCGCGGGCGCGGCGTCGGCGAGCGCCTCTTACGCGATCTCATCCAGGTCGCCCTCGAGTCGGGCTTTCACAGCCTCATCGCGCGCATCGTGGGCGAGAACGAGGGCAGTATTCGTCTCCACGAAAAGTGCGGCTTTACCCTGGTCGGAACGGAAATTGAGGTCGGGCGCAAGCACGGCGAGTGGCTCGACGTCGTCGAGTACCAGTACGTGGCCCGCCAACGCCGCTAGCGGCCCTCGCGCCGCGCTCGCCTACCCGTTCACCTAGGGAACGAGCTCTAACTCGCGCTGGGGCCAGGACCACTGCGTCCAACGCCCCATGGGCAACAACAACACGCCTCCGACGATCGCGACCGCGAGCGCCACCAACAAGGGATTGGCGTGCACCAAACCCGCGAGGAGTTGACGCCCACCGGGCAGTCCAATGAAGGGCCCCGTGATGGACAGCAGGAGGAGCCAGAAGTGCTCGCGTCCCTGGTAGCTCGCCGCGAGCAGCACTAGTCCCCAGGCCAAGTACCAGGGCTGCACCACCGGTCCGAGCTCGACGAAGAGGATCAGCGAGAGGCCCAACGAGCGCACCCAGCCGCGACTCTCGCAGTGCCAAAGCAGCCAGATCGTCAACAACACCGCGCTGGCCAACCCGAGAAAGCGCGTGACCGAGAGCACCGACGCGAGCCCGACGCCGTGCAGGGAGAGCGCGTGCAGCGTGTTGGTGATCGCCATGCCCACGCCGGTCGCCGGCGCGGCCCACGAGCGCACCGTGCCGTTGGTCAAGAGGTTGCGAATCCACCCAAAACCAAAGCCCGCGAGGAGCGACGACACCGACAGGGTGGCCAGCGCGATCACCCCGCCAATCGCGAAGGGCTTCACCCGACGGCGCAACGCGACGTGCGGGCCAACCCAGGTCCACGCGACGAAGGCCAGTCCAATCGCGGCCGGCGCCTTTATCGCGGTCGCCAACGAACAGAAAAACAGGGCCCAGACGGGTTTTCGTTGCACCGCCAGGGCGATACCGATGACTAAAAATCCCGCCATAATCGCGTCGTTGTGAGCCCCGCCGATCAGGGTTAACAGGACGAGTGGGTTCATCGCCGCGAGCACGAAGGCCTCACCCGGGTCGCGACCGAGACCCTTCGCGAGCAGCGTGATGCCGTAACCGATCAGGGCGACCGCGACGACCTCCAGTAACCGCAGTCCCACCACCGTCCAGAGCTGGTGGTGGTGGGTGATTTTGTCGATCGAGCCGTCGAGAAACAAGAAGAACGGTCCGTAGGGCGCGGGCGTGTTGCCCCAGAGGGGGTCCACGGGATTGACGTAGGAGTTCGCGCCCTGGCCCAGGGTGAACGGTCCGTAGACGTAGGGGCTGATGTGAAAGCTCGTCATCTCCCCTTGCGCGGCGTAGCTAAAGACGTCGCGCGAGAACATCGGCGGCGCCACGATCATGGGAATCGACCAGAGCACGAGCATCCCCCACAGGGCCTTCAGTGGGGCCCCACCGTGGAGCTTCATCACCTCGGCCAAGCGCAGCCACACCCGCATTAACAACAACAGTCCGCCGTAGACCAGCACGATCGAGAGGAGGTACTTGGTCTCACTCGGCGTCCCGACCTGATTCGCCACGGGCTCGCCGAAGAACCAGGTGTTGGTCATGTTGAGCTTGAACGGCGAATTGGTGAATGATCCCCCCGCGAGAATGAGCGTCATCGCGAGCAGGCCCAAGAGGGCCGGCTGCCACAGAAAGCCCCACCCCTCGAAGGGTCCGGGCGTGAAACGGCCGAGTGGGGTGTAGCGTCGCTCGAGTAACGAGACGCCCTGTTCGAAGCCCCGCGCGAGCCGTTCGTACGTGTGGCGCACCGTCACGGCCCACGAACTCAGTCGGCTCACGTCTCTCCTTTGTGCTCGCCCGACGACACCGTAGTGCGAACGCTCGTTGGGCGTGGTCAGTCGCGCTGAGGCGTGACTGACCGTGGTGGGCCGGGAGGGATTTGAACCCCCGTAGGCAAAGCCGTCTGGTTTACAGCCAGATCCCATTGGCCGCTCGGGCACCGACCCGTGGACGATTCTAGTGAGTGGCTTCGCCCAGTCGCCAAACGCCACCACGCTCTACGCTTAGGTCATGCCGACTTTTGACATCGTCTCCGAGGTCGACCTGCAAGAGGTACGCAACGCGGTCGATCAAGCCAACCGAGAAGCCTCGACGCGCTTTGACTTCAAGGGCACCGACGCCACCATTACGTTCTCCGAAAAAGAACTCGCGCTCTCGGCCTCCACGGAGGACCGCCTGCGCGCGCTCTACCAACTGCTCGAAGAAAAAATGGTTAAGCGCTCGGTCTCGTTAAAGACCCTCGATCCGGGCAAGATCGAAGAGGCCAGTCACGGCTCGGCGCGCCAGAAGGTGGCGCTGAAGGCCGGCATCACCCAAGACGTGGGTAAGCAGATCAATAAGGCGATCAAGGAGATGGGACTGAAAAACGTCTCGTCGTCAATTCAGGGTGATCAGGTTCGCGTCACGGGCAAGCAGCGTGACGACCTGCAACAGGTGATCACCAAGATGAAAGAGGCGAACCTCGACGTGCCGCTGCAGTTCACGAACTTCCGCGACTAGCTCTTGAGGCCCTCTTCAATTTCGAGGTGCTCTTCAATGTCCTCGAGCGTGTGAATCTGGAAGATGCGGTTAAAGACGAAGAGCTTCAACACCCAAAAGACGCCGAAGCACAGCAGGTTGGTGCCCGTCACCAAGGCCGTGTTGGCCAGGTGACTCCACGAGTGTGAGTGGACCTCGTGCTTGGCCCACCACGCGCCGAGCTGGGAGAAGGCGATGCCGAGCATCGACATCATCCAAAACGGCACGATCTCTTGGCGGAAGTGACTACGGCCCCGCTTACCCCACGTCCAGCGACGATTGAGGTTGTAGGCCGGGAGCGTACCAATCAGGTTGCCCGCGAGGGTTGACCACATGACGCCAGGAATAATGCGAAAACCGTAGAGAACCGCGATCGACCCAAACGAGACCACCGTCGTAATCGCCGAGGTCAACGTGAAGCGCACGAGCTTGCGACCACGGTGGGTCTGCGACCACACGACGAGTGACTGAAGACGGTCGCGCATTCCCCCCAGTCTACCGACGCACCCCGAACCCGAGGAGACCACCGCCCGGAATGTCAGAATGGGGCCATGAGTGAAGCCCTCGAGTTCCTGGTCGACTTGCTGGACCTCGAAACCATTGAGGTCAATACCTACCGAGGCCGCCACCCGGCCGAGGAGCGCCAGCGCACCTTCGGCGGGCAAGTCGCCGCGCAAGCCCTGATGGCGGCGGGTCGCACGGTCCAGCACGGCCGCGTGCACTCACTGCACTCGTACTTCTTGCGCCCCGGGGACCCCACGACGCCGATTCTCTACGAGGTCGACCGAATCCGCGACGGCAAGAGCTTCACCACCCGACGCGTGGTCGCCATCCAGCACGGCCGCGCGATTTACAACATGCAGTCCAGCTTCCACGACGACGAGGTCAGTCTCGAGCACCAGGTCACGATGCCCGAGGTGCCCGGCCCCGAGACCATCGCGCCACTCTTCGAGCGCGTGCAACTCGAGTTCGGCGACGTCGACGAGTGGTTTAAGCGTCAACACCCGATCGACCAGCGCTTCGTCGGTGAGGTGCCCTGGAGCCCGAAGCGCGCCAAGGAGCCCTACCAGCGCCTGTGGATCAAGGCCGACGGCGCGTTGCCCGACGACCCGCTCCTGCACGCGTGCGTCGTCACCTACGCCAGTGACATGAGTCTCTTCGACGCCATCCTCGCGCCGCACTCGATTCGCTGGGACGACGGCTCGTTCATGGGCGCGAGCCTGGACCACTGCATGTGGTTTCACCGGGACCTCCGCGCCGACGAGTGGCTGCTCTACGACACCGACTCGCCTATCGCCCACGGCGGACGCGGACTCGCTCGAGGCTTTCTCTTCGCCCAGAACGGCGAACTCAAGGTCTCGATGGTTCAAGAAGGGCTAACCCGCGTACTGCGAGAAGGAGTGACCACGTGAACCTACAGTCTCGAGTCAACGACTACGAAGCGGCCACCCACGAAGTATTGCGCGTCTTCGACGAGGTGACCTTTGAACGCCTCGATCGCCACGCCGAAGGGTCGTGGAGCGCGCGCCAGATTATCCACCACCTCGCCGACTCTGAGACCCAGAGCTACCTGCGACTACGTCGGCTCATCGCCGAACCCACCGGCTCGCTCATCCAGGGCTACGACGAGGGGGCCTGGGCGTCTAACCACACGCTGGGCTACGAGCAGCTCCCCGTGGAGCACGCCATGGACGTCTTTCGCGCGGTACGTCGAGCAACGCTCGACGTACTTCGTCGACTCCAGGAGCGCGACCTTGCGCGTTACGGCGAGCACTCCGAATCGGGTCGCTACACCTTGGACCTGTGGCTCCACATCTACACCGCGCACCCGCGCGACCACGCCGAGCAGTTGCGCCAGGCGCTCGCGAGCTAACCGCGCTGGGCCATCGGCACGAAGTCGCGCTGGTCCTTACCGACGTAGAGCTGACGCGGGCGTGCGATCTTCATGTCCTGGTCGAGCAGTTCTTGGAAGTGCGCGAGCCAGCCCGAGGTGCGCGGAATCGCGAAGAGCACGGTGAACATCTCGGGCGGAAAGCCCATGGCCTGGTAGATCAGCCCCGAGTAGAAGTCGACGTTCGGGTAGAGACGCCGTGAGATGAAGTAGTCGTCCTTGAGGGCGATCTCTTCGAGCTTGAGGGCGATGTCGAGCAGGGGGTTCTTGCCGGTGACTTTGAAGACGTCGTCGGCCGTCTTTTTGATGATCTTCGCGCGCGGGTCGTAGTTCTTGTACACCCGGTGACCAAAGCCCTCGAGCAGCGCCTTCCCGGACTTGACGGTCTCCACGTAGGCCGGCACGTTCTCGATCGAACCAATCTTCGCGAGCATCTTCAAGACGGCCTCGTTCGCGCCGCCGTGACGCGGCCCGTAGAGCGCGGCGGTCGCGGCCGCGGTGGCGACGTACGGGTCACCGTGGGAGCTGCCCACCACGCGCATCGCGGTCGTGCCGCAGTTCTGCTCGTGGTCGGCGTGCAAGATGAACAACACGTCGAGCGCGCGGGCCAAGATCGGGTCGGCCTCGTAGCGCGGCTCGGCGACCTTCCACATCATCGAGAGGAAGTTCTGGGTGTAGCCCAGTGAGTTGTCGGGGTAGACGAAGGGCATGCCGACGGAAAAGCGGTGCGCCGCGGCGGCCAGGGTCGGCATCTTCGCGATCAGGCGCACAATCTGCTTACGCAGCGTTTCGGTGTCGTCGAGATTCTTCGCGTCCTTGTAGTAGGTCGACAACGCGGCGATCGCCGAGACCAACATGCCCATCGGGTGCGCGTCGTAGTTGAAACCTTCGAGGAAGCGCTTACGGACGTTCTCGTGAATGTACGTGTGGTACGTGACTTCCTTCTCCCAGAGGGCGAACTCGTCGGCCGTCGGCAGTTCGCCGTGCAACAACAGGTAGGCCACCTCGAGGTAGGTCGACTTCTCGGCGAGTTGCTCAATGGGATAACCCCGGTAGCGCAGGATGCCGGCTTCACCGTCGAGGTACGTAATGGCCGACTCCGCGGCGGCGGTCGCCATAAATCCCGGGTCGTAGAACCAGACGCCGGGGACGGCCTTGGTGAAGTCCTTCGCGGCGATGCCACCGTTTTCGATAGGAATTTCCTTGGTCTCACCGGTGCGGTTGTCGGTCACGGTAATGGACTCGGTCACGATTCCTCGATTCAATGTGGGGGCGTGGACATCGTAGGTCAACTGGCGAGTAACCCGGCCACTCAGCCGTTGCCCGACGGCGAGAGCACGACTTGGTAGGTCGCGACGTGCGTGAGAGCACTGCCCCCCGGGGCACCGACGAGTCGGATCGTCAAGGTCGCGTGTTCCGAGGCCACGCTCGCGAGGGGCTTCGGCACGAAGGCGTAGGACCGCAGGGGACCGAGCGTCGCGTGCAGGACCTCTTGGTAGACGCCGAGGCGCGACGAACGCGGCACCAGACGCACGATCAACGTGACCGCCTGATCGACGTAGGCGCCGTTAGTCACCGAAATCCCGAGTTGGAACGAGTTCACCGGCGGTAACAACATTTCACCGGGCGTCGACGGCAGAGCCGCCGGCCGCACGCTCAACGCCGACAGCGAGACGGCGCGCGTGACGGCCAGCGACGGAGCGAGGCGCAACTGGGTCAGCGCCGAAGAGCTCGCGGTCGCGCTGGTGACGTTACTGAGGGCGTCGAGACGCGCGTGACCCGGCTCGCGGCGAAGGGAGAAACGTGCTCGGTTCCAGATCCCCGCGCTCGAGATCAACATCGACACGGGCGAGGCGTCCGGCTGAGACGGCGTCGCGGTCGAAAACGGCAAGGTGAGTGCCGCACTCACCTGCGCGAGCAGCGATTCGTAGGCCGCCACGCGGCGCAGCGTCGTGTCGTAGAGCGTCTCGTTGACGCCGTGGGTGAGGTTGGGTCGGCGCAACAGCTTCGCGGCCGTCGGCCACGTCACGAGATCGTCGTTGAGCTGCGCCAGGCGCGCCGCGAAGACCGGTCGCGACAGCGTCGCGCCGTGGGCGAGCAGGTACCCCAGGCGCTGATCGAACTGATTTTCCCTCGTCAATAGGGCGTTCGCCCCGGCCGCGAAGCTGAGGTTTTCGCTCCGTCGTGGGCCACTGGCGTGGTGCGCGGCGCGCGAGACGTCGCGCGCGAAGACCAGGGCCAACAGCGTCGCGACCAACGCGATCGTTAACAGCACGCTTTGGCGCCGTCGTTGCGCGCGAGTTCGGGCCACGAGGAGCCAACTTACTCGTCGAGAAAATCGGTCTCCTCGAGACTCTCCAGCGACAAGATCTCCGAGGCGCCGGGCTCGGGGGCGTTCTCCGCGACGCCCCACAGGGCGCGATTGGGTTGGTGGGTCAGCTTTTCGATGGCCGCGAGTTCGGGGAGGTCCTTGGCGTGGGTCGCGCCACCGAGGGTGCGAACCTGACGAGCCGTGACCAGTAGGCGACTCTCGAAGGAGTCGACCATTTTGTTGTACTGCTCCACGCTGGTCGCGAGCGCCTTACCCATGCGGTCGACCGGTTCGGCGACCAGGCGAATGCGGTCGAAGAGGCGCTCGGCCTGGACGTAAATCTCCTCGGCGTTGAGTGCCAACTTGTGCCGATCAATGACGACCGCGACTGACCACAGCAAAGACAAGAGCGTCGTCGGTCCCACGATGAGGACCCTCTCTTTGGCCGCGTGGGCGTAGAGCTCACCGTCGGCCTCAAAGGCCGCGGTGATCGCGACGTCACTAGGCACGAAGCACGCGACGAACTCGGGTGACGGCTTGATCGCCGCCCAGTACGCCTTTTCGCGCAGGGTCTTGACGTGCGCGCGTAGGTCGCGGGCGTGCTTGGCGTAGAGCTCACGACGCTCCGCGGGATCGGTGGCGGCCGTCGCGGCCTCGAAGGCGTCGAAGGGGAACTTCGCGTCGACGGCGATGCGTGAGCCGTTAGGCATATTGACCACGCAGTCGGGACGCTGCGTCTTGCCCGACTCGGCGGTCGCCGAAACCTGGAGGTCGTAGTCAATGCCCGGCTGCAGTCCGGCGGCCTGCAGGATGTTGGCGAGTTGAATCTCGCCCCATCGTCCGCGTTGGTCCGAGCGTCCGAGTAGTTGGTTGAGCCGGCGCGTCTCGTCTTGGGTTCGTTTCTGCTCGGCCAGGAGCTCCTCGGCCCGGTGTTTCACTTCACTGAGCGCGCCGACGTGCTGCTTGTCGAACTCGGTGAGGGAGCGCTTGTACTCCTCGAGGGCCTGCTTGAGCGGCGAGAGCGTGCGGTCGAGCGTTTCACTGCGCTCTTTTTGCACCTGTTCCTGACTGGCGTTGAACTGCGCCACCGTGGTGTGCAGGACGCGGTTCGAGACGTTTTCAAAGACCGTCTCCATCTGCGCGAGCGCGCTCGCGTGTTCCTCGCGCAGTCGCGTGATCGTCTCGTGAGCGAACGCGAGTTCGCTGTCGCGCACGAGGAGCTGCGCCGCGACGCGCGCGGCGTCGTCGTGCACGGACCGACCGCGCGTGTGCACGACCACGCCCCCGACCACGAGACCGACGACGAGACCTAGCAGTGCACTGAGAACGACCACGATGTACCTCCCTACTCCTCACCACCCTAGAGAGAGCCCGTGACACGCCACTAGCCTTGGGCCGTGCCGCGCCTCTTTCGCCTCGGGTCCCAATCCGAAGCCCCCGCGCCCACGCTCGTACGACTCGGTGAAGATTTGCGCCCGCGCGTCGTGCACCTCTTCGCGCTCGTGGGCGAGGCCATCGCGGGCGCGACTCACGCGCTACTGGCCAACGACCGCGAACTGGCCAAACGCGTCGTCGAACAAGACGTCATTATCGACGAGTTGGTGAACGAACTCGTCGTGGCGGCCGAAGTCGAGCTGCTCGACGGCGCGCCGCGCGCGTTAAGCGAACGGCGCGAGCTCCTCACGCTCTTGCGTATCCTGCCCGAGATCGAACGTAACGGTGACTTGGCCGAGCACGTGGCGCGGCGCGCGGCGCGCGGCCTGGGCGCGGAAATGAGTCCGCGTTCGCGCGGGCTCATTGAGCGCATGGGCGAAGTCGCCTCCACGATCTGGCGCGAGGCCACCGACGTCATTGTGGATGGTAAGCCCGAAGCCGTCGGCGCGATTGAGGACATCGACGACGAACTCGACGATCTGCACGTCTCGCTGACCGCGGAGTTGACCTCGGGTTCGATGAGCGTGCCGGTGGCGGTCGAGGTGGCGCTGATGGCTCGCTTCTACGAACGATTCGGTGACCACTGCGTCAACCTGGCACGACGCCAAATCGGTCGCGACGGCGCCGACTAGGAACGCGCGAGCAGCGCCTCGGCGATTTGCACGGCGTTGAGCGCCGCGCCCTTACGCAGATTGTCGTTGCTGATGAAGAGCGAAAGCCCGTGCTCGAAGGTCGTCGCGCGACGAAGGCGGCCGACGTAGCTGGGGTCGCGGCCCGCCGCCGCGCGCGGCGTCGGCAGGTCACTCAGCGCGACGCCCGCGGCGTGCGCCAAAATCTCCGTCGCCTCCTCGGGCGAAAGCTCGCGCGCGAAGCCCGCGGTGATCGCCAGGGAGTGCCCGGTAAAGACCGGCACCCGCACGCACGTGCCGTCCACCAGCAGATCAGGGATCTCGAGGATCTTGCGACTTTCGTCGCGGAGTTTCTGTTCCTCGCCCGTCTCGCGCGAGCCGTCGTCAACGATCGACCCGGCCAGGGGAATGACGTTGTGGGCGATGGTGGCGGGAAACTTCACGCCCTCATCCAACGCGAAGGCCGCGCCGTCAAAGGTCAGCACGCGCACGTCTTGGGTCATCGTCTTTTCGAGTTCATTCGCCAGCTCGTCGACGCCCTCGCGACCGGCGCCGCTCACCGCTTGGTAGGTCGCGACCGTCATCCGTCGCAGTCCGGCCGCGACGTGCAGGGGCTTGAGGACCGGCATCGCCGCCATCGTCGTGCAGTTCGGATTGGCCACGATGCCCTTGGGAATCGAGGCCAGGGCGTGGGCGTTGACCTCGGGCACGACGAGGGGCACGTCGGGGTCCATGCGCCAGGCCGACGAGTTGTCGATCACGACGGCGCCCGCCGCGGCGAGCCGCGGCGCCAGGATTTTCGACGAGGCGCCGCCCGAGGACATGAGGGCGACGTCAACGCCGTGGAAGTCGGCGACGTTCGCGTCCTCCACCTCAATCGGCTCACCGTTCCAGTCAAGGAAAGTGCCCGCCGACCTCGCGGAACCAAAGAATCGCATCTCGTCCACCGGGAAGTGGCGCTCGCGAAGAATCGCCCGCATCACCGTGCCGACCTGTCCCGTAGCCCCGACGACCGCAACGCGCATGGGCAACAGTCTAGAACTAGGCCGCGTCGAGTCCGAAGGCGGTGTGCAGCGCGCGCACCGCTTCAACAACGCGATCGGCGCGCACCACGCACGAAATACGAATCGAACTCGTGGAGATCATTTCAATATTGATGCCGTGCGCCGAGAGCGTCTCGAACATCATCGCCGTAACCCCGGGGCTCGACTTCATGCCCGCGCCCACCAGCGAGACCCGTCCGATGCCGTCGTCGCACGTCAGCGTCGCCGCGCCGATCGCCGCGCGCACGACCTCACAGGCCGCCATCGCCGCGTCCAGGTCGGTCTTCGCGACGGTGAAGGAGATGTCGGTCGTGCCGTGCAAACTCGTGTTCTGCACGATCATGTCGACGTTGACCTTGGCGTCAGAGAGATGGCGAAACAGCTGCGCCGCGACGCCGGGGCGGTCGGGCACGCCGCCGACGGTCACCTTCGCCTCGGACGTGTCGTCGGTGACGGCTGAAACGATGGCCTCTTCCATGGTGGGGTCCTCCTCCACGATCCAGGTACCTGGCTCCCAGGTGAAACTCGAACGAACGTGCAAGGGCACGTGGTGACGGCGCGCGAACTCCACCGAGCGCAACATGAGTACGCGACCGCCGGTAGCGGCCATCTCCATCATCTCGTCGAAGGAGACCTTCGCCAGCCGTCGGGCCTTGGGCGCGACGCGCGGATCGGCCGAGTACACGCCCGTGACGTCGGTGTAGATCTCGCAGACGTCGGCCTTCAACGCCGCGGCCAGCGCGACGGCCGTGACGTCCGAGCCCCCGCGACCGAGCGTCGTGATGTCACGCTCCGTCGAGACGCCCTGGAAGCCCGCGACGACCGGCACGAGCCCCGCGTCGAGGGCTTCGCGAATCCGGTCGGGGCGAATCTCGAGAATCTTGGCTTTGGTGTGATCGGTGTCGGTAATGATGCCGGCCTGGGAGCCGGTGAACGAGGCCGACTCGACCCCCACCGCGCCGAGCGCCATGGAGACCAGCGCCATGGAGATGCGCTCACCGGCGGTCAGCAGCATGTCCATTTCGCGCGGCGGACGATGGGGTGAGACGTCGTCGGCCAGTCGAATGAGGTCGTCGGTGAACTTCCCCATGGCCGACACCACCACCACCACGTCGTCACCGCCGGCGCGGGTGCGCGCGACGTGCTCGGCCACGGCCCGAATGCGATCGGCGTCGCCCACGGACGTGCCACCGTACTTTTGCACGACGAGAGCCATACGTACCAAGTTAGTGGCCGCCAACGGCGGCCTTTGGGGCGACCACTAAAGTCGTGCGAATGGCTACCAGCAAACGAGAACGTCAAAAGGCCGCGCGCCGCGAAAAGCTCGCGCAGCAGCAACGAGAGGCCCAGCGCCGCCGTCAGATTCGTCGGACGGTGATCGTGGTCGTCGTGGCCGCGGCCGTCATCGCGACCGGCGCCCTGCTCTTCGCCGGGGGCAGCTCCTCGCCGACGACTACGACGACCGTCGCGAGCGCCGCGGGTTCGACCACGACCACCACGACCGCGACAACCACGACGACCGCGACCAAGCCCGTCACCTTCGCGCCGGTCGCCCAGCCCTCACCGGCCGGGACCTTCGGTAAGGCCCCCACCGTGGTCGTGCCCTCGGGAGCGCCGCCGACCGCGATGCAGGTCTCGGACCTTATTAAAGGCACCGGCATGGCCGCGAAGGCCGGCGACAAGTTAACGATGCAGTACGTACTCGCGACGTACTCCACGCACAAGGTCATCCAGTCCTCGTGGACGAGCCAACCCTTCAGCTTCACCCTCGGCGCCGGTCAGGTCATCCCCGGTTGGGACTACGGCCTCGTCGGGATGAAGGTTGGCGGACGACGCGAAATGATCATTCCCCCCGCCCTCGGCTACGGCGCGAACTCCCCCGGCTCGGGCATCGCGAAGAACGACACGTTGGTCTTCGTCGTCGACCTCTTGAAGATCAACTAACCCCCGAAAGGACCCCCGTGACCGACCTACCCAACCCCGACGGCTCGAGCGAGCAGCGCCAAAAGTTCCACGAGGCGCCGCCGATGATCATCGACCCCGCCAAGACCTACGGCGCCACGATGGTGACCTCGATGGGCACACTGGAGATCGCGCTGGACCCCCTGGGCGCGCCGAATACCGTCAACAGTTTCGTGTTCCTCGCGCGCTGGCACTACTACGACGGCGTCGTCTTTCACCGCGTCATTCCCGGCTTCGTCCTTCAAGGTGGCGACCCGACCGGAACCGGCGCCGGCGGACCGGGCTACCGCTTCGACGACGAGCTGCCCAAGCCGGGTCGCTACGAGATTGGTTCCCTCGCTATGGCGAACGCCGGTCCCAACACCAACGGTTCGCAGTTCTTCGTCATCTCGGGCCCCGACGGCGTACGGCTACCGCCGCTCTACGCGCTCTTCGGCAAAGTCGTGAAGGGTCTCGACGTCGTCCAGGCCATCAACGACGTGGGCTCGCCCTCGGGCGCGCCGCGCCAGCGCGTCGTCATCGAGTCGGTGACGATCACCGAGTCCTAGTCGAGGGTCACGACGCGCGGGCCACGCGTCGTGACGACGTCGCCGCGCGCGCGCCACGTCGCGCCGTGTAAGTCCAACGAGCCGTCCTCGCCGACGACGGCCAGCGTCAACGCGTCGTCGAGCAACGAGCGCGTTCTCGTGAGCTGTTCGGGCGTGGTCGAGTTGGTAATCACCAACCCGTCGCGGTACCCGAGCCCGGTCGTCGGGGCGCCGCCGCGGGGATCGATCATCGTGGTGCCGAGCACCGACGCGGTCGCGCCCACCGCGACCAGACAGCGCGCCGCGGCGATGGCCTCGCCGACGGGGCTCGAGCGCCAGACGCTACGGGCGTGCAGTGGCGAGCCGTCACTCAGCACCACCACGTCGGCCTCGCGAAGTCGTCGCACGAAGTACGCGTCGTCGGTCGTCGCGCGATCTTTCATCATCAAGGACTCGACGCGCGCGTCGCGCGACGAAAAGGGCGTCGCGCACGCGAGCGAGGCCGCCTCGAGCGAGGTGAAGGCCGCGGCGGTCGGCACGATCACGACGTCCACGTCACGCCACGACGAAAAAAATTCAGCGTCGTCACATCGCGCCTCGAGCGCGCGCAATGAACCAACGACCAAGCAGGAGACGGGCATCGCACGAGTATCGCACCACTGGCTACTCAGCGGTAACGCTAGTGTTCCGGCATGACTTTCTCAAAGGTAGGGGTTCTCGGTTCGGGAATCATGGGTAGCGGCATCGCCGAGGTTTGCGCCGCGGCCGGCGCGCAAGTGGTGGTGCGCTCACGCTCCCAGGCGACGGCCGACGCGATGTTGCTCGGGCTCGACCGCTCACTGGCCAAACAGGTCGAGCGTGAAAAGCGCACCGCGGACGACGCCGCGGCGCTGCGCGCGCGGGTGTCCGCGACGACCACCCTGGCCGACCTCGCCGACTGCGACCTCGTGATTGAGTCGGTCATTGAAGACCTCACCGTCAAGCAGCTCCTCTTTCGCGAACTCGACGAGACCATTAACGAAGAGGCCGTGTTGGTCACCAACACCTCGACGCTGCCGGTGATCGACCTCGCGATGCAGACGCAGCGGCCCGAGCGCGTCTGCGGTCTGCACTTCTTTAACCCGGCGCCCGCGATGTCGCTGGTCGAGGTGGTGCGACCACTGTGCGCGAGCGACGACACCATCGCGCGCGTGAGCGCGTTCGCGCAGGCCTGCGGCAAAGAGCCCGTCGAGGTCAAGGACCAGGCCGGCTTCATCGTCAACGCCCTGCTCTTTCCCTACTTGAATCACGCGGTGCGCCTGCTCGAACAGGGCGTCGCCTCGCGCGACGGCATCGACGCGGCGATGAAGGGGGGCTGCGGATTCCCGATGGGCCCCTTCGCCCTACTCGACCTGGTCGGCCTCGACACGTCGCTCGCGATTCTGAACGCGCTCTACGACGAGTTCGCGGAACCCCACCTCGCGCCCGTCGCGCTGTTGCGTCGCATGGTGAGCGCCGGTCAACTCGGTCGTAAGTCGGGCGTGGGCTTCTACGATTACCGACGTAAGTAAACACGACGAGCCGGGGGGCCCATGAGCGATCGCGCCAAACCGTGGGTGATGCGCACCTACTCGGGCCACTCCACGGCCGAGAAGTCCAACGAGCTCTACCGCACGAACCTCGCGAAGGGCCAAACCGGGCTCTCCATCGCCTTTGACCTACCCACCCAGACGGGCTACGACCCCGACGACCCGAGCGCCGCCGGCGAAGTCGGTAAAGTCGGCGTGCCCGTCGCGCACCTCGGCCACATGCGCCAACTCCTCGCGGAGATTCCCCTGGCCGAGATGAACACCTCGATGACCATCAACGCGACCGCCGCGTGGCTGTGGGGCCTCTACCTCGCGCTGGCCGAGGAGCAGGGTGTCGACACCAAGGGTCTCGCCGGCACCACGCAAAACGACATCGTCAAGGAGTACCTCAGCCGCGGCACCTTCATCTTTCCCCCGGGTCCCTCACGACGACTCATCGTCGACATGATCACCTACGGACAGATTCACGCCCCCAAGTGGAACCCCATCAACGTCTGCAGCTACCACCTCCAAGAGGCCGGCGCGACCGTCGTGCAAGAGATCGCCTACGCGCTCGCCACGGCCATCGACGTCTTGGACGCCGTGCGCGACTCGGGCCAAGTCGCGCCCGCCGCGATGCCCAACGTGGTGGGACGCATTTCGTTTTTCGTGAACGCCAGCGTGCGTTTCGTCGAGGAGGTCGCCAAGATGCGGACCTTCACCGCACTGTGGGACGAGATCTGTCGCACGCGCTACCACGTGGAAGATCCATCACTGCGACGCTTTCGCTACGGCGTGCAGGTGAACTCCTTGGGTCTGACCGAGCAACAGCCCGAGAACAACATCCAACGCATCGTGCTCGAGATGCTCGGCGTCACCCTCTCGGCCGACGCGCGAGCGCGCGCCATTCAACTCCCCGCCTGGAACGAGGCTCTCGGTCTACCGCGACCCTGGGACCAACAGTGGAGCTTGCGCATTCAACAGGTCCTCGCCTACGAGAGCGACATTCTGGACTACCCGGACCTCTTCGCCGGATCGACGGTGATGGAGGCCAAGGTTCAAGAACTCAGTCACGCGGTACGCGAGGAACTCGACGACGTCCTCGCCCTCGGCGGCGCCTTCGCGGCCATTGACGAACTGAAGAGCCGACTCGTGAAGAGTCAAAGTGAGCGCGTCGCGCGCATCGAGTCCGGCGAACAGGTCGTCGTGGGCGTGAATCGGTTTCGCGAGACGAGCGACTCCCCCCTGACCGGGGATGGACTCGAGTCCATCGTCACGGTCGACCCGGCCGTCGAGGCGCAGTTGGTCGCCGACGTGCGCGCGTGGCGCGCGCGGCGCGACGAGACCGCAGTCACGCGGGCCCTCGACGAACTACGACGCGTGGCGGCGAGTACCGCCCCCGAGGACAACATCATGGTCCCCACGATTGCCCTCGCGAAGGCGGGCGGCACCACGGGCGAGTGGGCAAACGCGCTGCGCGAGGTCTACGGCGAGTACCGCGCGCCGACCGGCGTCGGCGCCGCGGCGAGCCCGCGCGGTGAACGCTTCAGCGAACTCGCGACGCGCGCCCGGGCCCTCGAGACCCGTCGCGGCTCGCGCCCGAAACTACTGGTCGCCAAGCCCGGGCTCGACGGTCACTCCAACGGGGCCGAGCAGATCGCCGTAGCCGCGCGTGACGCCGGGTTCGAAGTTATCTATCAGGGCATTCGTCTGTCGCCCGAGGAGATCGTGGCGGCCGCGCGCGACGAGGACGTCGACGTGATCGGCCTGTCGATTCTCTCCGGCTCACACCTCGCGCTGGTGCCGCGTGTCCTCGACGGGCTCCGCGAGAACGACGTCGAGGCCGCGGTCGTCGTGGGTGGCATCGTGCCCGACGAGGACGCCGAGCACTTGCGCGCGCTCGGGGTCGCGCGGATCTACACGCCGAAGGACTTCTCCCTAGCCGCCATCATGGACGATCTCCTCACGATGGTCGAATCAACTAGCTGAAGTCGTGCGGCCGCCGGTGCGTGAACGGACCGCTGTTAAACCAACGCCCCGAAAAGCGCCACCTCGGCGTCACGTCGGCCAATCGTCGACGCTCCACGCGCAAGAGCTCTTCGGCCGCCGCGATGACCGCGGCCATCTCCTCGGGCGGTAGTTCGGGGCGCGGCGCGAGACCGTAGTTCACAGTGGCACGTTCCCGTGCTTGCGTTTGGGGAGGTCTTCGCGCTTGCCGCGCAGTAGGTCCAGGGAACGCGCGAGCACCCGACGGGTTTCGGCCGGGTCGATGACGTCGTCGATGAAACCTCGCTCGGCCGCGACGTAGGGGTTGGCGTAGCGCTCTTCGTAGTCCTCGATCATCTCGGCGCGCGCGCGTTCGGGATCGTCGGCGGCGGCGAGTTCGCGCCGGTGGACGATCTCCACCGCGCCCGCGGCGCCCATGACCGCCAACTCCGCGGTCGGCCACGCGTAGGCGAGGTCGGCCCCGATTGACTTGGAGTTCATCACGACGTACGCGCCGCCGTAAGCCTTGCGCGTGATGACCGAGATGCGCGGCACCGTGGCTTCGCAAAACGCGTAGAGCAGTTTGGCGCCGTGGCGAATGATGCCGCCGTACTCCTGGTCGACGCCGGGCATGAAGCCCGGGACGTCGACGAAGGTAATGATCGGGACGTTAAAGGCGTCACACGTGCGCACGAAGCGCGCGGCCTTCTCACTCGAATCGATGTCGAGTACGCCCGCGAGGACCTGAGGTTGGTTGGACACGATGCCCACCGTGTGACCGTCGAGGCGCGCGAAGCCGCAAGTCACCTGTTGGGCGTAGGTGGCGTGCACCTCCATGTAGTCGCCGTCGTCCACGACCGCCGTGATGACCTTCTTCATGTCGTAGGGCTGATTGGGTGACGAGGGAAGGAGGTCTCGCAGGTTCTCACAGAGTCGGTCGGGGTCGTCGCCGCTCATGATCCTCGGGGGCTCTTCCATGTTGTTCGACGGGAGGAACGACAACAGGTAGCGGACCTCGTCGAGGACGCTCTTCTCGTCGGGCATCACGAAGTTCGCCACGCCCGACTTGGTGGCGTGCGTGATCGCCCCGCCGAGCTCTTCGAGCGTCACGTCCTCACCGGTGACGGTCTTCACGACGTCGGGGCCGGTGATGAACATGTGGCTCGAGTCCTTGACCATGAAGATGAAGTCGGTGAGGGCTGGGGAGTAGACCGCGCCACCGGCGCAGGGTCCGAGAATGACCGAGATCTGCGGCACCACGCCCGAGGCGCGCGCGTTGCGGTGGAAGATCCCTCCGTAGGCGTTGAGGCCGGCGACGCCCTCTTGGATACGTGCGCCCGCGCCGTCGTTCAGCCCAATAATGGGCAGACCCATCGTGATGGCGAGGTCCATGATCTTGTGGATCTTCTCGCCGTGGGTCTCACCTAGGGCGCCGCCGAAGACGGTGAAGTCCTGGGAGTAGACGCAGACCTTGCGACCGTCGATCTTGCCGAATCCGGTAATGACGCCGTCGGTGTAGGGTCGCGAATCTTCCAGCCCCATACCCGACGCGCCGTGACGATTCAACATGTCGAGCTCTTGGAACGAGTCCTCGTCCATCAAGTACTCGACGCGTTCGCGCGCGGTCATGCGACCCTTCGCGTGGTGTCGTTCGATCGCCTTTTCGCCACCGGCGGCGCGCGCTTCGGCCTTTCGTGCTTCGAGTTGCGCGAGGCGTTCTGCCATTGAGTGCTCCATGAGTTCTCAGGCTAGCCAAGGCACCACGCGCGTCGGACAAACGCGCGCGCGCCACGGACGCCGCGCGCACGGATTGAAACAAACTTCGGCCTTACTTGGAAGTAAAACTTTCCGCGTTACCGCGTAGTAGGACGTCCTACGAACTAACGGTGGGGTCCTCGACTAATTCGATGAGCGTGCCAAAGGACGTCTTCGGGTGCACGAAGGCGACGGTCGTGCCGCGCGACCCGGGCCGCGGCGCCTCGTCGATGAGTCGACTGCCGCTCGCGCGTAGCGCGTCAAGCGCGTGCGCGACGTTGGCCACGCGATAGCCCACGTGGTGCAGACCTTCGCCCTTCTTCGCGAGGTACTTCGCGACCGGCGAGTCCTCGCGCGTGGGCGTCAGGAGTTGGATGTAGGAGTCGGCGACGCGCAACAGCGCCTCGGCGACGCCGTCGGACTCGACAATCTCGCGGTGTTCCACCGTCGCGCCGAAGTTCTCGGCGTACCAGGCAATCGCGGCGTCGAGGTCGTTCACGGCAATCGCCACGTGGTCGATTTCGGTCAGCAGTGATTCCACGATCTACTCCTCGCCGTCGTGACGACGGAAAATGGTGAGGCGCTCTTCGCCCACCTTCGCGCGCAGCTCGGGGTTCGTGATGCCTAAGCCCTCGCGCTCGGCCACGCAGAGCACGCCAATCTTGCCCTCGTGGCGATTGTGCTGCACCTCGTAGGCGGCCTCGCCGGTCTCCTCCAAGGGAAAGACCGCCGACAGCGGCGGGACGACCTTGCCATCGACGATGGTCTGATTGGCCGCCCAGGCCTCTCGGTAGTTCGAAAAGTGCGAGCCCTTGATCGTCTTGAGCTTCATCCACAGGTGGCGGTTGTCGTACTCGATCATGTAGCCACTGGTCGCCGCGCAGGTGACGATGGTCCCCGCGCGCTTGGTGACGAAGACGCTCGCGCCCATGGTCGAACGGCCCGGGTGCTCAAAGACGATGTCGGGGTCGTCGCCGACCAGACTGCGAATGTCCTTACCGAGGCGACGCCACTCGCTCTCGTCCTGGGTGTGCTCGTCCTTCCAGAAGCGGTAGTTCTTCTCGCGACGGTTAATCACGTACTCACAGCCCAACTCGCGCAGGGTCTCGACCTTGTCCTCACTCGAGACGACGCCAATGGGCACGCCGCCAGAGTTCAGTACGTGCTGCACGGCGTACGAGCCAATGCCGCCCGAGGCGCCCCAGATCAGCACCTTGTCACCCTGGGTCACCGGCGCGCCGTTGCGCGACACCAGCATGCGATACGAGGTCGAATTGCACAGCGCGTTCACCGCCGCCTCCTCCCACGAGAGGTGGGTGGGCTTGGGCATCAGCTGGTTCGCCTTCACGACCGAGATGTCGGCGAGTCCCCCGAAATTCGTTTCGAAACCCCAAATGCGTTGATTGCCGAGCATCGAGTCGTCGTGGCTCGCCGGGTCTTGGTCGTCGACGTAGTTGCAGTGCACGGTGACCTCGTCACCGACCTTCCAGTTGCGCACGGCCGAACCGGTGCGCAGCACCACGCCCGAGGCGTCCGAACCCACGACGTGGTAGTCGAGCGCGTGGCGCTTGCCCCAGAACGACTCCTTACCTAAACGGTCCAAGAATCCGAACGTGGAGACCGGCTCGAAGATGCTCGTCCAGACAGTGTTGAAGTTGATCGACGACGCCATCACCGCGAGGTAGACCTCGTCAGGGGCGAGTTCGGGCAGCGGCACCTCACCCACGCGCAGACTGCGGCGCGGGTCCTTCTCCTCACTCGGAACCCCGTCAAAGAGATTCTGATCCTCGCGGCGCACGAAGACCGCCCGCGTGGAGGTCGGCATGGGTAGATCCGCGAGCACCTCGGGCCCGGCCCCGGCTCGCACGGCGTCAAGTATCTCAGTCATCTGCGCGAGACTAGTGGGCCGCTTCGACCCGCACACCCTTTTTTTGACACCACTTGGCCGCGAGGGGCGAGCGTCTAACGTGGACCCATCCCCGGGGGGACGTCGAAGGAGAGTTCATGTCGCGCAGTGTGATTGTCGCGGGTAGCCGCACCGCCATTGGCAAGTTGTCGGGAGCCTTTGCCTCCGTTAGCGCCCAAGATCTAGGTGGCGTGGCCATTAAGGGCGCCCTGGAGCGCGCCGGCGTCGACCCCCAGAGCGTCGACGCGGTCTTGATGGGCCAAGTCATCCAGGCCGGACAGGGCCAGATCACGGCTCGCCAGGCGGCCGTCGCCGGCGGCGTGCCGATGAGCGTGCACGCCACCACGATTAACAAGGTCTGCCTGTCGGGACTGCAGACTCTCTACCTCGCCGACCTGATGATTCGCGCCGGTGAAGCCGCCGTGGTGGTGGCCGGGGGCATGGAGTCCATGACCAACGCGCCCTACCTCCTCCCAGGCGCGCGCGCCGGCTACCGCATTGGCGACCAGAAGGTTGTCGACTCGATGATGTTCGACGGACTGACCTGCGCCTTCGACCACTGCGCGATGGGACTGGCCACCGAGCGCTACAACGCAGGCGCCATCACGCGTCAGCGTCAAGACGAGTTCTCGGCGCGCAGCCACCAACTGGCGGCCGCCGCGATCGCCTCGGGCCGCTTCGCCGAAGAGATCGTCCCCGTCGCCGTCGCCCAGCGTAAGGGCGACCCGCTGCAGGTCGCGACCGACGAGGGCGTGCGCGGCGAAACCACGGTCGAGTCACTGGCCGCGCTGAGAGGCGCCTTCGAAAAGGACGGGACCATCACCGCCGGCAACGCCTCACAGATCTCCGACGGGGCGGCCGCGCTCATCGTGATGTCCGAAGAGCGCTGCGCCGAACTGGGACTCACCCCCCTCGGTGAACTGGTCAGTTACGGCCAAGTCGCCGGACCCGACGCGTCGCTGCTCACGCAACCCTCGCGCGCGATTCAACAGGCCGCCGCCAAGGCGCAGCTCGACGTGAAGGGTCTCGACCTGTTCGAAATCAACGAGGCCTTCGCGGCGGTGGGACTCGCCTCGGCCGACGATCTGGGCATCGACGAGAACAAGATCAACGTCAACGGCGGCGCGATCGCGCTCGGACACCCGGTCGGCATGTCGGGAACGCGCTTGGCGCTAACCGCGCTCTACGAACTGCGTCGTCGCGGCGGCGGCGTCGCGGCGGTGGCGCTGTGCGGCGGGGGCGGTCAGGGCGACGGCGCGATTCTGCGTTCGCTCTAGTCGAGGGATTTGGACAAGGATCCCCCAACCGTTCGGACAAACGCGGTCGCGTGGAAGATCCTTGCGGGACAATGAGGCCCTAACACCGACCTGACGTGGTTCTCGGCCGACGGAGACTCAGTGAACTCCAGTGCCTGCCTCAGCTGGGCCAGGCCAGCGCCATCAGTCGCCGATCGGAGTCCAAAGTCGATCGAGCGGGGCTACGTGAATCCGGTCACTGTAGGTGTAAGAGCGCTTTCCCAAGTAGAGGACGAAGCCACCAAGGAATCGGTCTCCCACGCTGTCCCTCAGGTGGGCCAACCCTTTCAACTCTGGTCCCGACACCCGGCCTCCAGCTTTCATCTCGAAACCCAGTATTCCCCCGTCCTCGCGCTCGATAATCAGGTCGACTTCGTCTCCGTCATGATGGCGCCAATGACCGATGCCCGTGATCCCCTCGATCCAGGAGGCCTGTTTCCTCAGTTCGCCGACTGCGAACGTCTCAACCAGGTGACCAAATTTCTTACTGGCTGTAGCATCAATGGTGGTCAGCTTCTCCGGAGTGAGTCGCATCAGCACGGCCGCCACGGCGGTGTCGAGCACATGTACCTTCGGTTTCGACAAGGTCCGTGCAATGAGGGTCGTCCCCCACGCCTCGAGACGGTAGACCAGGAACACCTTCTCCAAAAGGTTGACGTAGCTTTCTGCCGTCTTGTCGGTAAGTCCCACATCCTCAGCCGCCTTCGCCACGTTGAGGACTTGGGCGGTCTGTCCCGCCAGGCGATCCAGAAGTGTTCGTAGTTTGTCCCCTTGACGAAGATTGCTGAGGTCTCGGACGTCGCGCTCAAGCGTGAGTCGGACGTAATCTCGGATCCACCGGCGCCGAGCGTCACCGGAAGAAGCGGCGAGAGCGAGGGGGAAACCCCCGCACGTGACACGAGCGATGTAATCGGGCCGAGTCGTAGTGGCCAGATGCCTGGTGATTACTTTGGACGGGTCGTTGATAGCAACTTCCAGGAAGTCCTCGTGCACACCACACTGCTCCCCCTGGGAGAGTGGGAACACGGTTAGGGAGGTCACGCGCCCAGTGAGTGACTGCGCGGTAACTGGGAGCGAGTCGTGTCGGGTGGAACCAGTCAGAACAAATCTGCCCGGTGCAGTGTGCTTGTTCAGTTCAGCCTTTATGGCCTCGAGTACTTCGGGTGCCTTCTGGTACTCGTCCAGGCACACCGGACCTTCCCCCGACACCGCCAGTGCCGGGTCCGCCACTACAGCGTCTCTTGTCGCCGGTTCGTCCAGGTCGACCACGCGACCGCTCTGTGCGGCGGCCACTTGGTTCAGGAGCGTAGATTTCCCCACGGCTCGAGGGCCTTCGAGGAGTACGACCGGCGCGTCGGCCATGAGAGTGGTGGTCAGGGCCAGAGCCCGCCGCTTTCGCAGGGGATAGGACTGAGCCGGCACCAGATTATTATACCGCAAACTTCAGTTCTGCGAACCATGAACTTCAGTTTTGCGGACCCTGGACTTCAGTTCTGCGGAACCAGAAACAAGCCGATTTTACCTGGTCGAAGCGTGCCTTTCTCGCGGTGATCGCTGCTGGCTCCGGTGGTCACGAACCACGAAGCGTGGCCTGCAAAGCCACGAACGGCAAAAGGTTTTACCTTTGTCCAAATCCCCTAATCGACGACGACGCGTTCCACGAGCTCGTACGCGCACTCATCCACTCGTCCCGCGCCGTGGAGGGTAATCACGCACAGGCCGGCCGTCGGGTAGCCGTCACGCAAAACTTCACCCGTTAACGCCCACAACAACTCGGCCACGCTCGGGTTGTGCGCGACGACAAGTAGCGAGCCCTCGAGGGGGTCGACCTCCACCAACGCCGCGAGCAAGTCGTCGGCGGACACGTCGCGCGCGCCGTTGTAGATAGTCGGTGAGTACGTCACTCCCTCAACGAACGAGGTGCCCGCGAAGGCCAACTCGAAGGTCTCGCGCGTGCGCGCGGCCGCGCTGACTAAGGCGTGGACGGGGCCGTAGCGACCGAGATCGTCGGGGTCGCTGATCCGACGACGAAGTTGCGCGCACTGGGCCACCCCACGCGAGCTCAGGGCGCGTTCGACGTCGCTCGTCCCGGCGCCGGCCGGGACCGCCTTCGCGTGACGCACGAGGATGAGAGACCGCACGCCCTAGTTTGGCTCAGCGTTTAGCCTGTGGGCGTGCTGAGCCCCTTGACCTACGTTCAAGCCGTCATCATGGGCTTACTTCAGGGCGTCACCGAGCTCTTTCCCATCTCGAGTTTGGGTCACTCGGTGCTGGTGCCCAGCCTCTTTGGCTGGCACAACCTGGTCGCGGCCCAGAGCCAACCACGGTCCTTCTTTCTCGCCTTCATCGTCGGGCTGCACGTGGGCACCGCCGCCGGTCTGCTCGTCTACTACCGCGCGACGTGGTTCGAACTGGCCCGTGGCCTGGGTGACCAGCTGCGCCGCGCCCGCGAGCGCGGCCCGCGCGCGCTGTGGCGCTTGGACGACGCCACCACGAACCCCGAGTACCGCCTACTCGCGTTACTCGTGCTCGCCAGCGTGCCGGTCGGACTCGTCGGACTGGTCTTCGAGAAGAAGTTCCGCGTTCTCTTCGCGAAGCCACTCGACGCCGCGATCTTTCTGACGCTCAACGGCGTCATTCTCCTCATCGGCGAATGGCTGCGACGTGGCCAGGGCCGTCACGCGCGGCGTCGCACGCTCGCCACGATGCGTCCCCTCGGGGCCGTGGTAATCGGTTCGTCGCAGATTCTCGCGCTCTTCGCCGGCATCTCGCGTAGTGGAGTGTCGATGGTGGCCGGGCTCCTTGGCCGTTACAGCCACGAAGAATCCGCCCGCTTCTCGTTCCTCCTCGCGACGCCGATCATTTTGGCGGCGGGCGTGTTGAAACTGCCCGATCTCTTCGGACCCTTAGGCCACGGCGTACGCGCCCAGACCCTGGTCGGCGCCCTCTTCGCCGCGATCGCCGCGTACGTGTCGGTGCGATTCTTAGTGCGGTACTTCACCACGAAGACGTTGACGCCCTTCGGGCTGTACTGCCTCGGCGTCGGCGCGTTTTGCGTCGCCCACTTCGCCTAGGGGTTTAGTCGGTGAGGACGCGTCGTCCTTCGAGGGCGCGACCCAAGGTCAGGTCGTCGGCGAACTCGACGTCGCTGCCCACGGGTAACCCACTGGCCGGCTGGGAGACGACGAGACCGGGCACCTGCAGCAGTCGACTTAGGTACATGGCGGTGTGGTCACCTTCGACGTTGGAGTTAAAGCACAAGATGACTTCTTTGACCGGACCGTGCAAACGCTGCAGCAACTCTTGGATACGCAGTCGATCGGGCGTGACGCCCTCCAACGGATTCAAGACGCCGTGCAGCACGTGGTAGGTCCCGCGGAAGGCACCGGAGCGCTCGACCGCCACGACGTCGGGCGGATTCTCCACGACACAGATGATGGTCTGGTCGCGACGTTCGTCGGCGCAGATCACGCACAGGCCACCGGTCTCGGCGACGTTGCAGCAGCGCTCGCAAAAGGCGAGCCGGGTTGACATTTCGCGCAGCGCGCCGGCCAATCGCTCGACGTCCTCGCTCGGTTGACGCATCATCCAAAAGGCGATGCGCTGAGCCGACTTCGGACCGACGCCCGGAAAGCGTCCGAGTTCGTCCACCACGGCTTGCAGCGCCGGCGGGTAGTTCACGAGATCTCCTCGGCGCCCGGGAACATCTCCGTGATCAAGTGCGCCGCCGCGGAGTCCACCACGACGACGGGTCCGTCGTCGTCGCCCTCGTCGTCGACGACGGGCGCGGCCGCCGGCGGCGCGCGATGCGCGTCGCTGATCGGAGACCCGGTCAGCGACGGGTCGACGATCCACGACAGTTGCAGGGGCGTTTTGAACTCGTGCTCCATCGCGCTGCGCAGTCCCTGCGCGATCATCTCGGTATTTTGGCGCGACTCTTCGCTGGGCACCGCAATCGTGAGGGTCGTCCCGGTGAGTCCCTCCACGCGCGCCGTGCGCAGGAGTAACTGGGCCGCGCGCGACGTCCGCGGAATCACGTTCGCGGTGAAGCGTTCTCGCACGTCCTCAAAGTTCAACGCCGAGCTCTCGGTTCGAGGAGTCGGCGTGGTTGCGGGTTCACGCAGCGGCGCGGATTCGGCGGCGGTCGTCGGCGTTAACGCGTGGGCCACGTCGGGCGGCGTCGACGCAGACGAGTCACGCGGCGTCGTGGGTGGCGCGTCCGCCGCGCTCGCGCCAATCGGCCGACGTGGCGGCGGGGGTGGCGGTGTGGCGGGGGCGGGAGCGGGGACCTGGCGCGCCCCACGCTCAAGCTTGCTCAGGCGTTCGTCGAGCGCCTCGTAGGTCGCGTCAAGGTCGGGGCGAACGAGACGCACCAACGCGACTTCAAGCGTCACCAGCTTCTCGGACGCGCTCTTCATATCGCGCAGGGCCTTGCCGAGGGTTTCGAGGACGCGAACACTTCGCGCGAGACCCAACTGTTGGCCCCAAGTCGTCAATCGTTCGCGATCGTGGTCCACGGCGTCGGCCACCTCGGGGGCCACCTGCAATAAGAAGATCTGACGGACCTCCGCCACGAGGTTCTCGGTCAACTGCTCGGGGTCCCAGCCTTCGTGCGAGAGCGTCGCGAGCGCGCGCAGCGCCTCGACCGCGTCACTGGCCACGAGCGCCCCCAGTAACGCGTCAAAGGAGGGTTGCGTCTCGTCGAGCGCCCCAGTGGCCAGCAGTTGATCGAGCGCACTCAGCGCGTCACGCGCCGAACCGCGACCGAGACGAACCGCCGCTTCAATGATCGCGTCGTCCGCGCGCAGTCCGGCCGCGTGATCCACTTCACGCAAAAGCGACCCCAGCGTGTCGCCCGCGAAGAGGCGAAACTCGAGGTGCTGGGTGCGCGAACGAATCGTGGGTAAGACCTTGTGCGGATCGGTCGTCGCCAGCACGAACACCACGTGCGGGGGTGGCTCCTCCAACGTCTTCAAGAGCGCGGCCGAAGCGGCCTTCGAGAGTTGGTGGACCTCGTCGAAGATGTAAATTCTCCAGCGGCCGGGCGTGTTATGCCACGCGCCAGCGGTGATCTCACGAATGTCGTCGACGCCGTTGTTCGACGCGGCGTCGAGTTCCACCACGTCGAGCGACGCGCCCTTCGCGATCGCGACGCAACTCGCGCACACGCCACAGGCGTCACCGTCAACGGGGTTTTCACAGTTGAGGGCCTTGGCGAGCACGCGCGCCGTGGTGGTCTTACCCGTACCGCGTGGCCCAGAAAAGAGGTAGGCGTGCGACACGCGGTCGTTATTGACCGCGCCCTGCAGCGCCCGCACGACGTGATCTTGACCACGCAGTTCGGCGAACCGTCCGGGGCGAAAACGGCGATAGAGCGAGGTGACGCCCTCGACTTGAATCAGAGACGACGAAGGCTCACGCACGCACCGATGCTAACGGCGCGCTGTCGCACGCCGAGGTCCAAAGCGGTGGCCAGGCGATCCGTGGCACCCAACACAATCCGCTGAGAGCTGCTGGCTTCCACCCCTGACTCGGTTCACGAACGGTCGTCGCACGGGACCCGACCACCGCTTTCAATCTCGGCGTCGCCAGTTTACCCAAGAACCCTTCATTGCTTCCCGGCCGGCGCCACCCGTCGACGACGAGACCGAGAGGCGCGTGACGGCGTCAGGTAGCCTAACGAGCCGGCATTCGATTCATGAAGGGTGCCCTTTGGAGGAGTGCGAGAGCGGCCGAATCGGCACGATTGGAAATCGTGTGAAGGGAAACCTTCCGTGGGTTCAAATCCCACCTCCTCCGCCACGTTGCAGTGTTGGACTGACCGTACGACGATCGGTCGACGACCGGAAGGAAAACCATGGAAAAGAAATCGAAGCCAGCCACCATGAAGGGCGTAAGCGAGACGTTCACTGGCGAGGTCTGGATTGATCCGATCGTGACGGGTGAAGAGCCTTCGCGCATTCGGGTGAACTCGGTGCGCTTCAGCCCGGGCGCGCGCAGTGCCTGGCACTCCCACGTCCTCGGCCAGACCCTGTGCGTCACCGACGGTGTCGGTCAGGTGCAGACCAAGGGTCAAGAGCGCGTCATCATTCAAGCGGGCGACGTCGTCACGACCCCGCCGCACGAAGTCCACTGGCACGGCGCGCTCGCCGATCACTACATGACCCACTTGTCGATCACCGAAGGTGTCGGCCCGAGTGACGAGCCCGAGACGAACTGGATGCAGCACGTCACCGACGAGGAGTATTTCGGCGAGTAGCTCGACGTCGCGACGCTGACGACGAAAAGGGCGTCAGCGGCGCGACTCGAAGAACGCGCGGAGTAAAGCGGCGGACTCTTCGACGCCGACGTCGTAGGTCAAACGCGCTTCGTGCAAGAGTCGTGGATCGCTCAAGAGGTTGTAACGCGAACCCACGGCGCCGGCCTTCTCGTCGAGGGCGCCGATCACGACCCGCTCGACGCGCGCGTTCAAGAGCGCGCCGGCGCACATGACGCACGGCTCGAGCGTGACGTAGGCCGTGACGCCGTCCATACGCCAACGACTCTGCGCGAGTGCGGCCCGGCGAAGCGCGACGACCTCGGCGTGTGCCGTCGGGTCCGCGTCGACCTCTCGCCGGTTCTCCCCCACCGCGATGACCTCGTCGTCGCGCACCAGTACGCACCCGACGGGCACGTCGTCGTGCGTCGCCGCGAACGCGGCGGCCGCCAGCGCCTCGCGCATAAATCGCTCGTCGTCGGACATCTGGCGAGCGTAGCCAACCACCGCGCACGCCCGAAAGTGGGTCTCGTGGCCGTTGTAGACTCGTTGCCGGAGGGGTGCGAGAGCGGCCGAATCGGGCAGTCTCGAAAACTGCTGTGTCTACGGGCACCGTGGGTTCAAATCCCACCTCCTCCGCCAGCGAGCAACGGGTGACTTCGGTCACCCGTTTTCGCTTCTCGCGCGACACTAAAAGTCGCGAAGTACGCTGGAAACGTTTCCACCACGCGCAACGTCCAGGAGAGCACCATGGTTTCGTCAATTGATTCGTCTATCGGCACCGAACGTCGGGTCGTGACCGAAATTCCTGGGCCCAAGTCCCAAGAGCTGCACGCCCGTCGTCGCGCCACCGTCAGCCACGGACTCACCCAGGGTCTGCCCGTCTACATGGAACGTGGCGAGGGCGCCATTTTGCAAGACGTCGACGGCAATCGCTTTCTCGATCTCGGTTCGGGCATCGCCGTCACGTCCATTGGTCACGCCGTGCCGGCGCTGGTCGACGCGGTCAGCGAAGCGGTCGCGAATTTCACGCACACGTGTTTCATGGTCACCCCCTACGAGAGTTACGTGAAGGTCTGTGAAGAACTGGCCGCACTCACGCCCGGCGATTTCGCCAAGACCAGTGCCTTGTTCAACTCGGGCGCGGAAGCGGTCGAGAACGCGATCAAAGTTGCGCGTCTGGCGACGGGTCGACCGGCGATTGTCGTCTTCGACCACGCGTACCACGGTCGAACGAATCTCACCATGGCCCTCACCGCGAAGAACATGCCCTACAAGGATCGCTTCGGACCGTTCGCGCCCGAGGTCTACCGCGTGCCGATGAGCTACCCGTTCCGTGACGGTTTGAGCGGCGCCGAGGCGGCCGCGCAGGCCATTCGATTGATCGAAACCCAAGTCGGCGCGCACAACGTCGCCGCGTTGCTCATCGAGCCCATCCAGGGCGAGGGTGGTTTCATCGTGCCCGCCGACGGTTTCCTTCCGGCGCTGTCGACGTGGACGACCAGCCACGGCGTGGTCTTTATCGCCGACGAGATTCAAAGTGGTTTTTGTCGCACCGGTGACTGGTTCGCGGTCAATCACGAGGGCGTCGTGCCCGACCTCGTCACGACGGCCAAGGGTCTCGCGGGCGGCATGCCCCTCGCGGCAGTGACCGGTCGCGCCGAACTGATGAACGCGGTGCACGAGGGTGGGCTCGGCGGCACCTACGGGGGTAATCCGGTCGCCGCCGCGGCGGCGTTGGCGACGATCGCGACGATGCGCGATCAAAATCTTGCCGCGCGAGCGCGCGAACTCGGCGCCACGATGCTCGCCACGTTACGCACGCTCCAGCAAGACGTCGCAATTATCGGCGACGTCCGCGGACGCGGCGCCATGGTGGCGATTGAGCTCATCGAGCCCGGTACCACGAACCCCAACGCCGCGGCCGCCAAGGCCATCGTGTCGTACTGCAACCAACAGGGCGTCATCGCGCTGTCGGCGGGGACCTACGGCAACGTCATCCGACTCTTACCGCCGCTCGTCATCTCCGACGAGCAGTTGGCCGACGGTCTCGCCGTGCTGAGCGCCGCCGTTCGCTCGGCGAGCTAGCCGCGGCGCCCTCGGCGCGGAGACCACTCATGTCACGATCCGCCTCTCGACGTCGTCGCGCACGCCTCGTCGTCGCGGGCGCGATACTCACCTCGACGCTGGTGCTCAGCGCCTGTGGCTCGTCGAGCTCGCGCGCGACACCCCCCGTACTCGGGGTACCGGCCTCGAGCATCTCCGTCGCCCTCTCACAGGTCGGCTGCGCGCGCGACGACGTGTGCGTCGCGACCGGGACGTCACTCAGTGGCGTCGGACCGGTCGCCACCGCCCAGTTCGCGACGCCGAGTGGCCACTGGGTCACTCTCGCGACCCCGGTCGCGACGGCACCGTCGCTCGCGACGACCGCCTGTAGCGCGAACTCCTGTCTCGTCGCGGGGACCGACGGCCGCGCCGATCTGCTCTGGCGTTTTGACGCGACGACGCACGAACTGATGAACGCGACGCCGCCACCGGGCGGACTCGGCGTGCGCGCGCTGTCGTGCGACGCCGCGGGTAACTGCGATCTGGTTGACCTTGGCGCGAACGGCGACGAGCGTTTCAGTTTCTCGGCCGACGCGGGCCTCACGTGGTCCACGCCGCTCACGATGTCGTGGGCCAGCGGCGAAAGCGTGACGTCAGTCGCCTGCGCGGCGATCTTTAACTGTTTGGTGAGCGCGTCGAGTGCCGACCGCGCGTCCCTCGCCGTCACCCGCGACGGTGGTGTCACGTGGACCACACTCACGGTCCCTCGTACGTGGACTTCGCTGAACGTGGCCCAGTGTCGTCGGACCACTTGCGTCGCGTTAGCCAACGCCGGATCGAGCGAAGTCGTGCGCACCGCAAACTTCGGCGGGCGTTGGTCGCGACTAGCGACGCTGCCGGGAACGAACGCCTTCGCGTGCGCCTCGCTACGACGATGCGTCGCGGTGGGCGCCAGCGCCACGAACGCGCCGCGGCTCGAACGCGTGAACGGCGCTCGCGTCGAGCCCGTCACGTTGCGCTACGTGCCCACGGGACTGCTCAACGTCGCCTGTGGACCGCGTCGTTGCGCCGCGGTGGGCGCGACGACGCTGGTCTCGCTGCCTATTTCGTCATAGCCGCGCGTAGCAGCGCGGGCACTTTGCGCCACGACGGGGCCGCCTCGAAGTCCAAGAGCTTGCGCAGAGTCGCGTGCGCGTGACGGTTGGTCGCGAACCAGGGCGGCGCCGGGGAGACGACGAAGGGTCCGCGCACGACGGACTTTTCCACCGAGGAGAACAGGTACGTGTTGCCAACGAAACCGCTCCCCGACTGAATGTCGGTGACGGGGTGTCCGGGGTAGGCGCCCCACGCGGTCGTGGCGAAGGCGAAGCTCATCGCGTGCCAGAGATTCACGCCAATTGAGCCGTAGCGTAACTCGGCGACCGCGCGATCAAGCGCGGTCGCGACGTCGGGCCGTTTCATCGTCCGCGGGTCACAGAGAATCGTCATCGACAACGTGCCCCACAGCCGCTCGTTGCAAAATGTCGTCGCCTCATCTAAGAAGTCAGCCGGCGAGGCACTCTCGAGGGCGGTTTCACTGGTCAGCGCGCAAAACGCCTCGACGTTGAAGCAGATGTCGTCGGGGTTCGTCGCGTCGACGTCGCGAATAAGCGTCCAAGGCATTTCGCCGTCGCCGGCGACGCCGATCTGACGCGCCTCGGGATGTTGGGCGAGAAACTCGTCACGACGCGACGCCGCGCCTGGGTAGTACGCGCGCCGCGGCGCGAGCGTCGCGAAGACGCCCTCGAGCGCGTCGAGAAACTTCGCGCGCTGCGCCCAGTGCGCCGAAGTAACCAGGACGCGCGGCGTCAGACAGTTAAAGCCCGCGTTGTTGGCGATCATCGAGGCCACGTGGCGAGCCTGGTACTCGATCTCCCTCTCGCTCCAGTCACCGGGCACGATCACGACCGGCGACACACTGCCGAGTTCACAACTGACCGGTTTCGTGATCAAGCGTTCGTCGCGCGCCTTGCGCCGGGCACCCTCGTCGCCCACGCCAAAGACAATGGCGTCGTGCGTCTTGTCCGAGCCCGTCACGTGAATTTCGTCTACCAGGTCGTGTCCCGTTAGGTAGGCGCCAACCTGCGCGCCACCACGGACCACGCGAAGCACGCCCTCGTCAATCAGTGCGGCCAACGCGTGCTCCCAGTACTCCACGAGGTAGTCGTTGACCGGATTGGCCTTCAAGACCACAACCTTGCCCTCAGCGAAGAGTTTGTGGAGCACGTCACGCGGGCCGAGCGAGCCCACGTTGCCCGCGCCGAGTACCAGGGCGACGCCCGCGTGGGCGAGTGGATCGCGGTAGGCGAGCGCCTGACCCGCCTGAAGCTGCGCCTCGTCGACGCCGGGTTGCGTCCAGATCTCGCCAGTCTGGCGCGCGTAGAGAATTTTGTCGAACGTTGACGCCGGCATGACCTGCACGCTCAGACGGTTCCCGGGACGATGCTTGACTGGACCGGGGTAGCGCGGCCGTCCCACGCGCGCGAGATCGAGCATCGACGTGCGCAGGGCCTGGGCGAGACGCAAGAAGGTGCCCACCCCACTAAAGAGTTCCTCGCCGCCCTCGCCACTCAAGGGGTCGTACCCCTTCGCCGCGCAACCGGCGGCGCTCCAGGCGTCGGCGACGTCGTGCGTGTCCGCCACGACGCGCGCGAGTAGTTCGGCGCGTCGTGCGGGAGGCGTTTCGGCCCAGTGACGTGCGCGCGCCGCGACCGCACTGAGCGCCTCGTCCAGCGCGCGTTCGTCCAGACCCCCGTGATCTTGCGCACCCGACGTCGGTGCCGACGCCCCCCGTACTCGACTCATCGACGCCCCCCACTCGGCTTTGCATGGGAGACTAGTGCGGTGAGTTTGACGACGTCGGCGACGCCACCCCCCGGTTGGTACCCCGACCCCTCGGGCGAACGCCAGTGGCGCGTGTGGACCGGCACTGCGTGGTCCGCGATGACCCGTTCCTACGGGTCCGCGCCCGACACGCGGCGCGTGTTTGACGCGCTGCCCTTGCTGCGCGCGCTCAATCGCGTCGCGCGCTACGGCGTCGTCGGTGTGCTCGGTGGGCTTGGCCTGTACGTGAGCGTGCTGTCGCACTGGCCCGGGAGTGCACACCCCGTTCCCACCTGGTTCGCGGCGAGCGCGATGGCGCTGGCGCTGACCTTCTTCTTCGTCGGCTCCGCGGCCTACGCCTTCGCGGCGCGCGAACTCCAGGGCCGTTGGTCACTGGGCGCTTTAGTGCCCCTGGTCAACGTCGAGGTCGTCAACGCGCAACTCACCCAACGCCTCGGCGCGTCACCCACGCGTCGCGTCGTGTCCGACACCGTCTTGTTAGTCCTCTTCACCTTGCAGTTTCACCAAGACCCCTGGCTCGGCGTCGCGCCGGTACTGGTGGCACTCGGTCAATCGTTTTGGCTGCGCGCGTATCTCGAACAGATGTTGAGTGGAGCGAAAGGTTCTTCCGTCGTCCCTTAGGATGGCCCTCGCGAGACGCGGGGGTGCGTGATGTATCAGTGGTCGGAAGAACACCAGGCGATCATTGACGTCATGCGTCGATTCGTGGACGAGGAGATTCGCCCCCACCTCGACGACCTCGAACACCACGGTCTGCCGCCCTACGAGATCCTTCGCACGATGTACCGAACCTTCGGCCTTCGCGCGATGGCCGAAGAAAACTTCAAGCGCCAACTCGAGCGCAAACGTCTCGGCGACGACGCGCCAGCGCCGCGACGCGGGGGCGGTGACCCCGCGCTCACGCTCATCCCCACGATTGAGTTGTGTCGCGTCAGTCCGGGCCTCGTCACCTCACTGGGCGTGTCGACCGGACTCGCGGCGGGCACTATCAACAAACTCGGCACGCCCGCCCAGATGGAGCGCTGGGCCCTTGATCTCATGACCCTCGACAAAGTCGGCGCGTGGGCCATCACCGAACCCGACTCCGGTTCGGACGCGTTGGGTGGCATGCGTACCAGCGCGCGCCGTGACGGAGACGAGTACGTACTCAACGGCCAAAAGACGTGGATCACCAACGGCCCCTACGCCGACACGATCGTCCTCTACGCGAAACTCGACGACGGCAGCGACACGCCCTGGCGCGATCGCAAGGTGCTCACCTTCGTGCTCGACAAGGGCATGGACGGACTCGAGCAGGCCAAGCCCATGCGCAAAATGGGTCAGCACGGTTCACCCACGGGTGAGGTCTTCTTGAGTGACGTGCGCGTCGGACGCGATCGACTTTTGGGCGAAACCGAAGAGCCGCGCGGCGGCGGTCGCCAGAGCGCGAAGGACAACTTCGTGGCCGAGCGCGCGGGCGTCGCGGCGATGGCGCTCGGCATCATCGAAGAGTGCTGTCGACTCGCGGTGGCCTACGCGAAGGAGCGCAAGCTTTGGGGTACGGCGATAGGCGAGTACCAACTCGTGCAGTTGAAGTTGGCCAACATGGAGGTCGCTCGCCTCAACGTGCGCAACATGGTGTTCGCGCACGTGGAACGCTCCCTCGACGGGGTCACGCCCAGTTTTGCCGAGGCCTCGGCCATGAAGCTCTACGCCGCGCAGGCGGCCTGTCAGGTCGCCGACGACGCGATCCAGGTCTTTGGCGGCAACGGCTACATCGCGGAGTACCGCGTCGAACAGCTGAGCCGTGACGCGCGCGTCCTTCGCATCTACGCCGGCACCGACGAGATGCAGGTGATCGCGATCGCGAAGGACCTCATCCGCTCCTGAGCGCGTCCGCGAGTCGATCGGCGACGCCTCGCCATCCCTTGTAGTCCTGCACCGCGGGTGGCGCCGACGCCAGCGCGCGCCACAGGTGCTCGCCAAAGTCCGGGTGCTCGCGCACCAGCGTGGTCGCCGGCGCGACGTAGGTGCGAATCGTAAAGACGACGGCCCCGCTGCGCGCCAAGCGTCGCAGCGTTTGACGCTCCACGCGAAAGAACCAGTCCGACAGCGCGCCGCTCGGCGGACGTCGCGCGCCACGTGGTTGGTGCAGCACCGGCGAATCAAGCAACGTCCAGTTCAGTCGCCAGTACGATCGCTCGGCGCCGAGTCGATCAAAAAAGGCGTTCGTCGGCCCGGCCAGCGCGTCGTCGTAACCGGGCACGGGACCGTGAATCTCGTCGAGCGTCGCGCCCAGCTTGCTCGCCAGCGACCACCGTGAAGGAAAGCACACGCAGGCCGCGCTTAAGCGCCACGCGTCGCGCCGCTCGAGGAGACACAGGTCCTCTTGCACGAGTCGACTGGCCGCGACGATGGGGTGTTCGTCGCTGATCGCGCGCGAGCGCGTCGGATGGTACGACTCAAGGTTCGCCGTAAGTTCGCGCACGAGTTCCGCCGCGGCTTCCTCGCTACCCGGCAGCGTCGCGACGACGTCGTCGTATCGTTCGCGCAACAGTTGCGTCTTTAGCGCCAGTTCGTCGTCGACGTGCTCGTCGAACTCCAGCCACTTCGCGACGTTGAGGGGACGCAGTCCCATCGTGAATCGCCAATCGCGACCGTCGAGGGGTACGTAGGGAATACTCAACGTCCGCCCCGACGCCGCGCGATCAAGTACCAGTACAGAAAGCCAATCGTGACCGGTACGGCGACGACGATGACGCGCGCCGCCGGCAACGCCACCCCGCGGTGCACGTTCACCACGGTCGACAGCAGAAGAGGCGTCACGCGCCAATCTTCGCACCTACCCGACGCCTCCCGTGGCGCCCACCATGCGAGGCGATTCTGCGTTTGTTCGTTACCCTGGGGTATGCCTAAAACCAGCCGGACCCGTAGCGCGCGGGCCGTCGCGAACGACTCGGCCATTCGCGACGCGGCCATCGACGAACTGATGCGCGTGGGCGTCGACCACCTTTCGCTGCGTGACGTCAGTCACCGGGCCGGCCTCACGCACGGCGCAACCTACGCGCGCTACGAGGACTTTGGTGAGCTCCTGGTGGACCTATGGATTTCGCGACTCGGTGAACGAATCAACACACTCTTTGACCTCTGTCTGAACGCCGCGAAGAGTCCGGGCGCCGAGAGTGCCGCGGCGCTCTTCACGCACGTCAAGAACGCGGGTCCGAACGACGTAGCCGCCATCCAACTCCTGATGACGGCCCGTCGACTGCCGACCCTGCTCGAAGAGGTCGAAATCTTCATCAAGGGATCACTCGAGGCCGAAGACACGAAGTCACCCGACGCGTCGCCGGAGTTCACCCGCGCGCTGATGCTCTTCGCGATGATGGTGGCGGAGATCTTCGCCGACGCGTACCTCGGTCGCGACGAGGAGTATCAGAGCATCGTCGAAGGCGTGCTCCTCGAAGTACTCGAGACCGATCCCCGTACGGTGCCCGTGCGCCCCTTCACCGAGACGCTCATTCACGACACCGCCCCCACGTCCAACGACCTTCGCTCGCAGTTAGCGTGGGCCACTTTCCTCGTCGTCGGTCGCAGTGGCTACACCCGGGCGACGATTTCGCGCATCGCGCGTCGCGCCAACTGCTCACCCGGCGCGATCTACAAACTGCACGACTCCAAAGAGGATCTCGTCGCGACGTCGTTTCGTGAACTAATGCGCGCGCGCTGGATGCGCGCGAGTAACTTCGTGCGCGTTCTCGAAGAAGACGCGATCTCCAAGATGCTCTATCGCGCGACCAGCCCCGAACACTCGGTACGACGCGCCTTCACCACGGAGTTCGCCCTCGCCGCGCCGTACAACGAGCTACTGCTCAACGCCATTCAAGATCAGACCAGTGGGCTCGCGAAGGTCGTCAACTCTCTCGAAAACGCGAGCGACGACGAGAAGAAACGCGTCAACCACTTGATTCGCGCGATGACGTACCTCACGGTCGGCGCGAGCATGCTGGCCACGGTCTCGACGAATACGCAGTGCGCCAACTTCGCGCAGTTCGCCGAGCCGTTTCGCCTGGCCATCTTGAAGGGCTGCTTACCCACCTGGAACGAGTTACGTAGCCAGATAGCGGACGCGGCCCAAAGCGCCGGCGTCCGTTAGGCCGCACGCCTAGGCGCTCGCCGGGGGCGCCACGAGCTTTTCGAGGCGCGCCACGATGTCCGAAATTGCCTGATCCTGGGCGAGGAGATGCTGTTGGATCTCCTCGGCCTCTTTGAGCACGGCTTCGGCGTCTTTGTAGGTGTCCTCGGCGCGCTTGTCGGCCGCGGTGGCTTGAATGTTCTGGCCCACGATGATGATGGGCAGCAGCACCAGTTGCAAAAAGCTGCTCGAAAGCCACACGATGATGTAGTAGGTCCCTTGTTTGATCGCGGACGGCAGTGCGAAGAGGGCCAGCACCGTGAAGAGGTACGCGCACCACATCGTCCCCACGGCCAAGGTCACCTTCAGGCCAAAGCGCGCGTTGAGTCGCACGAAAAAGTTGGGGTGATTCGTGCGTCGCACGTCCGCCGTCTTGACGGGTTTACTGGCACGCAACTCCTCGGCTCGAGGGTGGCGCACGTACTCGTAGATCGACGGCACGGCTTGATTCTCACACGTCCCCGTCACTAGGACGGGGATTCTTCGTTACTCCTTGACGAGGTCGGGCGAGACTTCCATGCCCTTGCGCCAGGTGGAGCGAGCGATGATCTTCGTGGTGTCGGCGCGGTCGCGATACTTCACGGCGACGTCGCGAGATTCTTCGAGCAGTCCTTCGGAAAGTCGCGTGGGGTTGAGGCCCAACTCCAAGAACTTTTCTCGATCAACGTTGAGCTCGTTCTCAGCGGCCTCCTTGCGCGGGTTGGGCAGGTACGCCACCTCGACGCCCGTCAACTTAGAAATCATCTCGGCCAGTTCCGCGACGCGGTGCGTCTCGGTGACCTGGTTGAAGACCTTCACCTGATCGCCGGCGGCCGGCGGATTCTCCAGCGCAATTTGAATGCAGCGCACGGTGTCGCGGATGTGAATGAACGCGCGCGTCTGACCACCCGTGCCGTGCACCGTGAGGGGGTGACCAATCGCCGCCTGCATCAAGAAGCGATTCAACACGGTGCCGTAGTCACCGTCGTAGTCGAAGCGGTTGATGAGTCGTTCGTCGAGGACCGTTTGGGGCGTCTGGGTTCCCCAAACAATGCCCTGGTGCAGGTCGGAGATGCGCAGTCCGTCGTTCTTCGCGTAAAAGGCGAAGAGCAACTGGTCGAGCGTCTTGGTCATGTGGTACACCGACCCAGGGTTCGCCGGGTGCAAGATCTCTCGGTCAATGTCGCCGTCGGGGGTGGGGACCTTCACGGTCAAGTAGCCCTCGGGGATTGGCGCCGAGCCCGACCAGCCGTAGCCGTAGACGCCCATCGTCCCTAAGTGCACCAGCGCGACGTCGAGGCCGGTCGCGACGATTGCCGCCAGGACGTTGTGCGTGCCACGCACGTTGTTGTCGACGGTGTAGCGCTTGGCCGCCGTCGAGCGCATGGAGTACGGCGCGGCGCGCTGTTCGCCGAAGTGCACGATGGCGTCGGGCGCGGTCTCGGCAATCAGTGCCTCAAGCCGGTCGTACTCTTCGGCCAAGTCCAGGTGCACGAAGCGAATTTCGTTGCCCGTCAGTTCCTTCCAGACCCGGAGACGTTCGCCCATCGGGCGAATCGGGGTCAGGGACTCCACCTCGAGTTCCAGGTCAATTTCACGACGGCTCAAGTTGTCGACGATCGTGATCTCGTGCCCTTGATCGGAGAGGTGCAGCGACGTCGGCCAGCCGCAAAATCCGTCGCCACCCAGAACGAGAATCTTCATGAAAAACTCCTAAAACGTAGTGTTTGGACGGCCGCCAGACGGGCGGACGACCCTCTCCGCGAGGGGTCGGTGTCCCTTAACTCTATCGCTCGCGCCCGACGGGTCGAGAGTTGGCCACCCGCAACTTCGTTCAAATCTCACGACATTTTGGGGTGGCGACCCCCGACTCGTGGTCGTCGCCACGGAGCGACCAGGGAAAATTCTCGTGACCCACGTCGGATTGAGTTCACCAAATGTTCACGTAACGTTCGCGCTGGCTTCACTTTCCCGTAGGGACCTTGTTACGGGCGTCGGCGAAAGTGGAGTGGGTTGCGCGTCAGCGAAACCCGACAAGGTGACTGACCTCAAGGGAGAGTACGACAGTGACGAACGCTGGCCCACAGAGCCCCGACGCCTACCACGCGCTCAACGAAGCCTCCCTCAACCGCAAACACTGGCTCACGGTGTTCACGGCGGGGATGGGCTTTTTCACCGACGCCTACGACCTCTTCATTATCGGTACCGTCACGGTGATCTTGACGCCCATTTTTAATCTCTCGACGAATCAAATCTCTCTACTGAATTCAATCTCGCTCTTGGCCTCCGTGGTCGGGGCCATCACGTTCGGCAAGTTGATGGACCGCTTGGGCCGCAAGCGCATGTACGGCGTTGAGGTCACCATTCTTGTCGTAGGCGCGCTTCTGTCCGCCCTGTCGTGGAACTTCACGTCGCTCATGATCTTTCGCGTGTTGGTGGGACTGGGCGTCGGCGGGGACTACGCCACCTCGGCGGTCATCACCGCGGAGTACGCGAACCGCCGTTCGCGCGGCCGCCTCATTGGCACCGTGTTCGCGATGCAGGGCTTTGGCCTCCTCGCGGGGCCACTCATCGCGTCAATCTTCCTCGCGACGGGCGTCAGCAACGGGGTCGCCTGGCGTCTCATGTTGGCTCTGGGCGCCGTGCCGGCCGCTTCGGTGATTTACCTACGACGCAAAATTCGTGAAACACCGCGATTCACACTGGCGGTGAAGGGCGACGGCGAGACTACGGCCGAGACGCTGCGCTGGACGCTGGGCGACGACGCGTCGACCCGCCCGGTCGTCGTCACTCCGCGCGCGTCCGCCCGCGCCCGCCTCACGTCGAAGCCCTTCCTCAAGCGACTCATTGGCACCGCCGGCGCGTGGTTCTTGCTCGATATCGCGTACTACGGCAACTCCGTCTCGAGCCCGTTGATTCTCAAAACGCTCCAACCCAACGGCACGCTGTTGAACCACACGCTGATCTCACTCGCGATCTTCACGGTGTGCGCGCTACCTGGTTACTGGGTCGCGGTCGCGTTACTCGACAAACTGGGTCGACGTCGTATACAAATTCAGGGCTTCTTGATGATGACCGCCGCCTATTTCGTCATCGCCTTGGTGCCAGGCGTGACCGAAAAAGTCTGGGTCTTCCTCACGCTCTTTGGCTTTAGCTACTTCTTCGTCGAGTTTGGCCCCAACATGACGACCTTCGTCTACCCCTCGGAAGTGTTCCCCACCGCCATTCGTGGTGCGGGTGACGGAATCTCCGCCGCGGCGGGCAAATTTGGGGCGTTTCTCGGCGCCCTGTTCGTTCCCCATCTCTTGAACAGCATGGGCGTACGTGGCGTGATGGCGGTCATGGCCAGCGTGTCCATCGTGGGCGCGATCTTGACCAGATTGGCCCTGCCCGAGCCCATGGGACAGACCTTGGAAGAGGCGTCGGCGGAAATCTTTGAGGCGCCACTGCTCGTCGAACCCTCGTCGAGCCACGTCGTCACGCCGCCACGGCCGAGCGATGAGTTAACCCACTAACGCCGCCGCCGGCGCTGCTTTAACCTGGGTGGCCAGACGTATGAAAATCACATCTCGTTCCCAAACGACGTTCGACCGATTCGCCGGGGCCACCGAAGTACCCATGATGGTGCTCGGCATTCTCTGGATTCCGGTCCTCGAGATTTCTTTTTTCACGTCGCTCCCCGCGTCGACGAATCACGTCTTCCTCGTACTCGACACCATTTTCTGGCTCGTCTTCGCGGTCGAGTACCTGATCAAGCTCGTGCTCGCGCCCGCGCGCGGCACCTTCGTGCGACGTCACCTCCTTGACCTCATCGTGATCGCGTTGCCGCTGCTTCGCCCCTTACGAGGGTTGCAGGTACTTCGACTCCTCAGCATCGCGCGGGCCGGCGCCGTTTCGTGGAAGGTGTTGGAGCAACTACGCGAGGTGGTCGATCGAAAGCGTTACCCGGTGGTTCTCGCCCTCGTCACGAGCGCCTTGCTGATTGGCGTCGTCGTGGAGAACTCGTAAGCCCCTCGACGCCGGCGAACGCTCCCTAGGGCGAGGCCTGCACGGACACGCGACGCCAACGATGGTCGCGCACGCTCAAGTGGTAGGTCGCTCGCGTGTTCGCCAACGCGGTGGCGTAGGGCGCGGGGCGAACCAGCAGTTCGAGCGCGCCCCCACGAAAGCGCACGCGCATCGTCCAGTCGTCGGCGGTGTTGACGTACTGATACCACCGACGCCCTCCGTCCGTCGTGAGGTCAATCACCGCGTTACTCACGATCACGACGGTCGACGCGTTCTCGGGGTAGACCGCGTTGACGTAGTAAATACCACCGCCGACCCAGTCGCTCGCCAGTACGGGACTGGCCACCACCCAGTGTTGGCCCTCGTCGACGCTACGCACCGCGAGCTCGGGTGGGCCCCCGCCTTGACGCCACACGCCCCACCACGCGCCGCGCGAGGATTCCCGCAGCGCGACGTCGTTCGCCTGACGCGGCGAAAGCACGGTGCCCCAAGCGGGTGGGTGAAAGTACCGCGACTGCGAAAGACCCCGCTGCATGACTAACGTCGCCGGCCACGAGTTCGCGGCGAATGACGCGCTGGGTACTCCGGCGAGCAGAACGGCCACGCCAATCAACAGACCGAACGATTTTTTCGTGGCCGTTACCTCCCGCCCTTCACGTTCGACGCCGCGCGTCAATGACGCCAACGCTTTCATCATGGCCCATTCACGGTCGTGGCGCTGGGCGGCGAAGACGTGACCATCGAATCGGCTTTGGGTCACTGTCGTGCGGCTGGAGGGATTCGAACCCCCGACCCTCGGTTCCGTAGACCGATGCTCTAATCCGCTGAGCTACAGCCGCGTTGATACTGAGGGTCCAGTCTAGCCCAGCCTCCGCGAGGGCGGCCGAGGCTGCCCTACCATCGGGTTCGTGACCACTTCCGCTCTCAACAACCTGCCCCAACTCCTCGACGCGGTTAACGACGACATGGTCAATCGTCGTCACGACCTGCACGCACACCCCGAGCTCTCCTTCCAGGAGTTTCGCACGACCGAGGTGGTCACTCAACGATTGCGCGAACTCGGGTGGGAACTCTTCACGACGCCCACGCCCACCGGCGCGATCGCGAAATTACGCGGCGCGCGACCCGGCCAGCGCGTCATGTTGCGCGCCGACATCGACGCGCTACCCGTGCACGAAGAACGCGACCTGCCCTACCGATCGCGCTACGACGGCGTCATGCACGCCTGTGGCCACGACGTGCACACCGCGGCGCTCCTCGGCGTCGCCGATCTCCTCGCTCGCTACCGGGACCAGATCGCGGGCGAGTACACACTGGTTTTCCAGCCGGCCGAGGAAGGCTTAGGTGGCGCGCGCGCCATGATCGAGGGCGGAATCTTCGACGAGCACCCCGTGGACTACGGCCTCGGCGTGCACGTCACCTCGCTCGCGCCGGTGGGCGTCGTCGCGACGCGACCGGGCGTCATGATGAGCGAGGCCTGCGCGATCACGGTCACCCTCCGCGGCGCCGGCGGACACGGCGCGATGGCCGTCGCCGACGGCAACGTCGTACTCGCCGTCAGCGCCCTCGCGCCTCGTCTCGGCGAAGTCGTCGATGGCTTGACCTTCGAAGGCGCGAACTGCGCCTGTTCGGCCGGCGTGCTGAGCGCCGGGACGGCCAACAACGTGGTACCCCGTCAGGCACTCCTTCGCGGCACGATTCGCACCTTCACCGACGAACAGGTCGACGAAACGCGGTCGCGTCTGAGCGCGCTGCTCGACGAGATCGCGCAACGCTTCGCGGTGACGTACGAGTTGAGCTTCGGCGAGGTGGCGCCCGCGGTGCGTAACGACCCCTTCGTCACCGAGGTCGCGATGGCCAGTGCGCGCGCGGTCGTCGGCGACGCGAGCGTGTTGACGGTGCCGCCCGCGTCGCCGAGTGACGACGTCTCCGAGTTTTGGCGCCGCGTGCCGGGCTGCTACCTCTTCGTCGGCGGCGCTGGGAGCGACGGCACGAGTGGCATGCACCACAGTCCCGACTTCTTCGTCGACGACGGGGCGCTTCGCGTCGCGGCGGGCGTGCTCACGCACGCTGCCCTCACCCTCGCTGAGGACGTCGCGTGAGCTCGCCGCGGATCTCGACGAGCATTCTCGAGGCGATTGGTAACACTCCTCTCCTCCACGTCGAAGGTCTCTGGCTCAAACTTGAGTACCTCAACCCATCGGGGTCGATCAAGGCCCGCATGGCGCGCTACATCATCGAGCGCGCCGAGCGCGAGGGCCTGCTCAAACCCGGCGACACGATTGTTGAAGCCTCGAGCGGCAACACCGGCAACGCGATGAGCATGGTCGCGGCGGTGAAGGGCTATCGCATGATCGTGGTGACTCCCGAGGGGCTCAGCCCCGAACGCGCCGCGATCACGACCGCCTTCGGCGCGGAACTGCACCAGGTGGGTGACTTTCACGTCAACGAAGCGCTCGAGGTCGTCACGGAGTTCGCGTCACGTCCCGGACACTTCGCGCCACGACAGTTCGAGAACGAGTGGAACGTCGAAGAGAATTGCGCCTGGCTCGGCGCGGAGATTCTCGACCAACTAGGTACGGGGCGCGTGCCGGACGCCTTCGTGATGGGCGTGGGCACCGGGGGCACCTTGATCGGCGTCGGCCAGGCACTCCGGGCGGCGAATCCGAACGTGCTCCTCGTCGCGCTCGAACCGGCCGAGTCGTGCACGATCCAGTGCGGCGACGTGAACCTGCACCACATTGAGGGGATCGCCGACGGCTTCGTGCCGGCGCTTTTTGCCCGCCACCGCGAACTCGTGAGCCGCGTCGTCGCGGTACACAGTGACGACGCGATTGCCGAGATGCGTCAACTCGCCCGACGCCACGGTCTTCTCGTGGGTCCAAGCTCTGGCGCCAACGTCGTCGCGGCGCGACGACTGCGCGACGAGCTGGGACCCGACGCCGTCGTGGTGACCATTCTCTGTGACGAAGGCGAGAAGTACTTAAGCGAGTACTTCGCCCCGACCAGCGTCGCGACGCGCGCCTAACCTTCGCGCAAGGCGCCCGTCGCGCGGGCGTAGTCCTCACCGAAGAGCCGCGCCGCCCCGTGGATCGGCGCCTCGTTCCCGTCGATCACGACGCGCGCGCGCAGCCCCTCGAACATGAGTGGCGTGACGCGACGGGCGTTGCCGCCGGCCAAGTGCACCACGGTGGCGTCGAACTCTTCGGCGAAGCGCGTGACCACCGCGAGCACCGCCTCGTTCCAGCGTTCGTCACCCGCGGCACGTCCCCGCTCGCCCACGCACTGGTCGTAGGTCTGCTCGTCACGAAAGATCTCCGCGCCGACGTCGCGTACCTTTTGCAATCGCCCGTCGCGACAGAGCGCGAGGCCGAGCCCCGTGCCCAACGTCAAGACGACCTCCACGGGCTCGTCACCGCAACAGCCAAGAGCGGCCATCGTGGCGTCGTTAACGACGCGCACGTCGCGCTTGGTCGCCTCGCGCAGGCGGTCCTGCAGCGCGAAGCCACGCCACCGCTCTTCGAGCGCCGGATCGACCTCAGTCGTCACGCCCCCGGGGCGCGAAAGATTGCCCGGGCGCACCACGAAGCCGTCGCGGAACTCGCCGGGGAACCCCACGCCGACCCGGCGACAGCCGCTCTTCGTGATTCGCTCCACCAGAAATTCCATCAGTCGCTCGGGGCTGCACGGGTAGGGCGTGGGGCGTCGACGCACGCCGCGCAGCAGTTCGCCTTCTTGATTGACGTGACAGAACTTGATGTTCGTCGCCCCGACGTCAATGGCGAAGATCTGCTCTTGGAGGGGCGAGGGCGTTAGGGCCATGGGCGAATCGTACTTTTGTCGCCTCGGTCCCTCGATCGCGCAACCCGCGCACGCGCCACCACGGACGCAGGCGCACCCGATACGGCGCGCGCCGACCGCTCACGACGAAGGCCGTGCGTCCCGGCGCCCGGCGTAGCGAACGCGCCGGCTGACCCTCGGGCGCGCTCACGAGTTCGGGCAGGTACGTCCCTACCGTGGGATCGGCGAGGCCGGCCAAGACCACGCGCGTCGCGTGGTTGTTCACGATCGACGAGGCGCGCTCGCCCCAGCGCGCCCGAAGCTGGGCGAAGTCCTGCACGACCGTCACCAGCGTGACGCCCAGCCCCCGCACGGTGGCGGCGAGTTGGTCGAGTTCATCGAGCGAGGCGACCGTGGCCGCTTCGTCGAGGACGAACAAGACCTCGCGCGAGCGTCCCTGATCGACGCGTCGTTGCTGTTCGTCCAGTACGGCGCGCAGCGCGCCACGAAAGAGAGCCTCGTAGTGGCGCTGCTCGCCCTGCGGCGCGCAGAGGTAGAGCGTGTTCGCGCCGTGCACGACGCGCCGAATCGCGGCCAGTGGTTGGGGGAAGCGCCAGGGGTAGAGCATGGTCTCGGCGGTGGTGAGCACGCTGTCGAGCGTGCGCGGTTCGTAGTCGAGGAAGCCACGCAGAATCGCGCTCGCGTCGTCGTCACCCCGCGCCCACGCCTCGAGAGCTCGACGCTCGACCACGCGAGCTACCTCGAAGATGTTCGCCCCGCGCGACGCGGCCACGACCATGAGGGCCGCGACGAGTTTGGTCGCGAGCGCGTTCCAAAACTCGCCTTCGCCGCGGTCACCCGCGCTCAACGTGAGGTCGCGCGCGACGCGCGACGCGTGGCGAAGCGAGCGCAGACCCTCCATGGGATTAAACGTCAGCCCGGACTCCTCGCCGGGTTCGAGCACCGTCACCTGACCTAACGCCTCGCGCCACTCTCGGGTGGTGGCCACCACGTCGCGCTTGACGCTCGTGACGACCAGCGCGTCACGCCAATTGAGAATCGCCGGCACGACGAGCGACGAGGTCTTCCCCGACTGGGTCGGCCCCACCACGAGCAGCGAACTGTCACGCTCGAGGTACGTGGTGGGTCCCCAAGCGACCGGCCCTACGAAGCGAACCCCGAGGGGTGGGCGGACGTTCACGCGAGACGCATCACGTCGTCGGTGTCGACGAGTGGCGCGTCGTGCGCGTCGGGCGTCACGCGAACGATGGAGCGGTGCGGGCCGTAGCGCACGAGCGCGCCGCCGCGCGGCAGTGTCCGCAGGTAGCGCGTCTCGAGCGAACTGAGTGCCAATACGTCGGCAATCTCGCGCGCCTCGTCGGGCGGCTGGCGAAAGAGCCAGGCCGTCTCAGTCTCGCGGAGAAGTCCGCGGGCCCGTTCAAGTTGCGCGGTACCCGCGTTCGCCACCGACGCCACGTCACTGAATCGATGCAGGACGAGCACGTGCGCGACGCCGCGCGCACGCGCGAGCTTCCACGAGCCGCGCAGCCACTCGAGAGCCGACTCGTCGCCGAGCAGTGACCACGCCTCGTCGAGCACGAGATACCCGAGGCGATCGCCGCCGCCCAAGACCCGGCGCGCCGCGGCCACCACCGCCAAGAGGGCCAGGGGCAGCGCGCTACTCGCCCACTGCGCGGAGAGATCAACCACCACAAGGTCGCCGTCGAGAGTGAGAGGCTCACCGTCACCGTCAAAGAGTCCTCGTAGGTCACCCTCCACCAATCGATGGAGTCCGAGGGCGACCCGGCGCGCCGGCGAAGGCGTGGGATCGACCACGCTGCGCGCGAGGGTCGCCAGCGCGTGGCGCAGCACGCGTCGGGGCCGCGCCACGGTGACGTCGCGCCAGACCTCGTCGATCACGAAGTGCTCCTCGACCCCGAGAGTCTCACCCAGCGCGCTCGCGAGCAGGAACCGCAACAGACTCGAGCCCTCCTGGTCGACCTCACCGAAGGGGTCACACCACCCGTCTCGACCGAGCACGACCGGCGCGTAACCGTGGTGACGAGCGAGCGGGCCGTACTCACCCTTGGGATCGAGCACCACCACCCGTCGCCCGCGGGCCAACGCGCGGCGAAGTTGCATCTTCACCACGGTGCTCTTACCCGCGCCGATGGCGCCGGCTACCACCACGTTGGGATTAGTGATCAGACCCGCCTGGTACGCGTCAAAGACGTCGAGGACGAAGGGGTCACCGAACTGGGCGTCGCCGAGTGGCGCGCCGACCAAGCCCGTACCGGCGTCGTGCGCGGGCAACCCGAACGTACCGAGGTCCTCGGAGGTCGCCCAGTGCGTCCACGCACGCGCTACCACGAGGGACCACCGGGCAACTGCGCGCTCCACCACGCGAACTGACGGCCCCACCCACGTTCCAGTCGCAGTCCCGCGTCGTTGGCACTGTCGATTAATAAACGCTCACGCGCGCGCAGCGCGACGAGCGTGTCGGCTTGGCAGGTCACGTAGAGCGCGACGCGCACCAGGGCGCGACCTTGCGCGACCAGAGCCTCCCGACGGGTTACGCGCAGATGGCGGCGCTGGGTACGGGCGCTGCGTCGAAATCCCGCGGCCGTCGCGGCCGCGACGTCACTGTCGAACTGGTGCGCGGCCCGTGCGCTGACGCGACGAGCGCGAGAAACGCTCACGACCTCGACCTGCAGTGACCACATCGCGGCGGGGGCGTGACGCTGCCACGCTTCGAGCAGTGGCTGATCGACCCGCACACCACCAAAATCAAAGACGCGAAAAGTTCGCGTCACGCCATGGCGACTCCGTAGGTACGTCCAACGCTCCAAGCGCGCGCCGGTCGAGAGCAACGCCGTCGGGGTCGCGACGTCACGCCACCCCGACGGCGCGCTGATTCCGGGAGCCAGCGCTAGGAACGTACGGGTACCTTCCTCGTCGCGCAGGACGTGCAGCGACACGTGTGACGTCACGTCGCGTTGGGCCAGAACATCCGCCAATTCACGCAGCGCGTCGCCAATTCGTTCGCGTCCCCCGTTGAGATCGAGCCGCCCTCGATGGTCGAGTTCGTAGCAGTGCAACGCCGTCGTTCCCCCGGCCACGACGACGGCGTCACCGTCGACGTCGAGCAACCGCGCGTGGTGGAATCGTTCACGGGCCCCAAAGGCGAGCGCCACCGCCGCGAGTTCGCCGACGGTGTCGGCCACCCCCCACGGCAGGCCCGTCGTCGCGGCGAACACGGCGCCCGAAACCCACCACGTGGGGCCGAGCGCGCCGGTGAGTCCCGCCACGACGAGGAGTGCGCTGGTGACGGCGGCCAGCGCCTGGTGGGGACGGACCCCCATCCACCGCAGGCGCGCGTCACTCTCGGCCAGGCGCGTCACCTCACTCGTCAAAGTGCCAGCCAATCACCGGACCCATCTCGTCCTCGGACACGTGGCGCCGTCCCCCCACTGATCGCGGCGTACCGATCGGTGGGGGGACCGGTTCACCGTCGTACTCGGGCACGGTGGCTTCGGGTGAACCCGGCCACATCTCGAGACCCAGGTCGGGTCCGCGGGGCGGGGGCGTCGGAGGACCGACGTCGGGTCGCAAGTACTCGACCGCGTGGGCGTACGGCGAGGAACTCACGGACGCCCCACCGCGCGCGGCGCGTCCACGCAGTCCCTCTACCGCGTGCAGAGCCGAATGCTCCACGATCGGCACGACGCGCAAGATCACGAACGGTGACGCCGCCGCGAGCACCAGCGTGACCAGACCCGTCACGACGCCGATCGCGCCATTACCGTGCACCTCAGCGAGGCCGAGCACTAGCGTCACGACGATCACCAACTTCGACGCGGCCACGGCGACGAAGGTCTCCAGCAGTCGCCAGCCGACGCGCCGCAGTGACGTGAACGTCGCCAGTGGCACCAGGAGTGGGACGGTTACGAGCAACAGGGCTAACAGCACGTCGCGCACGAGGAGCTCACACCACAACAGCCACGTCCCAATCGCCAAGCCACCCGCGATCACGAAGAGCCCGAAGCCGGGAACGTTCGCGGTCAAGTTGGTCACGCCCAAGACGAGTTGATGCTCCGACGCGACCACGCCGCTCGACGCGGCGGAACTCATCTGATTCACCGCCTCGAGCACGAGCAGCGCCAGGGGTCGCGCGAGCACGACGCCGGCCACGCAGGCCGGCAGCACGCCAAAGTACTCACGCCAGAGTCGCGCCGGCTCGGCCAGACGCAACGCGTGCAGCGTTGACGTCATGAGCCCGACCGCGAGCAGGGCCGGGGACACGACCTCGAGGGCGGCGAAGGGACCGGCCGTGGCGCGAAGCACGAGGCGCGGATCGCTCAGCGACGTTAAGACCCGACCACAGGCGTTGAAGAGCCACTGCACGCTCGCGAGGATCCAACTCGTCCACGCGTTGAAGAGGTCGGCGAAGGTCGACTTGGCGAGGGCGCCGACCGCGCACCCGGCCGGCGCCAAGATACAGGCCACGTGGTTCATTAGTGAACCGCCAAGCCTTTGGTGAAGAAGAAGTTGATGAGGTGCGGGGCCGCCCCAATCAAGATCGCCGCCCCCAGCGACGTCAACACCGCGCGCCGGCCCTGGGCTGATTGGTGCATGTTTTGGGTGTGACTGCCGAGGGCCCACAGTCCCGCGCCGAGCACCAGCGCGATGAAGGCACCCACCAGCGCCCAGCCCGCGACGCCGTTGGCGAGCTCTTGAAGAACCGCGCTGCCGGGCAGATTCGCGGTGGAGGGACTATTGGGTAGATCAACGAGTAACACGGGAACCCACTCTCTCTAAGGGAGTTCACAACGGTCGCTTGCGCGCGCCGGTGAAGGGAGTCTGCGAGAATGGAGCCGTGCTCCTGGCCCTCGGTAAAAATTTCGCGTCTCACTGGCCACCGACGCTGATCTACGTCGCCGGCGCGGGCGTGTTGCTCGTCGGCGGCCTCTTGGGCATGTTGTTCTATCGCCGGCGCGGTCATCGCGCCATTGCCCAGCGCCTCACCGCGCTCGGCTCACGCTTGGGGGCCGAACCCCACGACGACCGTGGCAAAGTTGAGGCCGCGTTGAACTACCTCGAGGAGGTCACGAGCGCCGCCACGACCGCGGTCAGTGAGTCCAGCGCCGAGTCCGTGCGACTCCGGCGTTCCCTCGACTCGCTGCCCCTCGGGCTCGTACTCTGCGACGAGAGCGGGGCGGTCTTGTTCCGCAACCACCAAGCCGAGCAGCTCATGGCCAGTCGCTACGGCGAGGCCATTGCGGCCCAGGCCGTGACCGAGGTGCTCGCCGAGAGTTGGCACCAGGGCGTCGCCGAACGCACGATTGACATCTACGGCCCCCCGCGGCGAACCCTGACGATCCGCGCGACCGTCATCGACGACGGGCGTCGATCACTGGGCGTGCTCGCGGTTATTGAGGACGTCTCGGAACGTCGACGCCTCGAAGACATTCGTCGTGACTTCATCGCCAACGTCTCGCACGAGCTCAAGACCCCCATGGGCGCGCTCGGCCTGCTGGCCGAAACCCTCCAGTTCGAACGCGACCCCACCGTGGCCCAGCGACTGGCCGAGCGCATCAACTCCGAAGCCTTTCGCGTGAATCGCATCATCGAAGACCTGCTCGATCTCTCGCGCATCGAGAGCCAAGGTTCGCCGAGTCGCGAACCGGTCTCCGTCGTGCTCATCGTGGCCGACGCGATTGAACGCATTCGCACGGCCGCCGAGCAACACGGCATCAAGGTTCACTTCGAAGAGCCACTCGACAACCCCGTCGTGTTCGGCGATCGTCGCCAATTGACGTCAGCCGTGCACGCCCTGCTCGAAAACGCGGTGGTGTACTCGCCGCGCGACGGCGTCGTCGACCTCGAGATCACGCGCGTCGACGCGAGCACCACCGACGAGGGCGACGTCGTCGGCCCTTGGGTGCACGTGAGCATTCGCGACCGTGGCGTCGGCATTCCCGCGAAGGACTTAGAGCGCATCTTCGAACGCTTCTACCGCGTTGACCCGGGTCGCGCGCGCGAGACCGGGGGCACCGGGCTCGGCCTCTCCATCGTGCGCCACGTCGCCCAGAATCACGGCGGCTCGGTGCTCGTCGACTCCCGCGAAGGCGAAGGCTCCACCTTCACCCTGGAACTGCCGGCGAACCAGTTGTGAGCAAGTCCAAATCGCACGAGCGTCGCACTCGAGTGCTGGTCGTCGAGGACGAAGAGTCGTTCATCGAAGCCTTGACGATCGGGCTCGACCGCGAGGGATTTGACGCCACGATCGCGCGCGACGGCCAAGAGGCGCTCGCGATGTTCGAAGAGGGCCGCTTCGACGTCATTTTGTTGGACCTGATGCTGCCCAAGTTGTCGGGGCTCGACGTCTGTCGCTCCGTACGGGCCGCCAGTGACGTGCCGATCATCATCGTGAGCGCCAAGGGCGAAGAGGTCGACATGGTGTTGATGCTCGAGGTCGGCGCCGACGACTACGTGACTAAGCCCTACCGCCTGCGCGAACTCGTCGCGCGCATCCGCGCGGTCCTGCGTCGACGTGAATCGCCCGCCGCCTACGAAGAAAGTGACGTCTTGGCTTTTGGTTCCTTACGCATGGAACTCGACGCGCGGCGCTGCTTCGTGAACGACGTTGAAGTGAAGCTACGCAAGAAGGAGTTCGCGCTGCTACGACTGTTGCTCGAAAATCCCGGTCGGGTCTTGACGCGCGACGTCCTCATTGACCGCGTCTGGGGTAGTGACTACGTCGGTGACACGAAGACCCTCGACGTGCACATCAAACGCCTGCGCTCACTGATCGAAGAAGACCCCAAAAAACCCGAACTCATCTCCACGGTGCGCGGGGTTGGTTACCGCTTCGAGGTCACGAAACCTTCGGCGTAAGGCGCGTGCGGCCACCGAGGTACGGACTCAACACGTCGGGAAGCTGGACCGTGCCGTCACTCTGGCGATAGGTCTCCACGAGCGCCGCCCAAATACGCGCCCAGGCGAGCGCCGAACCGTTCACCGTGTGCACGAGGGCCGTCGTGCCGTCAGCGCGGCGGTAGCGCACGTTGGCCCGGCGGGCTTGATAGTCCCGGAACCACGACACGGATGACACCTCAAGCCAGCGGTCGACCCCGGGGCTAAAGACCTCGAGGTCAATGGTCCGCGCCGAGGACGATCCCAGATCACCCGTGCACAGCCGCAAGAGTCGATAGGTCAGTCCCAGCGAACGCAGGAGTCCCTCCGCGCGCGCCAGGATGTCGGCGTGGGCCGCGTCGGCCTGCTCGGGCGTGCAGTAGGCGAACAACTCGACTTTGTCGAACTCGTGCACGCGCAGGAGTCCGCGCGTGTCGCGCCCCGCGGCGCCGGCCTCGCGACGAAAGCAGGCCGTTTGAGCGGTGAGACGAATGGGCAGACGCGACTCGTCCAAAATTTCGCCTCGGTGCATCGAGGTGAGGGGCACCTCGGCCGTCGGAATGGCCCAGAGGTCGTCGCGCGGAATCGCGTACATGTCGTCTTGGGACTTCGGTAGGTGTCCGGTCGAGGTCATGGTTTCGGTCAGGGCGAAGCTCGGGGGTCGAATCTCCTCGTAGTCGTCGAGGTGCGCGTCGAGCGCGAAGGCCCCCAGCGCGCGAAGTAACCGAGCCCCCGCGCCGCGATACAGCGGGAACATCGATCCGGCGAGACGCGCCCCCGCCTCGAGGTCCAAGATGCCGAGTTCTTTACCGACGTCCCAGTGCGCCACGCGCTGATGCGGCGCGTACTCGGGGAAGGGTTGTCCCTCCTCCTTGCCGACCCACCACCGGTCGATCTCCACGTTGTCGTTCTCGTCGAGGCCCTCGGGTACGTCGTCCGCGGGCACGTTAGGAATCATCAACAACGACTCGCGCAGCGACGCGGCGACGCGGTCAGTGGCCTCGCGCGCGGCGCGCTCTTCGTCACCGAGGGCGCGCGAGCGCGCCGTCAAACTCTCCGCCCGGGCCGTGTCCTGGTCACGACGGGCCTCACCCACCTGTCGCGAGAGATCCTTAATCTCGGCGCGCAGGCTCTCCGCCTCTTGGAGCAGGCGTCGATGCTCGACGTCGAGCACGATGACCTCATCCATGGTGGCGCTCGAGACGCCCCGACGCGCGAGGGCGGCCTTGATCTCGTCGGGTTCGCGGCGCAGTTGGACCAGGTCAATCACGTTGCCAGCCTACCGACGAGCGTTCGAAGGCTCCGTCGAAGCGTCTAGTTTGCATACTCGTGAGCCACGCCCTCGACGTCGTCAATCTTCGGGTGCGCTTCGGCACGCTCGACGCGGTCGACGACGTGACGCTGCACTGCGACTACGGCGAGGTCGTGGCCCTGTTGGGACCCAACGGGGCCGGGAAGACCACGCTGGTTGAGACGTTGCTCGGTTTTCGTTCGCCCACCTCGGGCACGGTGCGCGTGCACGGACTCGACCCGACGCGTGACCATCACGAAGTGACCGTGCGCACCGGCGCACTCTTGCAACGAGGTGGCGTGTGGTTCCCGATGTCCCCACGCGACGTCCTGCGCCTCACCGCGTCGTACTACGACGCGCCGCGTCAGCCCGACGAGCTGCTCGATCTTTTAGCCCTACGCCACTGCGCCACGACCCCCTGGCGGCGATTGAGCGGCGGCGAACAACAGCGCACGCTGCTCGCGTTGGCCCTTCTCGGACGACCGCGCGCGCTCATTCTCGACGAACCGACCACGGCCGTCGACCCCGAAGGTCGCCAGGTCATTCGCGACATCATTCAGGCTGAGCGTGACCGGGGATGTGCGCTCCTCCTCACCACCCACGAACTCGTTGAGGCCGAGCGACTCTGTGACCGGTTGATCATTCTGCACCGCGGCGGCGTGTTGGCCGAAGGGACACTTGACGAGCTCGCTGGCGCGCCCGAAATGATCGTCGAACTCTCCGGCGAGGTCGACGCCACGGCCGTCGCGGCGCTCCTCAACTGCGCCGTGACCAAGGAAAACGTGTACACCCTGCGTTGTCAGGTTGCCTCAACGCCCGCGCGACTCAGTGAGCTCAACGCCTTCTTAAGCGCGCGCGACGTCACGATCGTCTCACTGCGCACGCGCGCGTCGCTCGAGGAGCGCTACCTCGAACTCGTCACCGACGAGAACACACGGACGCGCTCGTGAGAGCCTGGTGGGCGCAGACCCGCGCGGAGGTCGTGATGACCATTCGCCGAGGTGAGACTCTGCTGCTCACGATCGGCATCCCGGTCGTCTTGCTCGTCTTTTTCACCCAGACCCACGTCGTGAGCGCCCCCGGGCGACGCGTGGACTTCATCACGCCGGGCATCCTCGCGCTGTGCGTGATGTCCACGGCGCTCGTCGCGCTCTCGATCGCGACGGGCTTCGAGCGAAACTTTGGCGTCCTGCGACGCCTGCACGTCACGCCACTGGGGCGCCCGCGACTCATCGCCGCCAAAATCGCCGGCGTGCTCGTGACTGAGTTGCTGCAGGTCCTCGTGCTGGGCGCCGTGGCGCTCGTGCTCGACTGGCATCCCCGGGGCGCGACGACGGGCGCGGCCGCGGTCGTGGTCGCGCTGCTCTTGGGGAGCGCGGGCTGTGCGGGCATCGGTCTCGCGCTCGCCGGTCGCCTGCGCGCCGAAGTTAATCTCGCCGCGAGTAATGGCCTGTACTTGGTGTTGTTGCTGTTGTCGGGCATCGTGGTGCCACTGAGCTCACTGCCGGGCGTGGTGCAGCGCGTCGTCGTCGCCCTCCCGTCGGGCGCGATGGCGCAGGGCCTACGTCGCGTCCTGGAGCATGGTGGTCTCCCGAGCGCCGGCGACTGGCTGAGTCTCGGACTGTGGGCCGTGATCGCGCCACTACTGGCCGCGCGAACGTTTCGCTTCGACTAGGCGCCAAGTCGCGCCAAACCGGCCTTTAACTGGTTAACCGGAATCGCCCCGAAGTACACCTGCTGAACGACGCCCTGGGCGTTCACGAAGACGGTCTCAGGAATTTGGCCAAAGCCAAAGAGCCCGGCGGTGATGGTGAAGTTGGGATCGGTGCCGACCGCGAAGTGCACGCCGGACTTTCGCACGAATTTTGAGCCGGCGGCGTTGGCGTCGTTGACGTCCACCCCGAGCACGCGCACGGGGCCCGTCGCGTGCGCGTCGAGGTAGGCGGCGACCTTGGGCAGTTCCTTTTGACAGGGCGTGCACCAACTCGCGAAGAAGATCACGACGCCCGGGTGCCCACTGGCCCACGGCGCGCGCACGGTACCCCCGACGAGACCCGGCGCGGAAAAGGCCTTCACGTGCTTACCCACCAGCGCACTCGGGGGCAGCGCCCCCGACGGCGCGTTGGCGTTACGCGCGTTGGTCAGGAGCGACACGATCAAAATCAGCACGATCGCCACCGTCGTCCCGATGCCCAACGAGACGAACATCATCGGTGACGGGCGACCCCGCGGCGGCTTAGTGGTATCGGACAAGGACGTCAACGGCCATCACGAGAAAGAGTGCTGACAGGTACGTAATCGAGTAGTGGAAGAGGCGCATCGCCTCGGCGACGTCCGCGACGCCACTGCGCGCGTGGCGGTACAGCAACAGGGCGTAGAAGGTGAAGACGCCTCCGAGCACCATTGAGCTCAGGGCGTAGATCCAGCCCAGGTGGGCCGTCGGCCCGATCAGGACCGTGAGCGCCCACATCAGAACCGAGTAGATGAGGATCTCGAGCGTGGTGCGGCGCAGCGACGCGACGACGGGCATCATCGGCACGTTGGCGGCTTGGTAGTCGTCGCGGTAGCGCACGGCGAGCGCCCAAAAGTGCGGCGGCGTCCAAATGAAGATGACGAGGAACAACAACACGGGCGTCCAGCCCAGCGAGTTGGTCACCGCCGACCAGCCGATCAAGACCGGCACGGCGCCCGCGGCGCCACCGATGACGATGTTCTGCTTGGAGCGGCGCTTCAAAATCAGGGTGTAGATCACGACGTAAAAGGCGGTGGCCGACATGGCGAGCCAGGCCGAAAGCTGATTCACCCAGAGGGCGAGGACCGCAAAGGCCACGATTTCGAGAGCGACCGCAAAGATCGTGGCCGCGCGCGGCGTCATCACGCCGGTGACGAGGGGACGGCGCTTGGTGCGCTCCATCACCGCGTCGATGTCGCGGTCGATCACCATATTGAACGCGTTGGCGCCGCCGGCGGCGAGGGTGCCACCGATGAGGGTCGCCACGATGAGCCAGAGGCCGGGGATCCCCTTCGCCGCCACCACCATCGTGGGGATCGTGGTGACGAGCAGTAGTTCAATGATGCGCGGCTTGGTCAGCGCGACGTAGCCCTTAAGGACGTCGCGCGTCGAGGTGGTGGAAGGTGCCGTGATTGTCACTCGGGACAGTCTAGGAGTCGATTCAGTCCCTAGGCTAAGCGAGTGTCCGTTTTGAGTACTCGAAAAATAAGTGCGCCCACATTTCGCTGGTTCGCCTTCGCGTCGTTCCTCGCGATGATCGTCATTGTCCTGACCGGAGCGGCGGTTCGCCTCACCGGATCGGGTCTCGGCTGCCCCGACTGGCCCACCTGTTTTCGCCACCGCATCAGCGGTTCGTGGAGTATTCATCCCCTCATTGAGTACTCCAACCGCGTGGTCACGATTGCCCTCGTGCTGGTCGCGATCGCCACGTACCTGGCCTCGTTGCTGCGTGAGGAGCGCCGACACGACCTGACCTGGCTGTCCTTTTCGTTAATTCTGGGCGTAATCGCCGACGCCATTTTGGGGGCCTTCGTCGTCTACTCCAAGCTCAACCCGTGGCTGGTCGCCACGCACATGATTCTCTCGCTCGGCATGGTGAGCGTCGGCGCGACGTTGTACCACCACGCCAAGTACGTCTACGGCCCGCACGCGCGCGCCGACGTACGTGATCCCTACTTCAAACTCCTCGCGCGACTGCTGTGGATTCCCTTCGTCGTACTGGTCGCCACGGGCACCGCCACGACCGGATCGGGACCGCACGCCGGTTCCTTCTCCGGTCAGCTCGTCGCGCGACGACTCCCCTTTGCGCTCTCGTCGGCCGCGTGGGTGCACTCGCTCGCCGCGGTGTTGTTTATCGGGCTCGTAACGGGACTGCTCGCCGCGATCTGGCGTAGCGCGGCCCCCACGGCGCTCAAGCACGGCGTACGTCGGCTCGTCTATATCGCCTTGATCCAAGCGGCCATCGGCGCGACCCAGTACTTGACGCACCTGCCCGCCTGGTTGGTCGAACTCCACGTCGCGGGCGCGATCTCACTGACCATCGGCGTGACGCAGTTCAATCTTCGCCAGTGCGCGCGCGATCGCGTGCCCGGTACCAAGCGAGAACTGGTCGCCGCCTAAAAAAGGTCCTTGGTCCCTAGTCGAGGACGCCCGTCGTCGGCCAAACTCTGGAGAGACCTCGAAGAAGGATTCGTGATGAGTTGGTTCAATTCCGTAGGCGCCCTGATCAACCTCGATCATCCCGGCCACTTTCTGCACTGGCACTTCATTCAAGTCAGCGTGGCCAACGCGTTAGTCATGACGTTGATGGTGGCGACCTTCGTCGTCGCGCTCCTCGCCCCGTTCCCCGGACGTCGTAGTCGTAAGGAGAATCGATGACCACCGAGATTGATCGACAGTGGACGACGCGGCTGCGTCGCCGCGCCGAGGGGAAACTGCCACCCGAGAAACTCCTGCCCGACACGCAGCCTTCGTACGTCTCGTCGTGGATTTACGTCTTTGGCGTGACGACGCTGGCCGCCCTCATGGTCGTCATCGCGACGGGCTGCGTGCTCGCGATCTTTGGTCCGCAGTGGTGGCACACCTCGTCCTTTGGTCACTTCGTGAACTCGCTGCACCTCTGGAGTGTGGAGATTTTCTTCTTCGCCATGGTGATTCACCTCTGGGGCAAGTTCTTTATGGCCTCGTGGCGTGGCGGACGCACGTTGACCTGGATGACGGGCGTCGTCACCTTTCTCACCTCCATCGCGACGGCCTTCACCGGTTACGCCAGCCAGAGCAACTTCGACTCGCAGTGGATCACGACCCAAGCCAAAGACGGCATCAACTCAACCGGCGCCGGGGCAATCTTTAACGTGTTGAACCTCGGCCAGATGCTGATGTGGCACATCGTGCTGCTGCCGCTCGCCGCGGTGGTGCTGACGGCCTTGCACGTCTTGATGGTGCGCGTTAAGGGCGTCGTGCCGCCCTTCGCCGACGAGAAAGTGGAGGCGGCACGATGAGTAAGTCCTTTCGCCCCGACGTGGACGCGCCCGAGTGGCGCGGTGGCTACACCCCCTACGACATCATTAAAGAGGGCACCATCGCCCTGGTCGTCGTCGCGGTACTCACGGTGGCCCTGGCGTTGATCTTTAGTTCACCCGACGAACACGCCGTGACGATCAAGACGTGGTCGAACGCGACGCCCGTCGACTTCGCCCAGACCGCCTTAAGCGAACTCAACGGCACCTCGGGGACGGCACAGTACGGCGCGCCCTACAACACCGCGAGTGACGGACAAAAGCTCGGGCCCCTCTCCCTCGCCAAGTGGGTGGGCGTCCACCAGCCCGTCAACACCATCCAGGACTTCGTCATCGACCCCTTGACGGCGCTGCCGGATCAATCAGCGCTCACCCAAGCGCTCGACGCCTGGCGCGGCGCCACCGCCTCGACCCGCTCGGGTTGGGTCGACAACTACACCAAGGCCGCCACCCAGATGACCTACGCCCACGGCCAAATTGTCGTCCCGGCCACCAACGCGGGGCCCGTACCACTCTTCATCAACGACCTCACGATGATGGCGCGTAGTGGCGCGCTCGATCAGGCGCTGGTCACGCAGCACGGGTTCTACACGACGAACTACACGAAGCCACTGCTCTTTCTCTCCGACGGGTCGTACCTCGCCAGCCTCGCGCAAAAGGACCACCTGCTCGGCACGCAGTGGGGCATGATGAACGAAACCGGCAGTTACCCCGGCCAAGCGTGGCTGTGGCTCTACACCTTCTGGTACCAGGTGACGCCCTTTTCTACGAGCGCCAACGCCGACGTGCAGGTCTGGGGCGTGATGATGCTGCTCTCGGTGGTGTTGCTCTTCGTGCCCTTTATTCCGGGCCTGCGGTCGATTCCGCGCAAGACGCGCGTCTATCGATTGATCTGGCGAGAGCACTACCAGAACCTCTAGCTACGTGGAGACGATGGGTCTCGAACCCACGACCTCAGGCTTGCAAAGCCCGCGCTCTACCAACTGAGCTACGTCCCCAAAGAGTCACCAATCTACTCCCCCGTGGGTGCCGACGTTCGTGCGTGCGCGCGTCGACGTTGACGCTCCGCGCGCAAGAGTTCACGTTCGACGTCGGCCCAGTGCAACGGCGACGACTCGAGATCGACGCCGCGTTGATCGGCGCGCGAGAAGATCACGAAGGCCACGATCCACATGGGGAGATACGCCCCCAACTTCGCCACGAATCCGGCGACCTGCTGGTCGGCCAGCGGCGAGAGGTGCACGAACCGTTGTTGAGAGTGCAACGCCGGGTAGAGCGGATGCTTCGCGAAGATCCACACCAGCGAAAGACTCGTGACCACCAGCGCCGCGACGAACACGTAAGCGGCGCGCGCGACCTCGCTCAGGCGGCGCGCGCCCGGTACCAGGCCGAGGGCCGGGAGCCATAAGACGACCCCGAGCGCGACGACACCCACGATGATGAGATCTCTCGCCCACAACGATCGCGCACCCCAATCGACGACCGGCACCGACAACGTGAAAGTGCCGACGATCGTCACGATCGCGAGGGCCGGCACCGGACGCACGAGTCGACGGGCCACGGCGTCAACGAACGCGGGACGGGTTACCGCTACCCAGGTCGACGTGGGCGCCGCGAGCATCATGAGTGGCGCGACGAGCAGCATGAGCACGAGTCGCTGCAGCGTCGCGACGCTCAGCGAGACACTCGCCGCGACGTCGCCGACGGGCCACAGGGTGACGGCGGCGAAGCCGGCGACCGCGACACTCCCGAGCAGTCGTTCACGCCTCGTCGTCGAGACGCGCACGACGCTCACGAGGCCGGCGAGAATCGCGATGAGGGCAATGACGTGCAGGTGAAAGGGAAGCGCCACCACCCGGTCACGGTACTGGCGCGGCGCGGCCTACGCCACGGACGCGTCGCGGGCCTGGCGCCACCGAGGTCCCGCGCGCGTCACGATCATGAGAGCCAAGATCGTGTCCATCACCATCACGCAGCCCGGAAACAGCACGCCCGCCGAGGTGAAGGCGCGCAGCGTTAAAACGGTGATCAGGCAGTTGAGTGCCCCGAGCGAGAAGACGCGCGGTGATTCGGTCTCGGGCGCGACCCACGATTTACGCAGCGTCGGTAACGCCGCGATCTGATCGGCGGCGACGAAGGTCACTAACGCCAGCGTCGCTTGATTGACGAAGAGCCAGGCGACGAGCCCGAGCAGTGACACCACGCCGCAGACCACGTCGAAGAGGCCAATGGACCAGACGCCGTGGGGATTGCGAAACGAGGCGGCCACCACCACGATCGGGACGAGTCCGAGCATCAACGTCATAATCGCGGCGAGCCCGACGTGTTGTTGCACTTCGTTGACTGCCGCCAGGACACCCTCGAGACCCCACAGCGACCACGTCACCCGATTGGGTCGCGTCGAGCCGCGCAACGTACTCGCGACGTAGCCGTAGCCGCCGATGGCCGCGAGTCCCGCCGCGAGGTAGACGAATCGAGGATCTAGCACCGACCCAGTCTGGTCGTTGGCGCGCGACGCGTGGCGCCTTCGCTAACCTCACTGGTCGTGCAGGTCCGCGACTTCCTCGGGATGACGCGGGTCGACGAACGCACCTGGCGATTCGCGGTCACCGAACGACTGATCACGCCCGGCCAGTTCCTCTTCGGCGGCTGCGGTCTCGCGTCGGGTCTCGTGGCCCTCGAAGAGGCCAGTGAACGTCCGACCATCTGGGCCACCGCGCAGTACCTCTCTTACGCACCTTTAGGCGCAACGGTGAACGTCGTGACCGATCTCGCCGTGGTGGGTGGGCACGTGACGCAGGCGCGCGCGACGACCTTCGTCGACGACCGGGAGATCTTGACCGTCAACGGCTCATTTGGTACCGGCGTGCTCAGCGCGCCCACGCCGTGGGTCACGATGCCCGACGTCGCCGCGCCACTGGAGTGTCCCGAGCGCGTCATGCCGCGACGGTTCAATAACTCGATCTTCGACCACGTCGAAACGCGTATTGCCCTCGGGCGTTCCTTCGATCAACTCGACGGCACTCCGGGCTCGCCCATCTCCGCGCTGTGGGCGCGCGTGCCGGGCCACCTGACCCCCTCCGCCCCCACCCTCGCCATCTTCGGCGACTACGTGTCCGGTGGGGCAACCCAACCCTTGGGACGCAACACCATGGGTCGTAGTCTCGACAACTCCATTCGCGTTGCCTCCTTGGTCCCGAGCGAATGGGTGCTGTGCGAAATTCGCATGCACGCGCTCTACGGCGGTTTCGCGCAAGGCACCGCGTTCTTGTGGAGCGAATCGGGCACCCTCCTCGCGACCGCCTCACAGTCCATCGCCGCCAAATTCTGGGAAGAGCCGCCCGCCTGAGGCCTCGAGAGCCTGGTGTAGATTGGTACCCCTGCGGGGCTATAGCTCAGTCGGTTAGAGCGCGTCACTGATAATGACGAGGTCGTAAGTTCGATTCTTACTAGCCCCACCACAATGCCAGTCCTGAAGTGAGCCCCTGCGCGGACAACTTGAGTGTGTACGTTGGGCTTTCAGCGAAAATCGCGGGCGAATATCCCCGACGGCCACTCAGGCGAAAGGTTCTTCTCAATTGGAGGGCGCGAGGCGTCGCCAACGCTCCAACAGCACGAAGACCCTCATGGTGCCACTATGAGTACGTGGACGCACCCTGGACTGGTTGGCGACAAACGCTCGTGGTCGCCCTCATCCTTACGACGGTGAGTGTCGTGAGCGCCACGAGCTCCTTGGCGGCCTCCACAACCTCGCCGTCCACGCCACTAATGGTGGCCAACGTTGCCGGTACCTCACGACTCTTCGTCGTGAGTGGCTTCATTGAGGGTTGTACCTACGAACCCTGCCTTCGCCTCGAAGAAACCACCGACTTCGGAGATCATTTCACGATGCTCCACTTACCCGCACTGTCTTACGTAGCGGGCAACCCCCTCGGCAACCTTCGTACGCTCACCTTTGCCAATGCCCAAGACGGCTACGCACTGCTTACGCAAGGTTCGACGACGAATCTCTACGTGACGCTCGACGGAACGCGATCGTGGCACCGTCAACAGATCGCTACGGGTTTAACGACATCACAACTCGTCATCACGCACGACCGCCTCTACGCCGTCGTCGCGCACTGCGTGGCGCACCACTGCGAGGGATACCGCGTCGCACGTTCGGCGCTGAACGCGAAGACATGGAAGTTCAATTCGGTTCCGACGACCCTCGCGAAGAGTGGATTTTCATTGGCCGCGTACGACCAGAACGTGTGGCTAAACGTACAGGCCCCACGGGTGGCGTTGCTCTATGTCTCGCACGATGGGGGCCGGGTGTGGACCCGCGAACCCGCACGACCGCTCGGCAGCGTTTCGGCCTGTGGCCTCACTCCTGAATCAATGACCGCGTTGTGGGCCCAATGCCCCACGGGAATGCTCGTTTCGTTCTTCTACTCGAGCAACGGTGGCGACCATTGGTCGAGCGTTTCGCGCTTCGAATTCTCGGGCACCGGTGGTGGAGCGTTTGACCCCGTAAGCCCGTCACGCGCGCTGCTTGATTACGGCAACACCGCCGCGTCAGAGGGAAGGCTCTACGTCGTCAATGAACCCGGTGGTCGTTTCGTCGACGTTGGAAAGTTGGTCTGCGTTGACATCAGCAACCTCGTCTTTACGAACGCGCGGCACGGTGTCGTGATCTGCGACCAGAACTACTCACCCGCGTCGACCCAACTTCTACGTTCCCTCGACGGTGGCGCCACCTGGTCACGAGTGAAACTCCCCTAACGCGCCGGGGCGTCAAATCTCATCGCGTCAAACAAATCCCGGATTTCACAGTTCTCAATGTCCGTTGCGTTCGCGGTGCTTGCAGCCCGGCCAGCAACAGGGTCGACGTTGACCTTCCTCAAGTTCCTCAATTGTTCGGCGAATACGTCGAGCTCTCGTCGTCACTTGCTTGGCGTCGTCCACCCAACAGATGAACTCATTACGAGCTAGGGGCGTGATGTCGCGCCACGTCTCGAGCGCGGTTGGATGATCGAGGAGCGCCGCGCGTAGATCCTTGGGCAGTTGGTGCACCGCACCGCCCTCGACCCGTGTCGCGCTCACGACTCGACAGTATCGGGGCTGCGTTGCGCCAAACGCGTGGCGTCGAGAGCTCGCGTACCTCGCGTCGTAGAATTGACCAACTACGCCGTTCGCCACGCTTTGGCGCCTGCGGGCACGAAGAGGAGATTTCCCGATGGCCACAGACCGTTCGAATCTGACCAGCGTCGAGCGCGAGCGCGCGTCGGTCTTTCACTCGTGGTCCGCCCAGTCCACCCTCAATCCGCTCATGATCAAAGACGCCGAGGGCGTGTACGTCACGAGCGAAGACGGCACTAAGTTTCTCGACTTCTCGTCGCAACTCGTGAACACCAACATCGGCCACCAGCACCCTCGTGTCGTGGCCGCGATCCGCGAGCAGGCCAGTGTGCTGGCCACCATCGCGCCCCAACACGGCTACCGCGCTCGCTACGAGGCGGCCGAGCGGATTCTCGACCACTCCTTCGAAGGGGCGGCCAAGGTCTTTTTCACCAACGGCGGCACCGAAGCCGTGGAACACGCGGTACGCATGGCCCGGCTGCACACGGGTCGCCCCAAAGTGCTCGCCACGTACCGTAGTTACCACGGCGCGACCGCAACCTCCATCAATTTGACCGGCGATCCGCGTCGGTGGGCCAACGACCAGGGATCGGCGGGTGTGGTGCACTTCTTCGGCCCGTTTCTCTACCGTTCAACCTTCTACGCCGCGAACGAGGCCGAAGAGTGCGAGCGCGCCCTCGAGCATCTCGAAGACACGATCCGCTTCGAGGGTCCCTCGACCATCGCGGCGATCATCTTGGAGACCATCCCCGGCACGGCCGGCATCATGGTGCCGCCACCGGGCTACCTACGCGGCGTTCGCGAACTCTGCGACCGGTACGGGATCATCTACATCGCCGACGAAGTCATGTGCGGCTTCGGCCGCGTCGGCTCGTGGTTCGCGTACCTCGATCACGACGTCGCGCCCGACCTCGTGACCTTCGCCAAGGGCGTGAACTCGGGCTACGTCCCTCTCGGCGGCGTCGTGTTGAACGAGGCCGTCAGCGCTACGTTCAACGATCGCGTGTACCCGGGCGGCCTCACCTACTCGGGGCACCCCCTGGCCTGCGCGTCGGCCGTCGCCACCATGGACGCGATGCGCGATGAGGGCATCGTCGAAAACGCGCGACGTATCGGCGACGAGGTGCTGCGCCCGGGCTTAGAGGAACTCGCGCGACGCCACCACGTCATCGGTGAGGTTCGGGGACTCGGCGTCTTCTTCGCGCTCGATTTAGTGAGCGACCGCGCCTCACGTGAGCCTCTCGCGCCCTACGGCCAGAGCTCGCCGGCCATGAACGCGCTCCTCGCGGCCTGTCGCGACGAAGACCTCTTAATCTTCGCCAACTTCAATCGCCTCCACGTCGTGCCGCCGTGCACGATCAGCGACGCCGAGGCGCGCGACGGACTGGCACGACTCGATCGCGCCCTCGCGGTCGCGGGTCAGTTTTACCTAGGGGCCGCGTGAGCGACGACTTACGCGCTGACGTCGCCGGCGCGATGCGCGAACTCGGGCACGAGTTCGTGGCCCGCGACCTCGACGCCGAAGCCCTCGCCCAATTACGCGAGCACCTGCACGCGATGAATGAGCTGCTTACGCGCGCGCCGCGGCGCGTTCGCGAACTACCCGACTCACTCGACGGATTCAAAATGGCCGTCCCCGCCGAAGGGCGCCACGAACGTCGTCAGCTCTTCGCCGATTCCATCGTGTCGGGCTCGACCAACCCGATGGGACTCGGCGCGTCTCTGTGGCGCGAGGGGGACACCGCCTTCATGGAGGTGACGCTCGGCAGGGCCTTCGAGGGCGCGCCGGGGCGATCGCACGGCGGCGTCGTGGCCGCGCTCATTGACGAAACGATGGGCCTCGTACTCGCGGTGCACGACCTGCTGGCCTTTACCGGTCAGCTCAACATCACCTACCTCGCGCCCACACCACTCCACACGCCATTGGTCGCGAGCGCGCGTCTCGACCGACGCGACGGACGAAAGCTGCACCTCGTCGCGAGCGTCCTCGCCGGTGAGACCGAAGTAGCGAGCGCCAGTGCGCTCTTCGTCGCCGTCGACCCCGAACGATTTCTCGCCCACCTACGCAAGGCGACGTGAGCGCTCGTCACGCGACGCGCTACCTCTCGTGGCGCTTCGCTACCCCCAAGGTCCCCGAGGTCACGGCCCAGTTCTGGTTTCTTAAGTTGCTCACGACCGGCATGGGCGAGGCGACGTCGGACTACTTCGTGCACCGTTTCAACCCCGTCGCGGCGGTGCTGGTCTCGGGCGTCGTCTTCGTCGGCGCCCTCGTTGCCCAGCTCGCGCGGTCGCGCTACTCGACGTACCCGTACTGGTTCGCGGTCGTCATGGTCAGCGTCTTTGGCACCATGTGCGCCGACGTCGTGCACGTGGGTCTTGGGGTCCCCTACGCGGTCTCCAGCGCAGTCTTCGCCGTCGCGCTCGCGGTGGTCTTCGTCACCTGGCAGCGGGTAGAGCACACGCTCTCTATTCATTCGATCACGTCGTCACGACGAGAACTCTTCTACTGGAGCACCGTGACGGCGACCTTCGCTCTCGGCACCGCCGTCGGCGACGGCAGCGCCGCCACGCTTGGTCTCGGCTACCTCAAGTCGGGACTCTTCTTCCTCGCGCTCTTTAGTGCCGTCGGCCTCAAATTCGCCGTGCGACGTCGTCAACCCATCGCAAGCTTTTGGTGCGCCTACGTCTTGACCCGTCCGCTCGGGGCGTCGTTCGCCGACTGGCTCGGGCGACCGGTCGCCCTCGGGGGCAAGAACTGGGGCCCGGGTACGGTGGCGCTGCTCTCGAGTGGCGTCATCGCCCTCACCGTGGTGCTGGTCGCGCGTCACGAGCGGAAAGAGAATTCACGGCCGTCATTAGGCTAGAAGCCATGCCCGCCATTACCGTCGATAACCCGCTCGAACTACCCAAGGTTGCCGCCCCGCGCGACGGCGCGCGCGCGCGCCGGGTGAAATCGATCACCACCGCGCCACGCGGTCTCGAGGGCGAGGGTTTTCCGGTACGTCGCGCCTTCGCCGGGATCGACCTCGCGGACCTCGACCCCTTCGTCCACATGGATCAGATGGGTGAGATTGACTACGGTCCGGGTGAACCCAAGGGCACCCCGTGGCACCCGCACCGCGGCTTCGAAACCGTGACCTACATGATGGAGGGAACCTTTCTTCACCAAGACTCGATTGGCGGTGGTGGCGTCATCGAAAACGGCGCGACCCAGTGGATGACCGCGGGCGCGGGGATCTTGCACATCGAACGTCCGCCGGACGCGTTGATCGACTCGGGCGGCCTTTTCCACGGCATCCAGCTCTGGGTCAACCTCCCGGCGAAGTTAAAGATGACCACGCCGCGCTACCAAGACATCGGCGCTCAGGCGGTGGCGTTATTGACCAACGACCACGGTGACGCAGTGGTACGCATCATCGCGGGCGCACTCGGCGAGTTCGCCGGACCCGGCTCCACGCACACGCCCATCACCTTGGTGCACGCCACCATCATGCCCGGCGCGAACCTCGTGCTGCCCTGGAACCCCGCGTACAACGCGCTCACCTACGTACTCCAGGGCGGGGGCAGCGTGGGGCTTGACCGCGTCGCCCTCAATGAGGGTCAGATGGCGGTCAACGTCGACGGTGACTACGTGGTACTCGCGGCCAACGACACGCAGGACTCGCGCACGAGCGCCTACGAGGTGCTCATCTTGGGTGGCGAGCCCATCCGCGAACCCGTGGCGGCCTACGGACCTTTCGTGATGAACACGAAGGACGAACTCCAAAAGGCCTTCGAGGACTACCAGGCCGGCCGGCTCGGCCAGATCCCGGCGAACCACATCTAACTAGGCGCGGTGCAGTAAAAACGTGCCGGTCGCGCGCGAGACTAACTGCTCGTCGCCGTCGAAGACGCTGGCCTCGGCGTAGGCAATCTGACGGGTCAATCGCACGACGTCACCGCGCAGCAGGTACGCCGCGTCGCGCGTCGCGGGTCGTAGTAGTTCCGTCGTGAGTTCGATCGTGGCCTGCGTGCGATCACTCGCGCCGAGCGCGGCGTTCGTCGCGAAGTTCATCGCCGCGTCCAACAAGACCGCGTGCACGCCGGCCTGCACCACGCCGTGGGGGTTACAGGCGAGCGCCGCGGGGACGAAGTCACCCTCGACCCAACCCAAATCTTCTCCGTCCACGCCGTAACTCGTAAAGGTCGCGCCCAACTGGCCGAGCAGCGCCATGCCGCCGTCACCCAGCCAACGATCCATGTCCTTTTTGACACTGCCCACGATCGTGACCCTAGCCCTTTCACCCTCCTCTAGGCTTCCCGACGGTGGGGGCGCGGCGCCCTCGCGAAAGGACGACCCATGATCAACGCGGTGATCGTAGACGCGGTGCGCACCCCGGGGGGTAAGCGCAACGGCAAACTCAAGAACTGGCACGCCGTCGACCTCGCTTCCGAGGCGTTGCGGGCTCTGGCGGCCCGTAACGACCTCGACCCCGCGCTGATTGACGACGTCATCATGGGTTGCGTCAGTCAAGTCGGCGAACAGGCCTTTAACGTCGGGCGCTCCGCGGTGTTAGCCGCCGGCTGGCCCGAGTCGGTGCCGGCGACGACCATTGATCGTCAGTGTGGTTCGAGTCAACAGGCGCTGCACTTCGCGGCCCAGGGCGTGATGTCGGGCGCCTACGACGTGGTCGTCGCGGCGGGCGTCGAAGCCATGACTCGCGTCGCCATGGGTTCATCGGTCGGCCAGGGCTCGGGGTTCCCCTTCGGTCCGCGCGTCCAGGCGCGCTACGAACCGGTGGGCGGACTCAAGAATCAGGGCATCGGCGCCGAGATGATTGCCGATCAGTGGGGCATCTCACGCGAAGAGCTCGACGCCTTCTCCGTCCAGAGTCACCAACGCGCCGCGCGCGCCACCGCTGAAGGTCGCTTCGAACGCGAACTCATTCCGATCTACCTGCGCGACGAGGAGGGTAACCCCACCGACGAGCTCATGACGAGCGACGAGGGCATCCGCGCCGACTCGAGTGTCGAGGCACTCGCGAACTTAAAGCCGGCCTTTAAAGAGGGCGGCAAGGTAACCGCCGGCAACTCCTCGCAGATCACCGACGGTTCGTCCGCGGTCCTGATCATGAGCGAAGAGCGCGCTCGCGCGCTCGGCTACACCCCGCGTGCACGCTTTCACGCCTTCGCGCTGGCGGGCGTCGACCCGGTCACGATGTTGACGGGCCCTATTCCGGCGACCACGAAGGTGCTCGAACGCTCGGGCCTGACCCTCGACGACGTCGACCTGGTCGAAATCAACGAAGCCTTCGCCTCGGTGGTGCTGGCCTGGCAGAAGGAACTCCACGTCGATCTCGCGAAGGTGAACGTCAACGGTGGCGCCATCGCGCTCGGACACCCCCTGGGTGCCTCGGGCACGAAGCTCTGCGCGACGCTGCTCAACGAGCTCGAGCGCACCGCGGGCCGCTACGGGCTACTGACCATGTGCGAAGGCGGCGGACTTGCCAACGCGACGATTCTCGAGCGACTGGGCTAATTCGCTAGCGATAGCGCGTGGCGAGGTAGAAACCGCTAAAGAGCGTCACTAACCCCAGCACCAGGTACCACGACGACGCCGAACCGGGCAGTACGAGAAGGTAGTTGAGCAGAATCACCAAGATGCCAAAGGCCATCAGGTCGAGAATCAGCCAGCCGTACCAGTGGGGACTGTGATCGTCGCCCACGGGACGAGCCTGGGTGACGCGGCCGCGCGTCTGAGGGTCGACGTAGCGTCCCACGCTCTTACGGGTGGACTTCTTCGCGGGTGATTTCGCCATGGCTCTAGATGCTATTGCCTCAACCCGAGCCGACGTTACTGAAACCCTGGCAGACGGCGAGGTCGATCGTCGTGTTGTAGGGCACCGAGGAGCCGCCGGGGGCACTCTGGCTCACCACTTGACCGTTTTGCGCTGGCGTGCACAGGGTCGTGTCGGCCGTCGTGAAGGCGGCCACGAGACCTTGAGCGGTCAGCGCCGAGTTCGCGGCCGACTGGGTGTCGCCGATCACGTTGGGCACCACGACCTGGCAGACCCCCGAGGAGGTGATGAGCGCGATTGCGGTTCCGGCGGCGACGGGCGTCCCGGCCGCAGGGTTGGTTTTCACGACGTTGCCGGTCGGCACGGAGTTGGAGCACTGGCGTTGCACGGTCGGCGCGACCGTCAAGCCGGCCTGGCCGAGCGTGGAAGCGGCCTGGTTGCTCGTCATGAGCGCCACGTCGGGCACGGGGTACTTCGCGCCGGGCGCGAGCACGAACAAGATCACGGTGTCGCCGGTCTTACCCTTCGTGCCGCCCGAGGGGCTCTGCGACAAGACCGTGTCGGGCGTGGCGCCGGTGGGCGGCACGGTCGACGTGGAGTTCACTTTGAAGGCGAGGCCCAATTTCTGCAACGTCGACTCGGCGTCACCGATCGACATGCCGGTCGTGTCCGGAATGGTCACCGGCGTCGTCGTTTGACCGAGACTGACCTTGAGCTCGACTGCCTGACCGCTCTTGACGTTGGCGCCCGACAAGGGCGTGGTCGCGATCACCGTGCCACTGGGCTTGTTCGAAGCAACCAGCGTCGTCTTACCAATGAGGAGTCCGTCGTTCACCAGCGTCTGCGTGGCGTTGCCGATGGTTTGGCCGACGAGGTCGGGCATCGTGGTGACCTTGGCCTTGTTGTTCAAGAGCAACCCCACGGCGGCGGCCGCGGCGATGAGGACGATCGCCAGCGCGATGGGCAGTACCGCGCCCCCGCGGCGGCGACGCCGCACGTCTTGACGGGGACCGGTCATCACCGGAACGGCCTGCGTGCGGTCGGCGCCACTGGTGATCGGCACCGCACGCGTCGCGTCGGCGCCAAAGAAGGCCACGTCGCGCAGCGTGGCGTGCACCGGTTGGCCCTCGGTGAAACGCAGCAAATCGGCCCGAAACTCGTCCGAGGTCTGGTAGCGCTGGCTCGGCGACTTCGCGAGCGCCTCCATCACGATGGCCTCAAGGTCGTGGGGCACGGCCGACGAGAACTCCGAGAGTGGGGGTACGACGCTGTGGACGTGTTGACTCGAGACCTCGAGCGGCGTCGCGCCGACGAAGGGCGGTCGACCGACCAGCATCTCGTACAACACGACGCCCAGGGAGTACACGTCACTGCGACCGTCGACCGCGGCGCCTTCGGCCTGCTCGGGGGAGAAGTACGCGGCGGTGCCCATGACTGATCCGGCCTCGGCGAGATGATCCTCACTCGCGACCGCTTGGGCAATACCAAAGTCCGTGACCTTCACCTGTCCGTCACGCGTGATCAAGATGTTGCCCGGTTTGACGTCACGGTGCACCACGCCACTGCGGTGCGCGTAGCCCAGGGCCGCGGCGACCTGCGCGATGATCTGCGCACTACGCGACGGAGTCACCGTCGACGAATCCCGCAGTACCTCGGCGAGTGAGGTGCCCTCGATAAGTTCCATGACGATGAAGTAGGTGCCGTCGTCCTCGCCCCAGTCAAAGACCGGAACGATATTGGGGTGCGACAGGTTGGCGGCCGCCTGCGCCTCGCGACGAAAACGTTCGACGAAGGTGGGGTCGGCGCTGAGTTCGGGGTAGAGAATCTTGAGCGCCACGGCGCGATTGAGGAGTTCGTCTTGGGCCCGGTAGACCATGGCCATGCCACCGCGCGCGATCAGGTGCGTGACCCGGTAGCGATTGGAGTAGAGGTGGGGGTCGTTCACGGGCTCCATAGCGAGACCAGCCTACGCCGTTACTTCGTTACGATTACTGGTCAACTTGGACACGTCGTCGACGTTCCCGAAGCGGGAAGGCCCGCCTGCAGAGCCAGCGCGCCCTCCACCAGACACTTGATGACCGGACCGGCGGCCGTCGCGCCTTCTTGGCTAATGGACTGGAACGGCAAAACGACCGCCACGGCAATCGTGGGCGCGTTGGCGGGCGCGAAGGCGATCATCCAGTCGTCGGTGTTCTTGGCGGCGTTGCCGACCTGGGCGGTACCGGTCTTCGCCGCCACGTTGTCGGCGGCCGGAAAGATGCCGGCCGCGGTCCCGTACTTCACCACGTTCTGCATCAAGGGCACGATCTCGCTGGCCTGGGCAGGCGTCAAGGGCGTTTGCCAGACCTGGGGCTTGTAGCGCTTGACGACCGTGCCGTCGGGCGCCGTCACCTCACTTAAGAAGTGCGGCGCCATCATGACCCCGTGATTCGCGATTGTCGCGGCAACCAGAGCGTTCTGCAATGCCGTGAGGCGAACGTTGCCTTGACCGATGGCCGAGTACGCGACGAAGGGCAGGTTATTGGCGAGGTCACTCGCCGCCGGAAAGAAACTTGGCACGACGCCGGGAAAGTCGAGAGGGGGCGTCTGGTTAATGCCGAAGCTATTGGCCGTCGCCGCCAGCGCGTTCGCCCCGAGGTCGAGTCCGAGCAGGGCGTAGCCGGTGTCGCACGAGGGCGGCAGCATCTGGGGAATATCGCCGCCACACGATCCGAAGCCGAAGTTCGAAAGGGTCTTGTTGGAGTTCGGCAGGCTGATGGTCGTCTTCACCGGGTAGACCTTCGTGAAGAGATCGGGGCGTTGCGTGACGACCGCTGAGGTCGTCACGATCTTGAACGTGGAGCCGGGGGGGAACGTCTGCTGCGTCGCGACCGATCCCAATGGAGGGAATCCGTGAGCGTTATTGGTGATGTCCTTCTTCCACGCGGCCGAGGCGACGGCGTAGTCGCTCGACGTCAACGGGGCGGGGTTATACGTCGGGTTTGAGTACATCGCGAGCACGTCGCCGTTAGTGGGGTTGAGGACAACTGCCGCACCATCTTGACCCGCCAGAGCTCGCGCCGCCACACGCTCGAGCGCGGGCTCGAGGGTGGTGGTGACGCTATCCGCGGCGCTCGTGGGCGCGAGAAGTTGCTCGAAGGACTGCGGTGGCTGCGCGTGGGGCGTGAGGTAACTGTTGTACTGCGCTTCCAGCCAGTACGTCCCGTAGGTCGGCGAGGAGAAGCCCACCACGCCCGCCGTGAGTGATCCAAAGGGGTAGACCCGTCGATAGACGTTTGACCCCGCGGGCACCGATTCGGCCAGGACGCTACCGTCGGCCGCGTAGATCGAACCGCGCGCCAGATTCGTTCCCACCGACGAGTTGCGGGGGTTAAGCGGCGAGGCGTCGAGGGCGGGCGCGCGCAGGTATTGAATGTTGAAGGCTTGTACCACCACGGCGGCGAGTAACAAAAAGATCACTACCGCAAGAACGCCGAGACGTCGTGACACGTGTTATCCCTTCGCGATCGTCGAGGTCGTGGACGTGGACGTGGTGGTCGAATGAGGATGACCCGACACCCATCGCTGGTGCCAGGTCGCGGCGACGTTCAACGCGACCGCCACCGACGGCTCCGTCGTCATCGCGCGAAGACTCGCCGCGTCGGCCGAGGTTAGTTGGCTCGTCGGGAAATTCGTGTCGAGCAGAAACTTCGGGTGATACCAAAGGACGCCACTGGGCTGACCTTGATAGACGGCGATGGTGCCGGCGTCGTTAGCGAGGTAGTACGTCGAGTACGCGTACCAGTGCACGATCGCGACGAAGCCAAGACCGACCCCCACGAAGACCAGCGCCGCCGCCCACACGCGCCAGGTCACGCGCGCGCGTCGTCGAACGCTCGGGCGCGTGGTCGGCGCCGTGACCGGCGCCGGGGACGAGGAAATCGTTCGTTTCACGGGGACCGTGGCCACGTTGACCTCGTCGAACTCCACCAGCACCGCCGAGATGTTGTCACGACCACCGGCGGCGCGCGCCGCGGCGACGAGGCTTTCGACCGCCTCGTCGAGACCCCGGGGCGCACTAGCCAGTCGCGCCAGCGTGTCGTCGTCGAGCTCATTCGACAGACCGTCGCTACAGAGCAAGACCCGATCGCCCGGCAGGGCCTCGAGGGACATCACGTCGACCGCGATGGTGGACTCGACGCCCACGCCGCGAGTGAGTTGGTGGCGCCGTGGATGCACCGCGGCCTCATCGGGGGTCAGGCGACCCATGCGCACCCACTCTTCGGCCACGCTGTGATCGTCACTGAGTCGACGTAGCGCCCCGTCGCGCAGTTGGTAGGCCCGTGAATCGCCGACGTGCACCAACGTGGGCGAGACCACGCCCTGGACGTCTTCAGTGAGACCGATCGCGATCACCGTGGTCCCCATACCAAAGTGTTCGGGGTTCGTCGACGCGTCAGCCAAAACGTCGTGATTCGCCCGTTCAATCGCGCGGAAAAGTCCTTCGACATTGGCCCGAGCACCAAACTCCGCGCGCACGGCCTCGATCGTCATCGTGGCCGCGACGTCACCGGCGGCGTGACCCCCCATGCCGTCAGCCACGATGGCCAAACGGTCGTCGACGTAGATGGCGTCTTGGTTGTTCTGGCGTACGAGTCCGGTGTCCGTCGCCGCGGCGTACCGCCAACGCGTCAACGAACGACCTCGAACAAAACGCCACCTACCTGCACGATGTCACCGCGCTCGAGGTGCATTCGACCCTGCACCAACTCTTGATTCACGTAGGTCCCGTTGGTCGATCCCAAGTCTTCAATCGTCAGGTCGCCCTGATCATCCACCACGCGCGCGTGCCGCGTCGACAGATACGTGTCGTGGAGTGAAAGCTCACAGTCGCCGCTACGCCCAATGGTGAGCGTGGTTTCGACCGGCACGCGTTCACCGGCACGTTCGACGGGTTCGATGAACTCCAGCGCCAACGCGCCGCCGCGGCGACGTCGAGCACTCTTGGGCGCCGTGTCGACCGGACGTGCCGCCACGACCGCCACACGAAGCACGCGCAGAAAGAAGAGTCCCACGATCACCATGACCAACACCTGCAGTGGTCGAATGACCGCGGCGTAGTTCGACGACGCGGCGACGAAGGTCAAGCCAACTCAATCCGCAGGTGCAGCGCGGCAATCGTCACGTCGTCGCGAGGCGACAGCGACACCGCACTAATACGGTGCCCGTTGACGAACGTGCCGTTCGTCGAGTCCAGATCACGAATCGCGACGCCCTCACTGGTTCGCCACACTTCGGCGTGGCGTCGCGACACGTTGGAGTCGTTGATGACGACGTGCACGTCCGGACTACGACCAATTATCAGCGGTTCGTCGCCAACGGCAAAAGTACGACCGTCGCTCAAAATGAGTCGAGGTTGCGCCTCGCCACCTTCGAACTCCGCCTTCACCTCGACCTGGCCAACCTTCACGTCGTCGTCAATGAAGATCTCCACCGACACCGGTCCGACGAAGGCGTAGCCCTCACTGATGGCGTGCTGGCGAACCGTCTCTTCGAGCTCGGTCACCAGCGCCTTTTGGAAGCCCTCGAAGCGCTCGGCGTCTTCGGGACCGAGCCAGACGCGAATCAGGTTGGGCGAAATTGCGCCCTGGGTGGAGATTCGTCGCGCCAAGTCGATCTCGCGCACGATGCGCGTCCCAATTTCGACTGGTTGCAGGCCACTCTTGAAGGAGCGTGAGAAGGTCCGCTCAAAGAGGCGCTCGAGGCGATTTTCCACACTTTTGAGAACCATGGCAGTTCCAACTGTACTGGTCGCTGGGCGAATTGCCCGGTCGCGCGGTGGAGCGTCGTTCGTGGGTCGACTAAAGTTGCCAGGTCCTAGGGCGAGTGGCGAAATTGGCAGACGCGCAGGCTTCAGGTGCCTGTATTCGAAAGAATGTGGGGGTTCAAGTCCCCCCTCGCCCACCATTCTGAGGTCTCACAGTTTCTGGGTCAGCATGTCTCAGGGTTTCTGGGACACTTCCACTCGGAGGTGCCCACGGATTAGACGCACGACGCCAGCACGTCGGTTCTCGTGCAGGAGTGATCGGGGCACGTCGTCGACACGCGGGGTCCACCAAACCATGCGGCGGGCCTGAACGGTCGTTTCCCTTGAGACGCGACCGGAGCTCGAGCACCCTCGCGCGCGAAGCGGTAAAACCTGCACGCCTGCGCCGCGGATACTTCTTGCGTGACGGGCTACGCCCCGACGCCACCAACCTCAGCCACAAAATCCGGCCAACCGCGCAGGTACGTCACGAAGTCTGGGCCAACACCTTCCAGCGTCAACGTCTCTTCGGTCACCGGGAGCGCGCGCATCGAGAAATCGGGGTCGTCACGGGTTTGACGTGGAAAGTCGTGGTTCGTTATGGCCGCGCGTCCTAAGACGGCAAGGTCAAGACCCGCGTCGAGGGCCCGTCGCGCGTCAGCGGCGCCGTAGATTTTGCCGGCGGCCGCGAGCCGCGTGTCGCCGCGATCAATCGCCGTGAAGAGCTCCAGAAGTTTTCGTCCGAGGAAGTTCTCGTCACTTGCTTCTTTAAAGACGTCCCACAGGGACAGGTCGATCAGGTCCACCGCGCCCGTGTCCACTAACCGTCGGTAGAGCTCCAGCACGTCTGAGGTCGACATCGCGAATCGTTCGGGTGAAAGTCGAATCGCGAGATGAAAGTCGTCACCACAACGCGCGCGAACGCCGTCAATAATTTCAAAGAAGACGCGACAGCGATTCTCAAACGAACCGCCGTACCGGTCCGCGCGCGTGTTGCGCAGGGGCTCTATAAACTCACAGAGGAGATAGTTATGCGCGCCGTGAAGTTCGACGCCGTCAAAGCCCGCTCGTTTTGCTCGATGAGCCGCAACGACGAACGCCTCGACGACCTGTTCAACCTCGTCCGTCGTCAATGCGCGCGCGCCCGATTTGGGATCGTCGAAGGGCGCGACGGGCGTGGTTCTGGTCAGTTCCGTGGGCGCGCGCAGTCCGGCGTGGTGCAGTTGCACAAGCGCGAGCGCGCCGTGCTCCTTAATACCCGTCGCGAGTCGGGTCAGCCCCGCCACGTGGCGCTCGTCGTAGATACCGAGCTGTCCCGGAAATCCCTGACCCGACGCCTGCACGTGCGCGGCGCACGTCGACACAACGCCGAAGTCCCCCCGAGCGCGGGCCGTGAGCCACTGGTACTCGTGATCACTCAACGTACCGTCGTCGTGACTCTGCTGATTCGTGAGCGGCGCCAGCATGAATCGATTCTTCGACGTCGGGCCGTGGCGAAAGGTGAGTGGGGCAAAGAGGTCGGTCATGAGTGTGCTCGCATCGTCAAAGTCTGCCCGAGTTGGTGACGCGCGCTCAACTGGGCACACCGACGACCGTCCGGCCACCTCGCGTCACCGAACGCCTACGCTCACCCTAGGTTGGGATGAGGAGGTCACGGTGGCGACGTATCAGTTTGCAGCGACGACGAAGAAAGACCCGCTGGAAGTCTTGAACTTCTTCGCCGACATGACGAACGCGTCGGGGTGGGACCCGAGCATTACCGCGGTCGAACGACTCGACCGTGGCGCGATCTCCACCGATTCGGCCTTTCGCCTCACGATTCAACTGGGTGGTCGCTCGCTTACCTTGACGTACCGCGTCGCCGTCTTCGACCCGGGACGGCGTCTCGTTTTACGCGCGAAGGGATGGTGGTACATCTCTGAAGACACCGTTACGCTCCTGGCGTCCGGCGAAGGTACGACCGAGGTGCGCTACGAGGCTCGACTGTCGGGACGGGGGCCGGCACGACTCCTGGAGCCACTCTTGCAGCGGGCGATTCAGCAGCTCGGCGAAGCGGCGGGTTCCAAGCTGCGCGCGACCTACTTCTCATGAGTGCCCGCGCCCAAGTGGCCCACGTCGTCGACGAAGCGCTCGAAGCCTCCGTGGTGGGGAGTTTTACGCGACTGGGTTACGTCGCGCGCTCGCGACTTGAAAAATGGCGTGACCCCGCTTTCGTACTCGGCCGTCGCGTCGTGATTACCGGCGCCACGTCGGGACTGGGCCTCGCGGCCGCCGCGCGTCTCGCGCGACTCGGTGCCCACGTCCACCTAGTCGGACGTAGCGAGACCAAGCTCACGAGTGCGCGAGCCCACGTCCAGCTCTTCACCTCCGGTGAGGTGTGGACGCATCGCTGCGACCTCTCTCTACTCAACGACGCGAGGGACTTAGCGCGCGAACTCAGCGCCCTCAGCACGCCCGTCGACGCACTCGTGCACAACGCCGGCGCGCTGCTACCGGCCTACACCGAAACGCGCGAGGGGCTCGAGACGACGTTGGCGACGCACCTGCTGAGTCCCTACCTCTTAACTGAGTACCTTCTTGCGCACGGCGGCCTCGCGGCGCACGCTCGCGTGATCACCATGACCTCGGGGGGGATGTACACCGAACGCTTCGATCTCGCCCAACTCATGATGACCGTCGACGCGTATCGCGGTACCACCGCGTACGCACGCGCCAAGCGCGCACAGTGCGTTCTCACCCCCTACTGGCAACGCGCGCACGCCGCCTCGGGCGTGTCCTTTCACCTCGTCCACCCCGGCTGGGCTGCCACACCCGGGCTGACGAACGGGATCCCCCTTTTCGAGCGAGCCGTGAAACCGCTGCTGCGCACCCCGGATCAGGGAGCCGACACCTTGGTCTGGCTCGTCGGTGCGCCGACGAGCGAACCAACGGGGGGCCAACTTTGGCTGGACCGGCATCCTCGGCGTCTCTACCGACTGAAGAAAACACACCTCTCCGCTCCCGAGGAGTTCCAAGCCGGGGAACAGTTAGCGAGTTGGTGCGACGAACGAATCGCGCGGGCGCTCAACGAAGCGTAAGTGGCGCGCGATACAAAATGATCTGACCGACGCCCACGCGCACCAGGAGCGTGAGGTGCGGCGCACGCGTGATCGCCCCGCGCGTGAGCCCTCGAGGCGTGGTGCGAAAAGCGGATGTCTGGAGAGCCCTATTCCACTGCGGGTAGGAGACGGCGCCGACCCCGATGTTGGTTTGCAGGTTGACCACCACGTTCGCCGGTATCGTCACGATCGCCTCACCAACCGCCGCACTCACGTCGAGGCGAAACCCCGTCACCGGAAACGTCACTTTCGACAGATCGACGTTGGTCTCGCCAAAGGTGGTGGAGTACTCGTGCTGGGTCGTCGCGATTGACGAAGGGTCGTAGACGTGCAGTCCCACGCCGCCCGAAAATGGTACGCCCGTCGACGCCACGAATCCGAGGAAGGCGCCCGCCACAAGGATGAACACACTCATCGCGCCGAGAAGTCCAAAGCCCAACAATCGACGAAGCGTGAGCGGGCGCGAAGGCGTGCGGACGGCCACTACGGCGAGTCCCGCCAGAAAAATCACCCAAACCAGCGCCGCGCCGGGCCCCACGAAGCGAAGGGGTTGCCACGCCGAAATCAAAACCACCGCCACAACGAACGCCCCGCTCAGCAGCGCGACGCGGAGCCGCTTGGTGGGCGGGGCACCTTCGTCTATGCGTGACTCGCTAGGTACGACGACCCACAGCACGAGGTACGCCGCCGCGCCGATTCCCCAAAGGAGTGTGCTTAACACGAAGGCGACGCGCACCACGCGCGCGTCAAGGTCAAAACGCTGGGCTAGACCCCCCGCGACCCCGCCGAAGAGGCGTTGATTACTTCGTCGCAACGGGCGAGGTTCGCTGGTCGATGCGGTTCCGGGAGTGACGTCGCTCATGTTCGTACGGTACGACGATGGCTGACGGGTGGCTATGGGGGAGAACCCTGAGAACGCGACGACATCTCAGGGTTGTGGCCCGTGCGCGAGGTAGCCCCCCGTGACAAACTCACCTTGAGCACACCGAGGAGGAATTCCGCGTGACGACCTTTAGCGAACGCCAACCTCGTCTTGGCGTTCCTCAACGGCCATTTCGGCGATCACGTCTCGACGCGATTCTGGGTGGCGTCTGCGGCGGACTCGCCACAAGATTCGGAGTGCGTCCGAAGAGTGTGCGCGTCGTCGTGGCCATCGTCAGTGTCCTCTTTGGCGCGGGTGTCGTGCTGTACGCCCTGTTGTGGCTCTTGACACCGCGCGACGGTGACAACGCGTCAATCGCGCAACACCTCTTACGCTCTCGTAGCTCCGCGCGCACCCTGATCGGTTCAGGCGGGGTGACTCTCGTCGTTCTTTTTGTTCTCAACCTCTTCGCGCGCCGCGCCACCGACGCCGTCGTCTTCACGGTGGTGATCGCGTGCGCCACGGGCGTTGCCGTGTGGCGGGGTGCGTCAGGCGACGAGCGCCACCACCTACAAGAAGTTCTCGCTGCCTCACCGGTGCTCGGCGCCGCGTCGGCGCGCGGCTGGCGGGCGGTCGCGCTCCGCGTACTACCCGGCGTTGTCTTGGTCGTCGTGGGAATGCAGGTTCTCAGTCGAATCGGCGGGGTCCTAGGCGGAGCCGTACCCGCCTTTGTCGGAGGTGGAATTCTTCTGATCGGTCTCGCCGTTTTGGGCGCGCCGTGGTGGCTGACAAACGTACGCGATCTCTCCCAAGAACGGCGCGCGCGCATCCGCAGCGAGGAACGGGCAAACTTGGCGGCGCACGTGCACGACAGCGTGCTACAGACACTTACCCTCATTGAACGCGCCGCCGACGATCCCGCCGAGGTCGTTCGTCTCGCGCGGTCTCAAGAGCGCGCCTTACGCGACTGGCTCTTCGCCCCCACCGACGCGCCCACGTCCGACAGCACCAGCTTTCAACAGTTATTGCGTGAATTGCAAGGTGACGTCGAGCGCGACTACAAAATCCGTGTCGAGTTGGTCGTCGTCGGCGACTGCGTCGCGGACGGTTCGATTCTGGCGCTGATCGCAGCGGGTCGTGAAGCCGCGGTCAACGCCGCGAAGTGGTCGGGCGTTGACACCGTCGCGGTCTACGGCGAAGTCGAGGCAGCACGTGTCGCGCTCTACGTTCGCGACACGGGCGTGGGTTTCGACACCTCGGCCGTCGACGCTCGACGTCAGGGCATCGTTCACTCCATTGAGGAGCGGGTCCGCCAGCACGGAGGTGACGTCGACATCCACTCGCGCGTCGGCTACGGCACGGAGGTTCGACTCAGCACGCCACGACGTCGAGAGCACCCGTGACGCAGCCTCGAGTCTTTCTCGTCGACGATCACGAACTCATACGCGCCGGTTTGCGGAGCGCGTTACGCGGGGCGGTCGATGTCGTGGGCGAGGCCGACGAGGTCGAACCCGCGGTGGAAATGATTCTCGAACGCGTCCCGAGCGTCGTACTGCTCGACGTGCATCTGCCGGGGGGTGGTGGCGTCGCCGTTTTGCGCGCCGTGCAGACCCACAATCTCGCGACGCGCTTTCTCGCTCTCTCGGTCTCCGACGCGCCCCAGGACGTCATTTCCGTCGTGCGCGCGGGGGCGCGAGGCTACGTCACCAAAAATATCCGAGGGCCCGACCTCATCGACGCCATTTACCGCGTCGACGCCGGTGACGTGGTCTTCTCACCTCGACTCGCGGGCTTCGTGCTCGACGCGTTCGCTCAGGATTCGATTGGCGATTCCGAGGTCGCGATGATTGATCCCGAGCTCGACCAACTCACGCCACGTGAACAACAGGTCTTACGGCTTATCGCGCGGGGCTACGCCTATAAGGAAATCTCGGGCGAACTGGCCATCGCGTTAAAAACGGTCGAGAGTCACGTGTCGTCAGTGCTGCGCAAACTCCAGCTCTCGAATCGCCACCAGCTCGCGCACTGGGCAAACGACCGCCGATTCGACTAGACGCGTGCGTACTCAGGCCAATGAAAGAAAGCCCGACGTGATGCAGAGCCCGCAGGCGTCAATCGTTAAGAACCCCACCAGCACGAGACCAATCACGATCATCGCGCCCCGACCGCGGGACGATCCTCCCGGGCGCGGCATGTACCACTCGGGAATGAGCAACGGCGAGCTCGCCCACGCCCCCGACCACGGCACCGCGTCGGGACTGACGTCAGGTTCGCGCGACGCCGCGAGAGCCTGGCGGGTTAACTCCTCGTCAGTAATGACCGGGTAGTCGTCGTTCGCCTTTTGATCCATGTTCACGGCTTAGCATCCTCTCGCGATGTCGTGACCGCCACCCCGATGAATCGACCGTGAGGACAAAACAGTCGAGGTGGCGATCAACCTCGTTCGCCGCGCCACGCTTACCCGCGTTGGTTGACGGCCACGCCACGGTCGTCGCCCCGCGTCAATCGTGCGTGGCGAGGTTCCGGTACATCTGAGAAGATAGAAGCATGACCCCCAACCCCCCTCGGTCCCCACGCCCCACGAGGCGTTACGTACCTATCGTGTTGTTGGCCGTGCTGGCTGTCGCCAGTGGCGTTGCGGCGCTCACCTCAAATCGCACTGTCTCGCCAAACGTCGTCGGCCCCGAAGGTGTGCTGATGACCAACGCGCCGCTGTTGGCCTCCGCGTCGAGTTCGGCGACGGGCGCGCCCGTCGACGGCCTCACCTGTCGCCCCGAGAAGGACGCGGTCATCAAGTACCACGTGCACGTCCACCTGGCGATCTTCGTTGACGGGGTGCAAAAGGCTCTGCCCGCGGGCGTCGGCATTACGAAGCCGTACCTCACTGAGCACCTTCGTTCCGGTACGTTTCTCGACACCAGCATCTACGACTGCCTGTACTGGCTGCACACCCACGTCGCCGACGGCATTATCCACGTGGAGGCGCCCGCGAAGGCCACGTTCACGCTTGGTCAGTTCTTTGACGTGTGGCGCCAACCCCTCTCCGCCACCCAAGTCGGACCGGCCCACGGCGCCGTCGTCGTCTTCTCGAACGGTCGTCGCGTTTCCGGCAACCCTCGTGACGTGGCGCTGCCACCAGGCGGCGATCTCCAGATCGACGTCGGCGCACCCGTCGTTGCCTATCAGCCTTTCGCGTTCAAGGTCTCGGGACTCTGCGGACAGGGCACCGCGGGTTGCGCGGTGCCCGCGAAGAAGTAGAAACTAACCAGGACGCCGACGCGTTCTACAATCAGCGCGTGCGCGCCGAGCTGAAACACAATCATCCCGCACTGCGACGAGCGTGGCATCCCCTCTGTCGATCAGCCGACGTTACGGCGGTCCCTCGCCGCGAGCGACTTCTCAGCGAATCGTGGGTCACCTGGCGCGACCCTTTCGGGACCGTGCGCGTCTTTCGCGATGAGTGCCCCCATCGACTAGCGCCACTCTCGCTCGGCCAGTGCGAGGGATCGGGTATTCGATGCGGCTACCACGGGTGGCGCTTCGACGAACGGGGTAATTGCGTCGAAATCCCCGCGCTCGGCCCCCACGCCACGATTCCCCCCAAAGCCACGCTGCGCGCCCCCGCAGGTGTGCACGAATCACACGCCATGGTCTTCATCGCCCCCGAGACCCCGCTCACGCCTCGCCCGAGCCTTGCGGCCGCCGACGACGCCGCGTTCTGGCGTGGGGACTTACCGGTCCTTCGATCGCGCGGCCACGCCGGTCTCCTGGCCGACAACTTTCTCGACGTGGCGCACTTTCCCTTCGTGCACGCCAAGACCTTCGGCGACAGTGAGGCGCGCGAGGTCCCTCCCTACCAGGTCGAACGTGACGGCTTTACGTTTCGCGCGACCTACGAGCACGACTTTGCCAACCGCGAAGATCCGGGCGTCGCGGCGGGACTGCGACCATTGGTGCAACGCCGACGCCTAACGTACCGATACACCGCGCCCTTCCACCTGGAACTCGCGATTGATTTCCTCGACGCGGGCGGCTCGAACGTCATCGGTTTCTTTCTGACGCCCGAGGACGACGAGACCGTTCGTATTTACTCATCGCTGTGGCGCAACGACCTCGAAGGGTCGCGTGATCGCCTCCAAGAGGCGATCGACTTCGAGGTCGCCGTCGTCGAAGAGGACCTTGCGTTGCAGTCACGGTACGAGCGACTCGCGCTCCCCCTCGACCTCACGAGTGAGATTCACACGCGCGCGGACCGTACGACTATTGAGTTGCGCCGAGTGCTACGCGACTTCGTCGAGCAGGCGGCGCTGACCTAGGTCTGAGGTAGTAGGTTTCGCCGATGGGCCTCTACCAACGCCAAATTGCCCCACGGCTCATCAACCGTGTCTGCGCGTCGTCGGCGTTCGACCGGGATCGGTCCCTAATCTGTGCCGGACTCACGGGGACCGTCGTGGAGGTCGGTTTCGGTGCGGGCAACAATCTCCGTTTTTACCCACCGACCGTCACCAAGGTCTACGCCGTGGAGCCTTCCGAGGTCTCCCGACGCGAGGCCGCGAAGCGATTTGCCACGTCGAGCACGCCGGTCGAACTCGTCGGCCTCGACGGTCAGTCGCTGCAGTTAGCCGACGACTCCTGCGACGCGGCGCTGATGACCTTCACGCTGTGCACCATCGAAGACCCGTTAGCGGCGTTGCGCGAACTCCACCGCGTCGTGCGCCCCGGCGGACGTCTTCACGTCCTCGAACACGGACGTTCCCCCGACGCCAAGGTCGCCGCGTGGCAACGCCGACTCGAGCCGCTCGAGATCGCGCTGGCCGACGGCTGTCATCTCACCCGCGACCCGGTCGCCCTCTTGACGGACGCGGGCTTTGTCACAGTCACGCTCGACCAGCACTACGCCAAAGGTCCTAAGCCCTGGGCCTATCTCACCCGAATCGTCGTCGAACGCCCCGCGTCCTAGCCCCGACGAGCGAACGGCCCCGGATTCGACGCCAATTTCGGCACGCGCATGCGCGCAATGACGCTGCCCGGCGAGGGATGGCAGTACTGCGCGATGCCGAGGTCGCCCGCGACCGAAAGAAACATAAACGCGTCTTCGCGCGAAAAACCCCACTGGTCCACCAGGAGTCGCGACGCCTCTTCGCAGGCCAGCCGCAGGGCCTCGTCAATGGAGTCGGGTGACGTACCGTGGGTGTAGAAAGCGTCGTTGGTCTCGGTCACGGGCCACTCGCCGCAGAGGCCCTTGATTAGATCGACTTTGATCAGCGCGGTGCCGCCGATCTCCACGCCGGTTCCCGAAATCTCCCCGTCACCCATCGACGCGTGCATGTCGCCGATCGCGAGTTGTCCACCACTTTGAAAGACCGGTAGGTGCACCGTCGCGCCCACGCCGTGCACGCGGTCGTCCATGTTGCCGCCGTGTCGATCCGCGAGAAACGTTGACACGTCGCCCGACGCCGGCGAAACGCCGATCACGCCGAACATCGGCCGAGCCGGGAACGACACCCGTTCGTTCATCGTGACCACGCCGTCGCGAACTTTGAAGATTCTCGTCGTCGGCGCGTGCACTTGGTCAATAAGTTGACCCCATTCGGGGATGCACATCGCCGCGCCCTGTTCGTTGGGTCGAATATCGAGCAACGTGACGCTAAGCGAATCGCCGGGTTCGGCACCGTGCACGGCGATGGGTCCGGTCGCGCTGTTCACTCGCGCGAGATCAAGCTTTTCGAGGGTGTCGGCCTCACTCACTACTTGGCCGGTAAAACAGTCCCAGGTCTCGATTTCCAGCACCGTCCCCGGCGCGACCGTCACCACCGGCTCACGGTCCGCGCT
>JAGWHY010000094.1 GCA_028873575.1 Acidobacteriota bacterium | reverse complement strand
CCGATTTGGCCGGCGGCGCCGGTCACGGTGACGTGGACGGGGGTGGTCATGGTGCTCCTTAACTCAAAAGGGACGTTACTTAGAGACGATCAACAATTGCCGAGGCGAACTCGGAACACTTCACTTCGGTGGCGCCCTCCATCAAGCGCGCGAAGTCGTAGGTCACGATGCCCTCGGCAATAGTGGCCTCGAGGGCCTTGATGATGTCGTTGGCCGCGTCAATCCAGCCAAGGTGCTCGAACATCAATACGCCCGACAGGAGAACGGAGCCAGGATTGACCTTGTCCTGCCCGGCGTACTTCGGCGCCGTGCCGTGCGTCGCTTCAAAGATGCCGTGACCGGTGACGTAGTTAATGTTCGCGCCCGGCGCGATACCGATACCCCCCACCTGCGCCGCTAACGCGTCGCTCATGTAGTCACCGTTCAGGTTCATCGTCGCGATCACGTCGTACTCGGCGGGACGCGTGAGGACTTGCTGTAGCGCAATGTCGGCGATCACGTCCTGGACGAGAATCTTTGAACCAGGCTTGCCGTTGCAGTCGGCCCACGCGACGGCGACGTCGTCGAACTCTTCCTTGACGAGTTCGTAGCCCCACTTCATGAAGGCGCCCTCGGTGTACTTTTGAATGTTGCCCTTGTGCACGAGCATGACCCCTTCGCGACCGCGTTCGACCGCGTAGTTGAGGGCCGCGCGAATTAATCGCTTCGATCCAAACTCCGAAATCGGCTTGAGTCCGAGGGCCGAGTGATCGCGCACGTCCCAACCAAAACTCTCTCGCACGAAGTCGATTAACAGGTCGGCCTCTTTCGTTCCGGCCGCGAGCTCGAGCCCCTTGTAGACGTCCTCGGAGTTCTCACGAAAGATGACCATGTCGACGAGTTCGGGCTGCTTCACGGGCGAGGGCACGCCCTGAAACCAACGCACGGGCCGCACGCAGGCGTAGAGATCCAAGATCTGTCGCAACGCCACGTTGAGTGAGCGAAAACCTCCCCCAATCGGCGTCGTCAAGGGCCCCTTGATGCCGATCAGGTACTCACGAAAAGTAACCAGTGTCTCTTCGGGCAACCAGTTGCCCGTTTCGTTGTACG
>JAGWHY010000061.1 GCA_028873575.1 Acidobacteriota bacterium | reverse complement strand
CGTGAAAGTCGTGGCTCACTCGCGGCCAGTTCGATCCGGCCGCGTAGCCCAGTCCGGTGAGCAGCGAGACCCACGCCAAGGAACCAATCGTAGTGAGCACGATGAAGGGTCCGCGCTTCATCTCGGCGATGCCCGCGGGCACCGAAATCGCGCTGCGCACGACGGGCAGCACGCGACCAATCAGGACCGAGATGGCCCCGTACTTGGCGAACCAGCGCTCGGCGGCGTCGAGGTCACCGTGGGTGAGCAGAATCCACTTGCCCCAGCGATCGACGATGGTGCGCCCGAGCGTGCGGCCGATCTCGTAGGCGATCACCGAGCCGACGAGCGAACCCAAAGTGCCGATCACGATGACGGCCCACACCGAGAACTGCGGGTGACCGAGTATCGCGCTCGTGCACAGCGCGCCGGCGAATCCAAACGTCACCTCGGAGGGAATCGGCGCCATCGCCGATTCCACGATCGAGAGCACGATGAGCGCGAAGTAGCCGTAGTTTTGAACGAAGGATTGCACGAACGCCATTCTTACCGACGGCGTTCATCGTCGGGGCGACTTCAGGTCTGGTGGGCCGAACACCAGTACGTCGTGCGCCCGCCAATGGTGGCACTCAGCATCGCCGCGCCGTCCTTGGGGCAGTGCCCTCCGGGGAAGCGCCCCTCCATGTGGTCGCCCAGGTGTGAGCCACCGCGCCGGTCCAGGGTGCGCAGCGTCTGGGTGAAGGCGCGATAGAGCCGTTGACGCTGCGTCGCGTCGAGGCGCGCGGATGGCGTTCGTGGATCGATCCCCGCGCGAAAGAGCATCTCGTCACCGAGGAGGTTGCCCACGCCCGCCACGACCGACTGATCGAGCAGGCGCGCCTTAATCGCGGGGCCCTCACCGCGCGCGACGTTCAGCATCTCGTCGAACTGCGCCCGGGTGAGCGAGAGCGCGTCGGGTCCGAGATCGTCGAGCGACGGCGCGACCTCGACGCGCGCGAGTCGACGCGGATCGTGCAGCAAGAGGCGCCGACCGTCGTCGAGGCTTAGCCCCGCGCGAATCCATTTCTCGTGGTACGTGTGGGGACCGTAGAACAGTCCGTCAATGCCCGCGTCACCGTCGACGAGCAGCACGCCGGTCATACCAAAACGCAACCCGAGGGTCGGACCCGAGGTTTCCAGCAGCAGTAACTTGCCGCGTCGCGACGTGGCGCGAATGGTGAGACCCTTCACGGCGCGCGACCACGCCCCCGGCGAGCTCAACTTCTTGGCCGCGTAGGCGTCACTCCAACCGCTCGTGACCCGCGCGCCCACGACGCGCTCGGCCAGTCGTCGATAGGACTCGACTTCGAGGATCTCCGGCACGCGACCACGGTACCGTTGAACGTCGCGAGAGTGCCTTTACTAGGGTTGAGGGGTGGCAATCGAGAAACCGCACTGGCGAGAGCTTTTTCAAGAGGTCGTAACGTCCGGACTCTGCACCGGCTGCGCGGCCTGCGTGGTGGTCTGTCCGCACCCCGTGCTCGACTACAACGCCGAGGGCGGTGTCTACAAGCCCTTCCACCTCGACCTCGACGGCGGCGCCGCGGACTGCACCCACGGTCAAAAGGGCTGCACGATGTGCACGCGCGCCTGTCCGCGCTTTCGCAACTGGGAGTCCGAGATCGACGTGCTGCGCTTCGAGCGCGAGCGCACCGAGGAGGAGGTCTACGGCGTCGGCGACGTCCTGCTCGCGCGCGCGAGTGACCCGAGCCTCGTCGACAACGGCCAGGACGGCGGGTTCGTGTCGGCCCTGTTGATTCACGCGCTCGAAAACGACCTCATCGACGCGGCCCTCGTGAGTGCGCTCGAGGGCGACGGCTCGACGTGGCGCGCCAAGCCCTCGGTCGCGCGCAACCGCGACGAGGTACTCGCGACCGCGAAGTCGCGCTACACCTACAGCGCGAATCTGCTCGCCTACGACGAGGCCGTCGCCGGCGGCGCCGAGCGTATTGCCGTCGTGGGCATGGGTTGCATGGCCTCGGCGCCCGGCGCGATGCAGGCCCGCAAGGCCGGCAAGGTCGCGCGTCGCCTCAGCCTCACCATCGGACTGCTCTGCTCGAAGACCTTCGACGACGCGATCTTCGAAGAGCTCTTCGAGGCGCGCTACGGCCTTAAGCGCGAGAACATCGTCAAGATGAACATCAAGGGCGTCTTTCAGATCTGGACCAACGACGGCGCCTTCCACGAGATTCCGCTCAAGGAGGCGCACGCCTACACGCGCGAGGGTTGCGTGCGCTGCCCGGACTTCGCCGCCGAACACGCGGACCTTTCGACCGGGGGTATCGGCGCGTTCGGCGACTGGACGCTCGTCATCGCGCGTACCGAACTCGGTCGCTCCCTGCTCCAGTCCATGGTCGACGCGGGCGTGGTCGAGACGCGACCGGGCGACGACGATCCCGGCGCGGTCGCGCTGCTCCACCGCCTCGCGCAGGTCTCACGCAAGCGCTGGCCCGTGGACGCCGTGCCCGGTCCGCGACGCCTGCCCGTCACGAACGGGTAGGTCCGTGCCCACCAAGTCCACCACGTTCTTACTGGTGCGCCACGGCGCCACGGCGACGACCGGCAAGGTCCTGCCCGGGCGCGCGCCGGGGCTGCATCTCGCGACAAAGGGTGTGGACCAGGCTCAGGCAGTCGCCGCCCGGCTGCGCGAACTCTCACCTGCGCCCAGCGCGCTCTACGTCTCGCCGCTCGAGCGCACGCGCGAAACGGCCGCCCCCATCGCGAAGGCGCTCGGGCTACGCGCGCGTGTCGAGCGCGGTCTGCTCGAGTGCGACTTTGGTCAGTGGACCGGGAAACGGCTCAGTGCCCTGCGCACCAAGCCCGAGTGGCGCGCGGTGCGACACGCCCCGAGCACCTTTCGCTTTCCCGAAGGTGAGTCCTTCGTCGAAATGCAGACGCGGATGTGGGCCACCCTCGAACGCCTCGCCCGGGCCCACCCCGGCGCGCGGGTCGTCGTCGTCAGCCACGCCGACCCCATTAAGGCCGCCGTCACCTACGCCCAGGGCGTGCCACTCGACCTCTTCCAGCGCACCGTCATCTCGACCTGTTCCGTGTCGGCCCTGACGTTGGGCGCGCACGGTCCGATCGTCCTCAGTGTGAACAACACCGGCTCACTGCGCGAACTGGTGGCGTCGTGAACTACGAGTTCGCGAATCCCGATCGCGTGATGGTGGGTGTCCTCGGTGAGGTCGGCGCGCGCGTCTTCTTGCTTCAGGCGCGCGAGGGTCGACGTCTCGTCATCGTCAAGTGCGAGAAGGTGCAACTCGCCGCCCTGGCCGACTGGCTCAGCCAGGTCCTGCCCGACCTCGGACGCCCCGGGCACCTGCCCGACGATCTCGGTCTCGAACCTGAGTACGAGATCGACTTCGTCGTCGGCGAAGTGAGCGTGGCGCTCGACGCCGCGCGCCAGGTCATCGACGTCAGCTTCGACTCCCTTGACGAAGAGGACAACCTCGCGCTCTCGCTCACCAAAGAGTGGGCCGGCGCCCTCGCCATCGCGATCACGCGACTCGTCGAAGCCGGTCGTCCACCCTGTCCGTTGTGTGGCGGACCGCTCGACGCGCGCGGCCACGACTGCCCACGGACCAACGGCCACCGCGCACCCTTGCGATAGATGGAGCGTGACGCGCAGGCCACGTTATTGCGTGAAGGCGTCATTGAGGTTGAGGGTCGCGTCGCCGCCTCCTCCAACCAAGCGCTGCTCGTCACCGTGACGCTCGAGGGCGTCAGCGCGCGCGCCTGCTACAAGGCCGAAGCCGGCGAGCGCCCGCTGTGGGACTTCCCCGACGGTCTTTGGCGGCGCGAAGTCGCCGCCTACGAACTCGACCGCGCCCTCGGCACCGACCTGGTGCCCACCACGGTGGCCCGCGAGGACGGGCCCTTTGGACCGGGCTCGCTGCAGTGGTGGGTCGACGACAACTTGGTCGACCACTACTTCACGTTGCGCGAACGACCCGAACTCTCGCCCTGGTTCGCCACGCTCGCCGCCTTCGACGTCGTGGCGAACAACGCCGACCGTAAGGGTGGCCACGTCCTCTTCGACGGGAACCGTTGTTGGGCGATCGATAACGGCCTGTGCTTTCACGAAGAAGACAAACTGCGCACGGTGATCTGGGAGTACGCGGGTAGTCCCCTTGACGCGACGCTCCGTGAACGACTCACCCTTTTCGCCAGTGGCGAAACGGGTGACCTCGGTCAGTGGCTCAGTGGACGCGAACTCCAACTGGCGCGACGCCGCGCGCGCGACCTGGTGAAGCGGGCGAGCTATCCCCTCCCCGACGACGACGCCCCCTGGCCGCCCTACCCCTGGCCGCTGATTTAGGCCAAGACCACCGTCGGGTCACTGGCGTCGGCCACCCCCGAGTCGAGCGTGACGAGCGTGATCACCGCGCCCACCGCGAAGAGACCGGCCGCCCACCAAAAGGCCACCGCGTACCCGTGGAGGGTGGCCCGCGTCACCAAGTTGGTGGCTGGGTGCGAGCGCGCCAACGCGCGATTGGTGACCTGGACCGCGATCGTGTTGAGCAGCGCGATACCTATCGACCCGCCGATCTGTTGGGTCGTGTTCACCAGGGCCGAGGCGGCTCCCGCGTCGCTCGTCACGACGCCCGCGGTCGCGCTCGCGAAGGTGGGCGCGAAGATGAGGCCGAGCCCGAGGCCCAAGACCACGAGCGCCGGCAGCACCGTCCCGAAGTAGTTCGAGTGCGGGGCCAAGCGCGTAAAGAGCACCATGGCCATCGTCGCGAGAACCATGCCGGTCGGCACGAGTGGGCGCGGACCGGTTTTGGCGAGCAGGCGCGCACTGGCGAGCGCCGCGGAGATGGAGATCGCGAGCACCAAGGGTAAAAACGCGACCCCCGTGCGCAGCGGCGAGTAGCCCAATGTCGTTTGTAGGTAGTAGGCGAGAAAGAGCGACACGCCAAAGAGACCCACGCTGGTGAAAAAAATCGCGAGCAGCGACCCCGAACGCGTGCGCGACGAGAAGAGGCGCAGTGGCAACAACGCGTGCGTCGCGCGGCGCTGCCAGCGGTAGAAGGCGTAGAGCAACGCGGCGCCGACCACGAGTGATCCCCACGTCGCGAGGTCGCCCCAACTCGACGTCACGGCGTGGCCGAGACCGTAGACGACGAAGAACAGTCCGCCACTCGCGAGCAGGGTCCCGAGCACGTCGAGGCGCGAATGGTGCGCACTCTTGCCGCCCTCGACGAAGAGGACGACACCCACCAGCGCCACGAGCGCGAAGACGAGATTGATGTACAGACACCAGCGCCACGAGGCCCACTGCGTCAGTGCTCCCCCGAGGAGCAAGCCAATGGCCGCGCCCGAGCCTCCGACGGCCCCGTAGATCGCGAAGGCCTTGGCGCGCTCCTTGGGACTTTGAAAGGTCACCGTCAGGGCCGCTAACGCGGCCGGCGCGAGCAGCGCGCCAAAGACGCCCTGCACGGCGCGCGCGCTCACCAGGGTGGCGAAGCTCGTGGCCGCGCCCCCGACGGCCGAGGCGACCGCGAAGCCGCCGATGCCGACGAACAGCGCGGGCCGACGTCCCCATAGGTCGCTGACGCGCCCGCCGAGGAGCATC
>JAGWHY010000060.1 GCA_028873575.1 Acidobacteriota bacterium | reverse complement strand
ATCTCCACGCACGCGCTGATCTTTTTTTCGCCGCTGTCAACCTCATTCACGGCGGGCGCGCTCTTGACGCTGACCCACTTCTCGCGTGACGCCTTCTTATTCGTCTCGGCCTGCATGCTCGCCTACAGCTATCGCGCTCACGAATCCGTCGCGCTCGCGCCGTACTGGAAGCGGCGATTCATTTCGGTGGGTGTGCCCTACCTGGTGTGGACGCTGATTTACTTCCCGATTTCAGTGATGGTGCCGACAACGCGCTTTCCCTACGAACAGGTGCCGTGGGGCGTCGTTTTTTCGCTCCACGGACTGCACACGCTGCTCGCCGCCGTCGCGACGGGCTACTACCACCTCTACTTTTTGCTCGTCCTCCTCGAGTTCTACGTGCTGTTCCCTCTGGTGTTTCGATTACTCCGTCGTTGGCAGGGCTCGCACCTCTACGTCATCCTCGGGGCCCTGGCGTGGCAGATTGGCTGGGACTACCTCATGCGTCACGGACATCCGTCGTTCGCGGTGCCCGCGAAAGTCGAGACGCGACTGGTCTTTTCGTATCCGTTGTACCTGCTCGGCGGCGTCGTCGCGGCCTTTCACCTTGACGCACTCCACGATTGGGTGTTACGTCACGTGCGCGCAATCTTGGTGGGCACGATCGTGAGCGCGGTCGTGCCGCTCGTCATCGACGGCCTCCATGATCGTCTGCACCTGCCGTCCTTCTTCGTGCCGGGCGGGAACCCCTTCTCGCCGGTCGTGATCCCCTACGACGTCGGCGCCATTTTTTGCGTGTATCTGCTCGGGGTTTACCTCGTCAGCCCTCGGCGTTCGCCGCGTACCCGCGCGATCACCCAATCGGGATCCGACGCCGCCTACGGGATCTATCTCTCGCAAATGGTGTGGATCTTGTTCTTGCACCGTTGGACCCTCGAATGGGGAGTATTAAGTCACGTCCCCTGGCTCGCCATGCTGCTCTTCGCGGTTACCTTCGCCTACATGACGGGGTTCCTCTTTAGTGCCCTCGTCGCGCGTACGCCACTGGCGCGTGCGGTCGTGGGTCGCTCGCGCGTGCCGTGGTCCACACTGCTGCCGCACCTGCGAACGTACGTCGGGCCGGCGCGCGTCGCCTCCGGCGCGGGTCCCATGGATTTGAGCGACGTCTAGGGCGAAGTCGGTCCCGACGGCGGTTCACTACGATGACTCCGTGACGGTGGGCGAGGGTTGACGTGCCAAAGCGAGACGGCGAGAGTGAGCGCCAGCGAGTTCCCCAGCCACTGATTAAGCACCGCGTCGCCTCGGGTCGCGGCGCGATGGAGCAACCCAACGTCACCCACGACGGTGAAGCTCGTTTGACGCCCACCTTCTGGTTCGCGGTTCTCGTGGTGGGGGTCGTGACCGGGCTTTTGGGTGATCTCTTGATGTGGGTTCTGCGACTATTCGAAGGCTGGGCTTACCACTATCACGGCGGGAGTTACCAGGACGCGGTGGCGTCGGTCTCGGGGCTTCACCGCGTCGTGATGTTATTGATTGCGGGAATCGTCGGCGCGATTGCCTGGTACCTCATTCGTCGGATTTTTGCGGGCGAGCATTCGGAGATCGACGACGCGCTCTGGCGCGGCGACGGCCAACTCTCCTGGCGGCGAAGTTTCTTGACCTCGGTCGTCTCCGAAATCGTCATTGGCATGGGCGCGTCGATTGGGCGAGAGGCCGCCCCCAAGCTCATGGGAGGCGCGTCGGGCAGCGTGCTGTCGGGCTGGCTCTCGCTCAGCCCCGCGCAGCGTCGACTACTCGTGGCCTGTGGCGGCGGCGCGGGTTTGGCCGCGGTGTACAACGTCCCTCTGGGCGGCGCCGTCTTCACGGCGGAAGTCCTCTACGGGAACTTCGCCCTGCCCGTCGTGCTCCCGGCCCTCGCGACGTCGGCGATCGCCACGCTGGTGGCGCGACTCTACTTACCCAGTACCGCGACGTACACCAATATCCCCGCGTACCACTTCAGCGCGTCGCTCATGACGTGGTCGTTGGTGGCGGGCGTCGTCATCGGGGCGGTCGCGGTGGGCTACGTACGCTTGATCTCGTGGGTGTCGCACTATCGAGCGAGGGGCCCTTACTTGCTCGCGGTCATGCCCGCCGCCTTCGTCGTGGTGGGCGTCGCGGGTATCTGGTACCCACAACTCTTCGGTAACGGCCTCGACATGGCCCACCAGTCCTTCTTAGGGGTGGGGACCTTGGGACTCTTCGCCGCTCTCTTCGTTCTCAAGCCCTTCGTCACGTCGCTCACGCTCGGCAGTGGCGCGGCCGGAGGCGTCTTCACGCCCTTCTTCGCGACGGGCGCCGTCTTTGGCGCGCTCCTCGGCACGTTGTGGTTGGATCTCTGGCCGGGCGCCCCCCTGGGCGCGTTCGCGCTGGTGGGCGCCGCGGCCATGATTGGCGCGTCGATGCAGGCGCCCTTTGCGGGTCTCGTTCTGGTGATGGAGCTTACCCACGGCGGCTACTCGATTGCTCTACCGATGATCGTCGCGACCGTCATCGCCACGCTGATGGTACGCCAAGTCGACGGCTATTCGATCTACTCGGCGCGCCTGCCGCGTCACGAGGGCCCCGCGTCGCGGCACTAGAACCACGTCGCGATGGCAACATAGTGACATGACGATTCTTCGTTTCGACGTTCGCGCGGCGACTCGGCGTGACTGGCGCGAACTACGAGCGCTGCGCCTCGAGGCCCTTCTCGACACGCCGGAGGCCTTTGGCTCCACCTACGCGGAATCACTGCGTCGCACGCGTCGACAGTGGAAGATGATGGCGCGCGACTTTAACTACTACGTGGCGCACGACGGCGGGACGTTCCTCGGCATGGCCTCCGGCGGTCGCCACGATGACTTTCCCGGTACCGCCTGGCTGTACGGGATGTACGTGACCCCGGAAGCACGTGGCACGCGCGTCGCGAGTGACCTCGTGGGGGCGGTCGCCTCGTGGGCGCGCGCGTCGGGTTACGGGGCGCTCTACCTTCACGTCGGCGCTCAGGTGGCGCGCGCGCGGCGCTTCTATCGCCGCGTTGGCTTTGTCGAGACGGGTGACCAGCACGTCATGTCGCGCGATCCCGCGCTCACGCTCTTGACGATGCGTCTGGACCTCCCGTGAGTGAGCCGGCGCTGCGCGTCGTCGCGGCGTCGCGACTGCACGACCTTCGCCGACGGGTGCTGCGAGGTGGCGACGCGTCGGCCGTCGTGGCGAACACGCACGATGACGATCCCACCTCGCTGCACGTCGCCGTGGTGCTCGGCGACGACGTCCTCGCGAGTGCGTCGTACTTTCTCGAGCCGTCGCCCGACGCGCCCGGGATCCTCGCCTACCAAGTTCGTTACGTCGCCACCGATCCCGCCTGGCAGGGTCGGGGACTTGGCGCCGCGGTCTTGGCGGCCGGCGAGGAGGAACTTCGACGACGCGGCGTCAACCTCGTCTGGGCCAACGCGCGCGACAGCGCGTTGGATTTTTATCGCCACCGTGGCTGGACGGTCGTGGAAGGTTCGGCGCACGTGAGCGCCGAAACGCAACTGCCCCACCACCGCATCTTTAAGGAACTGATCGAAGCGGCGCCCACGACGAGTGCGTGAAAACTAGTTTTGAACCATGCGTAAATACTGGATGGCCGTGCTCGCGATCGTGGTGGTGGGAGCAGGCGCGGCGGTGGGTCTCTTGACGCGCCACCGCGCGTCGAGTGGACCGACCGCGGCGACGACGTCGACGTCCGCCGCGCCCGTGGCGAACGCCCCGCTCACAGGGTTACCCGATCCGAGCGGACTTTCGGCGACGCGTCCCGCGTTGACCGTCAAGATAGAGAACACGCCCGACGCGCTGCCGCAGTGGGGGGTGGAATCGGCGGACGTCGTCTACGAAGAGATCGTCAACGGCGGCATCACCCGTCTCGCGGCCGTCTTCAACTCCCACGCGCCGGCGAAAATCGGGCCGGTTCGCTCGGTGCGCCCCACCGACACGCAGATCGTGTTCCCGCTCGGGGGTATCTTCGCGTACTCGGGAGGTGCGGCCTACGCGGTGGCGTCAATCTCCACCGCGCCGGTGAAGCTCGTTGACGAGTCCGCGGCCGGCACCGCGATGTTTCGCGACCCTACGCGCGTCGCGCCCCACAACCTCTACGCGATTGGGCCGAAGCTCTTCGCGTTCGGCGGCTCACCGGTGCCGCCACCGGCACTGTTTAACTACCGCAGCGTGACGTCGAGCCCGTCGACGAAGGGTCAGCTTAAGGTGGACTCCTTCGTCGTGCCCTTTCCCAGCATCTATCCCGTGACCTGGACGTGGAACGCGACGACGACGTCCTGGGACCGCACGCTCTTTGGCCAGCCCGACGTCACGGGCACCGGGGTCCGCGAGTCGCCAAAGAACGTGGTCGTGATGTTCGTCAACTACGTCAACGGCATCGGCACGATGGCCTCGTACGCGAATCTGCAGGGTTCGGGCACGGCGGACGTGTTCACCAACGGTCACGAGATCGCGGGCACGTGGTCGCGCGGTCCCTCGAAGTCCGACGTCGTCACCTACCGCGACGCGAAGGGCCAACCGATTCTCATGACGCCGGGTCAGACCTGGGTGGAGTTGCTGAACGTCGGCGCGCCGCTCAGCGTGACGACGACGAAGTAACCGCGCGCTCGAGACGCTCGAGTGACGCTTCCATGTTTTGGCGGTTGCGCTCGGGCCAGTGCAGCGGCTCAATGAGGACGCCCCAGGGTTTCGAGTAGTCGAAGGACTCGGTGACGCGGGTACCGCCCTCAACTTCTTCGAGGTCGTAGCGCCACACGAATTGGGCGAAGTGGTGCCAGGCGATGCAACGATCCTCCTCGAACACCACCACCTTGTTTTTGACGCCGTACGACACCTTGTCCTTCATGCCCATGGAGAAGGTCGCCCCGAGGAAGAGCCGCGGGGGCGCGTCGCGCACCTCTTGGAGCGTCGCGGAGCCGTCGAAACGCGCGTGCGCGCGTGCGTCGGCCAGTAGCGCGAAGATGTCGTGGGCCGACGCGGGGATGACGCGCGTGGCGGAAACTTTGCGAACTGAGCTCATTCGCTCAGCCTAGGGTGGATTGAGAAAGAAGGGACCGGGTGATGGATACGCAGATCATTGCGACGTCGGACGGACGCGAGTTAGAGGTGGCGAGCCTCGGCGACCCGAATGGGGCGACCATCGTTTTTCACCACGGGACGCCTGGTTGCGTCGAGACCATGACGATGCTCGCGCCGCTGGCCGTGAGCGGTGAGTTCTACTTGGTGAGCGCGTCGCGAGCCGGCTACGGGCGCTCGACGCGACACGAGGGTCGTCGCGTCGCGAGCGTGGTGGCGGACACGACGACGATGCTCGACGCCCTCGGTCGCGGATCGTACCTGAGTGTCGGTTGGTCCGGCGGCGGTCCTCACGCCTTGGCTTGCGGCGCCCTCGACGCGTCGCGTTGTCGTGGGGTCTGGGCGCTCGCGAGCGTGGCGCCCGTTGACGTCGACTTCGACTGGACCGAGGGCATGGGTCCTGAGAACGTCGCGGAGTTCGAGCTCGCGCGCGCGGGAGGTGCGGCGTACGAGAGCGCCATTCGCGAGACGGCCGCGACGTTCCTCGGCGCGGACGCCGACAACGTCGTCGAACTCTTCGG
>JAGWHY010000093.1 GCA_028873575.1 Acidobacteriota bacterium | reverse complement strand
AGTGCACTCCACGTTCGTGTTGAGTGATCCCTCCGACAATCTCTTGGAGTTCAAGCACTATCCCGAACACCGGATGATGTACTAGTTCCTCCAATGGTTTCCGTCGATGAATCCTCCGACGTCGCGAGCCTTAGCGTTTTTTTTGAAGCGCACGGCGACGCGCCGAACGCGACCTACGTACGCGACGCCCGGGGGGACCTGAGCCTTCACTACGGCGAATTGGCGGGCGTGCTCGCCTCGCGACGCGCGCAGTTCGAGGCGTGGGGTCTCGGTCCCGGTGACCGTGTCGGGCTGCTGTTTGCCTCGCCCGTCTCGTTCGTCGGTTGGTTCCTCGCGGGGCTCCACGCGGGTCTCTGGGTGGCGCCCCTCGACCCGACGAACGCGACCAATTCACCCGAAGCCACTGATCATCGCGCGCACGCGTTGTCACTGAGCGCGATCGTGAGCGATCTCCCGGGCCCGCGCCAAAGCGCGACGCGATGGTGGCGTGCGCCGTCGAGTGACGTCGCGGCCTCGTTGGCGAATGAGGTGAGTGGCGGTGGCGTCTTGCTCGCGTCCTCGGGATCCACCGGGACGCCCAAAGTGATGGCGTTGCGTAAGTTCCAGCTCCTCACCAACGCGCAACTTATCGTGAGGAACCACGAGTTCACGCGACGCGACCGCGGATTTAACGCCCTCCCGTGGTGGCACGTGAACGCCGAAGTCGTGGGCTTCCTCGCGACGTTGTGCGCCGGAGCGACCTTGGTCGTGGACGAGCGTTTTCACCGGACCAATTTCTGGGACGTGGTTCGTGATCACGAGGTCACGTGGATCAACGCGGTGCCCGCCATGATCGCGCGTCTCTTGCCACTGCACGATGGTGAACGTGTTCCGGACGCCCTGCGTTTCGTGCGCTCCGCCTCGGCGCCGTTAGCCCCCCGTCTCCTGCAGGCCTTCGAGGCCGCGACGGGGGTTGACGTCATTGAGTCGTACGGCATGACCGAGGCCGCGAGTCAAATCTGCGCGAATCCCGTCGGCGGCGCGCGCGTCATTGGTTCCGTGGGTCGTCCGGTCGGGGTCGACGTTCGCGTCGTGCGTCCGCCCGACGACGTGGCCACGGGGTTCGACGGCGTCGAAGTGGGTCTGGTCGAGAT
>JAGWHY010000018.1 GCA_028873575.1 Acidobacteriota bacterium | reverse complement strand
GGGCTCGGCACCCGCGAGCCGCTCGTCGTCGAGCAGGCCGTGCGTGAGCGCGGTCGCGCGCAGGGCTACTTGTAACGTACTCAGCCACACCCAGGCTTCGGGCTCGTTCAAAAACTGATCGTCGATGGTCATGAGGGCAAGTTCGGCGTTCGTCGCGATCTGCTGTTGGCGTTGGAGCGCCGTCAGCGGATCGTCCTCGTCACGGCTGGGGTCAATTGGTGGCAGGAGCCCACCGCGCCAAACGTGGTTGGGGTCGCGCTCCGCGGCCACGACCTCGGCGAAGAGTGCGCGCACGAACGCGCGTCCGTCGTCGTTTAAGCGAACCTCAACACGGCCGTCGCGGCGGCGAACGAAGAGCCGCGCGGCCACTTAGGCGTCCTGCTCGACGGTGCTCTGGAGTCCCGAGACCTGCAACTTGACGCAGTAGGACTCCGCGCGCTCACGCGGCCCCGACCACACCACGGCGCGGCCGTCGTTATGAACGCTCAACATCAACTGCGTGCACTTGTTATTGGAGTAACCAAAGACTTTCTTAAAGATCACGACGACGACCTTCATCGGCGTCACCGGGTCGTTCCACACCACGACGTTCCACGGGCGCTGCGTGAGTACCGTCGTCTCACCCGCCACGTCGCTTTCGGTCGACGATCGACGCAGTGGTTTAACGGAAGCCATCTTCCAATTGTTTCAGAGTCGCGGTCGAGGCGAAAGACGGCGACCCCATTAGGGTGGCGAGTTATGACTCACGGGGCACGTCGCGTCGCCGGTAGCGCCTTCGCCGACCGGCTCAAGACGCGCGCCAACCTCTCAATTCGCGCGGCGGTCGGCATTAGCGACGAACCACCACCCATCTGCAGTGACCCCGCACTGGCCTACACGCCGGTGGACGGCGTGTCGCGGCTGATTCACGGCGATCTCGCCTCGATGCTCATCGGCGGTCTCGCGTCGCTCTTTTTTCAGATGCTCCACCCCCTCGCGATGGCCGGCGTCGCCCAGCACTCGCGCTACCAACGCGATCCCCTGGGTCGCATGTTTCAGACGGCTCACTTCATCGGGGCGACGACCTACGGAACCAAAGAAAGTGCCTACGCCGCGATTGAGCGGGTGCGCGCGGTCCACGAGGCGGTCCGCGGCACCGCCGACGACGGTCGGGCGTACGACGCGAACGATCCACACCTCCTGGCCTGGGTGCACTGCGCCGAAATCTCGATGTTCCTCGCGGGCTACGAACGATTCGGCCGCGAGACGCTACGCGTCGGCGAAGCGGACGCCTACGTCCAAGAGACGGCCCAGTTGGCCCGCGACCTTGGCGTGGCGTCACCACCGACGACGGTCGCCGAGTTGCGCGCGTGCCTCAACGACTTTCGCCCCGAACTGCGACTCAGCCCCGAGGGCGCGCTGGCGCGCGACTTCATCGCGCGCGGCGTCGTCAAGGGATTCGCGCACCGTCTGGCCTACTGGCTCATCGTGCGCTCGAGCTACGCCCTTATGGAACCTTGGGCGCGTGAACTCCTCGGCGTGAGTGTGCCGCCACGCCTCGAGCGCTGGATCTGGCGACCACTGGCCCGTCTAACCTGTCGCGCCCTGCGCGTGGCCGTGCCGCCGGTGCCGCGTTTTAGGTCAAACTAAGTCCGCCGTCGACGAGCACCACTTCGCCGGTGACGTAACTCGCCGTGGCGAGAAGATAGATCACGTCGGCCACGTCGTCGGGCTGGCCGCTTCGCTTCAGTGGTGCCACGGCGCGAACGGCGCCGCGCACCGCGTTCCAATCCTCCGTCCAGGGCGTGTCGATGAGCCCGGGCGCGACCGCGTTGACGCGCACCTCGGGCCCTACGGCCTTCGCCAGAAGTCGAGTGAGGTGATTGAGCGCCGCCTTTGACGCCGCGTACGGAATCGACGATCCCGTAGGACGAACGCCGGCAATCGACGACACGTTAACGATCGCACCTCGGCTCGCGCGAAGCGCGTCCATGGCCGCGACGCTCAACTGCCAGGTCCCAAAGACGTTGACCTCGAAAATGTCACGCCACACTGACAGCTCGGCCGCCGCCAAGTCGCGGTGGTCGATCACTTTGGTCGTGCCCGCGTTATTGACCAGTACGTCGAGTCGCCCACTGCGCTCGAGGACGGTCCGTACCAATCGCGCGCAGTCCTCGTCGTTCGTCACGTCGCCTTGCACGTAGTAGCTTCCCGGCGTCTCGCGCGCGATCCGCTCACCGGCCTCAACACTGTGCGCGGAGTTGAAGACCACGACGTCACCGTGGTGCGCGAAGCGTCGCGCAGTGGCCTCACCAATACCGCTGCTCGATCCGGTCACCAAGACGACCCGCGCCATCACGCGCTCCGGCGAAGGCGCCACGAGCCGGCCCAGTGCTGACCGGGTTCAAGGACCACGACGTCCTTGCCGCTGCGCAGCGCGTCGGGCGGACACGTCATCGGCTCCACGGCAATCGACGTGCGTCGACGACCCTTCTCGAGCGTGTCGCCCGTAAAGATTTGCAGGTAGGGAAAGTTTCGATCGACACTGAGTTCGACGACGCCACCGTTAGCGTCCTGGACCACCGTGGTCGCAAGGCCCGAGTCGTCACGTCGTAGTTCGGTGTAGGTGACGTCGAGCTCGTGTCCGCTCACGGATTTTCGCGTCGCGAAGTCGAGCGCGTTACCGGCCAGGGGCAAAATCTCTCCGGTCGGGAGGCGACGATCGTTGACCGCGACGTAGGCCCGCGCGGGCACCTCCAACTCAACGCCCTCAATGGTCGGCGTCGTCACGGCGAGGTACGGGTGAAAGCCCACACCAAAGGGCACGGGAACCTCGTCACGATTCGTGACCGTCGTGGTCACGGTCAATCCGAGTGCGCCGAGGTGGTAGGCGACACTGAGCTCCGTCAAGAACGGATAGTCGGGCGTGGGGTGCAACAAGAGCGACAGTACGCAGCGATTCTGATTCATCGCCTCCACGCGAAAAGGTCGCCAACGTACGAGTCCGTGAATCGCGGTCGCGCGCGCCACGTCGTTGATAGTGGGACGCGCCACGCGTCCCGAGAACGTCCATTCGCCGTCGCCCACGCGATTGGGCCAGGGGTAGAGGACCTGCCCACGGGCGTGCGTGGGTACTTCGTCACCGGCGAAACCCTCGACGACCGACACCCCACCCTTCACGAAGGTTCGCAGCGTCGCGCCGACTTCGGTCACCACCACGCGTTGGTCGCCGTGGGCGATCGCGATCTGTTCACCCGACGGCAGCATTAGGGCGTTCCTCGTTTCTTCACTGGTAGGTAACTTACGACAGTTAGCCTTCCTGGAATGCGAATCCTCCTGACCAACGACGACGGCGTCCTCGCGCCGGGCCTGGCCGCCCTCGCGCGCGCCGTATCGAACTGGTGCGCCGAGGCGCCCGCCGACGACGTTCGCGAGGCGCTCGTCGTCGCCCCCAACACCAACTACTCGGGTATGTCCGCGGCGGTCGGCGACGTCTTCTCGCGCCCGACGGTCGGCTACCGACGCCACGAGATCACCGGCGCGACCAACGTCAGGGCGTACGGACTCGACGCGCCCCCCGCGCTGTGCGCCATTCTCGGCGCCCTGGGCGGTTTCGATTTCGAACCCGACGTGGTTGTCTCGGGTATCAACGCCGGAGCCAACGTGGGGCGCTCTATCCTGCACTCGGGCACGATCGGGGCCATCTTCAGCGGCGCGCAACTCGGACTCAGCGGACTCGCGGTCTCCGTGCAGTGGGGTGAGGACGTGCACTACGACACCGCGGCCGCGGTCGCGATCGAGGTGCTCAACGAACTCGCCACGGCCCCGGCGCGCACGCTTTTGAACTTGAACGTCCCCAATTTGCCCGCCAGTGAGCTTCGCGGGGTGCGTCGCGGTCGAGTGTCCGCCGCGGGCATCGTCAAGGCCGCGGGTCCGCGCGCCGGCGGTGAGGCGCTTGGCGACGAGGGTGAACTTCCCCTACGCGTCGGTTCCGCCAGCCCGGAGGTGGGTGACGTCAGTGACGAAGCCTCCGACGAGGACGGGGCTCTCGTCGTCGCGGGCTACGCGTCACTCACGGCCCTGCGCGGACCACACGAAGAGAACGACACGGCCTTCGACGGCGTGACCGCACGCGCGCTCGACGCCATCGATCGACACTTGCGCGCGCGCCGCTAGTCGTCGTCGCGGTCTCGACGCTGCGCCTTGAGGCGCCCACGCGCCTTCTTCTCGTCCACGCGCCGTTCGCGCGCGCCGCGTGTCGGGGCGGTCGGGCGTCGGGGGGCGGGACGCTCGAGCGCGCTCGCCAGCCGTCGCGCGAGTTGCTCGAGCGCGGCGTCACGATTCTGCCCTTGCGAGCGAAAACGGCTCGCGCTCGCGCGCACGACGTCACCGACCTGTTCGAGGAGCCACGCGCGATCACTGGCCGACAACGCCGTCGAGCGCGCCACGTGAAAACTCGCGACGACTTTCGTCAACGCGCGATTCGCGTGTTGGCCCCCAGGTCCACCCGAGGTGGTCACGCGCAGTTCAATCTCCGCGGCGGGAATACTCACTCGTCGCGACAGCGTCAACGAACCATCGTCGTTGACCCGCGCAATCACGGTCGTTCGCGCTGGGGAAAGCGGACCATGGCCAGTTGGGACGACGACGCCACGAGTTGCCCTCGCTCGTCGAAAAGTTCGAGACGCTCGTCGACCAGATCACCGGCGATCACCACGCACCATTGGCGCGCCTGCAGCCACTCGCCCACCGGGACGCGGCGCACGTACGAGCTCAGTTGCAGCGTCGGCACCCACCCCGTCGAACCGAGGGGAAACGTCGCGGGGGGCATGGCGTCGGCGGCGAAGTGCAGATTCCACGGATCCCAGCGTCCCTCCCCGTCGTCGAGGCGAAGCCACGCGCGGGTCTCGCCTCGCTCGTGCACGACGCCGTCTCGCCACGCGGCCGTCGAGGGATCGAGGCGCTGCTCGAGCACGCTCGCGATACTGAGTTCGCTGCCCCCCGTCGACGCGACGCACTCCTCGCGCGGGGGCAGAATTGGCGCCACGGCGTCTTGGTAGCGCGGCGCGTCCCCGTCGTCGAGCGTCACGAGGACCACCAACGACTCCACCACCGGGCGTTGCTCTTGGGTTAAGACCACGTGCGCGAAGGACGCCCCTCGACCAACGCGGCGCACCGTGACCGCGAGATCGGCCTCACCGGGCACGCTGGCGCCGAAGTAATTGGTCGTGACGGCGCCGGCGTGCAGGTGCGTCGCGCCGGCCTCACTGGCCCCGGCCAGCGCCGCGTTCGCGAGGACGCTCTGGAGATAGCCGCCGTGGGGGTGGCCCATGACCGTGTAGACCTCCGACAGCTGCGCACGATAGCGACCTTCGGCGAGTGGCTCCACACTCGCGGCGACGCGAAGGACTTTCGCGTCGATGGCGTCAGGCATGGAGCCACGATAATCGCCCGGGCTCGGGGGAACGTTAGATTGAGTGAGCAAAAGAGGTGTTTCGTGCAAAGTATTCCCCATTTCGTCGACGGCGCTCGTCTCGAGGGCGCCGACGAACTTCCCGTTCGCAATCCGGCCACGGGCGAAATCATTGCCTACGCGCCGATCGCCACGGACGAGCTCATCAACGACGTCGTGGCGCGCGCGCGCGAGGCCTGGCACACGTGGCGCGACTCGTCACTGTCACGGCGCACGCAGATCCTCTTCGCGTTTCGTCAGCTCCTCGTCGAGCACGACGACGAGCTCGCGGCAATCATCACGCGCGAACACGGTAAGACCCTCGCCGACGCCAAGGGCGAACTCGCGCGCGGACTCGAGAACGTGGAGTACGCCTGTGGCGTGAGTGAGCACCTGAAGGGCGACTTTTCGGATCAGGTGGCCGACGGTGTCGACGTGCACAGCGTGCGCGAGCCGGTCGGCGTGGTGGTGGCCGTCACGCCGTTCAACTTCCCCGTCATGGTGCCGCTGTGGATGTGCGCGAACGCGCTGGCCAGTGGGAACGTCGTGATTTTGAAGCCGTCGGAAAAGGACCCGTCGGTCTCGGTGCGCCTGGGCGAACTGCTGCGGGCGGCCGGACTACCCGACGGCGTCTTTCAGGTGCTGCACGGGGACGCCTCGAGCGTCACGACGTTACTCGCGCACCCCGGCGTCGACGCGGTGAGCTTCGTGGGATCAACGCCGGTCGCGCGTCAGGTTCACGAGCGCGCGAGCGCCGCGGGAAAGCGCGTCCAGGCACTCGGCGGGGCGAAGAACCACCTCGTCGTGTTGCCCGACGCCGACCTTGACGTCGCCGCCGACGCCGCCATCAACGCCGGATTCGGTTCGGCCGGCGAACGTTGCATGGCGGTCAGCGTGGTCGTGGCCGTGGGCGAGATCGCCGACGAACTGGTCGCCAAGATTGCCCAGCGCGCCGATCGACTGCGCGTAGGCCCCGGCGACGATCCCGCCAGCGACTTTGGTCCCCTGATTAGCGCCGAGCACCTCGCGCGCGTGCGCGACTTCGTGACGCGCGCGCCCGACGAGGGCATCACCGTGGTACGCGACGGCGCCACGGCCGCGCGCGACGAGGGTTACTACCTCGGGCCCTGCCTGCTGGATCACGTGCGCCCCGGCACCCGGCCCTACGACCACGAGATCTTCGGCCCCGTCTTGTCGGTGGTGCGCGTGGCGAACTTTGACGAGGCCCTCGCGCTCGTTAACGACAACCCCTACGGCAACGGCGTGGCCATCTTCACCCGTGACGGCAACGCGGCGCGCGTCTTCGCGCGACGCGTTCACGTGGGCATGATCGGCGTGAACGTGCCGATTCCCGTTCCCGTGTCGGCCTACTCCTTCGGGGGTTGGAAGAACTCACTCTTCGGGCACGCCCATATCTACGGCCCCGAAGGTTTCGCCTTCTACACCCGCGCCAAGGTCATCACCACGCGTTGGCCCCAGCCCTCAGACTCCCAGATCGATCTCGGCTTTCCCCGGACGCGCTAAGTCGTGACGCGTCAATTGACCACGGTGCGCGCCTACGGCATCTTGCTGCACGACGATCGCGTCGTCTTGGTGCGCGCGAGTAATCCCGCCATCGATCCCCCGCTCTGGTGGCTCCCCGGCGGGGGCATCGACTTCGCCGAGTCGCCCGTGGAAGCGCTCGAGCGCGAGTTCGTCGAAGAGACCGGACTCGTCGTGAGTGACGCGCAACTCTGTGACGTGCTGAGTGACGTGCGTCGTCGCCCCAACGGCGACAAAATTCACACGGTGCGCGTTATCTACCGCGTGTCGTTACGGGGCGGACGGCTACGCGACGAGGTCGAGGGCACGACCGACCGAGCGCAGTGGTTCGCCGTCAGTGAACTTGACCGCGTCAATCTCGCGCAGTACACCCGTCACGCGTTGTCCGTCGTGCTCTCGAAGTAGATCTTGGGCATCTCGCGCTTGAGGAACTTCCCCGCCGGATTGCGCGGCAGGGGCTGATGCGTGATGACGACGCGGCTGGGAATCTTGAACGGCGCGAGACGCCCCTTCAAGTAGTCACGTAGTTCTTCCTCACTCAGTTCTGCGCCCTCGCGCGCCATGACGACGCACGCCACCTCTTCACCTAAGCGCTCGTGCGCGACGCCAAAGACCGCCGCTTCGTAGACCGCCGGGTGCTCGTAGATGGCCGATTCCACTTCGGCCGAGTAGACGTTCTCGCCCCCGCGCAAGATCATGTCCTTCACGCGGTCTTCGATATACAAGAAGCCGTCCTCGTCAATGTGACCGAGGTCGCCAGTTCGTAACCACCCGCCGACCAGCGTTTCGGCCGTCGCCTCGGGTCGACCCCAGTAGCCGCGAATCAACGCCGGCGACTTCATCCAGATCTCACCACTCGCCCCGCGCGGCAACGGGTTCGCCTGTTCGTCGCGAATCTCGACGTCCATCACGATGGTCGGCACGCGTCCGGTCGAGCGCGGGTGGGTCAGGTAGTCCTCGCCGTAGTTACCCGGTCCGTAGGCGTTGGTCTCGGTCATGCCGTAGCCCAGCGTCGGGCCGCCATTTTTAAACGACTTCTCGACGCGCGCGACCAGCGTCGTCGGCGCCGGCGCGCCGCCGCCGCCGATGGAGACCAACGACGACGTGTCGTACTTTTCGAAGTTCGGTGACTCCATGAGGTCCCAGGACTGCGTCGGCACGCCCACGAAGGCCGTCACGCGGTGGCGTTCGATGAGCTCCAGCGCGCGATCGGGCTCCCAGCGGTACATCATGACCAACTTAAAGTGCCACGAGAAGCACGACAACATCACCGGCACGCACCCGGTCACGTGAAAGAGCGGCACGATCAAGATGAAACACGGCGCGAGGCCACTGCCCGTTTCGCCGGGTTCGCGCCGCGCCGCCTGCAGCGCGCCGTTGCAGGCGTAGGCCATGATCGCTTGGCTCACCGCCCCGTTCGTGGAGACCGCGCCCTTAGGAAAACCGGTCGTACCCGACGTGTAGAGGATCGTCGCGTCGTCGTCGGGACCGACGTCAACGTCGGGCATCGTCGCGCCCTCCACGACGACGTCGCGCCAGTGGCGCACGCCCTCGGGGTAGAGCACGTCGTCGTGCAGTCGTACGCCAATCAACGTGACGCCCGCGTTGGCGCAGGGCGCACTCGCGCGCAAAACGCGCTCGTGGTCGCCGATGAGCACCGATAGTCCCGCGTCGTTCACCGCGTAGTCAATCTCGGTCTCGGTCCACCACGCGTTGAGGGACACCGAAATCGCGCCGATTGAGGTAATCGCCGCGAAGGAGATAATCCATTCGGGGTAGTTGCGCATCGCCACACCCACGCGGTCACCTTTTTTAACGCCGAGGTCGTGCACCAGCGCGTACGCCAACGCGTCGACCTCGCGCATCACCGCGGCGAACGTCCATTCTTCGTCCTCGTAGACCAAAAAGGTCTGTTCGAGACCCCGCGCCGAATCGAAGAACGAGCGAAGATTGCGTGGCGCGTTCTTAAAGTGACGAATCGTCGTGCCGTTTTTTTCAACGTTGATAACTTCAAAGGGTTGGCCCGGCGCGGAGACCTCCGCGATGACCGTTTCCAAGCTACGCACTCGTTACCCCCGTATTGGCGAAAATCTTTCCCTGCAACCTAGCGAAAATGGAACCACGGCCGGGTGCAGCGCGAACCTACACTTTGGCCAACGTTAGGAGTGCCCGTGTTCGCGACCAACTACCCCATGGCCAACATCTTCGTCTCGTTGCTCTCGCTGGTCGTCATGGTGTTGTGGGTGGTCCTCGTCGTCCACGTGCTGGCCGACGTGCTGCGCAGTCACGACCTGAGCGGCGGCGCCAAGGCGGCGTGGGTCACGCTCTTGATCGTGTTGCCGTTCGTGGGCAGCTTGATCTACCTCGTCGCGCGCGGCGGCTCGATGCACGAGCGTCACGCGCAGGCGCTGCAGGCCCAGCAGCGGGCCTTCGAGGACTACATCCGTAAGGTCGCCAACACCAAGGAGTAGTTAGGCGCTCGGCGTCGCGTGCACTAACGACGCCTTTTCGGCCATGCGCTCGACAGTTTGGGTGACCGTCGACACGGCCGCGAGCAGATCGAGGCGCGCCTTCTCCGCCTCTTTACTCAGACCACTGAGGTGATCGACGTCCCAGAGACTGAGTACCGGGGTCAACACGTCCTTCAGGTACTGACCCAGACCGTAGATACCCTCACGCGCGATGCGCACCGCGTGGCGCGTGAAGGCGGGAATCCCCGTACCGGGCATGGCGAAGGTGCTCACCTGCTTGGCGACCGCGATGGTCATGGCCGAAGGGTCAATCGCGAAGGCGGCGAGCGTGAGGTCGCGGTAGAACAGGTAGTGCTTGGTCTCGTCGCCGGCGATAAGTCCGAGCACGTTACGACCCATCTTGTCCTCTTTGGGTAACTTCGCGCCCGTGTTGCGGTGGGCAATTTGCGTCGCGCGCTCCTGAAAGGACACGTAGGCGATCATCTCGGCGAAGTCGGGGTGGCGAGGTACCTCGGCGCGCGTCATCTGCACGCGACGACCGTCTTCGAGGAGGCGGGGGTTGATGCAACGACTCACGTGAACCCAGTCGCGCATGATCATTGAGTGACGATTCTCTTCCATCGTCCACTGGTAGCTCCAGTCGCGAATCGGGTGACCCATCGGGGCGTGGGACAAGATGGAGTCGGTGTAGTACGGGAGGTTGTCCTCAGTTAAGAGATTGACGTAGATCGAACTACGCACGCCCTCGCCCACCACGTAGTCGTCGGGCGACCACGGTCGCGTCTCAAAACTCTCGCCGAGGCCCCAGTCAATCTGTTCGTGGGGGTACCAGTCACGTGGCGAGTCCAGGTGCCGGTTATACAGTCGCTCGACGTCAGGCGCCAACTCTGACAAGAGGTCGACGCGGCTTTCGGGTAGTCGCTTAGTCACGTAGGGGTGGGCCTCTCCATTGGTCCGACAGATGCCCTAACCCTAATCTTTACAACTCCACGACAATTCGGCCCTTTGTGCGCTTTTGCACAAGAGACGAAGTAGCCTGGTGCGCCCGTGAAACTTCTCGACACGCTCGTCCCGCCCGATTTTCGTGGCGCGATTACCCGGCCCGTGCGCCGGTTCTACCTCTGCACGTTTATTAACTGCGTGGGCTTCGGGCTCATCTTGTCGTTATTCGTGGTCTACCTCCATAACGTGCGTGGTTTTTCCGAGTCCTTCGCGACCGCGCTCTTGGCCGTGAGCTCGGTCGTGGGCCTCGCGAGCGCGCCGCTGTGGGGCACGCTCATCGACCACTTCGGACCGGTGCGTGTCTCGCTCACCGTCACTTTCTTTAACGCCGCCGCCCTGATCTACTGGGCCTTTATGCACACCCACGCGCAGGCGATTTTTGGTGCCGTGGCGCTGGCGCTCGTCGGCGGCGCCGGGTGGGGACCGGGCGCGGTCTTAATGTCGCGCCTGGTTCCCGAGATCCACCGTCAACGCGCCTTCGGCGTGAACTTCATGCTGGTCAATCTCGGTATTGGTTTTGGCGGCCTCGTGGCCGCGCTGCTGGTGAACCTCCAGCACCCCGGAACTTTTGAAGTCCTCTACGTGGGTAACGCCCTCCTCGCCCTCGTCGCCTCGGGCCTGTTGTGGACACTGCGCGCTCACGGTGGACCCGTGCCGGTTTCTCACGACGACCCTGCCAAGGCCAACGAGGGTTGGAGGGTGGTGCTCGCCGACCGACGTCTCGTGCGCTACGTCGGCGCGCTGGTCTTGCTGATGCTCGGCGGTTACGGGGCGCTCGACACGGGCCTCAGCCTCTTCGTGGTGAACAATCTGCACGCCTCGGTCCACGCCATTGGCGTGATCTTCTTTTTCAACACCTCGACCATCGTGCTCGCCCAACTGTGGATGCTGAACCGTATCGCGGGTCACAGTCGCTCGCGCGTGCTCGCGCTGGTGGGCGCGTGCTGGTTCCTCTTTTGGATCATTCTTGGTTCGTCGCTCGCGATGCCGAAGATTTTCGCCGTCGCCGCGGTCTGTCTGGCCATGGTGATCTTCGCGATCGGTGAGATCATGCTCCAGCCCGTCGGGACGGCGATGGTGAATGAAATGGCGCCGGAGCACCTGCGCGGTCGCTACAACGCCGCGGCCGGTTTCGCCTGGGGCGTGTCGGGGACTTTGGCGCCCGCAATGACATCGGTCTACTTCTCGTTGCACCTCGGCAACTGGTGGCCACTCGGCACCGGACTCACCGCGCTCGTCGGCTCGTTCATGATGTTGAACCTTCGTCGCTCGCTCAGCGCGAAAGAAGACGGACGCCTTCTCGCCGCCGCGGGGTAGGCACAACGGCGCCGCCGCGCTAGTCCCGCGCGGGGTCGAGCTCGTCGAGTGGTCGCGACGGCACGTGAATCCAACCTTCGCGCCGCACGAGATCGAGATCGTATTCCTCCGTCGCGGCGTGGTGGGTCTGCCCCCGCGAGGCTGCCCACGCGACCAGCGCGCTTACTAGGGCGTCGAGGACGTCGTCGGAGTTGACGCACTGCTCGTGCAGTTCGGCGCTGAACGAGAGCCACGGCGCGCGGTCCGTGAGTTGCGCGAGGATCGCCGCGCGCGCGTCACGCGTCGCTCGACGTCGCTCAACGTTCGTCGCGCCCTTGTACGGCGCGCCACTCGGGCGAAGCGCCCACGCCCAGAGCGCCGCGCGTGGGTAGACCTCGACGAGGCGACCACTCCCGTCACGGTGCTGCGCCGCTCCCCACGCGGTGGCCCAACGCGTCTGTAAGCCGGCCGCGCGCATCGCCACGGCGCCGATAAGGTCGGCCGAGACCGACAGTGGCGCGCGGCCGGTGAGTTGCGCGACGAAGCGATCGGTCGCGCGGTAGCGAAGTCGCGACACGTCCCACGTGTCCGGTCCCGAGAAGTCGCCGTGGCGACGGACCAGTTCGACAAACTCCGTGGGCCAGCCCAAGGGCGCGTCTAGGCCGACCACGGTCGCGGCGTCGACCAGTCGCACGAGTTCGTCGTCACTCGCCGTGACCTCGGGCCGCGAGGCGTACGCGCGACGAGCGTTGATCTCGAGCAGCGCCAGACCAGTGTTGGTCGCGCGCACCGCGAGATCGACCCCGAGAAACCTCGTCGGCGCACTCACCCCGCGCGCAGGGCGTCGACCACGTGGCGACGAAGGGACGGGTCGAGGCGGTAGGGAACGTAGAGGCCCGCGCGCGTGACGACGTCGCCGAATCGGTCGAGGAACGCCGGCGCGACGTCGTTGACGTCGCCCACGACCGCGAACGCGTCGAGGACCTCATCGTCAATCAACGTCCCCATCGTCGTCCACGCACCCTGGCGCGACAGTTCGTTCAAGGTGCCCTGAAGCGCCCCCCAACCGTGGAGTTCGAGCACGCCGCGATACGCCGGCGTCGACGCGTAGAAGGCGATCTGCTCGCGCACCGCGACGCGGGCCGCCGCCAGGGTCGCGCCGTCGTCACCGGTCACGAAAAAGCCGGACAGGGACAGTTGAAAGTCACGCGGCGGCGTCGCGCGCTTGGCGAAGCCCCGCGCCAACGCGGGCAGCGTGACCTCGCGCAGGTAGCGCTCGGTGGTAAAGGGGTGAATCAACAGACCGTCGGCCACCTCGCCGGCGACCTCGGTCATGAGCTCACCGACCGCCGCCAAGAGGACCTTCGGCGCGCCGAAGGGGTTGGGGCCCGGATTAAAGAAGGGCGTCATCAGCGTGTGGCGATAGAACGCACCACGAAAGGCCAGTGGCGCGTCGTCGTGCCAGCAGGCCCAAATCGCGCGCAGTGCCAGCACGTACTCACGCATGCGCGCCGCCGGGTGACTCCACGGCATGGAGTAGCGCTTCTCGACGTGGGGTTTGATCTGTGAACCAAGTCCGAGGAGGAGTCGTCCCTCGCAGAGCAGTTGCAGATCGTTCGCCATGGTCGCGGTGATCATCGGGCTGCGACCAAAGGCCACCACGATGCCGGTGCCGAGTTCGAGCGTAGTGGTGGCGCTCGCCGCGCCCACCAGCGTCAGGAGCGGGTCGTGACCGGTTTCGGCCGCCCACGCGCCGTCGTAGCCCTCGCGCTCGAGTTGACGCGCCGCGTCACCCGCGTCACGCGAAAAGGCAATTTCGCCGTCGACTTTCACCTCGCCCCCTTCGTTGACCTCGACCCTAGTGTCGCGAGGTAACGCCGCTCAATCGTTCGTCGCGACGAGAACGCGAAATTGATTGTCGTAGTGGACCGCGCCACTGGGTGACGTGAAGGGTGCGAACGACGCGAGTAGGGCCTCATTCACCGCCCGCTCACCCACTTGTTCAATCACGCGCCGCACGGGTCCCGCCGAGCGCGTCGCGCGCAACGCCGCCGCGGCGTTGGGATAGTCCCAGGGACACGACACCAACTCGTCGTGCCTCAGCGTGAGGCCCGCCGAGGCGAGATACGACGTGACGCGCTGGTCGGCCGCTAAGGGCGGCGGGGTACCCGGCGGGGCCGGCGCGAGCAGGGCGCGCAGCGCGCGAAAGTGCGCACTGGCCTCGCACTGTTCGTCACTCCCCCAGATTACGAGGGCGAATCGCGCGCCAACTTTCGCCACCCGTCGGGCTTCGCGCAGCGCGCCAACGGGGTCGGTCGGATACTGAAACGCGTTGAAGCCGCATACCACGTCAAAGATCTCGTCACGAAACGGCAGGTGCATCATGTCCGCGACCGACAAGTTCGCGCTCGGCGTGCGTTCGCGCGCAATCTCGATGAGCGAGGTGGAGGCGTCGACGCCGTCGAGACGAGCACCCGACGGTGCCGCGAGGCGCACCGCACCGCCAGCACCACAGGCCACGTCGAGCACCCGATCGGCCGAGGTCAGTGCCACGAGCTCGAGCGCGCGCTCAACCGCCGGAAACGCACGGAACTCCTGCTCGTCAGCCCAGACGCGCGCGTCGGCACTCCAGAGTTCGCCTTGGCGTCGCGCGGACGCCGACATCACCGGCTCCGACACCTCGATCTCCTGACGTTGGCTTCGAGGCCTATCCTGACCCTTGACGTTCTCCAGGTCAAGTACCCCCTAGGGAATACACCGCACTCGCCGACCTCGCGACGACGTCATTACGGAGGTGACGCGAAGAACGTGGCGACGACGCGCTTTCCTTCGCCACGCGGCGACATCCCCTGGCCAAAAGTTAGGTGTAAGAAGGAGGGTCGACACGACAGGGTGAGGGAAAGAAGAAAGGGTCGATCATGAAAGCTCGTCCGTCACTCGTCCTCAGCGTCGCCCTCGTCGCGTCACTCGTCGCGCCCGGGGCGCTCTTGGGTTCGTCCTCCGCGGTCGGCGCGACGACGACGCCGAACTGCGTCGCCGCACAACTGCGCCTCACCAAGGGCCAACCCCAAGGCACCGCCGGAACGACCTACGTGCCGCTCATCATTACGAACGCCGGCAGGGCGTGCGCTATTTGGGGCGTCGCGGCCGTGCAGCCCGTTTCGGGCGCCGCGCGGCGCGCCGTGGGTCCGCTCGCCCGCAACACCGCGATGGGTGAGATGCCCGTGCGCCACGTCCTTGCCAAGGGCGCGTCCGTGAGTGACGCCTTCGGCGTCGTGGAGACGGGCAACTACCCCGCGTCGAGTTGCGTCGCGCGCCGCGCCAGTGGCGTCGAAGTCTCGCTCGGGAGTTTTTTAACGAAGCGCTACCTCGCGATGGCGATTTCGGTTTGCACCAAGCGCGCCTCCACGACGACCCGACTACTCGCCGCCGGCACTCAGGGGTAGTGGAGGGGCAAGCCGTGGCGCTGCTACCTTCGTTTTGGGGCGCGAGCGCGCCTCATCGCGAGGTCCATCATGCCCGAGTCACTGAATCTGCAAGCTCCGCCCGCGACGCGCGACGTGGAGGGCGAGCGACGACACCGTAAGCAGCAACTCGCGGCGGCCTTTCGTCTCTTCTCGAAGTTCGGCTTTGACGAAGGCGTCGCCGGACACATCACCGCGCGCGACCCCGAACGTGAAGACCACTTCTGGGTGAATCCCTTCGGGATGCACTTTGGCCACGTGCGCGCCTCGGACCTGATTTTGGTCAACGATCACGGCGAGGTCGTCGAGGGGAGTCGTCCCGTCAACACCGCCGCCTTCGCGATCCACTCCCAGGTCCACGCCGCGCGCCCCGACGTGGTCGCGGCCGCGCACGCGCACTCGATCTTCGGCAAGTCCTGGTCGGCGTTGGGCCGGCCGCTCGATCCGATCACGCAAGACGTCTGCGCCTTCTTCGAGGACCACGCCGTGTTCGACGACTACACCGGCGTCGTCCTCGACGTCGAAGAGGGTAAGCGCATTGCCCACACCCTCCAGGACCACAAGGCCATCATCCTGCGCAACCACGGCCTCTTAACGGTGGGTCACTCGGTCGAAGAGGCCGCCTGGTGGTTCATCACCATGGAGCGCTCCTGCCAAGCCCAGCTTCTCGCGAGTGCCGCCGGGACGCCCGTCTTGATCGACCCCGATATGGCCCGACTCACGCGCTCGCAGGTTGGATCGCACCTGGCCGGTTGGTTTAGCTTCCAACCGCTCTTCGAACGCATCGTGCGCGAACAGCCCGACCTCCTCGACTAATTACCCCTTGGTCGAGGCGTAAAGTCGTCCACACGAGCCGCTGACGAAAGGCCACCATGAGCGAAGCACGAGACGTGGACGTCGTCGTCGTGGGCGCGGGTATCTCGGGCGTCGACGCCGCGTACCACCTCCGGCGCGACTGTCCGGAGCGCACCTTCGTCGTTCTCGACGCCCTCGAGAGCTTCGGCGGTACGTGGCTCACCCACCGCTACCCGGGCGTGCGTTCCGACACCGACCTCTACACCTTTGGCTACTCCTTCAAACCCTGGACGGGGGACCCAATCGCCAGTGGTGAGCGCATCCGCGAGTACCTGCGCGAGGTCATTGACGAAAACGACCTCGCGCGTCACGTACGTTTCCAGCGACGCGTGGAGTCCGCGTCGTGGTCGAGCGCGGAGAATCGCTGGACGTTACGCGTGCGCGACCTCACGTCGGGTGACGTTGAGACCTACCGCTGCGAGTTTCTCTGGATGTGCCAGGGCTACTACCGCCACGACCAGGGCTACACCCCCGACTGGCCCGGCCTCGACACCTTCGAGGGTCGCGTCGTGCACCCCCAGCAGTGGCCCGAGGACCTCGACCTCACCGACCAAGAGGTCGTGGTGGTCGGCTCGGGCGCGACCGCGGCCACCCTGGTGCCGGCGATCGCCGAGCGTTGCGCCCACGTGACCATGATCCAGCGCTCCCCCACGTACTTCTTCTCCGGCGAGAACCGTGACGAATTGGCGGACCAGTTGCGCGCCCTCGAGGTGGACGAAGCCTGGGTCCACGAGATCGTGCGACGCAATCGTCTCGCCCAACTCAAAATGCTCACTGACGTCGCCTTAAGTGAGCCCGACTTCGCCGCCCAAGAGCTCATCAACCTGGTTCGCGCGGAACTGCCCGAAGGCTTCGACGTCGACACGCACTTCACGCCGCGCTATCGACCGTGGCAACAGCGCATCGCCTACGTCCCCGACGGTGACCTCTTCAAGGCCATCTCGTCGGGTCGCGCCTCGGTCGTGACCGACGAAATCGCCGCCATCACTCCCCACGGCGTGCGACTCGCCTCGGGCGACGAACAACGCGCCGACGTCCTCATTACCGCGACCGGCTTTGAGTTGAGCGTGCTCGGTGACGTGCACTTCACCATCGACGGCGAGGTCCTCAATCTCGCCGAGCGCGTCACGTATCGCGGCATGATGTTCTCCGGCGTGCCAAATCTCTGTTGGATCTTCGGCTACTTTCGCGCCGCCTGGACGCTGCGCGCCGACCTGGTCTGTAACTACGTCGGACGCCTCTTGAACTACATGCGTGACCACGACCTGCACCGCGTGGTGCCCACGTTGCGCGACGAGGACCTCGCGGAAACGCCCCTGGCCTGGATCGGCGACGACGAGTTCAACCCGAGTTACTTGAAACGTTCGCTGCACCTGATGCCCCAACGCCTGGCCAAACCGGAGTGGGGTCACACCCAGGACTACTGGTACGAAAGGGATGTCTTGCCGACGCTCTCGCCCGAGGACGACTGCCTCGTCTACGACTGAGTCCGCGGCGCGCACACCACGAGCGGAATCGGTCGCGTCGTTCGGCGTTGGTAACTCGCGTAAGGACGGTAGACGGCCACAATCCGTGGCCACCACTCGGCACACTGTTCCTCACTGGCCGGAGTTGCGCGCATCTCGTAGTGCACGCCGCGCCACAAGACGTCGACCTCGGGTTGCGTCAGCAGATTTACGTACCAGTCGGGGTCGCGGTCGTCACCGCCTTTCGAGGCGACGAGCACGAGCTGCTCACCGAGTACGAGCGGCACCGTGAGCATCGTGCGGTGCGGTTGGCCCGAACGACGTCCAATCGTGGTGAGCTCCACGATCTCCATACCGAGGGCCCGGCGACCGAGTCGTCCGCCACTAGCGCGCACCACGGCGCGGTGCAACACGTTCAACGACCGAAATCCCGCGTCCACCAGGAAGGTCGTCACGCTCATCGCGCGTGACCGGCGTCAGAAACGACAACAGCGGGAGGAGTCAAAGGCTCCCCCCGCTGTTGGTCGCGAAAACGTGCGCGGCTCAGCTGCAGCCGCTCGTCGCGCCGCAACTCGAGCAGACGTAGCACGAACCGGCTCGTTGCATCGAATTTCCGCACTGGAAACACATCGGCGCGTCGATCTGCGCGGGGCGCTCAATGGTGGCCGGCGCGCTCGCCACGACCGGACGCTCCGTGACGTCAATCAACGTCGGTTGCACTGAGAGCCCGACCGTTGGCGTCGCCTGCTCCACGACCTCCGGCAAGGTGGGCTGCAGGCGCTCGTTCGTCGAGAGCACGCCCAGCTCTTCGCGCTCGCTCACGCTCAAGTAGTCAAGCGCCAGGCGACGGAAGATGTAGTCCACCAGCGAGGTCGCGATGCGCAGGTCCGCGTCGTCGGTCATACCCGAGGGCTCGAACTTCATATTGACGTACTTGCGCACGTAGGTCGCGAGCGGCACCCCGTGCTGGAGACCCAAGCTGATGGAGATTGAGAAGGCGTCCATAATCCCCGCCAACGTCGAACCCTGCTTGGAGACCTTGATGAAGACCTCACCGGGGCGACCGTCTTCGTACTCACCCACCGTCACGTACCCTTCGCAGTCCGCCACGCGGAAGGCGAAGGTCGTCGACACGCGCCGACGCGGCAGTCGCTCGCGCACCGCGCCCACGAGAACGTGGCTGCCTTCGGACTTGGCGTGCTCGAGCGCGCTCTCCAGCTTGGTGATCTTCGCGTAGAGCTCGGACATCTCGGCGTCGGAGTGCGACGTCACGACCGGCGCGCTCTGGCCCTCGCCGTCCTTCTTCGCGGTGGACAAGGGCTGACCGACCTTGCAGTTGTCACGGTAGATCGCGACCGCCTTCACGCCGAGACGCCACGCGTCGAGGTGCAACTGCTCGACGTCGTCGATCGTCGCGTCCTCGGGCATGTTCACGGTCTTCGAGATCGCGCCCGAGATGAAGGGCTGGACCGCGCCCATCATGCGCACGTGACCCAAGTAGTGAATGGTGTTGTCACCCATGGAGCACGCGAAGACCGGCAGGTGCTCGGCCTTGAGGGCCGGCGCGCCGACGATGGTCTTGTGCTCGTCGATGTAGGCGATGATGACGTCGATCTCACTGGGGCTGTAGCCCAGCTTCTCCAGTGCGCGCGGCACCGTCTGGTTCACGATCGCCATGTTGCCGCCGCCGACGAGCTTCTTGAACTTCACGAGTCCGAGGTCGGGCTCAATGCCGGTGGTGTCACAGTCCATCAACAGACCAATCGTGCCCGTGGGCGCGAGCACCGTGGCCTGCGCGTTGCGCACCCCGTGTCGGCTACCGAGATCGACCGCTTCCTCCCAGGCGCGCTGGGCGGCCTGGAGAATGTCGGCCGGTGCCTTGGTGGCGTCGACGCGGTACGCGGCGTCGCGGTGCATGCGCAAGACGTTGAGCATGGGCTCGGCGTTTTCGGCGAAGCCTTCGTGCGGTCCCATACGGCCCGCGGTGCGCGCACTGGTCGCGTAGGCGTGACCGGTCATGAGCGCGGTGATCGCCGCGGCCCAGGCGCGTCCCTCTTCGGAGTCGTAGGCCAATCCGGAGGCCATCAACAGCGCGCCAATGTTGGCGTAGCCCAGACCGAGCTGACGGAACTTGCGCGAGTTCTCGCCGATCTTTTCGGTCGGGTAGTCGGCCGCGCCGACGATAATCTCTTGCGCGGTGAAGACGACCTCGATGGCCGCCTTGAACGACTCGACGTCAAATCGGCCGTCGTCACGGAGGAACTTCATCAAGTTCAAACTGGCGAGGTTGCAGGCCGAGTTGTCGATGTGCATGTACTCCGAGCAGGGGTTCGAACCATTAATGCGGTCAGTGTTGGACGAGGTGTGCCAGCGGTTAATGGTGGTGTCGAACTGCAGACCCGGGTCGGCGCACTCCCAGGCGGCCTGGGCAATCTCGCGCCAGATCTGACGAGCCTTCACGGTCTTCACGACGGCGCCGCCGTGACGCGCGGTCAGGTTCCAGTCACCGTCAGCCAGCACGGCCTCCATGAAGTCGTCGCTCACGCGCACCGAGTTGTTGGCGTTCTGGTACTGAATCGAGTTGATGTCCTTACCGTCGAGGTCCATGTCGAAGCCGTTGTCGCGCAACACGCGCGCCTTCTTCTCCTCGTTGGCCTTGCACCAAATGAACTCCTCGACGTCCGGGTGGTCCACGTCCAAGATCACCATCTTCGCCGCGCGTCGGGTCTTGCCGCCCGACTTAATCGTGCCGGCCGACGCGTCGGCGCCGCGCATGAACGAGACCGGGCCCGACGCGGTGCCACCGCCCTCGAGGCCCTCGGCGCTGGAGCGAATCTTCGAAAGGTTCACGCCGGCGCCGGAGCCACCCTTGAAGATGATGCCCTCTTCGGTGTACCAGTTGAGGATCGAACGCATCGAGTCCTGCACCGCCAAGATGAAGCACGCGCTGCCCTGCTGGGGAACGTCCTTCACGCCAATGTTGAACCACACCGGTGAGTTGAAGGCCGCCTTTTGCGTGATGAGGAGGTGCTTGAGTTCGGCGCGGAAGGTCTCCATCTCTTCTTCGTCGACGAAGTAGTCGCCCTCGAAGCCCCAGTTCGTGATGGTGTCGACAATGCGGTCGACGACCTGCTTCAAACTGGTCTCGCGCTCGGGCGTGTTCAACGTGCCCCGGAAGTACTTCTGGGCGAGAATGTTCGTCGCGTTAAAGGACCACGACGCCGGTACCTCCACGTTGAGCTGTTCAAAGGCCACCGAGCCGTCGCGGAAGTTCGAGATGCGCGCGTCGCGACGATCCCACACCACCTCGTCGTAGGGGTGGCGATCTTCACTGGTGAAGAATCGCCGGATGCCAATTCCGAGTCGCTGAGGTGCGATAGCCATTTTGATTTCCCTTTTCTTTCGATAACCGACACTGCGATCCCACCGTCGGCGGCGCCGGGTCGAGAAATCGAGCTTGGTGGCCCCCACTCCCAAACCACAACATGTAGTGGTGTCGCCACTACCCGTCGCAAGATGCTGTGCTATTACACCACTGTAATTCGTCGAAGTCAACTACATTTCGACCCAAATCAAAGAAACTTCTTACTTGCCTGACGAACAACGGTCGCGCCACGACCTTCTTACTAGTCTGACCCTCGTGAAGCTCACTTTGGCCCTCGACGCCGGCACCACGGGCGTGCGGGCTATCGCCTTCGACGAGGCCGTCCAGGTCCAGTTTGAGTCCTACCGCGAGCTCACCCAGCACTTCCCCGCCCCCGGCGAGGTCGAGCACGACGCCCTAGAAATCGCCCACTTGGCGGTCGAGGTCCTGGGCGAGGTGGCGCGGTGGGCACGCGCCGAGGGGCACGCCGTTGAGGCGCTCGGCATCACGAACCAACGTGAGACCGTCGTGTGCTTTGACCGCGCCAGCGGACGCGTCGCGGGGCGCGCCCTGGTCTGGCAGGACCGCCGTGGCGCGAACTTCTGCGACGAACTGCGCCTCGCCGGTCACGAGGATCGGGTCCGCGAGGTCACGGGACTCGTCCTCGACGCCTATTTCTCGGGAAGCAAGATGCACTGGCTGCTCAACCACGGCGCGGCCGACGCCTTCACGAGCCCGGCCCTCGCGACGATCGAGACGTGGTTGATCTGGTGGCTGACGGGCGGCGTCGAGGACGGGGAGTTCGCGACCGAGGCCTCGAACGCCTCGCGGACCTTGCTCTTCGACCTCGACGCCCTCACGTGGTCGAAGGAGATGGGCGAGCTCTTTGGCGTCGACGCGGCGCTCCTGGCGGAGGTGCGGCCCTCGGCGGGCTCCTTCGGCGAGGTCAGCGCGCGCGTGCTACCTGAGTTAGGCGGTCTGCCGATTTCCGGCGCGCTCGGAGATCAACAGGCCGCCCTCTTCGGGCAGGCCTGCTTCGCGCCGGGCGTCGTGAAGGCGACCTACGGCACCGGCGCCTTCGTGTTGGCCAACGCGGGCGCGCGACCCTCCGCCGCACTAGCGGGCCTTCTGACGACGATCGCCTGGGACCTCGGACCTCTCGGTTCGGTCACCTACGCCCTCGAAGGCTCGGCCTTCGTCGCCGGGGCCGCCGTGCAGTGGCTACGCGACGAACTCAGCTTTATCGCGCACTCGAGTGAACTCGAGGCCCTCGCCCTGAGTGTCCCCGACAGCGCGGGGGTCAACTTCGTGCCCGCCTTCACCGGACTCGGCTCGCCTTTTTGGCACCCCGAGGCGCGGGGCGCGATCACCGGGCTCACGCGTGGCGCCGGTCGCGCGCACGTCGCGCGGGCACTGGTCGAGGCGCTCGCCTACCAGGTGCGCGCCATCACCGACGCGTTTCGCGACGGTGGGGTGACGCTTCGCGAACTACGCGCCGACGGCGGCGCGGCGGCGATGAATCACGTACTGCAACTGCAGGCCAGCGCGTCGCGCTTACCCGTACTGCGCAGCGCCTCGCTGGAGGCCACCGCGCGTGGCGCCGCGACCCTGGCCGGGTTGTCCACCGGTCTCTACCCCTCCCTCGACGCGCTCGAGGGGCTCTGGCACTGCGATCGACGGTTCGAACCCGAAGACCCTCTCTTCGCCGACGCGGGCTACGACGCCTGGCGGCGCGCCTGCCTGGTCGCCTAGGAGTAACTTCATTCCTGAACCGGGGGGCAACGTGGAGAACTATCAAGCGCGGGTCGTTCGCGAGGGTCTGTCCTTTGGTGAGGGGCCCCGGTGGCACGAGGGTCGCCTCTGGTACTCGGACTTCTACCGCCACGGCGTCTTTTCGATGCGTGAAGACGGCGGCGACGAACGCCTCGAGCTCGCGGTACCCGGCCAGCCCTCGGGTCTGGGTTGGCTGCCCGACGGTGACCTCGTCGTCGCCTCGGGTACGGAACGCCAGTTGCTGCGCGCGCGTGACGGCGTCGCCACCCCCTTTTGTGACCTGCGAGCTCACTTTGGTTTCTGGGCGAACGATTTGGTGACCTCCTCGGCGGGCGTGACCTACGTTGGCAACTTCGGCTTTGACCTCGACGCGGTCTTACGTGACGAGGGCGTCCAAGGACTCAGCGAGGAGCGCGCCCTCACCAACGTGGTGGCCGTCGGGGCGAACGGTGAGGTGCTCCAGGTGATTCCCGACTTCGTCTTTCCCAACGGCTCGGTTCTCACCCCCGACGAGCGAACCTTGATCGTCGCCGAGACCCTGGCCTTTCGCCTCAGCGCCTTCGACGTCGCCGCGGACGGGACGTTGACGAATCGTCGCGTGTGGGCCCAGCTCGACTTCGTGGCGATCGACGGCATCTGTCTCGACGCCGAGGGCCAGATCTGGGTGGCCAACGCGCTCGGTACCGAGTGCCTACGCGTGAAAGAAGGTGGCGAGATCACGGCGAAAGTCGCGGCGAGTCAAAACACCTACGCCTGCATGCTCGGCGGCGAGCACCGCGACCAGCTCTACGTGATGAGCGCCCCGACGTCGGACCGCTTTCGCGTCGCCGAGCAGCGCGACGGCAAGATTGAAGTCGCCATCGTCGCCGTCCCCGGCGCGGGTCGACCCTAGTTACGCGAGTTTGGTCAGCGCCCGACGAAGATTTCGAATGGCCTGGGCGGTGCGCAGTTCGTTTTCGATGAGCGCGAAGCGCACGTTGCCGTCACCCCCGTCGCCAAATCCCACGCCCGGGCTGGTGGCGACGTCGGCCTCTTCAATTAAGAACTTGGAGAAGTCCAACGAGCGCATCTCGCGGTAGGGCTCGGGGATGGGGGCCCAGATGAACATTGAGCCTCGCGGTGCCGCGACCTCCCAGCCCACGCGGTTCAGCCCCTCGATCAACGTGTCCCGACGTGACTGATAAATCGTGCGCAGCTGGCCGGGGTAATCGGTCGCCTCGTTCATCGCGACGATCGCGGCGATCTGGACTGGCTGAAAGGTGCCGTAGTCGAGGTAACTCTTGAGCTTGGTCAGCGCCGCGACAATCTCGGCGTTGCCGACCAGGAACCCCACGCGCCATCCCGCCATCGAAAAGGACTTCGTCAGCGTGTAGAGCTCGACGCAGCACTCCTTCGCGCGGGGCACCTGCAGGATGGACGGCGGGTGATAGCCGTCAAAACCCAGATCGGCGTAGGCGAAGTCGTGACAGATGATCACCTCGTGCTCGAGCGCGAAGTTCACGAGGCGCTCCATAAAGGCCAGGTCCACGCAGGCACTCGTCGGATTATGCGGGAACGAGCAGATAATCACGCGCGGCTTCACTGGCGCGTTGTTCCACGCCTCGACGAGACCGGCGAAGAAGTCGTCGCCGGGGTCGCTCGTGCTCGCGCCCGGGTCGGCCATGGGTACCGTGATCACGGTCGCGCCGGCGAACCCCGGACCGGCCAAGTGAATCGGGTAGCTCGGGCTCGGCACGATGGCGCAGTCGCCGGGTCCCAGCAGCACCCACATCAAGTGCGTCAGTCCCTCCTTCGCGCCAATGGTCGTGACGACCTCAGTCTCGGGATCGAGTTCGACGTCAAAGAGCGTGCGGTAGCGCGTCGCCATGGCCAGTCGCAGATTCGGAATGCCACGACTCGCGCTGTAGCGATGGTTCTTCGGGTTGTGGGCGGCTTCGGCCAACTTCTCAACGGCCACGTCGGGACTCGGCAGGTCAGGATTGCCAAATCCGAAGTCGACGACGTCGCGACCGGTCGCGCGCGCCTGCGCCTTGAGCGCGTTGATTTGAGCAAAGACGTAGGGCGGCAGGCCCGTGACGCGACGAAACTCCATCAGATAACGCTACTGACTCCGTGTGCCCTTCGCCATTCATAGAGCGCGTCGCGCGCCACGTTGGTCGACGCGACCACCCAGGCCGCCCCGGCGACGGCTAAGTCGTCGAGCTGACCCGCGACGTCGCCGCGCAAATCCCCCGCCCAGGTAACGCGCGAGCTCACCGCCACTTCGGCCACCCGCGCCGGCGTCGCGTTCCAGAGATTGAGCGTCACGCCCAGCGACGCCGCCAGCTCGTTCGTCGCCGGGCCGCCGGCGCCGATCCAAATCTCGGCGTGGTCGCGCAGCGTGGACGCGAGTTCACCCAGGGTGGCTCGTCGCGCCGCCGCGGACTCGTAGGCCAGTCCGTAGGCCTCATTCTCCGCGCGCGACAGCGCGTCACCGGTGCCCAGGGCCGCGACGACGCGACCGGGCGCCAGCGCCACCAGGGTCGCGAACTGCTCGCGCAGACGCGTCGCGCCGCCCAGTCCCACGCGCGCGACCAGGGGGCCGACGACGAGTGACGGGGCTCGACACGCGACCGTCGCGAGTAGGGGAAACGGCGCGAGGGCGGGGCGCGTCGGCGTTCCCATGGGCCAGAGGTGGTCGTAGCAAAAGACGCCGTCAAGGCCACCCTCGGCGGCTTCGTCGGCGACGCGAAGCGCGTCTTGCGCGTCCGCACGAAAGCTCGGCAGCAGAAGGCCGAGCTTCACGTGAGTCGTTCCAGGGCGACTAAGGCAGCGCCGAGGGCGCCGGATCGGGGCCCGAAGAGTGACGGGGTTACCGTAATTTCAGCGCGAGCGTGGTAGCCCTCCACCAGGTGCACCAGGGCCGTGCGCGTCGACGGCAAGAAAAGCTCGGACGCGGCGCCGAGCCCTCCCCCCACCAAAAAGTGACCGCAGTCAAGAATCGCCGACAGGTTCGCGACGCCGCGCGCCAGCCACCAACCCATCTCCGCCATCAGCGAAAGCGCCTCGGCGTCACCGGCGCGCGCTCGCGTCACCACGTCCTCGGCGCGCAGGTCGGCGACATCGCCGACGCTCTCCGCCAGGTCGGCCAGACGACCCTCGCTGATCGCCTCAAGCGCCAATCGGCGAAGTCCCCCACCCGAGGCGTAGCGCTCCCAGCAGCCTCGTCCGCCGCAGGGGCAGGGCGCGCCGTGCGCCGCGACCACCATGTGGCCAATCTCACCGGCGAAGCCACTCTGCCCACGCATCAATGAACCGTTCGACACGACGCCGCCCCCGATACCGGTGCCGAGGGTCACCATCACGAAGTTCGCGACGCCGCGCGCCGCACCCCACGCGTGCTCAGCTCGCGCCGCGCAGTTGGCGTCGTTCTCGACCACGACCAGCGAACTACCCAGCGCGACGCCGAGCAGCGTGCCTACTTCAGCGCCGGACGCGCCGGGGAGGTTAGGCGCGAACGCGAGCCGTCCGTCCCGGCGCACCATCCCGGCGAGTCCGAGTCCTACGGGTAGCGCGTCGGGGCGAAGGCCCAGAGGCTCACAAAGCGCGCGCACGAGTTTTTCGACGGTGGCCGCGGTGGCGTGGCCCGGGGCGTTCGCGGGTTCGTGCGGCGTCGCCTCGACGCGTTCGCCGAGCACGCGTCCGTCGCGCGCCACTAGTAACGCCAGGGACTTGGTCCCCCCGACGTCGACGCCGATCGCGACGTCACTCACGGGTGGGCTTCGGCGCGGGCGCGCAACTCCCCGAGTGCCTGGGTCTGTATCCGATTGGCCGCGCGCGCCTTCACGAAACTGGGGATGGGTACCAGGAGTTCGACCTCGAGGTCGTACGTAACCTTGGTCGCGGCACCCACGGCGTCGAACTGGTACTGCCCGTGCAGTTCGGCAGTTAAATCGCCACGCGTCTGCCACCATCGAAGAACGTGGGGGGCGAGGTCGTAGTCGTAGCGCAAGGCGTAGGTCGTCGATCGGCCGAAGGCCGCCGCCCGAAACTCAACCTCGAGGGCGCGACCGTCGACGTCTCGCTCGAGAACCTCGATGCGCTTCAGTTCACTCACCCACTCGGGGTAACGCTCAAAGTCCACCACGACGCGATAGACCTCATCGGGTGACGCGTTGACCACCATCGACTCCGTCGCGCGCTGCGCCACCGGACCTCCTTCGCCTCCCTACCTTAGGTCAGCGTGTCCACCGAATCATCGTGATCGAAGTTGGCTAACTCTCGCGCGACGCGTCGCGCGATGACGTCCCAGTCGTAGTTGGCGCGCGCGAACTCCGCCGCGGCCACTTCGTAGCGTCCTCGGCAATCGTCGTCGACCAGCAATCCCGCGAGGGCGTCCGCGAGCGCGCGCGCCGAGCGGGGGCGCCGCAGCACGACGCCAGTTCGTCCGTCGTCGACCGCCTCGTGGCTACCGCCCGAGCGACCAGCGATAGTGGCGCGGCCCATGGCCTGTGCCTCGACGAACACGATGCCAAAGCCCTCCGCCTCGAGGCCCAGCCACCGGTGCCGACAGTCCATCACGAACAGGTCGCTCGCGCCGAGCCACTCAACCAGCGCGGCATCGTCGACGCGCCCCAAAAAGGTGACGGGCGCGCCGAGGCGCGCCGCGAGTCGTTCAAGGCGCGCGCGGTCGCGACCCGAGCCACCCACGTAGATTCGCAGGTTCGGGAATCGCGACGCGAGGCGCGCGCTGGCACGAATCAGCGTGTCGAAGCCCTTGCGCGGCACCAGTCGCGAGTACGAGAGCACCACCTGCTCCTCGTCACGCAGTCCCAACGCCTCGCGACAACGAGCGCGCGCGTCGTCGTTGAGGGGCGTGAACCTCGTCACGTCAACGCCCGGCGGCGCTTGGATGACCGGCGGATGCTCGTCGGCCGCGACCCGTCGGGTCTGTTCTTCGGGGTACGCGCCGGCGGCGATCACGACGGCCGCGTGTCGCAGAACTCGCCGCAGACTCGCCGCGACGAAGGGTAGGTGACCGGGGATGGTGACCTCGGCGCCGTGCACGACGACGCCGTAAGGAACGGGCAGAAAGCGGCCCAGGAGTCCGAGCGGCCAGGCCGGATCGAATAAGACGAGATCAGGTTGATGGCGCGCGATGGCCGCACGAATCTCACGCAGGGCGCGCGGCGTGGGAAGAAACAACGTAGAGGTTGCCACTCGTTCAACGACCAATCCACTGCGTTCGTCAAAGTCCAACGCGTCCTCGTGTGAACTCGCCGTGACGACCACGGCCCGACCGGGCTCGAATCGCCGCCAGAGCTCGTAGAGG
>JAGWHY010000059.1 GCA_028873575.1 Acidobacteriota bacterium | reverse complement strand
CGATCGCGCCCACTCTTAGTCGGCTCTCAAAGTCGGGGGCTAGCGTTGTCTGTCGTGACCAGGAACGCACCAACCCCGAGGGGCCCTTTTCGCGCCCTCCTCTCGGCGATGCGCGTGCCCCAGTGGGTCAAGAACGGCCTGATCGTCATCGCCCCGGCGGCGGCGGGCATCTTGTTTCGCGCCGACGTGTTGCGCCACACGGCGGTCGCCTTCGTGTCCTTTTGTCTCATCTCGTCGGCCGGGTACCTGGTGAACGACCTGCGCGACGCGCCCGCGGACCGCGAACACCCCACCAAGCGCTACCGCGCGATCGCCTCGGGACAGTTGAGCCCGCGGCGCGCGCGCGTCGCCGCCGTCGTCCTTCTCGTGGTGGGATTCGTGCTGCCGTTTTTCCTTTGGCACCCTTGGGGACTGCTGTTGATTCTGGGGCTCTACGTCGTCATCACGCTCGCCTACATCTTTGGACTCAAGAACGTGGCGGTCGTCGAGTTCGCGGCGCTCGCGAGTGGCTTCTTTCTTCGCGCGTACGCCGGCGCGACCGCGAGCCACGTCTTCGTCTCGACCTGGTTTCTCATGGTCATCTCCTTTGGCGCGCTCTTTCTGGTGGTGGGAAAGCGCTCGAGTGAATTGAAAAAGATCGGCGTTGGCTCCACGCGGCGCGTGTTGGCGGAGTACTCCCCGGAGTTTTTGACCTCGGCGCTGACGCTGAGCGCGACGGCCGTGGTGACCGGGTACTGCCTCTGGGCCTTTGACACCTCGGCGACCGGCCTGTCGTCGATTCATCACCACGTCATCCCGATACGACTCTCGGTCATCCCCGTCGTCCTCGCGACGCTCTTCATTATGCGCGCGGCCGAGGCCGGTGACGGCGCCGCGCCCGAGGAGTTAGTCCTGCGCAATCGCACCGTGCAACTTCTCGCGGCCAGCTGGGCCGTCCTACTCTTCATCGGGGTCTACGCGTGAGTGGGACCTCCCTCACCGGCTGGGGGCGCACCGGTTTCTCCCAGGCGCGCGTGCTGCGCCCGCGCCACGACGACGAGATCGCGCAGATCTACCGCGACGAGCGTTTCGTCATCGCGCGCGGACTTGGCCGAAGTTACGGCGACGCCGCGCAGCTAGGTGGCGGCGTCGTGCTCGACAATCGCGGGTTTGATCAGATTGGCCCGGTCGCCGCCGACGGCACCGTGCGCCTCGGCGCGGGCGTCTCCTTCGACGAGCTCCTCACCGTGGCACTCCCCCTCGGCTGGTTCGTGCCGGTCACGCCCGGCACCCGTCAGGTCACCATGGGCGGGGCGCTCGGCGCCGACGTGCACGGCAAAAATCACCACGTGGACGGCTCGTTCGCGAGCCACGTGCGCGCGCTGCGTGTCGTGACCCCCCAGGGCACCTTCGACGTCTCCCCCGAGCGCGACCCCGAACTCTTTTGGGGAACGTTTGGCGCGATGGGTCTGACCGGTTTCGTCACCGAGCTCACGCTGGCGCTCGCGCCCGTCGAGACCGACCAAGTGCTGGTCGACACCGACCGCTTCGACAACTTAGAGGCCGTCATGAACGCCATGATCGACGGCGACGCGAACTACCACTACTCCGTCGCGTGGGTCGACTGCATGACGAGGGGAAAGCACCTGGGCCGGGCGATCCTCACCCGCGGCGAGCACGCGACGCGCGACGAGGTCGCGGAGGTTTCGCTGCGCGCCCCACGCACCGGTCGGCTTCGCGTTCCTTTCGCCCCACCGAGTGGTCTCTTAAATCGCGCCAGCGTGCGCGCCTTTAACGAGCTCTGGTTTCGCAGCGCCCCACGTCACGAGGCACGCGAGCCTCAGTCGATCCAGAGTTTCTTTCACCCTCTAGACGGGGTGCGGGATTGGAATCTCCTCTACGGCAAGCGCGGCTTCGTGCAGTACCAGTTCGTCGTGCCCGACGACCACGCCGCGACGATTGAGGCCGTCATTACGCGCCTGTCGTCCGCCAAGGTGGCGAGCTTCCTCGCCGTCTTGAAGCGCTTCGGACCCGGTAACCGCGGACCACTGAGTTTCCCGCGCGCCGGCTGGACCCTGGCCCTGGATCTACCCGTCGGTGCGCCAACGCTCGCGCGCGTGCTCGACGAGCTCGACGACCTGGTCCTCGAGGCCGGGGGGCGAATCTACTTCGCCAAGGACGCGCGCCTCGACGCCGCCAAGGTGGGCGCGATGTACCCGCGCTTGGGCGAGTTTCGCGAACTCAAAGAACGCGTCGATCCACGCGGTCAACTCACGAGCGACCTCGCGCGTCGTCTACACCTGGTAGGAAACTAGGTATGGAAAACGCTTTCGGTCAGCCCCAGAACGTCGTCATCTTGGGCGGCAGCTCGGACATCGCGCGCGCGATCACGAAGAAGCTCTGCGCGGCGCGCACCTCGACGGTGGTGCTGTGCGGGCGCGATCAGACGCTGCTCGACGCCTCAGCCGCCGAGGCGCGTGACTACGGCGCGACGCGTACCGACACGGTGCTCTTTGACGCCGTCGACCCGAGTAACGCCGCGCGCGTCGTCGAGGAGGCCTTCGCCAAGGTCGGTGAACAGGTCGACTTGGTAATCGTCGCGGTGGGCCTCTTGGGCGACCAGCTCGCCATGCAGAATGAGGCCGAGGCGGCCGCGCGCATGATCACGGTCAACGTCACCTGGCCGGTCGCCGCGCTCGCCGAGGTCCGCCGTCGCCTGGTCGAACAGGGCCGCGGACGGATCCTCGTCATGAGCTCGGTCGCCGCGATTCGCGTGCGCAGCGTCGCCTACCTCTACTCCGGCGCCAAGGCCGGACTCGACCGACTCTGCGACGGAATGGCCGACTCGTTAGAGGGCACCGGAGTGACCTTGCAGTTACTTCGCCCGGGCGTCGTGCGCACCAAGATGACCACGGGGATTCCCGACATTCCCTTCACGACCGGACCGAACGAAGTGGCCGAGTACGTCATGAAGGGCCTCGCCAGTGGCGAACGCGTGATCTGGAGCCCTCCCATTCTTCGCTACGTCTTCGCGATTCTGCGCCACCTGCCGCGACCGCTCTTTCGAAAGATCGCCGACCGTTAGGGCGGTGGCGCGCCTCGCGCTAGCGCGGGCGAAGGCGCGCGTGGTCGTCCGCGATGCGCGCCGTGGTCTCGTCGTCTAACCCCGCGGCGTCGGCGTAACTGGGCCACGCCTCAATCGCGTCGCGTACTTCCCGCAGGACTCGCGCCACGTCGGGCACGTCGTGCGCCTCACCGAGCGCGCGCAGATCGTCCAACGTAATCTCACTGAACTTGGCGTTCACGCTCATCTGATGGCCTTGCGTCCACTCGCCCGACCAGAGCGCGTGCGTCACGTCGTAGGCGGGGGCGAGAGCCCAGGTCCCGCCTTCGGGCAGTAGGAAGGAGAAGTTCTTGGTGTGATCGTCTCGGTTGACGCCCATGACGTTGAAGACCACCCGGCGAAACATCTGCGCGTAGTCCTCGCGGGTAAGTCCGAGTTGCGCGCCCGCCAAGAAATAGCTCGCGTACGAGTGGGTTCGCGGAAGGTTGAAATCGAGGTGCGCCATTGCGCACAGCGTCTGGACGTGGACCCGTTCGTCGTTCGCCCGACGATCAAAGCGTCGGGTCAAAAAATGCGCCCGGGGTCCTTCCAGCAACAGACGCGAGGGGCTCATCTCGACGCCCGCGTCGAGCGCCATGAGGTAGTAGGCGTACTCGATTCGCGTAAAGGGCGTACTGGCCGTCAGTGAATCGTTCGCCTCGCCCGCGATGGCGCCCACGCCGTCGAGCTTGACGAGCCACTGCTCGAAGCCCTCGGGGGTGCCGAACTGCCCCGAGCGAATCTGATCGGTCACCGGGTTGTAGGCGATCACCGCCTTCGCGCGCGCCCCGCCGGCCGTTGAACCCACTGAGATGAGTTGTCGTAGGGTGCCGAGGGCGTCGTCGCCACGAAACTTGCCGTGAAGCTCCGCGCGCGCCGCGGTGACGAGATCGGCCAGATTCACGACGCTCGGCGCGGTCGGTACGCCCGGCAGTGGTGGCGCAAAGGTGAGTGCCCCCATCGTGCGATCGCTCGCGTAGGCGAGGCGGTCCAGCGCGGTGATTTCGGAGGCCACGACGCCCTGATCGGCCATCCACGCGTCGACCAGCGCGTTGCCGAATCGGTCGGGCAGGGCGTCGGCGATCAGGGCTGGCAGACCGTAGTACGTGCGGCGACTGAGCTGGGGAAAGACGAAGACTCCTGGTCGACGCGGGAGGTGCAGTGGTGAAAGGTCCTCACCGTTGACGAGCCACTCGCCGTCGTACTCAAAGGCGTAGTACTCGGTCGTGGGATCGAGCGCGAGCGCGCCCACGCGCCGACCCCACGCGCGAACTTCAATCACGTCCGTGGTGACGAAACTCACGGCCGCGTCGTCGCGGCTCGTCGACCACGCGGCGTGGCCGCGGCCTGTCGCTCGCGCAACATCGCCATCGGACTAATAGTCGGCGTCGCCGGTACCAACGACGTCCACCACTCGTCGCGCTCGAGCGCGTGCACTACGCGCGCCAACGTGGCCAGTGACGAACCGGCCCCGACTTCGAGCCCGCGCAGGGCCGACAGTGAGACGCCCGCCCGACGTGCGAGATCAACCTGGGAGAGGCGTTGACGCCGGCGAAGCTCGCGCACCGCACTCCCCACCTGACGCTCCACCTCAAGGGTCTCTTTGGGTCGTGTTGGCTCCATTACGACCCACAATAGATTTAAATAGTTGGAAAAACAACTATTTACAATTGAGACGAGACCACAGTTACGTAAAATAGTTGGAAAATCACTCTTTTTGTGATCTAACCCGCCGGCGTGAGCGAGCTTGTACCGCTGGACTTTGACGCCGTCGCGGCACTCAGCTCGTTGGGTCGAAGCGACATCGTAAAGAAGTCCCGCACCCACCAGTTAGCGAAGAACCGACCGGGATTGCCGTTCATGGAACTTAAGAGATCGGTGCCGTTCGCGCCGTTCACGGCACTGCCGAGAGGGCCTTTGTATGTCGTGTACTGCACCCAGTCGGTGTTGATGTCGAGCTGCATCGCGCGCACCGCGCCGGCGCGCGCCAACACGTTCGCGAGGTCCGAAATCGACAGGCTCGGACCACCCACGTAAATAATCGCGCCGTCCTTGGTCACGCCCAGCCCCGATCGCCAGACGTTAAACGTGCCGCCCAGGGTCGCGCCCCACTTGATGGCGTTGGCCGCGTCGAGGCCGGGCACGGGCTTACCGTCTTGCACGATGAGATCCAGGTTCTGACGCACCGACTCGATTTGGTTACCCATCGTGAGGCCGCCCTCGCCCCAGGCGCCGACGGTCATCGTGCCGTCTTTAAAGATGACGACCGACGCGGCGCCACGGCGCAGCGGCAAGATCATCTTGCCCTGGGTGTAGTACCCGCCGTGGGCGTCTTGCATGCGAAAGCCCGCGTTAAAGGCCGCGACCAACGTCGTCGAGGCGGCCGGCGTGATGGGCGCGGTGTACTTATAGGGACCGCCACCGGGAATCTGGGAGCCCGAGTAGAGCTGCGCCTTTAACAACGTGGGATCCATCCACGCGACGCCCACGACGTAACTCGTATTCACGGCGTTCGGACGCACGAAGGCCTCGTAGACCGTGGGCGTGCCGTTCGCGGTCGTACGACCGGCGACGTGCCAAACGCCCTCGCCGGGTAGGGGCGTGCCGGCCGGCGAGGGAATGGTCGTGGGCGGTGGGAGGTGGTTGCCCTTGGGTACGTGCAGCGCGGTCGCGCCCGACCCAAAGGCATTGAGCGGCGGCGCGCCACCGACCTTGGGGGGGTGGAGCTTGTAGTACTCGGTCTCGGCCCAG
>JAGWHY010000092.1 GCA_028873575.1 Acidobacteriota bacterium | reverse complement strand
TTGACATCCTCCACGACGTTCCACTCCGACAGCCCGGAAGCCATGTTGAGCGTCAGAGCTACGTCTCCCACCCGCAGATCATCGTGAAGTATCCAACCCCGGCGCGTCAGGATTTCAGTTGCCTCATCGACACACTGTTCACCTGGCTCAACCGACTCGTCGCTTGCCTGCCTGCGAATCTGCATCGTCGTGATACGCGACTTCAAGAAGTCCATCATGTAGGGATGGTCGTTGATGGAGACGGGGAGCATCCAGGGGACAACTGCGGGGTCGGAGAACCCCGCGTTTGTGGTGATCATTGAGTCGAAGGTGGCGGCGACGTTGCCCGCTCCATAGGCGATCATTCCCAATGGGCCACCCGATGCGCCTGCCGTCGCTGAAACGTTTCCAGCTACCGCATATGGCCCCATGTAGAGAAGCGCCACCAATGACGAGGCATTGCTGGTCGTCTGGCCACTAATCGTTATGTCGTTGGTGCCCGTTGAATTGGTGTAGGCAACGTCGTACTCGAAGATCTGTTGAATCAGCGACAAATCAGTCGCGTAGGCGGCGTTCGAGGCGCTGACGCCGGTGGCCCCCCCGTTTAGAGCGAAACTGGCAACGCCGAAGGCGACTACCTCGGGCTGCGATGCCGTGGGCGCCCCAATCACAACCGTCGAGGTGGTGGCGAGGGACGTGATGGTAGAGCCAGCCCCGTCAAGCGTCCAAGTGCCAGCGTTGGTCGAGTGGAACTGTTGACACGCAGACGCGACGTATGACCCGAAACTTATGGTCTGCGCACCGGTTGCGGTGATCTCTCCGTACCAGATGGCGCAGTAGTCATTCGTGGAGTTTGCTACTTCGAGCGCCTTCTTCCACACCGAGACGCCACCCCCGGTCGGGGTGAGGCTGCTATTCGGCCCGGCTGTCGCGAGGGCCAGGACAAGGACGTCGCCCGTCGCGGTTGGCGACACCGCCAAGGTCGTCGCGACGCCGCCCGCCTGCTTGACCAGCGAGCCGACGGCGGTGATCGTCACCGTCTACCCCCTAGTAGTTGCTCTGGCGAATCGGCCAGTCTGAGAGCAGGCGCAGTTGCACGTCGTTCAGGCGCAACTTGGCCGACTGCGCGAACAACTGGGATGCTTGGAGGATCGAGGCCATCGGCACGTCCTGGTCAGAGCGC
>JAGWHY010000058.1 GCA_028873575.1 Acidobacteriota bacterium | reverse complement strand
AACTGGTCGTCGGGCACGGCCACCACGCCGTCGACCTCGCAGTAGACCACCGGAATCGGACAGCCCCAGAAACGTTGACGCGAGACCAGCCAGTCGCGTAGGCGGTAGTTGATTTTGCGCAGACCCTGGGCGTTTTCGACCAGAAAGTCGGCCGCACGCACTTTGGCCTCGGCGACGTTAAGACCGTTCAAGAAGCCCGAGTTCACGTGGACGCCGTCGCCGGCGTAGGGGCCGTCGTCGAAGTCGGCCGGCGGTTCGACGGTGCGCACGATCGGTAGGTCGTAGGCCTGGGCGAAGGCCCAGTCGCGCTCGTCCTCCCCCGGCACCGCCATGATCGCGCCCGTGCCGTAGTTGCCCAAGACGTAGTCCGCGACGTAGACGGGAACTGGTTGGTCGTTAAAGGGATTGATGACGTAGGCGCCGGTGAAGGCGCCACGCTTTTCGAGTCCGACGCCCTCAGTCGACGACGTCGTGCGCTCCATTTCGCTGGCGGCCGTGGCGCGCGCGACCAAGTCCACGACGGCCTCGCGCTGCTCGGGGGTCGTGAGTTCGTTAAGCATCGGGTGCTCGGGCGCGACGACCGCGTAGGTCACGCCAAAGCCCGTGTCGGGGCGCGTCGTAAAGACGCGCAGCGCCTTGGTGGGGTCACTCGCGAGGGGCAGCGCGAACTCCACGCCCTCACTGCGACCAATCCAGTTGCGCTGCATCGACTTCACGCGCTCGGGCCAGGCCAAGTCGTCGAGGTTGTCGAGCAACTCGTCGGCGTACTCAGTGATCTTGAAGAACCACTGCTCGAGGTTCTTGCGCTCGACGAGGTCGCCCGAGCGGTCGCACGTCCCGTCGGGGTTGACCTGCTCATTCGCGAGCACGGTCATACACCCGGGACACCAGTTGACCGGCGCCTCGGCGCGGTAGGCCAGACCGGCCTTCAGAAAGGTGAGGAAGATCTGCTGGGACCAGCGCATGTACTCGGGATCGTGACTGTTGAGCGTGCGTCGCCAGTCGTAGACCGCGCCGAGTCGAATTAACGAGGACTTGAGCTCCGCCATTCGCGCCTCGGTGAAGACACGCGGGTGGCTGCCCGCTTTAATGGCCGCGTTTTCGGCCGGGAGGCCAAAGGAGTCAAAACCGAAGGGCGACAGCACCGCCTTCCCGCGCATGGTCTGGTAGCGCACGATCAAGTCACCAAAGGTGTAGTTGCGCACGTGGCCCTGGTGCGCCGCGCCCGAGGGGTACGGGTACATGCACAGGGCGTAGTAACGCTCGCGAGGGTCGTCGTTGTCGACCTCGTAGGTGCCGGCCTCGAGCCAGTGCGCCTGCCACTTCGCCTCGACGGCCTTCACGTCAAAAGGGCGTGCCATTACTGCATTCTAGAGAGTGTCGCGCCAACCCTTGGCTTAGAGTGACGTTTATGAGTGCGCCCACCTACCTTCTCGTGCACGGCGCGTGGGGTGGCGCGTGGTGCTGGGAGCTCTTTGGCACGGAACTCGACGCGCGCGGCGCGCGTTGGCGCGCCCTGGACCTGCCGAGTTCGAGTCCCGGTGCGCCACCCGAGACCTACCTCATTGACGACGCGCGCGACGTGGCCGCTCAGGCCAACGAACTTGGACCGGTCATCTTGGTTGGTCACAGTTACGGCGGCAGCGTCATCACGGAGGCGGCCCCCTACGTGGAGGACCTGCGCGGGCTGATTTACGTCGCGGCCCTCTTACCCCAACTCGGCGAAACGTCGACCGACGCCTCGCGCGTCCTGAAGCTCCGCACCCCCCTCGACGAGGCGATTCGTAGCGACGGCGTGACGCTCTCGCTCGACACCGACCTCGCGCGCGGCGCGCTCTACCAGGACTGCGAGGACGCGCTGGCCAACTGGGCGCTCGCGCGCCTCTCGACCCAGACGTTCGCGAGTTTCCGTAGTCCGCGCGCGTCGGGCGACACGGGCGTGTTTCGCCGCTACGTGGTGTGCGAAGACGATCGCGCCATCGACCCGCGCACGCAACGTCACCTCGCGCGCGACTGTGAGGACGTCGTCGAGATGGCCAGTGGGCACTCGCCCTACCTCTCGCGACCGAGCACCTTGGCCGACCTGGTACTCGCGCCGCTGCCCACGAACTAACTAAATCGTCGTCGCGGCCTTTGTTGGGGCGTTTTGGGCGTTCACGCCGTCAATGGCCTTGCGTAGCAGGTGCGCGAGCTCGTGGCGCTCTGATTCACTGAGCGCGCCCAGCATCTCGTCTTCGAGCGTCTGTTGCGCGGCTTCGGCCTGGTGCAACGCCTGTCGTCCGTCAGCGGTCATGGAGACCAAGTGACGACGACGATCACTCGGGTCACGCCGACGCTCCACGAAGTCCTTTGATTCGAGGTCGTTGAGGAGCAGCACGCAGTAATTCGCATCAATGCAGAGTCCGTCGGTGAGCGCCTGTTGAGTCGTCTCCTCGAAATCGCGGAGGAACGAAAGTGCGGCCAACTCTTTGAGGGTCTGCCCGAGCAGTTCGGGCGTCGATCGCCGGCTCACGAGTCGCGCCAGCTGCGTCAACAGCAGGATCGGGCCCGTGGAGGAGATTTCGTCCATCGGCGTTAATGGTAGCGAAGAGTCGATATTCATGCTATAGTGATTATACGTCATTCACGATGATAACGCATCGGATGGTAGTGACTCTCTTTCTTCGCACCGAAAGGAAACCCCGTATGACTGCTCTTTCTACCCCACAATCAGGTATTTCGAACCGACGACGCTGGATCGCGCTGGTCGTCGTGTGCCTGGCCATGCTTATGAACGCCCTCGACGGCTCCATCGTGAACGTCGCGCTGCCCTCCATCCAACACGATCTGCACTTCTCCCAGGCCAACCTGACCTGGGTCGTGGACGCCTACCTCATCGCCTTTGGCAGTTTCCTTCTGCTAGCTGGTCGTCTCGGCGACCTGCTCGGACGTAAGAAGGTCTTCTTGAGCGGCGTCGCGCTCTTCACGCTGTCGTCGCTGCTGTGCGCGCTCGCGCCCAGTCAGGGCTGGCTCATCACGGCGCGCTTCTTACAGGGCATTGGCGGCGCGGTGTCGACCTCGGTGATCGTGGCGATCATCGTCACCGAGTTCACCGGCGTCGCGGAACGGGCCAAGGCCATGAGCGCCTACATGTTCGTCGCCGTGGGCGGCGGCTCCATGGGACTTCTCGTGGGTGGCTTTCTAACCCAGAACGTCAGTTGGCACTGGATCTTCATGATCAACGTCCCCATTGGCATCGCGACGTTGGTGCTCGGATGGTTCTTGATTCGCGAGAACGAGGGCCTCGGCGTTCGCCACGGCCTCGACGTCACGGGCTCGGCGTTGCTGACGCTGTCGCTGGTGGTGGGCATCTTCGCCATCGTCAAGGCCTCGACGTACGGTTGGCTCTCGCTGCACACCGTGGGCGGGCTCGCGATCGCGGTAGCGCTGTTGAGCGCGTTCTTCTACGTCGAGGGCCGCGTCGCGCGACCCATCGTGCCGCTACGCATCTTCCAGTTGAAGAGCCTCACGATTTCGAGTGTCGTGCGCGGTCTCTCCTTCTCGGCGATGTACGCGGTCTTCTTCTTCGGCGCCCTCTACCTCGAGCGTGTGCTCAACTTCGGCCCACTCGCGACCGGACTGGCCTTTTTGCCGATGACTCTCGCGATGGCCGTCATGTCGCTCGGGGCGACCAGCAAGTTGCTCGTGCGTTTTGGCGCGATGAAACTGCTCATCCCCGGTATGTCGGCGGTGGTCGTGGGACTACTGCTCTTGACCCGCACCGACGTGCACTCGGGCTATCTCACCGCCGTCTTGCCCGCCTTTTTGTTGCTCGGCTTTGGCATGAGCATCTCGGCGGTGCCGCTTCTGACGATCGCGATGGCCGACGTGCCGCGCGACGACGCGGGACTGGCCTCGGGCATCGTGAACGTGTCGATGTGGCTCGCTTCGTCAACCGCGCTCGCGATCTTTGGCACACTCGCCGCCAGCAAGACGGCGTCACAGCTCACTCAGGGTCGCAGCCTCGCCGAGGCCTCCGTCGCCGGGTACCACGTGACCTTCTTCGTCGGCGCGGTACTCGCCGCGAGCGCCCTCACCCTCACCGCGACGGTGCTGCGCTCGGCCGCGAATCGCGAGACCCTGGCCAATGAGGCCAGCGCCGCGCTCGTGCAAGAGACCAGTGGCGAGATCGACGTTCTCGAAGGCTTCTAAAGTCATCACCCGCCCGTCGACGCCGCGGCTCGCTCCCCCCGCGAGCTGCGGCGTCGCGCGTTCACGGGGTACGCGCGTCGCAATCTGTGTACTCTTTCGACCATGACTTCGCGCCAGAGCCCCCCGTTTCGCGCCGACCACGTCGGCAGTCTGCTTCGCCCCGACACCTTGTTAAAGGCGCGCGCCGACTTCCAAGCCGGTCGCCTCGGCGCCGACGAACTACGCGGTGTCGAAGACGCGGCGATCGTGGACGCGATCAAACTCCAAGAAGAGATTGGGTTGCGTAGCGCCACCGACGGCGAGTTTCGCCGCACCTCGTGGCACATGGACTTCATCTACCAACTGGGCGGGATCACCAAGACCGACGAGCAGCTCCAGGTCGCCTTTAAGAACGCCGAGGGAACGACCTCGTTCACCTCAGCCGCGCTCAAGGTGAGCGACCACGTCACGCTCGAGAACACCATTTTCGCCGACGCCTTCACCTTCTTGAAGAACCACGTCTCGACGGCCACGGCGAAATTGACGATTCCCTCGCCCAGCATGGTGCACTACCGCGGTGGCGCGGCGGCGATCGATCCGGCGATCTACCCCGACGTCGAAGCGTTCTGGCACGATCTCTCAGCCGCGTACGCCGAAGAAGTGCGCCGGCTCGGTGAGCTCGGCTGCACCTACTTGCAACTCGACGACACCTCGCTCGCCTACCTGAACGACCCCGCCCAGCGCGCGATGATCGCCGAGCGCGGCGAGGACGCCGACCACCAGCACCTGCGCTACATCAAGCAGATCAACGCCGCGCTAGCTCATCGCCCCGAAGGCATGTCGATCACCACGCACTCGTGTCGCGGCAACTTCCAGAGCTACTGGGCGGCCGAAGGTGGCTACGACTTCGTCGCCGAGGCGCTCTTTAACGAGCTCGACGTTGACGGCTTCTTCCTCGAGTACGACGACGCGCGCTCGGGTGGCTTCGAGCCACTGCGCTTCTTGCCCAAAGGCAAGGTCGTGGTCCTGGGACTCGTCACCACGAAGAAGGGCGAGCTCGAGTCGAAGGACCAACTTAAACGTCGTATCGACGAGGCCAGCCAGTACGCGCCCCTCGAACAGCTCTGTCTCTCGCCGCAGTGCGGCTTTTCTTCGACCGTTGAGGGCAACAGTCTCACGTTCGAGGAGCAAAAGGCGAAGCTGCGTTTGGTCGTCGAAGTGGCCGAAGAGGTCTGGGGCTAGGCGACGTCAACGCCTACCGAAAACGCCGGCGCCGTGGCCACCATCCACGACGGTCGAGTTCGGAGTTTTTGGGTCAGTGACGACCCGCTCTACGTGCGCTACCACGACGAGGAGTGGGGCGTGCCGGTCCACGACGACGCCACGCTCTTTGAGCTGTTAAGCCTCGAAGGCGCCCAGGCCGGACTGAGCTGGCTAACGGTGCTGCAACGTCGCGAAGGGTACCGCCGGACGTTCAAGAAGTTCAATCCTCGGGTCGTGGCGAAATTTGACGATGGCGACGTGGCAAGAATTTTGCTCGACGAAGGCGTTGTTCGCCATCGTCAAAAGATCGCGTCGGTCGTGACCAACGCCCGCGCCGTCCTGCGCGTTCAAAAGCAGTACGGCACCTTTGACGACTATCTTTGGCGCCTGGGTGGAGAGGCCAGTGACGCGGTAGCCACGTCAATGAGCAAACAACTGCGCCGTGACGGCTTTACGTTCGTCGGTCCCACCATTTGTCAGGCCCTGCGCCAAGCGGCCGGCATGACGAACGACCACGACCCGACGTGCTTTCGACGTCGCGAGATTGAACGTCTCGGCGCGTCGTAGAACGACGCGTCATCCCCCTACCTCACA
>JAGWHY010000091.1 GCA_028873575.1 Acidobacteriota bacterium | reverse complement strand
CTCTTCACCGCGGAGCTCGCGGCGCGCCACGAGGTGGTGCTGGCGGCGGGTGAGAGCACGCGGTTTCGTCGCGCGCAGCCCCTCGAGGTGCTCGGTCGACGTGATCTCACGACGACCGGTCATCGATTGGGCCTGCACACCGTGGGAGCCTTCGCGGACCTCGACGCGGCGCGGGTGGGGGAGCGTTTCGACCGCGACGCCCTGATTCGCCAGCGCGTCGCGCGCGGTGAGCTCGGCGAGCTCGAGGGCCAGCGCGACCCTCGATTGGGACGTCGCCTCGCGCAGTGGCGTGGGGAAGACGACGACTTCGACGAGCAGCTCGGGTTCTTTGGGCAGCGCGGGGCCGGCGACCTCCGCGCTGACGCGGCCGCGTTACGGGTCCGTCAGCGTCTCGGCGCCGAGGCGGTCGTGGTGGCCTCGCTGCGTGGAGGACGTACCCCTGACGAGCGCGGCGCGCTCGTACCCTGGGGCGCGCCCGCACATCCCCGTCTCGAGGTCGCGCCGTGGCCGGGACGACTCGACGCGCCCTCACCGGCGACGAGCCTCGCCCAGCCCCTCGAGGTGCAACTCCGTGACGCGCTCGGCGCCCCGGTCGTCTTAAACGCGCGCGGACTCTTGAGCGCGTCGCCCGCCACGCTCGCGTTTTCGACCACGCTGCGACGCGAGGTCACGTGGTTCGCGGGCCCCTGGCCGCTGGTGGAGCGGTGGTGGGCGTTGCGTCGCCGCCGCGCTCACGTGCAGGTGGTGCTCAGTTCGGGTGAAGCGTTCTTGCTCTCGTGCGAAGAACGTCGCTGGTGGCTAGTGGGGATCTACGACTGATGGCGATCTACGGCGAACTCCACGCCCACGCGATCGTCGCGCGCGTCGAGCGTCACCTCAGCGCCGAAGACGGTCGACAGACCCAGCGCGCGCGCCGCCTCGGCGAAGCGCACCACGCCGTAGAGCCCGTGATGATCCGTGAGCGCGAGCCCCGAAAGACCCAGTCGCACGGCCTCACCGACTAGCTCTTCGGGGTCACTCGCGCCGTCGAGAAAGCTGAAGCCCGAGTGGGCGTGGAGTTCGCCGTAGATCGCCATCAGTCGTAGATCCCCACTAGCCACCAGCGACGTTCTTCGCACGAGAGCAAGAACGCTTCACCCGAACTGAGCACCACCTGCACGTGAGCGCGGCGGCGACGCAACGCCCACCAC
>JAGWHY010000090.1 GCA_028873575.1 Acidobacteriota bacterium | reverse complement strand
TGGCGGCGTCCACCTTGCTCGGGGCGCCCCCGGCAGCCCAGAACCACTGCTCGAGGCCGTAGTAGGTGTTCGCACCCTTTGAGTAGTAGTAGTCGTTCACCCACGAGTCGAGCGAGCGGCGCGCGCGCAGCCCCAGGTTGATCTCCTGCTGGTAGGTGGGGCTCGAGAACAGCCCACTCGCGGTCTGCTGGGGCATCGCCCAGGGGGCGAGTTGCGGGTAGGCGTCCACGAATGCCGAGTTGTCGCTCAGCCACTTGCCCGCCTCGACAGTCGCCGGGACGTACGCCCCGCTCTGGTTCTTGCTCGAAGTCGTCGTGCCGAAGATGTCGTAGGCAGTCGCGTCCGGGTGAGCCTTCAAGAAGGCGGCCACGGCGTCGTTGTAGGGCATCGTCGCCATGAGAGACTGCAACTGGCTCGCAAGCCCGTTGGGGTCGGTGTTGAAGCCGAAGTTCGGCGTGCCGGGGGCCACGAAGCCAAAGAGCGAGCGCATGAGCATCATGTTCTCGGTCCAGTGCATCACGCGAGTCTCGAACTTCTGCATCTCCCTTGGGTCGGCCTGCTGGGCGCGCGTCGGGCCGTGTCCCTGGGAGACGAGCAGGCGCGTGGCGTCGATCATGGACGTGAGAAAGAGCGCCGAACCAGCGTCAGAGGTCGTGCTCGCCGTCGCGTCGGTGACGCCGAACTCGCCCAGGCGCGTGAGAATCGTCGGCAGGATTTGATCGACGAGGCGCTGGGCGCGTCCATCGGTGATGTTGATGCTCGCCGAATCCGGCCCCTGGAGGAACTGGGAGAAGGCCCCGAAGTATTTGGGATACATCCAGCCGGCGATGTCGGTGGGCATGACGATCATCGGGCCGACCGAAGGGATTGGCAGCATCCCGTTCGCCATCGAGGGGTTGAGGGCGTTCACCTCCGTGGACCAGGGCACGCCCACGGGGAGCGACTGGAAGAAGGGCAGGTGCATCAGGGCGTCGTTGATCGCCGCCGAGCCGGGGTAGTTGAAGGCGTTTTTGCCGTACTGGTCGGTGTAGACGAAGCCCACGCTGCGAAGCGCGTGCAGGGTCATGGAGAGCTTGTACCACGCCTCGGGATAGGAGCCGAAGAGGTGTCCCCACCTCTTGTAGAACTGCTCTTGGGCGAACCAGAAGGGCGCGACGTTGCGGACGAGTCCCGAGAACTGGCTGCGCGCGCGCGGGTCGTGGATGTA
>JAGWHY010000089.1 GCA_028873575.1 Acidobacteriota bacterium | reverse complement strand
GTAAGGACATCGAATCGCGAGATGATCAAGTCGGCATTCGAGGTGAAGACGGTCAAGTATGACGGCATCGTGTGGTGCCCGAAGACAGAGAACGAGACGTGGTGTGCGCGACGCGATGGACACGTTTACTTCACAGGCAACACGCTCAGTGCTGCCGGGGTCTGGCCTCGCGCCCAGGACAACTATTTCCTCGGTGCGGGCCAGGAGTTCCTCGACAACCGCTTTGCCTTCGAGAGCGTCTACGTCCACTCCGGCGAGTACCCGAGCGTTCGCACGCGCTTCTGGAAGTCTCAGGGCATCAACCCGTGGTCCGAGGGCAAGATGAGCCTGCTGAACGAGTACGCGAGCATCGCCACCAGCGCGACCGAGTTGCTCATCATCGCCTGTGGGAACTACCTCTATCGCACCGATGGGGCGAGCCTCTACTGGACGCTCAGCCCCGTGGGCATCGTCAGCCCGACGTGGACGAAGGTAACGACCACCAATACGAACACGATTCTGAGTCTCGCCACTGATGGCTCGCGTGTGTGGTTCGCGTGTGGCTCCCAGGGCGTCTACGTGACGAGCGCGGGCACGACGAGCGTGGCAGCGGCGGCGACCCCGGCGGCGCTTCCCAACATCGGCGGACTGCTCGCCTACGCGGCGGGCGCGGGAACCCTCGGCGCGTACCTCTCTGCGGGCAGCGTCACCTACAACGTCACGAAGGTGGACGCCTTCGGCAACGAGACGGCATCAACGGCAGCGACGGTGACGGTCGGCACGACGCCCATCAACCTCAACTGGCAGCCCGACACCAACGCGAGCAAGTACAACGTCTACCGAGGCTCGTCCACGCTCGTCTACTCGGGCACTGACCCGTCATTCGTGGACGACGGAACTGTCCAGGGCTCTACCCGCACCGCTCCTAGCACCAATGGCACGGGCTCGACCGCCTACCCCGCGACGTTCATCACCTACGCGAAGGGCCACCTCGTCGGCTCGACGGGCCGCGACCTCGTGGAGATCCTCGCCTCAGGCAGCGTCAGCTTCATCTTCCAGCACGAGAACCCCGGCTTCGTGTTTACCTGCGCGACCGAGTGCCCGACCGCGATCCTCGTGGGCGGCTACGCCGGAGGCTCGTCCTACGTGGGGGCCATTCAGCCTGACGCGGCGACGAACGGGGCGACCCTCGCGCCTCCCACCTGGGCGACGACGCTGACTCCTGGCGAGCAGATCAACG
>JAGWHY010000088.1 GCA_028873575.1 Acidobacteriota bacterium | reverse complement strand
GCCGCGGTGGCGCCGTTCACCGGCGCGGACGCGGCACTCGGACCGAAGTACGAGGCGGCGTGCTACGCGGCCGCTCAAGCCAACAATGGCGCCGGCGGCGTACTGGGCAACCAGGTCAACTGCAAGACGGTCGACACCCGCGGTGACCCCGCGGACGCCGTGCCCGCGGTTCGCCAGATGTACGCGACGACCTCGAACCTGGCGTTGGTGATCGGCTGCACCTCGGACGAGGCGTCCACGGTGGTGCCGGTGTTCAACGCGCACAAGACCGTGTCGTTCTGCATGACCGGTGAGTCCGAGTTCGACCACATCCACTTCCCCTACTTCTTCCGTCTGGTTCCGCCGGACGCCGCGGACTCCGTGGCCATGGTCCAGATCGCCAAGAACAAGGGTTACAAGAACATCGCTCTGGCCTTCGGCAACGACGCGGGTTCTCAGACCTTCGTCGCTCCGGCGGAGGCCGCGATCCAGCGCGCGCACATGAACGTGGTCTCCAACCAGACCCTCGACATGACGGCGACAACGTTCGAGACCGAAGCCCAGGCGATCGTCTCGGCGCACCCGGACGTGATCCTGATGGAAGCACTTGGCGCGGCGGGCGTGGCTCTCCTCTCGGAGATCTACCAGCTCAATGGCAACAAGATGATCCCCGTGATCGGGACCTCGGGGATGATTGACCCGACGTTCTTCACGGGCGTCACCACGGGTCCGATCGGCGTGCAGAACTTCATCAGCAACTTCGACGCGGACAACCAGACGGTGGCCGTGGGTGGACCGGCGTACCCGCTCTACAAGAGGCTGGTCCTCGCTCAGTCGAACAAGGTCAAGGGAGTGAGCAACTTCCAGGGCCTGCTGACGGCGAACGGCACGGTGCACCTCTACGACGGGATCAACCTGGCGGCCCTCGCCATGGTGATGTCGCACTCGACGGTGGGCGCCAAGTACAAGGCGGACATCATCAAGATCGCCGAGGGCGTTCCCGGCGCGGTCAAGGTGTCCTCGTTCGCCCAGGGCGTCAAGGCCCTCAAGGCCGGCAAGAAGATCGTCTACCAGGGGGTCGGTGGTCACTACCAGTTCGACTCCTACCAGACGGCCTTCGGACCCTTCGAGGACGACCAGTTCCAGGCCGACGGGACGACGGTGGCCTCCGGCGCTTCGCTGGGCTACTGCAACCTGACCGTCTGCAAGGCGAAGCCCTAGTGGAGTAGTCGACACGGCCCC
>JAGWHY010000087.1 GCA_028873575.1 Acidobacteriota bacterium | reverse complement strand
GTGTCCACGCGGGAGACGCCCAACCTCCCCGGTCAGTGCTCGGGCGGTACTCTCTCGCACGATCCCGTAGCCCTCGAGCGGCCCGTTCCGCTTGTCGGTCGCGCGAGGAGTGGTTGCCACACCACCGTGCCGCCGGCGGTGGGCGAGATGTTTCACGTGAAACAGGGCGTTACGGGGTCGTCACGGTGACGGTCCCTCGGCCAAGATGTTGCACAAACCTTTGTAATTACAACAATCCGGTCATCGTGAGCGTTCGAACGACCGTCGTCACCCGTGCGTGTTTCACGTGAAACATTGGTACTTGACGCCTTCAGCAAAAGCGTGTTGAATGGCAGGGAACTTGACGACGTGTCGGGAACGTAGTTCGGGAAGAGGCTCATGGCAGACGACAGCGTGATGAGGGTCTTCGCCGTAGCGAACCAGAAGGGCGGTGTCGGCAAGACCACCACCACGACGTCTCTTGGGGCGGCCCTCGCAAAGCTGGGAAATCGAGTCCTCGTCGTCGATCTGGACCCTCAAGGTAACGCCACCACGGGTTTGGGCGTCGACGGGCGCCAGTTTGAGCGATCGGTCTACGACGTCCTGCTCAATGACATACCGATGGTCGACGTGGTTGAGCCCACGGCATTCAAGAACCTCTTCGTGGCACCAGCGACGCTCGACCTGGCTGGCGTCGAGCAGGAGCTGACCTCGGTGATCTCGCGCGAGCTGCGCCTGAAGCGGGCGCTGGAATCGGTCGAGGGCGACTTCGACTTCGTGTTCATCGACTGTCCCCCGTCCCTGGGTTTGATCACGATCAACGCGTTCGCCGCCGCCACCGAGATCCTGGTGCCAGTCCAGACCGAGTTCTACGCACTTGAGGGCCTGACCCAACTCGAGCGGATCATCGGTCTCGTTCAGAGGAACCTCAATCCGACGCTGCGAATCTCCAAGGTCGTCCTCACGATGTACGACTCGCGCAACATCCTGTCGATCGACGTCGCCGCCGAAGTTCGCAAGCACTTCCCCAATGAACTATGCAAGACCATCATCCCCCGGACGGTTCGTCTGGCTGAAGCCCCGTCCTTCGGACAGCCGATCACCGAGTTCGATCCGAACTCGAAGGGGGCCAAGGCGTACCGCGCACTCGCAGAGGAGATCATGAATGGCTAGGAAACCAGGATTAGGAAAGGGCCTCGGGGCGCTGATCCCCGAAGGCGAGGCCAAACCAGAGACCGAGGTCGCAGAAGACGGCCAGGGTCCGCTGCGCACCATC
>JAGWHY010000086.1 GCA_028873575.1 Acidobacteriota bacterium | reverse complement strand
CTGACCCGTTTCGACGTTGTGGAAACGACGTCGGTGCGCTCCTTCTACCACTTCACCGTCGGCGGTGATCTGTCGATCGAAGAGCCCGAAGTGATTACGCGCACGATCGATTCGGTGATCTGTCGCTGGTGCGGTCACGGACGAGGCGTGGAGGAAGTCACCGAGGACGCCTGATGGAGTTGCGCAGCGTCGACACTCCCCGAGAGCGTCCGGCACCGGCCGGCTTTCGCGGCCGCGACGCCGCGGGCGTCGAGGTGTCGCGCACCTTTACTCGCGCGACGGTCGTGGTCGCGGTCAAGCCCCACTGCGACGGGTGCCGCGAGTTCGTGTCGGGCGAGGCGTGGGTGGGAGACGTCGACCTGGTGGTGGCCGCGGCGGCTGAGGATGATTCGTGGCGCGACAGCGGCGTCGTCATCGCGCCCGAGCTCTGGCGCGACCTTGAGATTCGCTCGGCACCGTTCTTCGCATTGATCGATCCGGCGCGCGGCGTCGTCACGTATGAGGGCTCAGCGTTCTCCGCCGCCCAGGTGGCCGGAGAGATCGCGAGTCGCTTGGGTGCGTCCGACAGCCCGTCGTGATCGCGGTGGCGGTGCCACCGTCGTGATCCGGACTCTTTGGGCTTAACGACCCCGACCGTTACCGTTGAAGAAGAACAACGTGGTGCGCCTCCCGTCGGCGCCGCGCGGGGCGATCGAGGAGTAGTCACTCGGCTCTTTTTCGAAGAGGAAGCGGTTCACCCTCTTCCAAAAACCGTGGGGAGGGGCAGGTCGTGGCGTCGCGACTTCGTCATCACCCACGCCGTGCTCGGCGGGCTGATCGAGGAAACGCTCGATGGGGTCGTCCTGGTCGGCCATAGTCCTCCCTGCTTGACGCGCCGTCAGCTGCGCAGAACTGGCGCAACTCCTCTCGCGACCGAACCTACATCGTTGCCGCCGGAGGGCGCGGCAACCCGAGTGTCGTATCGCGTGGATCGGAACCCCGTGGTGTCACACCCCGATGTCAGTGTCGAGGGAGAGCAAGGGGTGACATGGCACACGACATCGAACTTTCCATCAGTTGCAGCGACTGCGTGCGGCGCAACACGCCGGACTGCGCGGACTGCCTGGTGACCTTCGTACTCGGCGGCGAGCCCGAGCACCTCGAGATGACCACGCGTGACGTTGACGTGGTCGAGCTCTTCACGAGCCAGGGGATGATGCCGCACCTACGCTTTCAGCGCGACCGCGCGGCGACGTCGACTCCGGACTAGGAGTCGG
>JAGWHY010000017.1 GCA_028873575.1 Acidobacteriota bacterium | reverse complement strand
GAGTCGATCGTCGGGGTGGTGCGCTTGGCGGTGCAGAGCACGCAAAGCGGTGTGGGTTCGCTCCTCGAGATCTTGATGGCGGTGAACATCTTCGTTGGGGTCTTGAATATGGTGCCGATGTTGCCGCTCGACGGTGGTTACGTGCTCGTGGCGACCTACGAACGCCTGCGCAGTCGAAAGGGCCGCGCCTACCACGCCGACGTGAATCGGCTCACCCCGGTGATCTACGCCTTTATGAGCGTGCTGCTGGTCCTTTTCGCGAGCACCCTCTACCTCGATATCGTCCACCCCATCGCGAACCCCTTCTAAGCGCCGGGCTTTTGAGTGACGCGCTCAACAGGGCGCGCGAGCACGGCAGAATAGAGGGGTGGACGTCACCGCTAGCTCATTGAGTCCGCGTCGCGTGACGCGCCAAATCTCCCTCGGCAGTGTCAAAGTTGGTGGCGGGGCCCCGATTTCGGTGCAGTCAATGACGACGACCAAGACGGCCGACGTCGAAGGCACCCTCGCGCAGATCTACGCCCTCGCGGCCGCCGGCGCCGACGTGGTGCGCTGCACGTGCAACGACCAAGACGCCGCGGAGGGTCTCGCCCAAATCGTGCCGCGTTCGCCGGTGCCCATCGTGGCCGACATTCATTTCCACGTGGAGATGGCGCTCGCGGCGCTCGACGCGGGGGTCCACGGACTGCGACTTAACCCCGGCAATCTCCGAAAGCCCGAAGAGATCAAGTTGGTCGCGAGTGAAGCGCGCGACCGCGGCGTACCAATTCGCATTGGCGTCAACGCTGGCTCCCTGCACCCCGAGCTCTACCAGCGTTTCGGTGGCGCCACGCCTGAGGCGTTAGTCGAGTCGGCGCGTCAAGAGTTGGCCTACTTCGAGGAAGTGGACTTCTCTGACGTCAAGATCTCGGTCAAGGCGTCGTCGGTCGCGACGATGATTGCGGCGTATCGGCTGGCCGCGGAGACGTTCGACCACCCCCTCCACCTCGGCGTCACCGAAGCGGGACCCCTGCCCGGGGGACTCTTAAAGGCGACCGCCGGTATCGCCACCCTCCTGGCCGAAGGGATTGGCGACACGTTGCGCTACTCGCTGACGGCCGATCCGGTGGAGGAGGCGAAGGCCGGTCGACAACTGCTCGAAGCCCTCGGTCTGCGCGAGCGCAAAGGTCTCGACCTGATCGCGTGCCCGAGCTGTGGTCGAGCCGAGGTCGACGTCATCAAGGTCGCCAATGAGGCTCAAGAAGCCTTGTCGGCACTCAATATTCCCTTGCAGGTCGCCGTCATGGGTTGCGTGGTGAACGGCCCCGGTGAGGCCCGCCACGCCGATCTCGGCATCGCCGCGGGGCGGCACCGTGGTCACTTATTCATTCAAGGTCAAATCGTGCGCGTCGTACCTGAGGACGAAATGGTCGACGCGCTGGTCGATGAGGCGAAGAAGATTGCGGCCGAGGGCGTCGCGGCTCGTCTCGCCGCGCGTGACGCGCACGCCGAAGAAGAGGCCGCGGCCGATCGCGCGCTGCTCCTCGACGACAAGGGGCTCGACGCGAATCGTTCGAATGAACGCATTGCGCGCATTCGCCGCCGCGGCGAGTCGTGACGCGCCGGTAGGCTGGGTCATTCTTCAGAGGAGGACCGTGGCGGACGAGAGCGTGTTGACCCCCCAGTCGCGGGACTTCCCGCGTTGGTACCAAGACGTCGTCGCGAAGGCCGAGATGGCCGACAACGGCCCGGTACGCGGGACCATGGTGATTCGTCCCTACGGCTACGCCATCTGGGAGCGCATGCAGGCCGCGGTCGACGCGCGCATTAAGGCCACTGGCGCGAAGAACGCCTACTTCCCACTCTTTATTCCCGAGAGCTACCTCGCGCGCGAAGCCGAGCACGTCGAGGGCTTCAGTCCCGAACTGGCGGTCGTCACCCACGCCGGAGGCGAGCAGTTGGCCGAGCCCATCGTGGTGCGCCCGACCTCGGAAACGGTGATTGGTGAGTTCATGGCGAAGTGGATTCAGAGCTACCGTGACCTACCGTTGCTGTTGAACCAGTGGGCCAACGTGGTGCGCTGGGAGTTACGACCGCGCCTCTTCCTGCGCTCGTCGGAGTTTCTCTGGCAAGAGGGTCACACCGCGCACGCCAGTTACGACGACGCGGCCGCCTACGCGCGGCGTATTCACCTCGAGGTCTACCACGACTTTCTCGAAAAAGTTCTGGCGCTGCCGTGCTTACTTGGTATTAAGCCGCCGAGCGAGCGTTTCGCGGGCGCCATTAACACCACGACCGCCGAGGCGATGATGAAAGACGGCAAGGCGTTGCAGATGGCGACGAGTCACGAACTCGGACAGAACTTCGCGCGCGCCTTTGACATCTTCTTTCAGAACGAGGCCGGTCAGGCCGAGCTCGCGCACACCACGTCGTGGGGTGCCTCGACGCGTATGGTCGGCGGACTCATCATGGCGCACGGCGACGATCGCGGTCTCGTGGTGCCCCCCGAAGTCGCGCCGGTGCAGGTCGTCGTGGTGACGGTGCGCGACGCCGAGGATCTATCGCGCGTCGCGCACGAGCTGGTCGGCCAATTAAACGCGGCGGACGTGCGCGCGGAACTCGACCGTGGTCGAGGGAGTTTTGGGCGACGCGTGACGGACTGGGAAATCAAGGGATTGCCGCTGCGCGTCGAAGTGGGACCCCGTGATTTGGCCGAGGGTCGCGTGAGCCTGGTGCGCCGCGACACCGCGGAGAAATCGTCGGTGGCCCTCAACGAGGTGGCGACGCGCGCGCGCGAACTCTTGGCCGAGTGCCAGCGTGATCTCTACGACGCGGCGCTCGCGCGTCGCGAGGCGAAGACCGCTGACGTGACGAGCGTGGCCGAGGCACTCGACGCGGCGCAGGAGGGCTTCGCGCGACTGGCCTGGGATCTCGTCAACGGCGAGGGTGAGGCGACGCTGAAGAAGGGCGCGATCACGGTACGGTGCCTGCAACGCGCTGATGGAACGATTCCAGATAGCGAGACCGAACCGGACCTCGTGGCCTTCGTCGCTAAGTCGTACTAGAGGGTGGCGACGGGTCCCCTCGCGGGCCAGATCCTTGTGCGCAAGTGGGCGAAACTGCTATAATTACTTGCCACAGTCCGCTCAGGACGTTTGGACTCGTTTAAGCGCGGGCCTCGGGCCCGCGCTTTTTGCTTGTCCGTCCTGAGTTGACGCGAGTAGAGAGGAGTCGGCGATGGATCTTGAGACACCGCTGCGCTCCCTCATCGCGAGCTTGGGCTTGGAACTGTACGACGTGGAATTCACGGCCGGTACCTTGAGCGTGGTCGTGGACCGTCCCGGCGGCGTCGACGTTGACGCCTTGGCTAACGCGAATCGGGCGATCTCGGCCTGGCTCGACGAAAACGACCCGATTCCGGGGCGATTCACCCTTGACGTGTCGAGTCCCGGGCTGGAACGTCGCCTGCGCACGCCGGCACATTTCACTCGCGCGGTGGGTGAACAGGTGACGTTGCGTGAACGCCGCGACGGCGAAAAGACGCGCCGTCTCGAGGGCGTGCTCGTCGCGGCCGACGCCGCCTCGGTCACGATCGACGACACCAATTTGGGCCACGTCGTCGTGGCCCTTGACGCGCTCGAACGCGCGCGCACGGTCTTTCACTGGGGGGCGAGCGCGCCGGTCGCGAAACGAACGAAATCTCACTCGACGAGCAAGAAAGGCTAGACATGGCGAACTTTGAATTCCTCGAAGCGCTCGGTCAGATCGCGCGCGATCAGAACATCGACGAGGGCGAACTTTTGGTCGCGCTCGCCAACGCGTTGCTGGCCGCCTACAAGCGCCGTCCCGACTCGGCCGAGGACGCCGAAGTTGAGATCAATCCGGAAACGGGCGAGATCAAGGTCTGGGGTTTAGAGCTCGACCTTGAGGGCAACGTGACGCGTGAGTGGGACGCCACGCCCGAGGACTTCGGGCGTATCGCCGCGCAGACGGCGAAGCAAGTTTTGATGCAGCTCATTCGTGATATCCAGCGGCGCCAGATGTACGAGGAGTTCGCCAATCGCGAAGGCGACATCGTCTCGGGCACCGTGCAGCAGAACGACAATCGCTACACGTTGCTCGACCTCGGTCGGGTGGAAGCACTCTTGCCGCAAGCCGAACAGATCGCCTTTGAGCGTTACGAGCACGGCGCGCGTATCAAGGTCTACATCGTGGAGGTTCGCAAGACCAACAAGGGACCTCAGATCGTCGTCAGTCGTACGCACCCGGCGCTCGTGGCGAAACTCTTCGAGATTGAGGTGCCCGAGATTGCGAACGGTATCGTCGAGATTAAGGCCCTGGCGCGCGAGCCCGGCCACCGTTCCAAGATTGCGGTCGCGAGTAACGACCAAATGATCGACCCGGTGGGGGCGTGCGTCGGCGCGCGCGGTTCACGCGTGCGCAACATCACGAACGAATTGCGTTCTGAGCGCATCGATGTCGTTCCCTACAGCGACGACCCGATTCAGTTCATTCAGGCGGCCCTCCAGCCCGCGCGCGTGCGTGAGGTTCGTCTCAACGAGGAAGAGGGCATCGCGACGGTCATCGTGCACGACCAGCAGCTCTCACTCGCGATCGGCAAAGAAGGACAAAACGCCCGTCTGGCTGCCCGCTTGACTGGTTGGCGCATCGACATTCGTTCCGAAAATGAGGGTGAGGATGAGGTCGCCGAAGAGGTGTGGAGCGAGGGCGACGTGGTGCTCGACGAGACGATCGTGGCCGAAGAAGGCGTCACGCCGGTCGACGTGGTGGTCACCGCGGACCAGCACGGCAATGAAGTCGTCGAGGTTGTGGAGGAAGAGGCATAGAACCCGAACGCACGTGCGTGGTCTGTCGCACCAAAGCGGGCGCGACGACGTTCACTCGAGCTGGGTTGCGCGAGGACGACTCGTGGTATCTCGGTCGAGGTCCCGGGCGAGGCGTGTGGTGGTGTCGAGAGGGTGAGTGCGGTGCGAAGTTGAGCGCCGCGAACCTCGCGCGAGCCCTGCGTCGAGAGGTCAACGCAGGGTCGTTTCACCAGTTGGAGCGCCTCCGGGCGGGTAATTCGCTGTAGTTGTGAAAGAATAAGTAGCCGTGTCCGCACAAGTGGGCGCACGAAGTAAGGGAATGTTTTGGCACCAAAGAAGATTCGAGTCCACGAGCTCTCGAAGGAACTTGGTCTTACCAGTAAAGAAGTACTCGACGTAGCTCAGAAGCTGGGCATTGGCGCGTCGAGTCCCTCGGCGTCCATTGAGGACGCCCAGGCAGATCGCATCCGTCGGCGCGTCGACGCCGACGGGCTTCGTCGCGCGACGCCCACACCGGCAAAGGCTGCCAAGGCGCCCGCGCCCGCACCCGCCCGTGAAACGGCACCCAAGGTCGACGTTACGCCGAAGGCGGAAGCGCCCGCTCCGGCCGCGACCGCACCCGCCGAGGCCGTTCGGCCGAGTGAAGACTCGCCCGAGGCGCCGAAAGTCGTTCGTTCGCGTCCGGCCGTCGCGCCGAAGCCGGCGCCGACGCGCGCGCCCGCGCCCGAGGGGCCGACCACCATCCGCCCTACCCAACGCGGCACGGGTGAGGCTGGCGATCGACCGAGTGGCCCGCCGCCGGCGCGCCCCTTAAGTCTCTCGGGTCGCCCGATACCGCCACCCCCTGGTCGCCCTCTTAGTCCTTCCGGACGTCCGATTCCGCCGCCTCCGGGTACTCGACGCACCGGGCCCGGCGCGCCCGGTGGCGCACGGACCGGCGGACCCGGCGGCGCTCGCCCCCTGAGCGCTCGACCATCGAGCGCGCCGCGTACCGGCGGTGCCCCTCGAACGGGCGGCAGCTTCACGGGTGGCGCTCGACCCGGCGCCCCCGGCGGCGCCCCCGGCGGCGCCCCCGGTCGTGGCGCCCCCACGCGCGGCGGTGGCGGTCCACGAGGATCGCAGCGCAAGGCCACGCGACGACGCCGTCGCAACGTCGAAGAACTCGAGCCCACGCAAATGACCACGTGGCAGCCGAGTAACGCGCCGGTGCCGAGTGGAGAAATCATCATCGAACGTGGCTCGACCGCGAAGGACGTGGGGCCGAAGCTCAATCGCTCGGCCGCGGACATTATTCGTTTCCTCTTTCTTCAGGGCGAAATCGTCACGGCGGTGCAGAGCCTCAGTGACGAGATGATTGAGGTGTACGCCGCGGAGGTCGGAGCTGAAGTCCGTCTGGTTGATCCGGGCGAACAACAAGAGGCCGAGTTACTCGCGCGATTCTTCGACGAAGACGATGAAGACGACACGGTCGAGTCCACGTGGCGTCCGCCGGTCGTCACGGTGATGGGCCACGTCGACCACGGCAAGACCATGTTGCTCGACAAGATCCGCAAGGCCAACGTCGTCGCGGGCGAGGCCGGCGGTATTACTCAGCACATTGGGGCGTACCAGGTGCAGTGGAAGGGCAAAGCTATCGCCTTTCTCGACACGCCCGGCCACGAAGCGTTTACCGCGATGCGGGCGCGTGGCGCCAAGGTGACGGACGTCATTATTTTGGTCGTGGCCGCCGACGACGGCGTCATGCCCCAAACCGTCGAAGCGATCAACCACGCCAAGGCCGCGAACGTGCCGGTGATCGTTGCCGTGAACAAAATGGACAAGGCCGACGCCAACCCCGATCGAGTTCTCCAGCAGCTCAGTGAGCACGGTCTCGTGCCCGAGAAGTGGGGTGGCGACACCATCGTCGTCGAGATTTCCGCACTGAAGAGCCAAGGTATTGACGAACTTCTCGAACAGGTACTGCTCGTGGCCGAACTCGCGGAGCTCAACGCGCGACCGACGGGGCCGGCGGTGGGCACGGTACTCGAGGCAAATTTGGAAGTCGGGCGTGGTCCGGTCGCGACGGTGATGGTGCAAAAGGGACTCCTCGAGGTTGGCGACGTCGTCGTCGCGGGTGCCGCGTACGGCAAGGTCAAGGCCCTCATCAACGACCAAGGACAGCAGGTCAAGAGCGCCGGACCCTCGACGCCCGTGCAGGTGCTCGGTTTCAGTGAGCCACCCTTCGCGGGTGACGAGATGCGCGTCGCGCGCGACCTCGCGAACGCCCGCACCCTCGGCGAGGCCCGCGCCCAACGCGCGCGCTTGGTCGGTCAACAGCCGGTGGCTGGTTCGGGCGGCGCGCGACTCGAAGATCTCTTCGAACAGATTCAGCGCGGCGAGACGGCCACGCTCAACGTCGTGCTGAAGGCCGACGTGCAGGGTTCACTCGAGGCCTGTAGTGAGTCGCTGCGTAAGCTCGAACGCGACGACGTCAAATTGGTGTTGGTGCATCGAGGCGTCGGCGGCATTACGGAGAACGACGTGCAGCTGGCCAAGGCCAGCAACGCGACCATCATTGGGTTCAACGTTCGACCCGACAAGCGCAGCCGCGAACTCGCCGAGAGCGAAGGCGTCCAAATTCGCACCTACGAAATTATTTATAAGTTGATTGAAGAGATTGAGGCCGCCATGCTGGGCCTTCTCTCGCCGGTCTACGAAGAGGTCGTCACCGGCGAAGCCGAGGTCCGCGAGGTCTTTCGCGTACCGCGTGTCGGCGCGATCGCGGGTTGTTTCGTGCGCGACGGCGTCATCACTCGAGGGTCGAAGGTGCGCTTCTTGCGCGAAGGGGCGATTATTTGGAAGGGATCGATTACCTCACTGCGGCGCTTCAAGGACGACGCGCGTGAAGTGGCGTCCGGCTTCGAGTGTGGTATCGGCCTTTCGGACTACCAGGACCTCAAGGCGGGCGACATCATCGAAACGTACGAAGAGCGCGAGATCCCGCGCACGGCCTAATCCATGGCCGCGTCCTCCAGTCATCCCTACCCACGCTCCGCGCGGGTGAACGAGATTCTTCGTGAGGTGATTTCGGACGTCATCGTGCGATTGGCGGACGTGGACGAACGATTGGGCTTCTTGACGGTAACGGGTGTCGACACCACGCCCGATCTGCGCAACGCGCTGATCTTCTTCGATTCACTGAGCGACGAGGCGCGCGCCGCTCTCGAGGAGCGCCGCGCGCAGATCCAATCGGCCGTGAACGTGCAGACGCGCCTCAAGCGCACGCCGAAGTTGGCCTTTAAGGCTGATCCGGCCGTCGCGAGTGGTGAGGCCATCGAGGAGTTGCTGCGCCGGCGTCAACATGACGACGACTAACGGTCAGCTTCTCGTCGACAAGGCGTCGGGCCCGACGAGTCACGACGTCGTGGCGCGGGTGCGAAACCTGCTCGGTGAGCGTCGCGTTGGTCACGCCGGCACGCTCGATCCTCTGGCGAGCGGACTCCTGATTCTGGGCGTGGGCCCTTCGACGCGCCTCCTGCGCTTTGCCCAAGCGCAGGTGAAGCGGTACTCGGGTGAGGTTACCTTCGGGGTGGCGACCGATTCGCTCGACGCCGACGGCGAGGTCGTCGCGCGCGCCGCCGTTCCCGAACTGAGTGTGGCAGCCGTCAACGAACTGGCCGCGTCGTTCCTGGGCGCGCAACTTCAAGAACCTCCCATGGTCTCGGCGCGCAAGGTGAACGGACAGCGCCTCTACGCCTTGGCTCGTCGCGGCGAAACGGTCGAGCGCGCCGCGCGCGAGGTTCACGTGTCGTCATTTCATCTCGCGCCAGGTCGCGACGAGGCGACGTGGACCTTCGAGGTCACGTGTTCGGTCGGTACGTACGTGCGCGTGCTGCTGAGTGATCTCGCGACGGCTCTCGGCACGGTGGGACATCTCAGTGCGCTGCGCCGTGAAGCGAGTGGTCGTCACGACGTCGCGCACGCCTGGACCCTCGACGCGCTCGAAGAGGCGCTGCGTGATCAGCGTCCAGTGCTGGGCGCGCCGGTGAGTTTCGTCGACGATCTGGTGCAGGTACGCGCCGACGCGCGGGTGGTGGCCGAACTTCGCCAAGGCAAGCGGGTGTCGCTTGACGTAGAGGCGAACGGCGAGGTCGCGGTGCTTGACCTCGCCGGACGGTTGGTCGCCGTGGTCGAACCGCGCGGGGAGAGCTGGAAACCCAATATTGTGCTACCGCCCGAGACGAGCGAAGGCTAGGAGCGACGGTGGACGAACGGCAACACACGCGCCACGCGCCGCACCGCCGCGCGATCGCGATTGGCGTCTTCGACGGACTCCATCGTGGACACGCCGAGGTCATCCAGCGCTTAACGGCGCGCGCCCGTGCCCACAATCTCGTGAGTTGCGTCGTGACCTTCGATCCTCACCCGGCGCTCGTCTTGGCGCCGGAGCGCGCGCCTCGACTCCTCGCGACCCTGGACCAACGTGTCGAGGGTCTGCGCGCGTGGGGCGTTGACGAAGTTCGTGTCGTGCACTTCGACGCGTCGCGCTCGCGTCAAAGCGCGTCGGACTTTGTGCGCGAACTTCTGGTCGAGGAGTTGGCGGCCCAAGTCGTGGTCGTGGGGGAGAACTTTCGATTCGGTCACGACCGCGAAGGTTCCCCGGCACTCCTCGCGACGTTGGGCGAGCGCTACGACTTCACGGTGGACGAGGTGACGATCCGAGGTGGTCAGGTTCAATGGAGTTCCACCGCCGTGCGCGAGGCGCTCGAACGCGGCGACCTCGACGCGGCGAGCGAGATACTGGGTCGAAGTTTCACCCTGCGTGGTCCCGTGGTGCACGGCGACGCCAGGGGGCGCGAAATTGGCTTTCCAACGGCGAACGTGGCCGCGTCGCCGCGTCAACAGCTACCGCGCGTGGGCATCTACGCCGGCGCGACGGTGGTGCAAGGGGTGTGGTGGCCTGCCGCGATCTCCGTCGGTCGACGACCCCACTTCTACGAGCAGGGGGCCGTGTTGGTCGAGGTGCACCTGCCCGGTTTCTCGGGTGATCTCTACGATTCGACCCTCGACGTGCTCTTTTGGCGATACCTCCGCGACGAGGCCCGTTACGACACCCTCGAGGCCCTGATCCACCAAATCGGCCTCGACGTCGCCGAAACCCAAGAGATTTTTCGCGTGGCCACAGCGCAACAGCGATTACTGCTAGGCTAGATATTCGGTCAGCGACGCTGATTGTGTGGGTCGTCTCGTACGCGACTCGCAACGGGACCCCCGACTCAATAAGGCATAAACGTTTATGACTGAGAAGCAGCAGATCATCAAGGACTACCAGGCGCACGACACGGACACGGGATCACCCGAAGTCCAAATCGCCATCCTGACGGACCGGATCTCGCACCTCACCGAGCACTTGAAGGTGCACAAGGGTGATCACCACACCCGTCGTGGCCTGATGAAGCTCATCGGTCAACGCCGCCGTCTGCTCGATTACGTGCAGAAGGGTGACGTAGAGCGCTACCGCACCTTGATCGGTCGTCTCGGCATTCGTCGCTAGCCGAGCCTGCGTCGACGCCGTCGACGCTCGACGCCTCCGATCTCTCGGAAGCCAGTGGAGGATTCTCGCCCCCGGGCGTGGGTTGCCCACTGGGATCCGAGCGGAGCGTCACTAACCGCATAAGGAGCAACTCCCATGACTGACGCGATTCGCGTAAGTACCGCCCTCTCGGGCACCGACAAGACCCTCAGTTTCGAGGCCGGTCACCTCGCCCAACTCGCCGACGGCGCCGTCATGGCTCGTATTGGCGACACCGTCTTACTCGCGACGGTAACCGCCGCGCGTTCGGTCCGCGAAGGGATGGATTTCTTCCCCCTGACCGTCGACATCGAAGAGCGGTCCTACGCCGCCGGCAAGATTCCTGGCGCGTTCTTTCGCCGCGAGGGTAAGCCGTCGGACCAGGCCGTATTGATCTGTCGTTTGATCGACCGCCCGCTACGCCCCTCATTCCCGAAGGGCTTCCGCAACGAAGTCCAGGTCGTCGGCACGGTGTTCAGCGCCGACCAGGAGAACCCGCACGACATTTTGGCGATCAACGCGGCCTCCGCCGCGCTGATGCTCTCGGGCATTCCCTTTGACGGTCCGATCGGCGCGGTACGCCTCGCCTACACGACCGACGGCGAGTGGATGGCCCACCCGACCTTCGCCGAAGGCGACGCGTCGGTCTTTGAACTCGTCGTGGCCGGTCGCGCTCTGAGCAACGACCTCGACACCGACGTCGCCATCATGATGGTTGAGGCCGGCGGAACCGAGGGCTCCTTCGAGAAGTACGCCGACGGCGCCCCCAAAGTCTCCGAGGACGTGCTCGCCGCGGGACTCGAAGCGTCCAAGACCTGGATTCGTGAGGCCATCAATCTCCAGCGCGAACTGGTGCGTAACTGGGTCGCGCAGCGCGGTCCTATTGAGACGATGCCCTACGAGGTGCGCGAGGACTACCAGGCCGACGTGCTGGCCCGGGTTCAAGCGGTTGGCGAAGCTGCCCTCAGTGAAGCCAACGCCATTACGACCAAGGCGGCCCGCGCCGCCGCGCTTGACGCGGCGACGGCCACGATCATCGAGCAGCTCTCGAGCGAGTTCGAGGGGCGTACGAGTGAGATCAAGGCGGCCGTGAAGTCGCTGACCAAGCAGTTAGTGCGTCGTCGCGTCGTGAACGAAGGCGTGCGCATTGACGGTCGCGGTACCAGCGACATTCGACCACTGTCGGCCGAAGTAGACCTGTTCCCGATGACCCACGGCTCGGCGCTGTTCCAGCGTGGCGAGACGCAGGTCGTCAACGTGACGACGCTCGGGATGCCGCGGATGCGCCAGCAGCTCGACACCATCACCCCCGACGAATGGCGTCGCTACATTCACCACTACAACTTCCCGCCGTACTCCACGGGCGAGACGGGCCGTGTGGGTATGCCCAAGCGTCGAGAGATTGGTCACGGCATGCTCGCCGAGCGCGCGCTGATTCCCGTGCTGCCGAGCGAAGAGGACTTCGCCTACACGCTTCGCGTGGTGTCGGACATCATGCAGTCGAATGGTTCGACGTCCATGGCGTCGGTCTGTGGTTCGACGCTTTCACTCATGGCGGCCGGCGTACCGATCAAGGCGCCCGTGGCGGGCATCGCGATGGGCCTCATCTACGACGAGGGTAAGTACGTCACGTTGACTGACATTCTTGGGGCCGAGGACGCCTTCGGTGACATGGACTTCAAGGTGGCGGGCACCGCGGACGCGGTTACGGCGCTGCAGCTCGACACCAAGATTGACGGCCTCCCGGCCGAGGTCTTGGCGAACGCGCTGCACCAAGCGAAGGAAGCGCGTTTGGCGATTCTGCAGGTCATCACCGACACGATTGCCGAGCCGCGAGCTGAAGTGGCCGCGGTGGCGCCCAAGATCGTCTCCATTCAGATTCCGATCGACAAGATCGGCGAGGTCATCGGACCCAAGGGCAAGGTCATCAACACGCTGCAGCAAGAGACCGGCGCCGACATCGCGGTCGACGACGACGGTGTCGTCGGCACCGTGACCATTGGCGCCAAGGACGGCCGCGCGGTCGCCGAGGCGAAGCGCCGCATTGAGTTGATCCTCGACCCGCCGTCGGCCGACGTCGGGGCGGTCTACCAAGGGCGCGTCGTCAGCATCGCGAAGTTTGGCGCGTTCATCAACATCCTGCCCGGTCGCGACGGCCTCTTGCACATCTCCAAGCTCTCGGCACTCAACGCCGGTAAGCGCATTGGCCAGGTGGAGGACGTACTGGAACTTGGTCAGGCCCTTGAAGTGAAGGTCGACGACATCGACCCTCAGGGCAAGGTTTCACTGTCGCTGGTGGGGGATTTTGAAGTCAGTGACGAGGAGCCCCGCGAGCGCCGTGAACCACGCGAGCGTCGTGAGCCCCGCGAACCTCGCGAGTCCCGCGAACCGCGTGAGTCGCGTTCGTCGAACGCGTCGTCGAACAGTGTTTCGTCGTTCGAGGCGGCTTTCGAGGCCGAACTGGCTGGTGAAATCGGTGACCTTGGTCCCGCTGGCCCGTCGTTCAGCGACGGCGACGGTGGCGGACGCCGCCCCTCGCGGCCTCGTCGACGCTAATTCGGTGCAGGGGTCGTGCCGTCGCTTTGGCGTCACGACCCCCTTAGCGCCACCCGCACCTCGCCAACCGTGGTGACCGATCTCGACACCAATCTGACGGCCACTTGGTCGTGGCGGTGGCGATCGTGGTCCCGCGCTGATCAGCGGGCGCTGTGGCTCTTCGTGGTGATTCCGAGTGTGTTGTTTGTCGTGCCGGCGCTGTTCAATCACCCGGCGATTGACGCCGACAACCTGATTCAAAACTTCCCACTACGGGTCCTGGTTGGTCGACAACTCGACGGCGGACATCTACCCCTCCTGAATCCCTACGGCAACGCCGGCACACCCCTGCTCGCCGGTATGAACGCGGGCGCCGCGTACCCCTTGACGCTGCTCTTTGCCGTGTTACCGGGGATCATGGCGTGGATTATCAATCTCATCGTGGTCTACGTCGTCAGCGCGTTGGGAGTCTTTTCGTTGGCGCGCTGGCACGGACTGTCGACGCGCGCGAGCGTGATGGCGGCGTTGAGCTACACGTACCTCGGTTCCATGGTGAGCCAAGTGGTACACCTCGGCGTCGTGCAAGGCTTCGCGTTTTTGCCGTGGGAGATTTTGCTGTTGCTGTCCCTGGCTCGTCGTCTTCGAACGGCTCTTCCAACGGATCGTGGGGCCAAGACTCGCGCGCTCGCTCCATGGGTCGTGAGTGGCACCATTCTCTGGTCCTTAATCTTTCTCACCGGCGAGCCTCGCGCAATCGCCGAAGCTGAGTTGGTCGCGTTGGTGGCACTGATCGCCGTGTTTTTCTTTCCCAGTTCGTACCGGTTGCGCACGTGGCCCACGCGTGGCGTCTACGCGCTCGCACTGGGCGTTTCCTTCGCGTGGGGCGTGGCCCTGGCGGGCGTACAGCTCCTTCCTGCCTGGTCCTTTATTCACTTCTCCCAGCGCTCGGTCATCACGTACAGCTTCTTTGGTGCTGGATCCTTGCCGCCGCGCTGGACGATGCTGCTCGGCCTGCCCGACGTGTTGGGGGGCAACGGCGCGCTGGGCACGTCAGGATTCTTCGCGCCGTACAGTTTGCCCGAGGTGACGGGCTACGCCGGAATACTCGCGCTGTGCGCCGGGGCGAGTTTTCTCGCGCACTGCTCGCGGCGCGGCTGGCGTGGAGCTGAACGAGACTACGTGCTCTATCTCGTCCTCGCGGTCGTGGGACTCTTCGCGGCCTGGGGAAACTTCACCGTCGTCGGGCACCTCTTTCGCGCGATTCCACTCTTTGGTTCGACGCGCTTGCAGAGCCGCAACACCGTATTGATCGACCTGGGTCTTGCGCTGCTCTTGGGTTGGTGGATTGATCAACTCGAACGCCGCGTGAGTCGTCGAGCGCGTTTAGGGGCACTGGCGGCCCCGGTCACGATCGGCCTACTCTGCGTGGTCGCGCTGGCGTGGGGTCCCTGGCTCGTACGGCACATGGGCGTCTCGGCGTCGTTGAGCATCGACGCCACGAACCTCAAATTGGCGTTGCTCGTTCATTTGGCGATTGCCGGCCTCGTGCTCGGGCTTCTCCTCGTCGGAGCCCGTCACCGATCCCTCGTCACGTGGCTGGTCGTGGTGCTCGTGCTCGACCTGGTCACGTTCGCCCTTTTCGACGCGACGGGCCTCATTGGCGGGCCCACGCCAACGGAGCCCTCGTACGCCAGAGCGACCCGCGTGCTCGCGACGCAGGGGCGCTTCGCGTTGGTCGACCCTTCGGGGGCGAACACGCAGTTGTACCGCCAACTCGGCGAGCCGAACATGAACGTGTTCACCGGACTGGCGAGCGCGCAAGGTTACGGCGCGCTGGTGTCGAACTTTTACGACGCCAACACGGGTACTCACCCCACGAACGGTCTGAGTGGGTGCCACCTCGCTGCGGGGACGTTCGCGCAGCTCCGCTTGGAATCACTGGTCGTGGCGAGCTCACTCTTGCTGAGTAGTCGCCCGAACGGCGTCGCGAGAAGCTGCGCCACCGCGCCCCGCGTCACGCGAGCCGCGCGCTACTTCGGTGAGGTGCTGCAACTTCGAGAGATTGACGTGACGCTGGTGGGGCACGCGCGCGACCAGCGTGCCGCGACGTTGCGACTCCTGAACGGCAACGGCGTCGCCGTTGGTCCGACGTACCGGCTCGATGCGGGCGAGACCCGCACTCAGCTCATCGCCGGGACGCGAGCGAGTGGCTTCGTGGTGACGTCGCCCACGCGCTCCCAGCTCTCCCGTGCGTCGGTCGTGACGTCCGGACACGCGTCGTACTTTCTCAACGGGGCTTTCGATCTTGCGCTCTCGAGCCCGACGTGGCGCCTGCGGGCCACCTTGGGTGACGTGCAGAGTTTTCGCGCCGTCGCAATTCGGCCTCGCGCGTGGATTGCGGGCCCGCCGGGAACCAGTCGCGTCACGGCCATTACGACCAGTCCGTGGGGAGACGCGTGGATCACGGTGCGCGCGGCACGCGAAAGCGTTTTAGAACGTAGTGAGGCGTACCTTCCTGGTTGGCGCGCGACGGCGGTGAACGATCGAAACGGCGCCCACGTCGAGTTGAACGTCGCGCGCGTCGGACTCATTCAACGCGTCACGGTACCCGCGGGCACTTGGACGATTCACTTTCACTACCACGCGCCCTACATCGAAGCGGGCCTCTTGAGTTCATCGTTGTCGGGCGTGGCGCTCGTGGCTTCACTCGTGGCGCTCCGACGGCGTCGCTTCGATAAGGTGAACGCGTGAAGAGACTCGCCATCGTCGGTGGCGCGGGTCGCATGGGCCAGGCCCTGGCGCGCGGACTCGCGGCTCACGAAGGGTTGGAGGTCGTGGCGCTGGTGGACGAGCATCCACCGGCCTCCGTGGCGGGCGCGATCGGCGTCGCGGACCTCAACGCGTGTGACGCCTTGAGCCTCGACGTGGTGATTGATTTCTCCTCGCCGCAGGGGGTGCTCACCTCAGCGCAGTGGTGCGCGGCCCACGGGGTCGCGCTCGTCGTGGGCACGACGGGTTTGACGGAGGCACACTGGTCGGCGCTCGAGGCCGCTAGTCAGCGCGTGGGCGTCGTGGTGGCCGCCAATTTCGCGATTGGCGCCGTGTTAAGCGAACGATTTGCCGCGATGGCCGCGCCGTACTTCGAGCGCGTCGAAATTATTGAACTCCACCACGATCACAAAGTGGACGCGCCATCGGGTACCTCGATCGCGACCGCGCGCGCTATCGCCAGTGCGCGGCGGGCGAAGGGACTGGCCCCGATTGAGGACCCGACGACGAGCGTGAGTGTCGAGGGGGCGCGAGGCGCGAACGTCGAAGACGGGGTTAGGGTGCATTCGGTGCGACTGACGGGTCTGGTCGCCCACCAAGAGGTGCTCTTCGGTTCTCCGGGCGAGGGGCTCACGATCCGACACGACTCGTACGATCGCGAAAGTTTCCTGCCGGGCGTGGCGATCGCCGTCGCGCACGTCAGCGCCGCCACGCCGGAACTCCTGCGCGGCATTGACTCACTGCTCTAACGGCGTCGGCGTAGTCCGACTGGTAACTTCGTTCTATGAGCGCCCCTCGTTTTGGTCGAGTTATCACGGCCATGGTGACGCCGTTTGACGAACGAGGCGACGTGGACTTCGACGTCGCGCGCGACGTGGCGCGGTTCCTGGTCGCCCACGGCAGCGACGCCCTCGTCGTCGCCGGTTCCACGGGCGAAGGCTCGTCACTCGACGACGACGAGAAGCTCAACCTTTTCGCCTGCGTCGCCGAAGCCGTCAATACGCCGGTGCTCGCGGGTACCAGTTTTGCGAACACGCGCCACTCTGTGGCCTTAACGGCGCGGGTAGCGGCGTGCGGCGTGGCGGGCGTGCTCGCGACCACGCCGGCCTACGCCCGACCGAGTCAAGCGGGCATTGAGGCGCATCTCGGCGCGGTCGCCGAGGCGACGACGCTACCCGTCATGCTCTACGACATCCCTTCGCGCACCGGCCGCAAGATTCACTCGACGACGACCGTCGCCTTGGTTCAGAAGCACGCGAACGTCGTGGCGCTGAAGGACGCCTCGGGCGACGTCCCGATGGCGGCCCACACAAAGTCGGTGCTGGGTGATCAACTCGACCTCTACAGCGGTGACGACGCGATGACGTTGCCCTTCATCGCCGTCGGGGCGGCGGGAGTCGTCTCCGTCGCGGCGCACTGGGCCGGCGCGGAGTTCGCCGCTCTGGTGGCGGCGGCGCTCGCGGGCGACCCGGTACGCGCAGGGGCGATCAATGAACAACTGCGGCCGAGTATCGAATTTGAGAGCTCTGAGGTCTATCCCAACCCCCTTCCCACGAAAGCGATGATGCGCCAGCTGGGCTTCGCGGTGGGGGAGTGCCGACTCCCGCACGCCGGGGGCGACGAGGTGCTCGACGCGCGCGCGCACGACGTCTTGACGCAGTTGCGGTTCTCGCGTGACTGAACACGTTCGCGTTACGTTTCTCGGCGGTTTGGGCGAAATCGGACGGAACTGTCTCGCGCTCGAACAAGACGGTCGCCTCGTCGTCGTCGACGCGGGACTGATGTTTCCCGAGCCCAACATGTACGGCGTCGACTTGATCCTGCCCGATTTTCGCTGGCTTATCGAACGACGCGACCGCGTGGACGCGATTGTCCTGACGCACGGCCACGAGGACCACACTGGCGCGCTGCGTTATTTGGTGAAGGACGTCAACGTTCCGATCTACGGCGCGCCCTTGACCGTGGGATTCGCGCGTCATCGACTCACCGAGGCGAGAGTGGCGAAGGACCTGACCTTTATCGAGGTCGCCGACGGCGAGCGTCGTCGTATAGGTCCCTTCGAGGTCGAATTTATACCCGTGACGCACTCGGTGCCGAGCGCGCACGCGTTGGCCTTTCACACCAAAGTGGGCGTCGTCGTGCATTCGGGCGACTTCAAACTCGACGCCACCCCCATTGATAATCGTCGCACGGACCTCGCGCGACTCGCCGGTCTCGGTGACGAGGGCGTGGCGTTACTGATGTGCGATTCCACGAACGCTGAAGAGCCGGGCTTCACGCCCTCGGAGCGCTCGGTCGGCGTGGCGCTACGTCGACTTTTTCTGGAGCGACCCGATCGGCGCCTAGTGGTGGCGTGCTTCGCGAGTCACGTCCATCGGGTGCAACAGATTATGGACGTCGCCGTCGCCCAGGGCCGCAAGATCGCGCTCATGGGACGATCGATGGAGGCCAACGTAAAGTTGGCGCGCAAGTTAAATCTGCTTCGCGTCGACGCGGCGCACCTCATCGACATCGAGAACGTCTCGCGTTTCCAACCCGGCGAGGTCTGCGTGATCTGCACCGGTTCCCAGGGTGAGCCCCTCGCCGCACTGTCGAAGCTGTCTCGTGGCGACGCGCGTAATTTCGCGGTCGGCGCGGACGACACGGTGATTTTAAGTTCACACCCCATTCCCGGGAACGAGTGGTCAGTGGGACGCGTGATTGACGATTTACACCGCGCGGGTACCGAGGTCATTCACTCGGGTCACGAGCCGGTGCACGCCTCGGGTCACGCGCGCCAGGGCGAGCTGCGCACCTATCACCAGTTACTTCGGCCCAAAAACTTCGTGCCCGTGCACGGCGAGTACCGACACCTCGTCCACCACGCCGAACTGGCGGTCTCGATGGGACTCTCGCCGAAGCACGTCTTAATCTGCGAAGACGGGGACCAAGTTGTGCTGACCAAGGACGGTATACGTCGTGACGGCACGGTGCCGGCGGGCTTTCACTACATCGACGGCAGCGCGGGCGATCTCGACGAACGCCCGCTCGAAGAGCGTCGCATGTTGGCTGAGTATGGGGTTGTCCTTATCTCGGCGGGGGTGGATCGTCGTACCGGTGAACTCGTGCACGAGGTCAACGTCACCGCGCGTGGCTGGTTCGCCGGCGACGCCGAGGCGACGGTGCGTCAAGCGCTCACCGACGCGGTGCGCGAAGCGCTCGTGGCCTCGTTGCGTCAAGGTGAGCGCGACGAAAGCACCTTAAATAAAGCGGTGCAGCGCGCCGCGGGCCGGCTCCTGGGACAGCGCTTTCGGCGCCAGCCAGTGATCATGCCGGCGGTCGTGGTGATTTAGTCTTTGCGGGGTTCGCCGTGGTCGGCGTTGGCGTGGCCCTGTCGCCAGAATGATTTCACGCTGATCGCCTCGTCGCGCAGACCCCGATCGCGGAGGGCCGCGGCGAGTGCCTTGAGGACGTGAAATTCACCGAAGAGGTACGCGTGTCCTTCGTCGGGCGGGAAGGCAAAGGCGGCCAGACCCTTGAGAAGTCCGGCGGGGTCGTCACTCGCGCGTCCTTGCCGATCCACGAAGATGCCGGTCACGCCCAGCCCTTCGTCGAACGGTGCCGTGAGCGCGTCGTCGGCGTGATCGATCTCCACGATGAAGATCACTTTGCCAGGTACCTCAACTGACTGAGCGAGACGATAAAAGGCGCCGAGCGCACTGAGGTCGCCCACGAAGAGGTGCCAGTCGGCGAGGGGGTCGAGAACGATTTTGCCCCGCGGTCCGATGACGTCGACCACGTCACCTTCTTGGGCGCCACCCGCCCAACGTACGCCGGGACCGTCGTGATCCGAGGTGATCCAAAGGGTCAACTCGTCGCGCTCGGGGTCGACGCCGCGCACGCTGTAGCGACGTCGCACGGCGCGACCTCGGTCATCAGTGAGTCGAATCATGACGTCGTTGCCGGCGACCCCCGCGACGAGGGCGGCGTCACCACGTAGGCGAACTTCGTGTAGGCAACTCGAAAGGGCGACGGACGACGTCACGCTCATGACGCGGGCGGAGGCGCCCAGGCGTTCAGCGAGTTCGAGCGAGGATGGATCGGGAGCGAGAGTCACCGGCCCAGCCTAATGAGATGGCTAGTTCGACGTACTCAAGAGCTGGGCCGTAGTCGCGTCAATGGACGTCTCAATCTCGTCGAGTTCACGCGTTAAGAGCGCGTCGTGGCTCGCGTGGCCGACGTGGTGCTCGCGCTTGGCCGAGGCGAGTGAGCCTCGCGCGGCGACGAGAGCGCGAAGCGCGTCGCGTCGCAGCCGATGACGGCGGAGCGCGTCGTCGATCGTGGCTTCGCGTTCGTAGGCCTCGGCGGCGCGGCGCGCGAGCGCGACTTGCTGGCGAGGTCGTAGCGACGGCGCGCGCGACCAGGCGAAGAAGTCAATGACTAAAACGATGAGGGCGGCCACCGCCGTATCGACAACCCGAGGAATAAACAGCCCCTTATCGGGACGCAACGCCCCAACGATGACGAAGACCAGGGGCGTGAAGAACAGCACGGATAACGCGTGGCTCTTACGGGCGGCCCAAGGAACACCGGCCGCCATGACGCACGACAGTCCAATGAGTAGGGCCACCGGGTTACCAAGGTCGACGGCCACGACCGCGATCAACGTGCCAAGCGCCGTGCCGAACGTGCGCGCGACCGCTCGCTGCGTCACACTCCCGAGATCGGGGCGAAAGATGAAGGCGACGGCAAGGGGGAGCCAAAAAGAGTGCGCGTCGCGGTGCGTCAAGGAAAGCGCACTCGCGGCCGCGACCGCCGTGGCGAGGAGAGCCGCAAAGCGAAGTCGTTCCCGGCGAGGCAACAGATTGCGTTGGCTCACGAAGGGCGTGCGACGAGTGAGAGTAGCGACGGCGGGCGCGCGCAGCGCCGCCCGCCAGGTGGCCGACACGTCACCGCGCACGTCGACGAGGCGACGAAGCTCGTCGAGCCGCCGTGCCGCGTGGCGAGCGTCGTGTTCGTCAAGCAGTTGGGCAATTTCTCGAAGGGTCGGCGCCATCATGGGGTCTAGTCGTCGCGCGCCACCCGCGACGAGCGAAACGACCTCGCCACACTGCAGCGCGACGACCAAGACCTGACGCAGCGCGAGGAGCTCCGGATCGACGTGGTCAATGTGGCGTCGCGCGTTGGGCGCCACGTCGTCGGAGCCGATGACGTCCTGGGCGGCGTCGAGTGCCGCCACGGCGCGGGCGCGAACGTCGGCGAAGCCGTCGGTATCGACCGCGTCAAACAGGTCGGCGACACTGCGAAAAGAAGCGGCGAGCACGAGTCGTTGGTTCGTGCGGGCGTTGCGGCGGTCCATCAGGAACGCGACGACGTAGACCCACAGGGAGCCCGCGGCAATGAGAAGTGTCGCGCTCACCTGGTGACCGCCAAAGCCCACGCCGGCGCCGACAATAACGCCGACGATGAGATACGAACCAGCCGAAGGGTAGTTGGAGGCTTCGACCAGCCCGGCGACGAAGGCCGTGAGCGCGTAGAGCACCAGCACGGCGGCTCGCTCCGGAAAGAGGACGTCAAACCCCGTGCCGAGCGCGATACCAATCGCGGCGGCGAGGGTCACGGACGCGAGTCGACGCTCGCGCACTCGCCACTGGTCGAGACCGTCTTGACTTATGGCCCACAACGCGCCAAGGGCGAGCACGGTGCTGTCGGCACGGGCCGGCGTCCACAGTCCGACGAGCAGAATCGACGTGAGGCAAAACGCGGCGCGTAGCGAGAGGCGCACTTCGGGTGAACGGAGGAAGCGTCTTTGCGCCATTAAGGCACGGTCGAAGGGCCGAGCGACGAGGCGTGACGGCGCGAGGTGCCCACGACTCAATCCTAGGCAAGGACGGCGTCAATTGCGAACGTGTGGCCCAGAAAACGTGAGGTAACTAAGTAAGTTGGATGGTTGTGACGCCCGCTCGACACTCGAAAACTTCGGCGAAGAAGTCGACCAAGAAGACGACGAAACGCGCACCAGCGCCGGCGCGTGAATCTCTCTGGCAGCGTCACGCTCGCGACCTGTGGATCGTGGCGCTCGTCGTCGTGGGTCTGTTCGTCGCCTTGGCCGAAGCGCGAGCGCTCGGACCCGTCGGTCACGCCATATCGCGCGCGCTGGCGCAAGTAGTTGGTTTGAGTCGCTTCGCGTTACCACTGCTCTTAATCGGTCTGGCGGTGATCTTTCTCGTGGCCAAAGTGGACGTTGACCGGCCCCGCGTCGGCTGGAGTTTGGCGCTTGGACTCGTCGGACTTTCGGGGCTCTTTGATTTGAATGGGGGTCGACCCACGCTGAACGCAACTTCCGGCGCGCTCGCGCACGGAGGAGGCTGGCTTGGGGTGATCGTCGGCGGCTCGTTGGCACGGGTCATTGGCGTCGCCGGCGCGGTGGTGGTGCTCGTGGCGGTCCTCGTCGTGACGGTCATGATCGCCACGTCGGTCGGCCTTCGTGCGCTGGTGAGTGGCGTCGCGCGAGCGCTGCGCGCGGGTGCTCGCGTCCTCGCGGGTTGGTGGAGTGCGCGGCCCGTTCGTGACGTCGGCTACGCCGACGCGGAAGAAGCCGTACCAGATTCCAATGATGGGGTCGATGACTGGCACGATTCCGCGCCCGCGCCCGCGCCCGCGCCCGCGCCCGCGGTGGACGAGGAAGACTTCGACGCCGTGGACGCTCCCGAAACCACCGTTGATGAGTTCGTACACGAACCGGCCGACGAGTGGTACGAGTCAACGAGTGACGACGTGCTGAGTGCGGCGTCGCGCGCCGTCGAGGACGGGACGATTTCTCGGGTGGAACCGCCGAGCCACTGGGAGTTGCCGTCGCTGGGCCTCTTGCAACGCACGAAGGATCAACGTCAAGATCGCGCGTTGATTGAAGCGGCCGGGGGGGAGCTCGTCGAAGCGCTCGCCGCGCACGGGGTCGACACGACGTTGCTCGGTTTCACGGTGGGACCAACGGTCACTCGCTTTGAACTCGAACTCGGACCTGGCGTCAAGGTCGCGCGGGTGACCTCGCTGAACAAGGACATCGCCTACGCGATGGCGTCGCCCGACGTGCGCATTTTGGCGCCCATTCCCGGGCGCTCCGCCATTGGTGTCGAAGTGCCGAATCGCCAGCGCACTCTGGTGGCGCTGGGCGATCTGTTGAACTCGGAAGAGGCAACGGGGGCGCTCCACCCCCTCGACGTCCCTATTGGGCGCGACATTTCCGGAAAGACGGTCGTCGTCAATTTGGGTGAAATGCCGCACGTGTTGATCTCCGGCGCTACGGGCGCGGGCAAGAGTTCGTGTATTAATTCATTAATCACCGCGCTGGTGATGCGCGCGACGCCCGATCAACTACGACTTTTGCTGATCGACCCCAAACGAGTGGAGATGGGGCAGTACAACGACCTGCCGCACCTGCTCGCTCCCGTCGTCGTTGATCCGAAAAAGGCCGCCGGAGCGCTCAGTTGGGCGGTGCGCGAAATGGAACGTCGCTACGACCTCCTTGCGGAGTCGGGCGCACGCGACCTCACGAGCTATCAGCTGATGCTCGCGCGCGGCGAGTTGCAGCCCGGACCGAGTGACGCCGAGTTGATTGCCGACGTGCTCGAGCGCGCTGCCGGCGTGGAGAGCGACGTCGAGCCTCCGCCAGGTCCCGAAACGTTGCCGTACATCGTGATCGTCGTGGACGAGCTCAACGACCTCATGATGGTGGCCGCGCGCGACGTTGAAGAGTCGGTCGTGCGTATCGCGCAGATGGCGCGCGCGGTAGGTATTCACTTGGTGCTCGCGACGCAGCGTCCGAGTGTGGACGTGATTACTGGCGTCATCAAGGCGAATATTCCCAGTCGGATGGCCTTCGCGGTGTCGTCACTCGCCGACAGTCGCGTGATCTTGGACCAAGCGGGCGCTGAGCGACTGATCGGCAAAGGTGACATGTTGATGGTGACGGCGTCGAGCAACGTCGCGCGGCGCCTCCAGTCGCCTTGGGTCAGTGAAGAGGAGGTCCGTCGAGTGGTCGAGTCGTGGCGCGCGCAAGGCGGGCGTCGCGAGAGTGTGGTCGCGCTGGACGTCCCGACGCGCAGCGCCGGGGGCGGGTCGGGATCCGGTGACGACGACGACGAGGTTCTGCGACAGGCCCGTGAACTCGTCATTCGTACCCAGTCGGGTTCCACGTCGATGCTCCAGCGCAAGCTCCGCGTGGGATTCGCGCGCGCGGGACGCATCATGGATCAACTAGAGAATGAGGGCGTCGTGGCGCCCGGCGATGGATCCAAGGCGCGAAAGGTACTGGTCACGCCCGACGAGTACGAACAACAGACGTCGTTGTAGTTCGTGTCGTACCGTCACCGCAGTGCCCGACGAGGTATTTTCACGCGCCTTTCGGCGATGCTCGCCGGTGCCTTCGTCGCGGCGTTGCTGATCGTGGGGATGCAGTTGCCGCTGCTGCACCCGCGATCGAGCGTCACCGTCACGTGGACGACCGTGTCGGGGTACCCGGCGGCGGCACTGGCGTGGCCCACGACGGGTTCATCGGCGCTGGTGATTCCCGCCCTCGGCGTTCGTCTGAGTCACGACGACCACGTCGCGCCCATCGCGAGTTTGACCAAAATGATGACGGCCTACGTCACGCTGAAGGCCCTACCCTTAGGCGTTAATCAGACGGGGCCCTGTCTCACGGTGAGCGACGCCGACCTCGCGACCTACGAAACAATGGCGCGCCAAGATCAATCAAGTATTCCCGTCGTCGTGGGTGAGCAACTCTGCGAACGTCAACTCCTGGATGGGCTGCTGGTGCACTCGGCAGGAAATTTCGCCACGATGCTGGCCGAATTGGTCGCGGGGAACCAAGCGGACTTCATAACTCGTATGAACGACACGGCGAAGTCGCTGGGGCTTCGCGCGACGCACTACGCCGACGTGTCGGGCTACTCGCCGCTGTCCGTGTCGACCGCACTCAATCAAGCGAATCTCGCGACGCAACTCATGCGGTCACCTGTCGTTCGCGCAATCGTGATTCAGCCGAGCGTCACCTTGCCGGTGGGCGGCGTCGAAGGATCGTTCACGCCTTACGTGGGCGTCGATCACGTCATAGGCGTTAAATCTGGCCGAACGTCGCAAGCGGGGGGTTGTGACGTCATGGCGATGACGTTCCAAGATGGCCTACGCACGCGGGTTCTTTACGCGGTGGTGCTGGGCCAACGCGGCGGCGATCTTCTTGGACCGGCCGGCGACGCCGCACTCGCGTTAGCCAATTCGGCGATTGCGGATCGTGTCACGTCACGCGTGGCGAGGGCCACGGTTGTGGCCCGAATGGGTTGGCCCGGACACGTGACGCGAGTGTTCACCGCACGTCCGATCAGCGTTTCGTGGTGGGCCGCCCAGGGTCCGCCGCGCGTGCGTTTTGTGTGGCGAGATTTCCATCGGGGGATTCGAGCGGGTGAGGTGGTGGGCGTGCTGCAGTTGCGCAGCAGCGCGTCAGCGCACGTCGCGTTGATCGCCGCTCGCGCCGTCGCGCCGGCGTCACTCTGGCAACGCCTACGCTAAACAACATGCTCGCGCGCGTTCCGGCCAGTTCAGCGAACTTGGGACCGGGGTTTGACACCTTGGCGGTCGCCCTCTCGCTGTACGTGGAAGTGCGGGTGGAACCCAGCGACGAGTTGATTGTTTCGAGCGAGGGGTGTGGCGCGGGTCTCTTCGACGACGAGCGCCACCTCGCGGTGCGCGTGGCCGAGCGCGTACTTGGTCATCAGCGCTTCAAGGTCCACGTCAACTCGGACATTCCGCTGTCGCGAGGACTGGGCTCTTCCGCCGCACTCGCCGTAGCCGCCGCCGCGGCGGCCGGATCGTCAAGACCCTTGGGGGCGGGCGTCTGGGTCGACGGGCACGCCGAGAACGCGGCCGCGTCACTCCTGGGTGGCCTCGTCGTGGCGGCGGGTCACGACGACGACGCCTTCGCGCGTCAACTACTCCTTGATCCCGCCTGGCGCTTCGTCGTCGTGGTGCCCGAGCAGCCACTCGCCACCGTTGACGCGCGACGTGTCTTGCCCGAGCGAGTGCCCTTCGGCGACGCCGTCGCCAACCTGACGTCCCTGGGCCTCTTGATCGCGGGCCTCGCGCGTCACGAGGATTTCGTCGCCTCGGCCATGAGCGACACGCTCCATCAGCCCTACCGATCGACCTTGCTACCTTTCGCCGACGATCTCTTGGCGGCTTTGCGAGAGGCCGGAGCCGCGGGCTCGTGTTGGTCGGGCGCCGGTTCGAGCATGCTGGCACTCGTGACCGAGGACACGGCCACGTCGGTCGCCACCGCGGCCCGCGAGTACTTGTTTCGTCGTGGTGTGGCGGGGGAGGTCCTCGAACTTCGCGCCGACACTCAAGGTCTGGTTACCACGCGATGAGTCCGCGACTCGACGCCCGTCGCCAGGCCGGCGCGGGCGCCGGCTTCATGTTGCTCGGCGCCGTAATGATTCAGTGGTCGGCCGCGCTCGTGACCGGTGTGTTCGGTCTCCTCGGTCCGTCGGCAACCAGCGCCTGGCGGTTCTTGTTGGGGGCGGTCGTGTTGGTGGTGGTAACGCGGCCGCGCGTGCGACAGTGGAATCGCCACCAGTGGCGAGGCGCGCTGGCACTCGGCCTATCGGTCGCGTTCATGAACCAATGCTTTTATCAGGCCATCGCGCGCATTCCCCTCGGCAGCGCCGTGGCCCTCGAGTTCATGGGCCCGTTCGTCGTGGCCGCCTTTGGAAAGCGCACCGCCCGCCACGTCGTCCTAGTGGGACTGGCCGGCGTAGGGGTCGTCGCGCTGACGCGGCCCGGTAGCGGTCTGACGGCGTGGGGGGCGATCTTCGCGTTGGGTTCGGGTCTCGGTTGGGGGGCGTACGTTTTTTCATCGCACCGCGTGGGCGACGTCACGAAGGGCTTCGAGGGCCTCGCGGTGTCGATGTCGATCGCGGCGCTCGTGACGTTGCCGTGGTCCCTCGGGTCGAGCGCGAAATTGTGGCATCACCCGTCGGCTCTCGCGCGCGTCGGGCTCGTCGCGGTTATGTCCATCGTGATTGGCTTCGGGGCGGAACTGCAAGGACTTCGCCGGGTACGTCCGTCGACGGCGGCCGTCCTACTGGCGACCGATCCGGCCGTCGCTTTTTTTATTGGATGGCTGCTCTTGAGCCAGAGCGTTCACAAGTTTGATTACGTGGGCGTGACCTGCGTGATGTTGGCCAGCGTGGGCGTGACCTACGACTCGGCTCGCGCGGTAGGGGTCGGTGAGTTGGCTCAGTAGGCTAGACGGGTGGCAGAACCCCGTTCCTTCGCCATCCGCACGTTTGGCTGTCAGATGAATGAGCACGACTCGGAGCGTCTCGCCGGACTTTTGGTCGCTGACGGTCTGGTGGCGGCGCCGAGTGACCAAGACGCTGACGTGATCGTGCTCAACACCTGCACGATTCGTGAAAACGCCGACCTCAAGCTCTACAGCGCGTTAGGCCAATTGAAGGCGCTCAAAGAGGCGCGACCCGACCTGCAGATCGCGGTCGGCGGCTGCATGGCCCAACGCGAACGCGGCGTCATTTTGGAGCGCGCCGAGTGGGTTGACGTCGTCTTTGGCACGCACAATCTCGCGCACGCGCCGGCGTTGTTGCGTCGTGCCCGTGACGAGGGACCACTGGTGGAGGTGCTCGACGCCCCAGACCTCGAGGCCAGTCGCGACATGGCACCGGCACTCTACGCGGTACGCGAGTTGCCGTTCGCCGCGTGGATGACGATTCAAACGGGCTGTGACAATACCTGCGCCTACTGCATCGTGCCGGCCGTGCGCGGTGGTGAAATCTCGCGCCCCTTTGACGACCTCGTGCACGAGGCGCAAGCGCTCGCGCGCTCAGGCGTCACGGAGATCACGGTGCTGGGCCAGAACGTCAACTCCTACGGTCGCGACCTCACCAAGCGCCGTCCACTCTTCGCCGATCTCTTGCGCGCACTTGGTGCCGTCGAGGGCATTGAGCGACTGCGCTTTACGAGTCCTCACCCTAAGGATCTTCGTCCCGAAACCATCGCCGCGATGGCTGAGACGCCGGCGGTCTGCCCCCAGTTGCATCTACCACTGCAGTCGGGGTCGAATCGGGTGCTGCGCGCGATGCGTCGTGGCTACAGCGTGGAGCGCTACCTCGAGCGTTTGGCTAGCGCCCGCGCGGCGATCCCTGATCTGGCGGTCACGACGGACCTCATTGTGGGATTTCCGGGCGAAACCGACGAGGAGTTCGACGAGACGCTGTCGGTCGTGGCGGCCTGTGAGTTCGACTCCACGTACACCTTTATCTTCTCGCCGCGTGAGGGCACGCGCGCCGCGGAGATGACCAACGACTTCGTCGGCGATGACCAGATCAAAGATCGCTTCGAACGTCTCAAAGAGGTCACTAATCGCAGTGCGCTGCGACGGAGTCAGACGCGCGTCGGCGCGATCGAAGAGGTACTCGTCGAGGGGCCTTCACGACGTGATCCCGCGGTGTACTCGGGTCGAACTCGCCACGGACGACTCATTCACTTTTCACCCACGACCGATTTGCGGGCCGGGGCGCTGATAAGCGCTGAGGTCACCTCGGCCGCACCGTACTTCTTACGCGGCGTGCAGCGCGAGGTGCTTCGTGCCCCTCGGCACAAGATCCGCGTGCCTCTCCTCACGACGTGACCGTGCCACGCGCGGTCGCCGTCGTCGGCGCCACGGCCTCGGGAAAGTCGGCGTTAGCCCACGCGGTAGCTCTCGAAAGTGGCGGTGACGTGGAGATCCTGTGCGTTGACGCGATGAGCGTGTATCGCGGCATGGATCTGGCCACGGCCAAGCCTTCGCGCCGCGAGCGCGAACTCGTGGCCTACCACCTGCTCGATCTCGTCGACGCGTCCGACGAGTACTCCCTCGAGGAGTTTCAACGGGCCGCGCGCCGAGCCGCGAAGGAGGTTCGCGCCCGAGGACACCGCGTTCTGTACGTCGGCGGTACCGGACTCTACGGACGTGCCGTGATCGACGATCTCGAGATTCCCGGTCGGTATCCGACGATACGCGCGACCTTGGACGCGCGCGCGGCGAGTGAACTTCCCGCGCTGTACGCGGAGTTGACCGCCCTCGATCCGCTCGCGGCGTCGCGCATGGAGCCCACGAATGAGCGGCGAATCCTCCGCGCTCTCGAGGTCACGCTGGGGGCAGGACGACCGTTCTCGTCCTTCGGGGCAGGCCTCAGTGCGTATCCCCCGAGCACCGTCGCTCAAGTGGGCCTGCGCGTGGAACTTGCCGAACTTGATCGACGCGTCGAGGCGCGATTTCGTCGGTGGCTCGACGAAGGACTCCTTGACGAAATCCGGAACCTGACTGCGAACCCAGCGGGAATCAGTAAAACGGCGCGACAGGCCGTCGGGTATCGCCAGTTGCTCGCGCACGTCGAAGACGGGGTCGACCTCGAGACGTGCGTGCGCGACGCGCTGATCCAGAGTCGTCGCCTAGCGCGTCGGCAACGTTCGTGGTTCGAACGTGATCCGCGGATCGAGTGGTTCGACGATCCGCGCGCGGCTCACGAGCGCGTCGCGACGCTGTTGAGTCTTTGAGAGTGCTTCGTGCGAGACTGGGGAGAGACGTGACGCAACGACGACTGCAGAAGTGGCACGGGGCCGGGAATGACTTCCTCGTCGACGTGCAAGAACCGGGGGCTACCCCGTGGTGGACCGCCGCGTCCGCCCGCGACGTTTGTCACCGTTCCTTTGGCGTCGGGGCGGACGGCCTGCTCGTGGCGACGCTTGGTTCTCCCGTCGAGATGGTGCTGTACAACGCGGACGGATCGGTCGCCGAAATGTCGGGTAACGGCATTCGCTGCTTGGCGGCTGCCGTGCGTCGAGCGACGGGGGCTTCGTGGGAGACGCTCGACGTTATGACGGGCGCCGGCCCACGACGCGTTGAATTGACGATGCACGGCTTGGTCGGCGACGGCAGTGTCGCGATGGGCGACGTGAGTTTTGGCGCCACGCTGGAGGGAGCACTGGGCGTGGCGAACGTGGGGAACCCTCACGTGGTCGTCGTTGACGATCCTTCGTGGAGCGTGAGCGAGCGAGAGGTCAAGGCCGCTCGCTGGTCGGCCAGTTTGGGTGGCGCGAACGTGGAGTTCATCACGATTCGCGATCCTCGTCGATTGGTCCTGACGGTTTTTGAACGTGGCGTGGGTTGGACCCTCGCCTGTGGGACCGGTTCGGTCGCGAGCGCGGCCGTGGCGCGACGCGCGGGACTCACGGGCGACGACGTCGCGGTCGTGAATCCCGGTGGGGAACTGCGCGTCACGTTGGACGGCTTGTCGGCGACGTTGTCGGGACCGGTCGCGTTCGTCGCCGACGTGGAGTGGAGCGCGTCGTGACCTACCTACCCAACACGCTGATTGATCGCACGTTTCGCGAGAAAATCGTCCTCGTTGGGGTGCTCTTTCCGGGCGTTCGCCCGGAAGAACTTGATCAACAGCTCGAGGAACTCGCGCTGCTCGTCGACACCGCGGGCGCCGACGTCGTGGCTCAGGTCATCCAGCGCCGTGACGCGCCGGACCCCGCGACGTTCGTCGGATCGGGCAAGGTGCAGGAACTTCGCGAGATCTGCCTCGCCGTTGACGCGGACACCGTAGTCTTTGAGCACGCCCTCTCACCGGCGCAACAACGCAACCTCGAGAAGATTCTCGGGCGCACCGCGATCGACCGCACGGCCGTCATTCTCGACATTTTCGCGCAGAACGCACGCACTCCCGAAGGTAAGGCGCAGGTCGAACTGGCGCTCCTTGAATATCGATTGCCGCGCCTTCGTCGCGCGGGCGGCTCGTTGAGCCAACAGGCCGGTGGCATCGGGACGCGAGGTCCCGGCGAAACGCAGCTTGAAGTTGACCGCCGCCGACTGGTGAATCGGATTCACCACATTCGACGCGAACTTAAAGAGATTGACCGCACGCGCGGCGTGCAACGACAGGGTCGTGAGCGCGGACGACACCGTGAAGTCACGCTGGTGGGCTACACCAACGCCGGGAAGTCCTCCGTACTGAACGCGCTCACGGACGCCGGGGTCGTCGCGGAGGATCGCCTTTTTGCCACGTTGGATCCAAGAACCCGACAACGCCAACTCCCGGGTGGTGAAACCGTTCTCGTCACCGACACGGTGGGATTCATTTCGAACCTGCCGCACGAACTCGTCCAGGCCTTTATGAGCACGCTTCGGTCCGTGCAACTCGCGGACTTACTGGTGCACGTCGTCGACGGGGCGAACGAACACGCGGAGTTCCAAATTGCGGCGGTCCGTGACGTTTTGAACGAAATTGGCGCCGGCAACGTGCCCGAGCTGTTGGTCTTTAACAAGGCGGACGTCGCGGGTTCGCGCGCGCGCGAGCTCGCGGAGCGACACCAGGGCAGTGTGTGGATCTCGGCGCGGACGGGGGAAAATCTCGACGATTTGGTGCGGACGATTGGTGATCGACTGCGCACGAACGACCGCGTCGTGACCCTCGCGCTGCCCCTCGATCGAGGTGACCTCCTGGCGGCGGCTCATCGCGAAGGCGACGTACTAGACACCGCAGTGACCGAGGATCGAGTCGTCGTCCACGTGGTGCTCGACGACGTTGGCGCGTCTCGTT
>JAGWHY010000057.1 GCA_028873575.1 Acidobacteriota bacterium | reverse complement strand
GCCAAATCAAGCGCAACAAGACGAACGAGATCGCTCGCGAACGGAACAAGGCCGTCAAGAGCGAGATCCGCACCCGCACCAAGAGCGCGGTGAACGCCGTCGGCACGGAGAACGAAGAGTCTGCCCTGCGCCTCGCGATGAAGCGCATCGATAAGGCCGCCGCGAAGGGCGTCATTCACAAGAACCAGGCCGCCAACAAGAAGAGCGGCCTCATGAAGCGCCTGAACGCGCTGCGCAGCGCGAACTAACGCCGCGCCGAAACGTCGTTACCCTTAGCCACGACGCGCCGCGTTACTCAGTCGCGCCAGTCGCGCGACGAGCACTTCCAGCACCGTCAGTTCGGTCACGTCTTGATCGTTGACTACGTCGCGCCCGCCGTAGCTCACGGCACCCTTTAAGGCTAGATCGGCCTCGCTCAACCAGTGCACCGCGGTCGCCAAACGCTCGGGGCCGAGGCGCCGCGCGTTCGTGAGCGCCTTGCCCGCCGGGAAGGGGTTCCCGCCGAGAATGGCCGCGGCCTCTTCTTTCGTCGTCGCGCCGCTGCCCTCGAGACGCGTCATGTTCAAGTAGTGGCGCTGGAGCACGGCGATCAATTGCAGTCCGGCCCGTGAGCGCGAATCGAGCATGCGCCGCGCGACCTTGATGGCGAGCGTCGCGTCGCCGCCGTCGATGGCGTCGGTCAAGTCCCACGCCGGCACGTCGCCGGCGTCACCCAGGTACGGCTCGAGTTTGGCGAAGCTGAGCGGGGCCGATCCGAAGATGGACGCGAGCGTGCGCGCCAACGCGTCGACGCGCGCCACGTCGTCGCCCACGCGATCGGCGACTTTCTGGGCCGTCGACGCGTCAATCGTCACTCGATACTGCGTCATCTTCTCCTTGACGAAGGCAACCCGATCGGCCGCGCGCGATCCGACGTTGACCTCAATGATCTCGCCCGCGGCCTTAACGAGGCGATGACTCTTGGCGCCGACGACGCCCAGAACCAAGACGGTCGCGGGCGTGGGGCTCTTCATCCACCCCACCAACGCCTGGGCGTCGGCGGCACTTAGTTGCTGCGCGTCACGCACGGCCACGACGCGACGTTCCACGAGGAAGGCGGGGGTGTTGAGCGCCTCGAGCACCCGCGAGGCGACCCCCTCGCCGCCGTCACTCACGGAGAAGTCCTCGAGCGCGAAGGAGGGGTCGAGGTCACCGAGCGCCTGGGCCAAGGTCTGGTGCAGCGCGTCGGCGACCATCGTCGCGTCGGTGCCCACCACGCAAAGACTCGAACTCGTCACGACGCCGATTCTTCCAGGAGCACCTGGAGGGTGTTACGCACCCGCACTGAACCGGCCACGTCGTGCACGCGGACGATTCGACAGCCACTCGCGATACCGAGCGCCGTCGCGGCGAGGGACGACTCGCGTCGCTCCAGCACGCCTTGATCAAAGAGGACGCCGAGGAAAGTCTTGTTCGACGCCGAGAGCAGGAGTGGCGACCCGAGTTGGGCCAGCTGATCGGAATCTCGCAGTAACTGCAGCGACTGCGCGGCGGTTTTGCCGAGGTCGAGGCCGGCGTCGAGGATGACGTGTTCGGCGTCGAGGCCCGCCGCGAAGGCGCGCGCGCGCCGATCGAGCAGGAACGCGCGCACGTCCCCGGTGACGTCGTCGTAGTGGGGGTTGGGATCGGCGACACGAGGGCGCAAGCGAATATGCGTCGCGACGACACTCGCGCCGGCTCGCGCGGCCACGGGCAAGTAGTCGGGGTCCGCGAAGCCGCTGATGTCGTTACCGAGACGGGCGCCCACGGCAAAACTTTCGCGCGCGACACTCGCGCGCCAGGTGTCGACACTGAGTGGCACGTCGAAGCGTTCGCGCAGCGCGGCCAACACGGGCACGACGCGTTCGAGCTCCTCGACCTCACTCACTTCCTCGCCGGGGCCCGCCTTGACGCCGCCCACGTCGAGCAGGTCGGCCCCGTCGTTGACGAGCTGCTCGGCGCGCGTGAAGAAGGCGTCGAGTTCAAAGGTCGCGGCCGGAGCGAAGAATGAGTCCTTGGTCCGATTCAAGACGCCCATGACGAGTGCGCGCGTGGCGAGGTCGTAGCGAGCATCGCCGAGTCGCAAAAAGAGTGGCCGCTCGAGGGCGACGCGGCGCACTAGTAGAGGCGACTGGCTAAACGGCGACGAAACGACACGTAACGCGGATCCTCGGGGCCGAGCGCGTCGAGCATGGTTAGCAACGACGCCTTCGCCGCCTCGTCGTGCGACTGCTCTAAGAGGTGCTCGAGCGTGAGGTCCAGATCACCGTTCAACGTCACGCCCTGGCGCTGCAGCGACACGCGCGCGAGCACCGTTTTCGCGGCCACGCTGCCGACGAGGGGTGCCAACACCGCTTCGGCCTCGTCGAGACGATCGCTCTGGCGCAACAGTTCCGCCAGCGCCACCGCCGCGTCTTCATTGGCCGGATCGGTCTCGAGAGCCTGGCGCAGACTGTCCTCGTCGCCGGCGCCGACGAGTTGGTCGATGACCGAGGCGCCCGGGGCGAGCTTTTCGACGAACTCGCGCACCGCGTGTTCGGGCAACGCGCCGACGAAGGAGTCGACGACCTTGCCCTCGTGGATGGCGAAGACCGCCGGAATCGATTGAACGCGAAACGCCTGAGCGACCTCGGGGTTCGCGTCGACGTCAACCTTGGCGAGTTCGACGGCGCCGTTCGTCTCGCCAATCACTTTTTCAATGATGGGCCCGAGGGTCTTGCAGGGACCACACCACGACGCCCACAGGTCCACGACCACGGGCACTTGATGTGAACGGTCGATAACCGCGGCTTTAAAAGTGGCGTCGGTGACGTCGGACACGCCCTCCAGACTACTGGCGCGCCGACCCGCACCGACGAGACGTTTCGACGCTGTTAGCCTCAGCGACCATGGGGTCAGTTACGGGCATAAATGAGGCCAGCGTCACGTCGTGGATGAACGCGCACGTGGGCGCTGAGGCGCCGCTCACCTTCACGCTGATCGCCGGCGGGCGATCGAACCTGACCTTTCTCGTCGAAGACGCGGCGGGGCGCTCGTACGCCCTTCGTCGTCCTCCGACCAGTCACGTCCTGCCCACGGCGCACGACATGGTGCGCGAGTTCACGATTATTTCGGCGCTGCACCCCCAAGGCGTCCCCGTCGCGACCCCGCTCGGCCTGTGCGTCGACGAGACGGTGAACGAACGGCCCTTCTACGTCATGGAATTCGTCCACGGCGCCATCCTGCGCGACCGCGCCCAGGCCGAAGCCGCCTTTGACCGGGCGACGCGCGCGACGATCGGCGCGCACCTCGCCACCACGCTGGCGGCCCTGCACGAGGTCGACGTCGAGCGCGCCGGACTCGGCGACCTCGCCCGTCACGACGGCTACATCGAACGCCAGCTCAAGCGCTGGCGCACCCAGTACGAGCAGATGCGCGTCGACGGCGTGGATCATCACGGCATCGTCGAGGCGGTCGGCGATCAGTTGGCCGCGCGCGTGCCGCGCCAACAACGCGTGTCGGTCGTTCACGGTGACTACCGACTGGACAACGTGGTCTTAAACGACCACGGCGCCGTCAAGGCAATCCTCGACTGGGAGATCTGTACGTTGGGCGACCCGATGGCCGACCTGGGGGTTCTGCTCTGTTACTGGAGTGAACGCAGCGACGCGACCGCGGCCCTGCTCGGCGCGGCGCCGACCACGGCCGAGGGCTTCGCCACCCGTCAACAGGTACTTTCCAGCTACGCCGCGGTGAGCGATTTGGACGTGAGTGAGGTCAATTACTATCAAGCGTTCGGGTATTGGAAGCTCGCGTGCATTTTGCAAGGGGTCTACGCGCGCTACCGCGCCGGCGCGACCGCCGGCGACCAGGGCAGCGTGGATGAGTTTCCCGCCCATATCGCGATGTTGGCCGAAACGGCCAAGGAGACGTTGGAGAACTGATGGACGATGAAATCTACGACCGGGTGATCTTCCTCGCGGACCCCGAGCTCAGCGAACCCGTCCTCGTCGTGTGTCTCGAAGGTTGGATCGACGCGGGTCTGGGCGCGAGCACGGCGATGAGCACCCTGCTCGAAACGATTCACACCGACGTCTTGGCCACCTTTGACACCGAGTACTTCATCGATCAACGCGCGCGCCGACCGCTGGCGCGCATCGTCGACGGCGTCACGACCGAGTTGACCTGGCCGGAGATTCAGCTGCGCTACGGGCGCGACGGCGACGGCGCGGACATCATCTTCTTGGTCGGTCCCGAGCCGGACTTTCACTGGAGCGACTTCGTCGACGTCGTGACCGACGCCGCGGGCCGTTTCGACGTACGCATGGTGGTGGGCCTCGGCGCCTTTCCGGCGCCCACGCCCCACACGCGACCGGTGCGCGTCATCGGTACCGCACCGGCGACCAGCCTCGGACTCCTCGCGGCGGTCGGATCGGTAACCGGCGAACTCGAGGTGCCCGCGGGTATTTCGAGCGCGCTCGAGCTCGGCTTTAGCGAGGTCGACGTCGACGTCGTCACGCTCTGGGCGCGCGTTCCGCACTACGTCGCCTCGATGCCGTACCCGCAGGCCTCGGCCGCGCTCATCGACGGCCTCGCGCGCGTCGCGGGCCTCACGCTTGACGCGAGCCACCTCCGTGCCTCGGCCGAAGAGGCTCGCCAACGCGTCGACGACCTCATCACCAATAACCCCGATCACTCCACCATGGTCCAACGCCTCGAGGCCGCGGCCGACGAAACCGAGGGCACCTCACTGGGTGAGGAGTTACCGAGTGGCGACGAACTGGCCGCGGAACTCGAACGGTTCTTACGCGGCGAGCAGAGCTAGCTCAACGCGTCGACGTCGCCCTCTTCGACGCGCAGACCCAGCCCCAGGGCGTAGCCCTCGAGGAAGAGAGCGCTCTCACCCTGGCGAGGATGGCGATCGGCCAACGCGTAAAAGGCGCTCGAGTGGTCGGCTTCAATGAGGTGCGCGAGTTCGTGCACGAGCACCGCGTCGATTACCCACTCGGGGCACTGGCGAAGTCGACTCGACACGCGGATTTCGCGCGAGACCGGTGAGCACGACGCCCATCGCGCCTGCTGATTCTCCACCCAGCGCACCGACGACGCGCGCACCCCGTCGAGGTAGAGCTCGGCGAGCACGTGCGCGCGCTCTTCGAGCGCGGCGTCGCCGGCCGCGTTCTGGGGACGCTGCGTGAGAAGTCGCTCGACGAGTTCGTCCACGAACTGCGCGCGCGCGCGACCACGAACGCGCGCGGGGATCTGCACGACGATGCGGCTACCCGACCAGTGCGCCGCGCCCGTCTTCTTACGACGCGTGGAGGCGCGAATCTCAACTTCGGGACGATCGAAGCGCGGTGGTTCGATCGTGACGTGCGCGCCAACGCCGCGACTCGACGGACTCACCATTAGACGATGACGTTCACCAACCGCGGGGGTCGAGCGACCACCCGTTGCACGCTCGCGCCGTCGATCGCCCGTTGCACGTCCTCGTCGGCGAGGGCGACGCGTGACGCCTCGTCCTCGCTGATTTCGGGCGACACGTCGAGGCGGGTGCGAACTTTACCGTTGACCTGCACGACCATGACGACCGTCTCGACGGCCATGAGGGCCGGATCGGCCACGGGCCACGCGCGCGCGTGAATGCTCGGCTCGTCGGGGTGGCGTTGCTCCCAGAGTTCGGCCGTCACGTGCGGGGCCATGGGGGCGAGCAACGTGAGCAAGGTGTCGAGGGCCTCGTCCAACGTGGTGCGCTCGATTCCGGACTGGTCGCGGGCGCTCTTCGAAATCGTGTTGAGCAGTTCCATCATCGCGGCCACGGCGGTGTTGTAACTCCAGCGCTCGAGGTCGTTGGTCACGCGCGCGATCGTGCGGTGCACCGCGCGCGTGACCTCAAGGTCACTGTCGCGCACGTCGTCGTGAAAGAAGACGTCGTCGTACTGGCAGAGCCGGTAGATCCGGTCGATGAAGCGCGCGCAGCCCTCGATGAGGTCCTCGGTCTGTTCGGTCCAGTCGACGTTGTCCGCCGGCGGACCAACGAAGAGGTGAAAGAGTCGAAGTCCGTCAGCGCCGACACGATCAAAGTAGGGCTCGGGCGCGACGAGATTGCCCTTGGACTTACTCATCTTGGTGCCCTCGAAGCGAATCATGCCCTGGGTAAACAGGCGCGTGAAGGGTTCACGTTCCAGTCCCGGCGCCAGGCCCACGTCGATCAACGCCTTCAGGTAAAAGCGCGCGTAGAGCAGGTGCAAAATCGCGTGCTCCACGCCACCGATGTACTGATCGACCGGCATCCACTTCGCGGCCTGCGCGGGGTCAAAGGCCCGCCCCGGCGTGAAGGGGTCGGCGAATCGCAAGTAGTACCACGACGAGTCGGTGAAGGTGTCCATCGTGTCGGTCTCGCGCAGCGCGGGCCGCCCGCAGGTCGGGCACGTGGTGTGGCGAAAGCCTTCGTGCGTGGCGAGGGGTGACTGACCGGTCTTGTCCATCACCACGTCGTCGGGCGCGAGCACCGGCAACTGGTCGTCGGGCACGGCCACCACGCCGTCGACCTCGCAGTAGACCACCGGAATCGGACAGCCCCAGACACGTTGACGCGAGACCAGCCAGTCGCGTAGGC
>JAGWHY010000016.1 GCA_028873575.1 Acidobacteriota bacterium | reverse complement strand
ATCGCGTCGAACATCGCGCGAACCTGACGCGTCTTCGCCTCACCTTGGGGGAGGGGAGTCGGCACGAATCAGCTGTAGTAGCGAAAGACGACTTGAGCGACGCACGAGGGCTTGGGCGCGTCCTTCACTTCGACGACCACGTCGAGCGCCACCTGCACGCCACCGGCGACGTCTTCAACGCTCGCTAGCGTCGCGCCGGCGCGAATGGAGGAGCCGACCGGGACTGGTGAGGTGAAGCGAACTTTGTTCGTTCCGTAATTGACGCCCATCGCCACGCCGTCGACCTTCAAGACGCCGCCGAGCAACACGGGCACCAAGGAGAGCGTGAGGTAGCCGTGCGCGATTGGGCCGCCGAAAGGTCCTTTCGCGGCGCGCTCGGGGTCGACGTGAATCCACTGATGGTCGCCGGTCGCGTCGGCGAAGAGATTGACCTGTTCTTGAGTGACCTCGAGGTAGTCCGAGTAGCCCAAATGTTCGCCCACGAGGGCGCGAAGTTCGTCGAAGCCGTTTACGTGCGTGGTCATGTGCACCTCCGTGAAAACACTACTGTCACGCCGCGATAGTGAGTCGAACGCCCCTAGGATAAAAACCGTGAACGCGAAGGCCCAAGATGAACATCACCGCCAACTAAGTGACGGTGGCTTTCGCGCCTCGCTCTTTGGACTTTCGGATGGTCTGGTCACCAACATCTCACTCATGCTCGGTTTCGCTGGCGCGAATCCCGGCCACAGTGTGGTGCGTTTGGCCGGTCTCGCCGGCCTCGTCGCCGGGGCGTTTTCGATGGGCAGCGGTGAGTATCTCTCGATGCGTGCTCAAAAGGAGATGTTCGAGTACGAGATTGACGTCGAACGACGCGCGATCGCCGATTATCCGGCTGCCGAGCAAAAGGAACTGCGTGATCTCTTCGTCGCTCGGGGTATCGAAAAGGATCTCGCCGATCGACTTTCGACGGACCTGATGCGTGATCCCGACTTGGCGTTGCGCACGCACGCGCGCGAGGAACTCGGCGTGGACACGGCGGCGACGGGTTCGCCGTGGAAGGCGTCGTCGTCGTCTTTTCTGTTTTTTGCCCTCGGCGCGTTCGTCCCGCTCGTTCCGTGGCTATTGACCAATTCGGGTAACGAGATCTGGTGGTCCCTCCTCCTGGGCGGCGTCGCCTCTTTGGCTGTGGGTGGCGGGGTGGGTTGGTACACCCGCCGAGGCGTGGCGAAGTGGGCGATTCGTCAACTGCTCGTCACCGCGGCGTCGGCCGCCGTGACGTTTGGCATTGGCCACCTCGTCGGCGTGGGTACCGTCGCCTAGGCGTAAAAGCGCACGAGGTGATCCTCGCGTTGCAGCGTGAAACCGAGCGATCCGTAGAGCTTCTTCGCCGACTCGTTGGAGTCGTCGACGAAGAGGACCGCCTCGCTGACGCCCTTTCGTCGAAGCGTGTCGAGTCCCTGGGTGACCATGACGCGCCCGAGACCACGTCCCTGAAAGGCGGGGTCGACCGAGATGACGTAGATCTCGCCAAAGCGATCGGGGTGCAGTTCGTGCACCTTGGTCCAGCACGAGGCGGCGAGTACGCCGTCGACGTCGAGCAGCAAAAATCCCGAGGGATCGAACCAAGGTTCCAGCGTCCGATCGGTGAGGTCACGCAAGGTCCACGCCCCTTGTTCGGGGTGGTCGGCGAAGGCCGCGTTGTTCTGAGCCAACCACGAGTCCGCGTCACGAGTGGGCTCGAATTGGCGTAGGTGCGCCCCGGGCGGAACGGGTTGGACGGGCACGGGTAACTCAACCCTCAGCAGCTGAAGGAGTCGAATAACCTCGCCACCGTCGAAGTCGGGGCTCCCGGCGCCCCTCGTCCACCAGTCGACCGTGGCGTGACGACGCAAGAGCTCGCTGAGCAGCGCAGCGTCGAATCCACCGCCCACCATTTCGACGGACGCCTCTTGTTCGCCGGTGACCAGGGCGTAGTCGAGAACGTGTTCGCCGTCGAGACGCAACCAGTGTTCGCCTCGCCATCCGTGGACGACCGTGCGTCGACGAGCCTCGTCAATGGCCTCGCGGCCAAGGCGCGTTTCCAGACGATTCATGAAATCCAGAACGGCGAGCCGCTCGTCGGGCGACAACACCGAGCGTTGTTGCCACGAAAGACTCATGTCGCGAGCCTAGTGGTGGCCCTTCAGACGACTGGCCACGCGCGTGAGCCGCCGCGTCAACGCGCCGACCGTGCGCTCGGCGGACACGAGCTCGGTGTACACCTCGGCCGGCAGGTGATCACCCTCCGACTCGACTAAGGCGGTGATGCGACGCGAGAGATCACTCATCGACGAGTTGATGGTGTTTAACTCTGATTCGAGGCTCATGTCTCCCTTTGCCCGTGCGAGGTGTGCGCGACCGCGCCTAGCGTAACTGTTCGTGACCACTTCTTACGCCCCCGTGGATTTCTCAACGGAGTCCTGGTCTACCATCGTCGTCGCGGGCTCCGAGGCGGAGAGCTTTCTCCAGGGTCAGCTCAGCCAAGACGTGAGCGACCTCGCGACGTCGACGCGCTGGTCGCTCGTGCTCGCGCCCGACTCGTCGGTTCTGTCGAGCGTCGTGGTGGCGCGCGACGACGAAGGATTCGTGTTGACGCTGCCGAGCCTGCTCGTCGACCCGGTACTGGCGCGTCTCCGTCGCTTTCTTCTGCGCACGGCGTGCACGCTCGACGCGGGCGGGGTCGTCGCGGGACCATTTGCGTCCGTCGAGGAACGTCTCCAGGCGCGCTGGCCGGGGTACGGCGAACTCGCCCGACAACTGAGCCCCCACTGCTACGGGCAAACCTTCGTTGATCAAACGATTTCGTTCACGAAGGGCTGTTTTACTGGACAAGAGCTCGTGGGTCGACTCGACGCGCGCGGCGCGAGCGTTCCCTGGCGCGTCGTGACCTTTGACGGTCCGAGTGTCGAGGCGGTCGACGCGTGTCTGCACTCGTCGGGGCCTGCCGGTCCCCAAGGCGTCACGTCCATCGTCGCGACGCCGGCCGGCGTGCGCGGCTTTGGCGTGGCGCACCGGACACTCCTGACGCGCGACGACCTGGGACCCGTGAGCGTGGTGGCGCTTTCCTAGCGTCGCGTCGGCGGACCTAACCTGGTTACCAGGAGGATGTGTGCGTCTAAACGTCGAGGGCCTCTTCATCAAAATCGCCGGCGTGACCTCCGAGGAGGACGCCTTGTTCGCGATTGGCCTCGGCGCGAACGCCGTGGGCTTCGATTTTGGCGTCTCGCCGCGTCAGATCAGCGCCACCAACGCGCACGACATCATTCGCCGACTCCCGCAGGGGGCGCTCAGCGTTGGGTCGTTTCGTAACGAAATGCCTCAACGGGTCGTCGAAATCTCCAACACCTTGGGGCTTAGTGCCGTGCAACTCGAGGGAGCGTGGGCGGGTTCACAGTTGGCCTACGTTCGTGAACGCGTCAACACAGTTTTTCGTCGAATCGGCGTCGAGGGTCGCGGACCAGAAGACGCCGACTACCTCGTCGTGCCCGAGGACGACGATCATTTCGCGCTGAACGCGGCGCTCGACACCCTGCGCACCTCCGACGCTCGTCGACCGGTGGTCGCCTCGGGCGGACTCGATCCGACGAACGTGGTCGACGTCGTCCAGAACTTCCCCGTCTTTGGCGTCGAGGCGCGATCAGCGGTCGAGCAGCGACCGGGCGTCAAAGATCCCGTGCGACTGGGGGAGTTCATCGCGAACGCGCGCTGGGCGTTCGAGCACGCGCGTGTCGAGCGGGACTTTAACGAGTGGGGACTTTAGCTACTCTCGGCGCGGACCGGCGGCAATCTGGTCACGAATCTCTTCAAAGCGCATGTTGAACGGGCCGGCGCCCCGGAGCAGCCAGGTGACGCCCTGGGCGGACCACCGCGCCGCGTCGAGCGCGTCAATCGCGCCCGACCAGACGACCACGTCGAAGTGCTCGAGATTTGCTCCCGCCGTCTGCAGCGTTGAGCGAACCTCGGCGACGTTCTCGGGACCGTCGAGAAAGATTTCGAACGCACCGTCATACGCGGCGGCGCGACGCAGGGGCGCCTGATGTGGCCAGCGCGCGCCGAGCCAAATCGGGACGTCTCTTGACCTCGTCCCACCACCGACGAAGGTCCGCGCGGGCACCTGGTAGTACTCACCGTCGTGCGCCCGCGCGTCGCCACGCAGGAGATCGCGAAAGAGCGCGACCGCTTCGCTAAGCGCGCGGCCACGCTCAACGCCGTTGAGCACGTGGAGTGGCTGGTCGCGCTCACCGAGCGGGGGATCATCGCCGAGACCAAAGCCCATGATGAGGCGACCGTGGCTCAACGCGTCGAGCGCCAGCGCCTGGCGCGCCACGACGGCGAGGGTGCGCTTGGTGAGTGGCGTGATCATTGGGCCAATTGCCATTCGAGACGTCGCCGTCGCGACGGCGCTGAGGCACACGTACGGGTCGAGAATGGCCGAAACCGGCGCGGGGTACGTCAGGTGATCCCAGAGAAAGAATCCATCCCAACCCGACGACTCGGCCAGCACCGCGAGTTCGACGAGTCGGTGGGGGTCGGCGAGTTCGTCAAAGGGCGGAAGAAAAAGACCGTGGCGCACGAGTCCTCGTCGTCAGCGACGCGCGGCGCGGTCTAGGCGACGGCTCGGCGGAACACGACGCTGCCGTTGTGGCCGCCGAAGCCAAAAGAGTTGGACAGCACCACGTCAACGGACGCCGCGCGCGGTGCGCCCACGACCACGTCGAGACCGACCTCGGGATCGACCTCCGTCGTGCCGGCCGTTGGGGGGATCTCTTGGTGCTGCAGGGTGAGGACGGAGGCGACGCCCTCCAGGGCGCCGGCCGCCGCTAAAGAGTGACCGAGGTGACCCTTGATCGAAGTGACGGGTGGCGCGTGCTCACCAAAGAGCTTGCGCACCGCGACCGACTCGGCGAGATCATTGAGTGGAGTGGACGTGCCGTGCGCGTTGATGTGCGAGACGTCGCTGACGTCGAGTTCGGCGTCCTCGAGCGCCAGGCGCATGCAGCGAATGGCGCCGTGCCCGTCGGGGTCGGGCGCCGTGATGTGGTGCGCGTCGGCGGTCGACGCGGCGCCAACGACCTCGGCCAAAATCGTGGCGCCCCGCGCTTTCGCGTGCTCCCACTCCTCGAGGACGAGCACGCCAGCGCCTTCGCCCATCACGAAGCCGTCGCGGGCCACGTCGAAGGGGCGAGAGAGATCCGTTGACGAAAGCGCGGTCATGTTGCGAAATCCGGCAATGGCGATCTCGGTCATTACGGCTTCGGCACCGCCCGCGAGTACGACGTTGCAGCGACCGGTCGCGACCAGTCGCGCCGCGTTGCCAATCGCGTGGGTACCCGCGGCACACGCCGTGGTCACGGTCTCGCAAGGTCCGCCGAGTCCAAAGCGCATTGACACGGCGGCCGTCGCGGCGTTGGGCATCATCATGGGCACCATGAACGGCGACACGCGGTCCGGACCCTTGTCGTTGAGTACGCGCACCTGCTCCAAAATGGTCTGCAGACCTCCGATGCCCGTCGTCACGATCGAGCCGGCGTCCACCAGTGGGCCCGCTAAGCCACTCTGGCGCCACGCCTCGTCCGCGGCCATCAGCGCGTAGAGCGTGAAGGGGTCAAAGCGTCGCAGTTCCTTAGGCCCCCCCAAGTGCGAGGCGTCAAAGTCGGGCACACGGGCACTCGACGGCGCGACGGGGCGACGAAGCGCGTCCCACAGCGCGTCAACGCCAACACCGGCGCAGGTCAGTGCCCCGAGACCCGTGACGGCAACGCGGTAGCCCTGGACGGGTCCCGACGGCGTGACGGCGACGCGCACTACAGCTTGGCGTAGATCAAATCGAAGGCCTCGCCGACGGTACGAATCTCTTTGAGTTCGTCTTCAGCGACTTCGATGTCGAAGGTCTCTTCGAGCGCCATGACCAACTCGACCAGGTCGAGACTGTCGGCGCCCAGGTCGTCGGCGAAGGACGCCTCAGGCGTCACCTTCGACGGCTCCACGGCGAGAACTTCGCAGGCGTTCTCAGTGAATTTCGCGAATGCTTCGTTTCGGTCCATGTGGGTACCCCTCTTTTCTGTCGTTCTATCGTAACCAAACGACCCCGCGACTCGGGTCACCTAGTGGCCGAGCGACAGGCCTCCGTCGACGCTCAGGACCACGCCGGTGATGTAGCGCGCGTGGTTACTGGCGAGGAACCCAACAACGCCAGCGATATCGGACGGCTGCCCGGAGTGACCCGCGGGAATCATCGCCTCCATAGCCGCCTTCGCCGGACCGAGATCGCTCGTCATGTCAGTCTCGATGAGGCCGGGCGCGACGACGTTGACCGTGATCTGGCGCGTGGCGACTTCCTTGGCCAGCGCGCGCGCCAGTCCCACGAGCCCGGCCTTCGCGGCGGCGTAGTTGGCCTGTCCCGGTACGCCCATGAAGGGACTCACGGAACCGATGAAGATGATCGAGCCGCGACGTTGGCGCACCATTGAGGCCATCGCCGCGCGGGCCGTGTAGAACGCGCCGTCGAGGTTGATAGACAGAACCTCGCGCCACTGTTCGTCGGACATGCGCATCGCGAGGCCGTCGCGCGTCACGCCCGCGTTAGCGACGCAGACCTCAACGGGACCAAACTCGTCAATCGCCGACTTAACGGCGTCATTCAGGGCCACGGAGTCGGTGACGTCGACGGCCACGGCGCGCGCGACGCCCGCCGGCGCGTCGCCCGAGCGCGACAACGCGACGACGTGGTCGCCTAACGCGATGAAGTGTTCGGCGATGGCGGCGCCAATGCCGCGACTCGCGCCGGTGACCAGAACGTGACGACTCATATGGAGGACTCCCGAAGCTCGAGGGAACTCGACGGCGCGAACTGCGCGTCGAAGGTGCGGATGCGTTTACTAAGTCCCGTCAAGACGTTGCCCGGTGGTAACTCGACGGTGGTCGAGACGTGGCCCGGCAGCGCGAGGCACGCGTCGAGAAACTCAACGGGTGAGGTGAGTTGTCGTGACAAGAGGGTCTGCCAGTGCCGAGCGTCCGCGGGCGTCGACGCGTCGACGTTCGCGATGACCCGAGTCTCGCTGTCGTGATAGGTCGCGTTCGCGAGCGCGTGGTCAAGGTCGGCTTGCGCGTCGGCCATAAGGGGCGAGTGAAACGCGCCGCCGACGGCGAGCGGGGTTGCGCGTCGCCAGCCGAGTTCGCGGTGCCGCGCGAGTAATTCGTCGAGTGCCGCGCGGGTACCACTGGTGACGATCTGGCCTTCGCCGTTGACGTTGGCGACCCAGAGCCCGTCAATTCCGGCGAGCGCCTCGCGGGCCCCCTTGCTGGCGCCCATCACGGCGACCATGGAGCCGTCGCTACGTTGCGCGGCGCGCGCCATCGCGCGGCCTCGCGCCGTAATGACCCGGGCGCCGTCGTCGAGGGTTAACACGCCGGCCGCGACGAGCGCGGAGAACTCGCCGAGGCTGTGACCGAGGTGATAGCGCGGACGCACCCCTAAGTCGAGTAGATCGCCAAAGCCAACCAGCGAGAGCGCGAAGGTGGCCAGCTGGGCGTTGTCCGTGCGGATGATTTCGTCGTCGTCGGCCTCGAGCAAGAGTCGCTCAACGTCCACGCCGCTGACGTCGCTGACGGCGGCGACGACCGACCAGTGCGGCGAGTCGCGCCACGGCGCGCCGGCACCGTGGGCGATGGACCCCTGACCGGGGAAGAGCGCGACGACGTCGTCGCGGAACGCGAGAGCCGATGAAAACGACATGGCTCCCACGGTAACAGTGCCCGGAGTGGGACTCGAACCCACACACCCTCTCGAGTAAAGGCTTTTGAGGCCTCCGCGTCTGCCGATTCCGCCATCCGGGCTGCGGCGACCACGGTAGCAGTAACCGTATGGTGGTCGCAGTGGACGTGACGCTATTTCGACACGAGGTCGCGTTGACCCACGCCGTGCGCGGTGGCGCGCAGCGCCACGAAACCCGTACCCGCCTCTATCTTTCGTTGCGTGACGGCGCTTCTCGCGGCGTCGGCGAGGTTGCCCCGCAGCCGCAATTTCTCAACGGCGACCCCGGCGTCGACGACGTCATCGTCGAGCTCGCCGAGACGGTCCTGCCTCAGCTCTTAGCGATACGCGAGCGTGAGGGCGCCTTGGCGTCGTGGTCGCGTTGGGGTCGATTGGTGGGGCCCCGACCGGCGAGTCGTCCCGCCGTCGCGCTCGTCGAGATGGCACTACTCGATCTCGAACTTCGACGCGCGGCGCGGGGTCTCGATGAGTTGTGGCCCGCCGCGCGCGACCCGGGCTTTCAACGCGTGGTGTCGCTCATGGACGTCGACGACGAGTGGCCAGACCTTTCGGGGGTGCGGCGTCTGCGCGCCAAGTTGCGCCCAGGGAGAATTGACCCAGCGGCGTTGGAGCGCGTGGCGGCGACGGGACTGCCGGTGATTCTTGATTTCAACGCCACGGCGACGGACGCCGCGCAGGTCCGTGACGCGTTAACGAAGGTGGCGACGCGACTCGACGTCGACGCGGTCGAGCAGCCATTTCGCGTAGGAAATCTGGTTGACACTGCGGCCCTGGCGCGCGAGATTGACGTCGCGATTTCACTCGATGAAAGTGTTCGCTCACTCATCGACGTCGAACAGATCGTGCGTTACGAAGCGGCGGCGATGCTGTGCGTCAAGCCGGCGCGGGTCGGGGGCGTCGCCAACGCGCGAACCATCATCGCGAAGGCGCGCGAGCGGGGTCTGCGCGTCTACGTTGGGGGATTCTTTGAGTCGCCGTACGCCCGTCGCGTTCACCAGTTGCTGGCTCAACACAGCGACGTTGAGGCGAGTGACGTGGCGCCCGTCACCACGCGCGGTACGCCACTCGCGCTGGTCGAAAGTAGCGCTGGCGTGGGCTGGGAGCTCCCCGAGGAAGTTCTCGATGCTTCCACGACACGGCTCGTTCGGCTCTCGAGTGGGACTTAGAATTCGGCCATGGGTTCACGAATGCTGAAGCGGCGCCTGGACGACGTCCAACGCCAGTTAGGCGTGGCCCGCGAGAGCCTGCACGTCCTCGAAGAACAGGTCGCGGTGTGGAACGACGCGTTGGACGACGCGCGTATTCGCTCGCTGGTCTCTGAGACGCCGCTGCAGACGAGAGAATACGATGACCTGGCGCGTCACGTGCAGGCCGCGAACAAGGAGTTGGAACGACGCTCACGCGAAGTTCGTGATTTGGTTTCGGCGCGTGACGAACTGCTGCGCGAGTGGACCCCAAAGGACGAAAATGGATAAGCGCGTTGTGATCGCCGACGACGAGTCGATTATTCGCCTCGATCTCAAGGAGATTCTGGAGGGCGACGGCTACCTCGTCGTGGGCGAGGCCGCGCGCGGTGATGACGCCTTGACCATGATTCGTGATCACCAACCGGATCTGGCCCTACTCGACGTCAAGATGCCGGGACTCGACGGTATCGAGGTCGCCCACGCCGTCAAGGGGTCGAATACGCGCGTGGTGCTTCTCACCGCCTTCAGTCAGCGCTCGTTGATCGAAAGCGCACGCGACGCCGGCGTCGTGGCCTACCTCGTGAAGCCCTTTCGCTCGAGTGAGATTTTGCCGAAGCTCGCGTCCATTTTGAGTCCGTCGCCGTCCGGCGAAGCGTCGCACGCCGACGCGCCGCGCGTGGAAGACAAAATTGAGACGCGCGAGATCGTTCAGCGAGCGAAGGAACAGTTGATGCGCGATCGCGGACTCGATGAACCCTCCGCCTTCGAGGTCATCCAGCAGTCGGCGATGCGCGCGCGCGTACGTATGCGCGACGTGGCCCAGCAGATCTTGCGCGGCGAGTTCACCGGTGGCTAACCCCGAAGAGGGCCCACTGGTACTACTCGACGGAATGTCGCTGGCCTTTCGGGCCTACTTCGCGTTGTCACCCGACATCCAGACCTCCTCGGGTCTCGTCACCAACGCGCTGCACGGCTTCGCCTCCATGCTGATTTCACTCGTGAAGAGCCAACGGCCACGCGCACTGGCCGTGGCCTTCGACCTGCCCGGTGGCACTTTTCGAGACGCGATGACCGACGACTACAAAGGTGGGCGGGCCGAAACCCCCGCCGATCTCGAACCTCAGTTCGACCTAATTCGCGCCATGTGCGAAACATTGGCGATCCCGGTACTCGGGGTCGAGGGCTTCGAGGCCGACGACGTCTTAGCGACCCTCGCCACGTGGGCGCGCGACGAACAGATGCCGGTCATCGTCGTGACGGGCGACCGCGACACGTTCCAACTCGTGCAAGACCCGTACGTGCGCGTGCTCTACAACCGCCGCGGCGTGTCGGACTACTCGCTCTACGACGAAGCCGGCATCTTCGAGCGCTGCGGCATTGAGGCCGCGCGCTACCCGCTTCTCGCGGCGCTGCGCGGTGACGCGTCGGACAATCTGCCCGGGGTGCCCGGAGTGGGGGAGAAGACCGCGGCGAAACTCTTCGCGCAGTACGCCGACCTCGACGAGCTCTACGCGCACCTCGACGAGCTCACGCCCAAACTTCGTGAAAACTTGGCCAACTTTGAAGCGCGCGCCCGAAATAACGAAAAGGTCATGCGCCTGGTTCGCGACGTGCCACTGGGCGTCAAGCCCGAGGACTTGACCCTCGGGGGTTGGGACCGCGCCGCGGTGCACGCCTTCTTTGATCGTTTCGAAATGAACTCCGTGCGCGCGCGCGTCGAGCGTCTTATGAGCGAAGGCCTTTTGGGCGCGGCCGCCACCACCTCGTCGGCCACCGTGACGCCTGAGCCAAAAGAGGTCCACCCCGTGGCCCCGGCAGCGACGGTGGCGCCACTGGCCACGGTTTTGGCCGGCTCGTCGCCGACGGTGGCACTCGCGGGAGACCGGGTCGCCGTCTACGACCTCGCCTCGGGGGTGCTCGCCCTAGCTGACGTCGACGATCTTTTCGCGAACGTGGGTGACGTCGCGCTCGGAGGTCACGACGTGAAGGCCCTGTACCGTCGGGCCGAAGAACGAGGCGCGCGACTGCGTGACCCGTCGGACGACACCGCCATCATGGCCTTTTTGGTTGATCCGGTCAGCGGTCACTACGAGCTCAACGCGGTCGTGGAGCGATTTCTTAACGAGAGTCTGTCGACCGAGGCGCCCTCGCTTTTTGGTGGCTCGAACGACGAAACGTTGACGCGTGACGTGCAGGTCATCGCGCGACTGCGTCAAAAATTGCGTGAGGAAATCGTCCAATGGGAGCTGACTTTCATTTACGAAAAAGTCGAACTGCCTTTGGTGGCGGTACTGGGTCGCATGGAAGCGCGAGGCGTTCGCGTCGACGCGGAACTTCTGCGCACGATCGCGGAGGAGTTCGCCAGTGAAGCGGCCTCGTTGGACGCGGCGATCCAAGAGATCGCCGGCCACCCCTTCAAGGTCAACTCACCACAGCAGCTCCAGGTCGTGCTTTTCGAGGAATTAGGTCTGACGCCGACGAAGAAAATCAAGTCGGGGTACTCCACCGACGCCACCAGCCTCGAAGCGATCGTGGGCGAACACGAGATCATCGCCAAGATTCTCCGCTACCGCGAAGTCGAGAAACTTCGCTCCACGTACGGCGCGCCGTTGATCTCGACGATCGCGGCAGACGGTCGCATTCACGCCTCGTTTAATCAAACCGTCGCGCGTACGGGACGCCTTTCGTCGGAGAGTCCGAATCTGCACAACATCCCGGTGCGCTCCTTCGAGGGGCGTCGCTTGCGCTACGCCTTCGTGCCGTCGCCCGGTTGGCTCCTCGCGGTGTCGGACTACAACCAGATTGAGTTACGCATCTTGGCGCACCTCTCCCAGGACGAGGGGCTGTTGCGCGCCTTCGACGGACACGAGGACGTGCATCGTTCCATTGCGTCGTCCGTCTTCGGCGTGTCGGTCGAGGCGGTGACCGCCGAGCAGCGCGAACAGGCGAAGGCGGTTTCCTACGGACTGGCCTACGGAATGGAGGCCTTCGGTCTAAGTCAGCGTCTCGCGATACCGGTGAGTGAGGCTCGGGCCATCATGGATCGCTATTTTGAGGGCTTTCCAAGCCTGCGCGCCTACATGGAACGTACGATTGCCGAAATTCGTCGCGTCGGCTACTCCCGTACCGAATTTGGTCGCATACGTCCCTTCCCCGATCTCCTGACCGCCGTCGGCCCCCAACGGCAGGCCGCGGAGCGTCAAGCCATGAACGCCGGTATTCAGGGATTGGCCGCCGACATCTTCAAATCGGCTCTGGTGCGGCTGGATCACGCGCTCAGTGAGGCGGGCCTCGAGGCACGACTCATCCTCCAGGTCCACGATGAGGTTCTCGTCGAGGCGCCCCCGCACGAACGCGACGAGGTGGGCGTGCGTATCGTCGACGCGTTGACCCACGCCGCGAATCTGCGCGTGCCTCTTGAGGTGAGTTTGAACTGGGGCGAGAACTGGGCGGCCGCGAAGGGCTAAACGCACGTAGTGCTAAGGTTGTCCCCTGGGCCAACACCGGCGGCCCAGCCTCGTCGCCTAGTCAGACCCCGGTGTGGTCGCACGAAAGTAGTACGCATGTCGGACGGCACCAGCCTCCTCTCCTCCCAGCAAATGGGTACTTTTGACGCCGAAGGGAACTACGTTCCGCGCGTCGTCACCGAAGACAACTTGGTCGGGACCGATCTCGCCAGCCTGGTCGGTGACAGTGTTCTCGAATTCGACGACGGTGACTTGGTCACTGGCACCGTGGTCAAGATCGACCACGACGAAGTCCTGCTCGACATCGGCTTTAAGTCCGAGGGCGTGATTCCGTCCCGCGAGCTCTCGATTCGCAACGACGTGGACCCCGCCGAGATTGTCTCGCTAGGCGAAAAGATTGAGTGCCTCGTCCTCATGAAAGAGGACAAGGAAGGCCGCTTGGTCCTGTCGAAGAAGCGCGCGCAGTACGAAAAAGCGTGGGCCAACATCGAAGAACTCAAGAACCGTGACGAGGTGGTCAAGGGTGTCGTCATTGAGGTCGTCAAGGGCGGTCTCATCGTGGACATTGGTCTGCGCGGCTTCTTGCCGGCTTCACTCGTAGAACTACGACGCGTGCGCGAGCTCCAGCCCTACATCGGCAAGACCGTCGAAGCCAAGATCATCGAACTCGACCGCAACCGCAACAACGTCGTGCTGTCGCGCCGCGCCTGGCTCGAAGAGACCCAAAAGGAGCAGCGCGGAGACTTCCTGTCCAATCTCAAGCCGGGGGAGCGTCGTCACGGCGTCATCTCGAGCGTGGTCAACTTTGGTGCCTTCGTGGACCTGGGCGGCATGGACGGGCTTATCCACGTGTCGGAACTCAGTTGGAAGCACATCGATCACCCGAGTCAAGTCGTCACGGTGGGTGACGAGGTGGACGTTGAGGTCTTGGACGTTGACTTCTCGAAGGAGCGCATCTCGTTGTCGCTCAAGGCCACTCAGTCGGATCCGTGGCAGGTCTTCGCCGACAGTCACGCGGTCGGCCAGTTGGTCTACGGCCGGGTCACCAAGCTGGTGCCCTTCGGCGCGTTTATTCAGGTCGGCGAGGGCATCGAAGGTCTCGTGCACATCTCGGAGATGGCGGCGCACCACGTCGAGTCGCCTGAGCAGGTCGTCACCGCCGGTGAAGAACTCTGGGTGAAGATCATCGAACTCGACACCGCCCGTCGTCGTATCAGCCTCTCGATCAAGCAGGCCGCCGACGGTGGTGAAGTGGCTGAGGAGTACCACGAAGCCTTCGGTTCCCACGCCTACGACGCGGACGGTAACTACATTGGCGGCGGCATCGAACTCGGCGAGTTCACGCCCGAGACCGAGGCGCAGGCCGCTTGGGCTGAGTACGCCACTGAGGTCACGCACAAGGCGGCCGACAGTGACGCTACGCCCGACGCTACCGAAGCTCCGGTCGCGACCGAGTAGGTCGACAACGTCTATTCGGAGACCAAATCTCAACAATCCCCGGCGCCGAAGCGCCGGGGATTGTTTCGTCTCGATCCCTGCGCCAACAGAGTTGCTGCGAAGCGTTGGCGAGGTGGGGAGTTAGGCCCGTTGCGCGGTTATTGAACTCGGCGTACCTTGTGAGTAGTTGAGCAGTCGCGCGGGGTGTCATAGGCTCCGCGCCAACTGGCATTTGTAATCCAGTCGTCGTTAGGGCGGTTTAAGCAATGACCTCTTGCGTGGTGTGTGATGAAGTCTCCGGAGTCGTTGCAGTGCCGGGCGGTTACGTGAGCTCGGGGACGTTCTCCGTCGCGTTCCACGTTCCGTCGTTAGATGGATCGGACGTGTACTCCGGCCATATCTTGGTGGTGCCCAAGAGGCACGTGGCCGACTTCGCCGCACTCACGCAAGAGGAAGCATCTGAGATTGGAGTCGCTATCGCGACCTGTTCGAATGCGCTGAAGGGAATTGGGGCCGAACGCGTGTACGTGGCGACGGTGGGTCACTCTATTGATCACCTGCACGTGCACTTATTGCCTAGGTGGCCAGGGACGCCTCGAGAAGTTCCGTGGCACGCGGTCGACGATTGGGTTGGGGCGAGGCGCGTTAACACGTCGCAAGCATCTGACGTTGTCGTTCGATTGCGCACCAAAGTGGTTAAGGGACCGGATCAAGTCTGACTGGGCTAGTCGGTATTGAAGACTCCTGAACGCCGTGTCCCCGGAACCGGTTCATCGCCGAAAGTCTTGTTCCATTCCGTGATTCGTTGCGACTTATCTGCCCTTGAACCGTAGTGACCCGACGTGAAGCGGCGCTAACGCCGCGCGAGCGTACGCAACGGGTAGTGACAGGCGACCTGGTGGCCTGGCGCGATCTCTTGGAGCAACGGCTCTTCGCTGGCGCATTTTTCGGTGGCGTTCGGACAACGAGTTCGAAAACGACAGCCACTCGGAGGATTGAGTGGGCTCGGCGGTTCTCCCTCCAATACGTCGCCGTGAACCGGTGAGTCGACGTCGGCCTCGAGTGCCGCGCCGAGGAGAAACTTGGTGTAGGGGTGTTCTGGGTCTTCGTAAAGTGTGTCCGAGGGGCCAATTTCGCAAATTTTGCCGAGGTACATCACGGCCACGCGGTCACTCACGTTCTTCACCACCGCTAAGTCGTGGGCGATGAATAACAGAGTAAGTCCGTACTCGTTCTTGAGGTCTTCGAGCAGGTTCAAGATCTGGGCCTGGACCGAGACGTCGAGCGCCGAGACCATTTCGTCGCAGATGAGCAACTTCGGCCGCATCGCCAACGAGCGTGCGATGGAGATGCGCTGACACTGACCACCAGAGAATTGGCGCGCGTAGCGATTGCCGTACACCAGCGGATCAATTCCTACTTTGCTTAAGAGGTCCTGCACGAGACGCTCGCGTTCGTCGCCAGTCACCGACTTCCAGCAGTCGAGGGGCTCCGCGACGATGTCTTTCACCCGACGGCGGGGATTGAGTGAACTAATAGGGTCTTGAAAGATCATCTGTAAACGCGTGCGCAGTTGGCGCAAGGCGCGTCCCTTTTCGGTGGTGATGTCGCGCCCTTCGAGCTCGACGGTACCGCCGGTGGGCTCAACGATGCGCATGATTGCTTTACCGGTCGTCGACTTGCCGCATCCCGACTCGCCCACTAATCCGAGGGTCTCGCCCTCGTAGACGTCGAAGCTGATGCCGGCCACGGCCGAGACCGGATGGCGCTTGGTGCCAAAGGTGACGCTGAGGTCGCGCACCTTCAGTAGAGGCGTGCGGGGATCGCTCACGAGGCTCCTCGGGTCGTGGGGAGGGGGTTCCAGCACGCGAAGGCGTGTCCTGGCCCCTCGGCGGCAGTTAGTTCGGGGCGTTCGCGGTGGCACCGTTCGGTGGCGTACGCACAACGCGGCGCGAAGGCGCAGCCGGCGGTCAACTTCATCAAGTTGGGCGGACGACCGGGAATGGCCTGCAGTCGCGTGTGGGAGTGACTGGCCACCTTGGGTGAACTCTCCAAGAGTGCGCGTGTGTAGGGCATGCGGTGATTTTGGAACACGTCGCGGGTGGAACCCGTCTCCACTACCCGGCCGGCGTACATCACGATGATGCGCGACGTCCTGGTCGCCACGACCCCGAGGTCGTGGGTCACGAGGATCACCGACATCTGCAGTTGGGACTTGAGACGATCCAGCAGGTTCAAGATCTGCGCCTGGATCGTGACGTCAAGGCCGGTCGTGGGCTCGTCGGCCATCAAGAGTTTGGGTGAACAGGCCAGCGCGATCGCGATAACGACGCGCTGGCGCATGCCGCCCGACAGTTGACCGGGGTAGGCCCGATAGCGCTCGACCGGCGACGGAATCCCGACCAGTTCGAGGAGTTCAATGGCGCGCGCCTTCGCCGCGGCCTTGTCCATGCCTAAGCGGACACGCAGCACCTCGTCAATCTGTTTGCCGATACGCATTACCGGATTGAGTGAGGTCATCGGGTCCTGGAAGACCATCGCGACTTCGGTGCCCCAGATGCCGCGCTTGGCTTCCTCGCTGGCGCCCACGACTTCGAAACCGTTCAAACGAGCCGAGCCGCTCACCGTCACGTTGGTACGGGGCTGGAGCCCCATAATCGTGCGTGAGAGCACGGTTTTACCGGACCCCGATTCGCCCACGATGCCGAGCGTCTCGTTCTGATTGAGATCGAAGGAAACACCGCCGACGGCCGGGAGAGGTCCGCCGGCCGTGGCGAAGGTGGTGGCGAGGTCGCGCACCTCGAGGAGGCGGTCGCTCACAGTTTCACCTCCGTGACGTCGAAGTGACTACGTAGGCGGTCGCCAATGAAGTTCAAGCAGAGCAGGAACAGGCATAGCGCCAACGAAGGAAAGATGACCAACCAAGGGTTTTGGGCGAGCACGGTTCGACTTTCGTTAATCATGTTGCCCCACGAGGGCGTGGGCGGATTGACCGACAGACCCAAAAAGGCCAAAGCCCCCTCGAGCGTGATGACCGTCGCGATGCCGATTAAGAGAAACGAGACGCCGATGGGCGCCACGTTCGGCAGTAGCTCCTTAAAGAGAATTCGCGTGTCAGTGGCGCCTTGAATCCTCGCCGCGACGACGTAATCCTTGGTCGCGATGCCCATGGTGGCCGTTCGAATAACACGGTAGACCAGTGGCACCGACGCCAAGCCAATCACGACGATGATTTTGACCAACGCCCGAGGCGTCCAAAAAGAGAGGACCGCGATCGTGGCGATGATGGCCGGAAAGGCCAACAGTACGTACATGAAGGTCGTGAAGATCGCGTCAAAGCGGCCGCGTCGATAGGCCGCCAACATTCCAAGAGGCGCCCCGAGACCGAAGCCAATCAGCATCGCCCCCGCGCCGACGGCCAGAGACACGCGCGAGCCAAAGACGATCCGCGAGAAGATATCGCGGCCGAGGTCGTCGGTGCCGAGCAAGTGATGGATACCTGGTCCGACGTTGATGGCGGAGTAGTTCTGGAAGAGCGGGTCGGGGAGGGGCAAAAGATTGGCGAAGATCGCGCCGAAAATGTTGAGTCCGACCCAACCAACGCAGATCCAGAACAGTAGCCCGAGTGGGCGACTTTTCTCTGGGCGATTGATGAGTGTCAGTTCTTCGAGTTGGTCACTCACGGCTAATCCTTGGGTCGACGAGATTGATGATGAAGTCGAAGAGAAAATTGATCACGATGACGCCCACCGAGACGACGAGAACAATCCCCTGGACCAGGAGATAGTCACTCTGCGCGATCGCCGAAATGAGCGTGTAGCCGAGACCCGGAATGGCCAAGAGGTACTGGACCACGAAGCCACTCGCGAGTAGGCCACCGATATTGACGCCCGCGGTGCCGAGCAGCGCGACCGAGGAGGGTCGAAAGGCGTGTCGCCACATTATGCGACGAGAACTCAAACCCTTGGAACGCGCCAAGGTAATGAACTCCTCTTGCAACGTCGCGATCAAGTCGCTGCGCAAGACGCGGTAGTAGACGACGAAGCTGGCAATAGCCAACGTGAAGGCCGGCAGCGCGAGGGACTCCAAATTGCCAATCCAGTCAGAAGAGAATGAAACGTACGACGACGGGCCGGTGTGAGGAATCTGCAGCTTGATGGCGATGAACAACACGAGCAGCACGATGATGATGAAAGGCGGAATGGACAGCAGGGTGAAACTCGTGGCCCCCAGCACTCGGTCGAGTGGACCGTCCGGTTTGCGCGCACTACGCATTGCCGCGGGAATAGCGGTCGCGAACGCGAGTATTTGGCTCAAGACGATGAGTTCGAGGTCGATTGGGAGGGCCGCGCGAATAGTACCGGCGACCGAGGTCTGCGAAATGAACGAGGTGCCCAAGTTGCCGTGGAGGATGTTGCGCATCCAGATGAAGTACTGATCCCAAATCGGCTTATTGAGTCCCAGCTCCTTGAAAAGGATGGCTCGGTTCTGCGGGCTATCCCCGGTGCCGAGGATGACGACGGCTGGGTCACCCGGAAGCAGATGAATGAGGTAAAAGGCGCCAACCGAGATCACGAAGACGATGCCAACCAGCATCACCACCCGCCGAATCAGATAACGCGCCAAGGTTCCCCCTCCGAGACTTCCTAGGACACTAGCCAACCCCGATAGGTAACTCGTGTCGTGTGGCCAATTCTGCCCGACGCGTTACAGGTCACAAGTAGCGTGGAAACGTGCAGAGAATTGCCCTCGCGGGCGGAATCGGAGCGGGCAAGAGCACCGTCTCTTCGTACTTGGCGTCGCGGGGCTACTTCGTGCTGGACGCCGATGACGTCGCGCGAGACGTGGTTGAACCGGGCCAAGGCGCCTACCGAGCGCTCGTCGACGCCTTCGGCGCGGCAGTCCTGACCGACGATCTCACGATTGACCGGGCTTTCCTGGCGGACGTGGTCTTTCACGACGCCAGTGCGCTGCGACGATTGAACGCGATTACTCACGGCCCAATTGGCTTGGAGTTAAGTCGTCGATTGCGTGAGGCCCACGGCAAGGCGGGCTTCGTCGCGCTGCCACTCTTTCGGACGGAACACCGTGGGCTGCTCGGCCTCGATCAGGTGTGGGCAGTTTTGAGCGATCCCGCGATCGCCCTGGAACGCTTGACCACGATGCGTCGTATGAGTGTCGAGGACGCGACGGCGCGGCTAAGCGTGCAAATACCCAACGAACGACGAGCGGCGTTGGCCGACGTGACGCTGTGGAATAACGGGACGGTGGATGAACTCTTGGCGCAGGTTGACGCGCTGCTGGCGCAACGGGGACTCGCGTGACTCTCTTTAAGGTCGAATCGCCGTTCTCACCCGCGGGCGATCAACCAGCCGCCATCGCGGCCCTCGCCCGGGGCGTCGACGACGGGCTGCGGTACCAGACGCTGGAGGGAATCACCGGTAGTGGAAAGACCGCCACCATCGCGTGGCTGATTGAACGCGTGCAACGACCAACGCTGATTCTCGAACCTAACAAGTCTCTCGCGGCGCAACTGGCCTCGGAGTTGCGCGACATGTTACCCAGTAATCGGGTGGAGTTCTTCGTCTCGTACTACGACTACTACCAGCCAGAGGCGTACATCCCTCGTACGGACACCTACATCGAAAAGGACAGTTCAGTCAACGAAGAAATTGACCGACTTCGCCACGCCGCGACGTCGTCACTCTTGACCCATCGCGACACCGTCGTCGTCGCGTCGGTGTCGTGCATCTACGGTCTGGGCTCGCCACTCGAGTACCGCGAGCGCATGTTGCCACTCGAAGTGGGCTTAACGATTGACAATCGCTGGCTCCTGCGACGACTCGTGGAGATGCAGTACAACCGCAACGAACTGGTGCTCGAACGAGGCAGTTTTCGCATGAAGGGCGACACGCTTGAAATCCAGCCCGCGTACAGCAACGAAGCCGTTCGCGTCTCGTTTTTCGGTGACGAGATCGAAGAGATCTCTTTCTTCAATCCGCTGACGCAGGAAAGCCGTGGCAAGGTCCACGAAGTGACGTTGTTCGCCGCGTCGCACTACGCCACCAGCGCCGAGACTCTCCAACGAGCCTGTCGATCTATCGAAGAGGAGTTGCAGGTGCAGTTGGCAGCCTTTCAGGCGCAAGGAAAACTGCTCGAGGCGCAGCGACTGCGCTCGCGTACGGAGCACGACCTCGAGATGCTCGAGCAGACGGGAATCTGTGCGGGTATTGAGAACTACTCCGCGCACCTTGACGGGCGCTCGCGTGGTGAACGCCCTTTCACGTTGCTCGACTATTTCCCGAGCGACTTTCTGGTGGTCATCGACGAGTCTCACGTCGCCGTGCCACAGGTACGTGGGCAGTTCGCGGGTGACAAGTCACGTAAAGAGACCCTCGTCGAACACGGTTTCCGTCTGCCGAGTGCGCTCGACAATCGACCTTTGAACTTTGAGGAGTTCATCGATCTCGTGCCCCAGATAGTGTTCGTGTCCGCGACGCCCGGACCGTACGAAGAGGAACACTCCGATCAGGTCGTCGAACAGGTCATTCGCCCCACTGGTCTTCTCGATCCCGAAGTGTTGGTGGTGCCCACCAAGGATCAAATTGAGGATCTTCGAGGCCGCCTCGACGTGGTGATCGCGCGTGGCGAACGCGCGTTAATCACGACGCTGACGAAGAAGATGGCCGAGGACCTCACGACGTTCTTGACCAAGGCTGGCTATCGGGTGCAGTACTTGCACAGCGACATCGACACCATCCAACGCATTGAAATTCTCCGGTCGCTACGCCTCGGCGAGTTCGACGTCCTCGTAGGAATCAACTTGTTGCGCGAGGGATTGGACCTTCCGGAGGTGTCCCTGGTCGCGATTCTCGACGCGGACAAAGAAGGATTTCTCCGTTCACGTAGTGCGCTCATCCAGACCATTGGTCGAGCGGCGCGCAACTCGAACGGTCTGGCCGTTCTCTACGCCGACCGGGTTACCGACTCGATGCGCCAGGCGCTCTCGTTGACGGAACGCCGTCGGCGCGCCCAGATTGCTTACAACACCGAACACGGCATCGAACCAAAAACCGTGATGAAGAATGTCGCCGACATTTTGGGCCGGTTACGCAGCGAGTCGGTGCCGGTGCCCCACGACAAGGTGCACGGCGTGGCGTCCCTCGAGGGGGTTTGGCCCGACGACCTCAGCCAAGAGATCGCGCGCGTGGAAAAGGCCATGCTGCTCGCCGCGGACGATCTTCGCTTCGAAGAGGCGGCGGCGCTACGTGATCTTTTACACACCTTGCAGCAACACGCCCTCGACGGGAGCGTCGAGCCGGTTTCCCTGGACTAACCGGTAGATTTCCCCTATGTCAACGTCGATTCGCGTGCAGGGCGCACGAGTTCACAACCTGAAGAACCTCTCCGTCGAGATACCCCGCGACCAGTTAGTCGTCTTTACCGGCCTTTCGGGTTCGGGCAAATCGTCGCTCGCGTTCGACACGATCTACGCCGAGGGTCAGCGCCGTTACGTAGAAAGCCTTTCGGCCTACGCCCGTCAGTTTTTGGGACAGATGGACAAGCCCGACGTTGACTTCATTGAGGGCCTTTCACCGGCGATCTCGATTGATCAAAAGACGGCGTCACGCAATCCTCGCTCCACGGTTGGCACGATCACCGAAGTTCACGACTACCTTCGACTGCTCTTCGCGCGCGTTGGGGTGCAACACTGCCCAAAGTGCGGTAAAGCGGTCTCGCGTCAAACACCCCAGCAGATTGTCGATCAGGTTCTGACGCGTAAGGACGGCGAACGATTTATGGTGCTCGCGACGGTCGTCGACGGTCGAAAGGGCGAGTACTCAACGCTGCTAAATGAACTCGTGGGACAGGGCTTCTCTCGCGCCCGCGTCGACGGAACGGTGATTGAGCTGGCGCAACGTGACGATCTGAATCTTGCTCGTTACGAGCAACACTCCATCGACGTCGTTCTTGATCGGCTCACGGTGCGATCGTCAAACCGTCAGCGGCTCACGGAGTCGATTGAGGCGGCGCTCAAGCTCACGAAGGGTACGGTGGTCTTCCACTTTCTCGACACCGACGAGGAGGTCAAGTTCTCCGAAAAGATGGCCTGTACCGACTGCGGGTTGTCCTTCAGCGAACTCGCGCCACGCGACTTCTCGTTTAACTCACCCTACGGCGCCTGTCCGACCTGCACCGGGCTCGGTACGCGTTTTGAGGTCGACCCGGAACTCGTGGTACCCGATCCCACGCTCGCGTTAGGCGAAGGTGCACTCGCGCCCTGGAGTGGTGCGCGCTTTAAGTACTTTGAGCGTCTCATTGGTGGCATCGCGGACATGGGTGGATTCAGCGTCGACACGCCCTGGAACAAATTGCGCGCGAAGGATCGCAAACTCGTCCTGCACGGGGTGGAGAAGAAGTCGGTACCGGTCAAGTATCGCAACCGCTACGGGCGCGTGCGCACCTACGAGACGTCGTACAACGGCATCGTGGAGTGGTTAGAGCGCAAGCGTAACGAGGCCGACGGCGACTGGTCGCGCGAACAGGCCGAACAGTTCATGCGAGAGGTCGAATGCACGGTCTGCCAGGGTCGGCGACTTCGTCCCGAGGTGCTGGCGGTGAAGGTACACGGTCGCGACTTGGCCGAGATTTCCGCAATGACCATTGACGAAACCATCGCGTTTTTCACGAACCTCAAGCTCACCAAGCGAGAAGAATCGATCGCGCGTCAGGTAGTAAAGGAGATCGTCGAGCGCTTGACCTTTCTAATGGACGTAGGGCTCGATTATTTGACCCTAAGTCGAGCCTCGGCAACACTTTCGGGCGGAGAAGCACAACGGATTCGCTTGGCGAGCCAGATTGGCAGTTACCTCGTCGGGGTGCTCTACGTACTCGACGAACCTTCCATTGGCCTGCACCAACGCGACAATCGACGGCTCATCACCACGCTCGAACGACTTCGTGATCTGGGCAACTCGGTAATCGTCGTCGAGCACGACGAGGAGACCATCCGTCTCGCTGACTTCATCGTCGACATTGGACCTGGCGCGGGGGAGTTCGGCGGTCGGGTCGTGCACGCCGGCGACTACAAGTCGTTACTCGCCAATACCGAGTCGCTGACTGGCCAATATCTTTCGGGCCGACGCTCTATCGCGGTGCCCGCGCAACGTCGACTCGGCGACGGCAAGACGATTACGGTAAAGGGTGCGCGCGCGAACAATCTCCAGAACGTGGACGTCGACATTCCCCTCGGTACCTTCGTCGCGGTGACCGGCGTCTCGGGATCAGGGAAGTCCACGTTGATCAACGGCATTCTGCTCGCGTCGCTGGAGCGTCAGATCAATCGAGCCAAAACCGTGGTTCTCGCGCACGACCGTATTAACGGAGTCGGCAATATCGACAAAGTGGTCGCGGTCGATCAGCAACCTATTGGCCGTACGCCGCGCTCGAATCCGGCCACTTACACGGGCGTCTTCGACAAGATTCGCAAACTTTTCGCGGAGACCCAAGAGGCCAAAGTTCGCGGGTACCAACAAGGGCGTTTCTCGTTCAACGTCAAGGGCGGTCGATGCGAAACCTGCGCGGGCGACGGAACTATCAAGATTGAGATGCATTTTCTTCCAGACGTCTACGTGAACTGCGAAGTCTGCGACGGAGCTCGTTACAACCGTGAGACCCTCGAAATTACCTATCGTGGCAAGTCGATCAGTGACGTGTTGAACATGCCGGTCAACGAGGCTCTTACGTTCTTTGAGCGACAGCCGTCAATCCTGCGACACGTGCAAAGTCTCGCCGACGTCGGATTGGGATACGTGCGCTTGGGTCAACCGGCGCCGACGCTTTCGGGAGGCGAGGCGCAGCGCGTCAAACTCGCCACCGAACTCGCTCGACGCCCCACCGGTCACACGTTTTACGTACTCGACGAACCGACCACGGGTCTGCACTTTGAGGACGTGGCGCGCTTGCTCGAAGTGCTGCACCGCTTGGTCGATCAAGGCAACACGGTACTGGTCATCGAGCACAATCTTGACGTGGTGAAGACTGCTGACTGGATTCTCGATCTTGGCCCCGAGGGCGGACGACGCGGAGGACGCCTGGTGGGCGAGGGCACGCCCGAGCAGATCGCCAAACTCGACACGGCGACCGGCACGGTGTTGAGAGAGGTACTCGCCGCGTCAAGCCGTCACTGATGTTTCCAAAGCCGACGGGCATTCCTCGCCAAAGCGGCTGCTACCTCTTTCGCAACGACCGTGGCGTCGTGATCTACGTGGGTAAGGCGCGCTCATTGCGCCAGCGACTCTCGAGTTACTTCCAGCGCCCCGACGGATTGACGCAAAAGACGCAGTTACTCATGAACGACGCGGCCTCGGTTGAGTGGATCGTCACCCCGAGTGAACTCGACGCGCTGGTTCTGGAAAACGAGCTAATTAAGGAAAATCAGCCGCGCTATAACCTGCGCCTTAAGGATGACAAGACTTTTCCGTACGTCGCGATCGACGCGCGCACGCCGTTTCCGGCGCCGTACACGACGCGCGGTGCGCACCACAAGGGGGTGCGATACTTTGGGCCCTTCGTGGACGTGCGCGCCCTGCGCGTCACGATCGATGAGCTGCTGTACGCGTTTCCTCTTCGTACGTGCACGAAACACAAGTTCCAGTATCAAGCACGACTACAGCGGCCCTGTCTTCTCTTCGACATTGGCAAATGCTCGGGACCGTGCGTTGGCGCGGTCGACGAGGCGCAGTACCAGGGGCTCGTGCAGTCCTGGGCCCGATTCTTCGAAGGTGACGTCAAGCCACTGCGCGATCTACTCAACGCGCAGATGAAATCGGCGGCGGAGAAAAAGCACTACGAGGCGGCCGCTAAGGCGCGTGACGGACTGGCGGCGCTGGAACGCGCCGCGGCCAGTCAGCACGTGGTGCTCGACGACTATTCGAATCTCGACGTGATCGCGGTGGCGAGTGAGGGTTCGAGGGCTGCGGTGGTGCGCTTTCGCGTGCGCTTTGGTCGCGTCATTGGTCGCAGCGTGCACCTGGTCGATCGATCGATGGACGAAGATGACACCGAGATTGTGGAGAGTGTGCTGACCGAAATGTATCTCGACGCCACCTCGGTGCCCGAGGAAGTAGTCGTCACGTCAAGCAATATCGCGAATCCGCTCGTCGCGGCCTACCTCAGTGAGCTACGGGGCAAGAAGGTGCGCGTCGTCGCGCCCGAGCGTGGTAAGCGCCGCCGCGTGGTGGAGATGGCGCGCGTCGACGCCAAAGCGGTGATTGAGCGCGATTCACTACGTCGCCAGAGTGATCACAACGTGCGGTCGCGGGCCCTGCAAGAGCTGGGCGAGGCGTTGGGCTTAGCCGAACCGCCCTATCGCATCGAATGCTTCGACATGAGTCATCTGCAAGGGACGAACTACGTCGGCTCCATGGTGGTCATGGAAGACGGTCTCGCGCTCAAGAGTGAGTACCGACACTTCAACGTCAAGGAGATACTGGGCAACGACGACGCGGGAGCGATGGAGGAGGTGGTGCGCCGGCGTTTAAGCCACTGGCACGACGAACAGTCCGGGTCCAAATTTCGCCGACCGGATCTCATCATCATTGACGGTGGGTTACCTCAACTGCACGCCGCGCAAAAGGCCGCGCACTCGCTCGGACTCGAGCACGACGTGGAGTTCGTAGCCCTCGCGAAGCGCGAAGAGTTGCTCTACCGACCCGGTTCGAACACGCCTATTGCGCTAGAACGAGGTTCCGAGGCGCTCTATCTCGTGCAGCGCGTCCGAGACGAAGCGCACCGTTTCGCGATCACCTTCCACCGGTCGAAGCGTGGCAAGTCCATGGTCGCATCGTCGCTTGAGGGCGTGGGAGGTCTTGGTCCGGCCCGACGTGAACGCTTACTCGAGTGCTTTGGCTCGCTCGACGCGTTACGTCGTGCAACCTTTGAGGAGCTTGACGCGCTGGCGTGGCTACCCAGTGACGTCGCGCGCAGGCTCTACGATCACTTACAGGCGCCGACGGCGCCACGTCCAGCGAGGGAGAGTTCGCGCGATGAGTGAGGTCCTCTTAGTCACCGGAATGTCCGGCGCGGGGCGCTCCACGGTGTCGGCGGCGCTCGAGGATCTCGGCTGGTTCGTCATTGACAATCTGCCCCTTGAGCTGGTCGTGCGGGTCAGTGAACTGGCGGCGGCGGGTGCGCTCGAGTTCAAGGGTGTCGCCTTTGTCGTGGGTCGTTCCGGTCGCGTGCAGCCTGACGCACTGCTCGCCGTGGAGCGTGAACTCCAACAGCTGCACGAGAGTGCCAAGATTCTGTTCCTCGACGCGTCCGACGAGGTTCTCATTCACCGCTACGAAGGCAATCGTCGCCGCCATCCTTTCCCTGCGCCGACGTTGGCCGACTCCATCAAGGGTGAACGCGCGCGACTTCAGTCGATTCGCGACGCCGCCGACGTGGTCTTTGACACTGGTTCTCTCAACACCAATCAGCTCCGACGGCGGATTGTGGAGACCTTTTCGGATGCCTCCACGGGTGAAACGATGCGCGTCGCGTTGGTCTCCTTCGGGTACTCCTACGGTATTCCGCGCGACGTGGACCTGGTCTTTGACTGCCGCTTTTTGCCGAATCCACACTGGGACGAGGACTTGCGTCCCCTGACGGGGCTCGACGAGCCGGTCGCGGAGTTCGTCCTAAATCAAGAGCCGGCTCAGCACTTTTTACGCGACGTGAGCCAGTTGCTCGAGTGGCAGATTCCCGCCTTCGCCGCCGAGGGCAAGTCGTATCTTTCGATCGCGATCGGCTGCACGGGTGGCCGTCACCGCTCCGTCGCGGTGGCCGAGGAACTGCGTCGACGCCTCGGGGTCGACAACGTCGTTTTTCACCGCGACGTCACACGATGAAACTCGTCGCGGTCGGGGGCGGCCACGGCACCGCCGTCTCTTTGCGCGCACTGCGACGGTTGACTGACGACGTGACAGGCGTAGTGTCCGTCGCCGACGACGGCGGGTCTACTGGTCGGCTACGCGCGCTCTTAAACGTGGCCGCGGTTGGGGACCTGCGCAAGTGCCTGGGCGCACTGGCCGATCCCGAGAATCCCTTGACCGCGTCCCTTGAGCATCGTTTTCACGTCGGGGAGCTCGACGGTCACACGGTGGGCAATTTGCTGCTCGTCGGGCTGCTCGACGCGACGGGCAATTTGGAAGAGTCGGTTCGTGCGGTGGCGCAAGTGCTCGGCGTGACCGGCGCAATCCTCCCGGCGAGCTGTGAGGGCGTGGTCTTAACCGCGACGACCGAAGAGGGATCGTCGCGCGGCCAAAGCGAAGTCGCGCGCTCTTCGTCGATTCGTCGTCTGCACCTGGAACCGACCAACGCGGCGGCGCCAATCGAGGCGGTCGAAACCATCGAGCGCGCCGACGCCGTCGTGATCGGTCCTGGATCACTATTCACGAGTGTGCTGGCGGCCTGCATCGTTCCGGGTATCACCCAAGCGCTGGCCGGCACTCGGGCGCGTAAAATCTACGTCGCGAACCTACGAGCACAGGTGCCCGAGACGGAGAGATTTTCGCTCCAAGACCACGTCGACGCTCTGACGGCGCACGGCGTCGTCCCCGACGTCGTGCTCGTGGACGAGTTCGGCGACTTCGCCGGTCAGCCCTGTTCGCTCAGGACGCGTGTTCGGCCGTTGACCGACCGCAATCGCCTGGTGCACGATGTGACAAAATTGTCCGACGCCGTTGGACTCGAATTGCGTCGCGACCTATAACGAAACTCAAGGAGAACGCGTGAGCACCAGGATTGCCATTAATGGATTTGGCCGCATCGGTCGTAACTTTCTGCGCGCGTCACTTAACAACCCCGAGCTCGAAATTGTCGCGGTGAATGACTTGACCTCGTCAGCGACGAACGCCCACTTGTTGAAGCACGATTCCACGCAAGGCCCCCTGCGTGTTCCGGTCTCGGTAAGCGCCGAGGGCATTCTCGTGGGTGAGCGCCTAATTAAGGATTTCGCCGAGCGCAATCCGGCGGCGCTGCCGTGGGGTGAACTCGACGTTGACGTCGTTATCGAGTCCACAGGGCTGTTCACGAGTCGCGACGCCGCCGCCCAGCACCTTGACGCGGGGGCCAAAAAGGTCATAATTTCGGCGCCGGCCACTGACGTCGACGCGACGTTCGTTATGGGTGTTAACGACGACACGTACGATCCGCAGCGCCACCACGTGATCTCCAACGCGTCGTGCACGACCAACTGCTTCGTGCCAATGGTGAAGGTACTCGACGACGCCTTCGGCGTGGAGGGTGGCCTTATGACCACGGTGCACGCCTACACCAATGACCAGAATCTGCTCGACCTCGCGCATAAGGATCTCCGACGTTCTCGCGCGGCCGCCATCAACATCGTGCCCTCGTCAACCGGCGCGGCGCGCGCAACCAGCCTGGTGCTGTCCGCGATGAAGGGCCGCCTCGACGGCACTTCCTTGCGGGTGCCGGTGCCGGCAGGGAGTATCACCGACTTTACGGCCGTGGTGCGTGCTACGAGCGTCGAGGAGATCAACGCGGCCTTCCTCGAAGCCTCGAAGGGACGTCTGGCCGGGATCTTGGTCTACACCGACGAGCCCATTGTGTCCTCGGACATCGTGGGAAGTGCGGCCTCGTGCACGTTCGACTCCGAAATGACCATGGTGCAAAAGCTCGACCACGACCGCTCGCTGGTCAAAGTCTTCGGGTGGTACGACAACGAGTGGGGTTACTCGAATCGTCTCGTTGACCTCACCACACTCGTTGGTCGTCGATAGGACGTGGACGCGGCACTACCCTCACACGAACGCTGGGGCCGCCTCGACGGTCGGCGTGTCCTCGTGCGCGCGGATTTGAACGCGCCGGTGACGATGGTGGACGGGGCGTTGCGCGTTAGTGACGACTTTCGTCTTCGCGCGACCGTGCCTCTGCTGCAGGATCTGCTCAATCGGGGCGCTGAGGTCGTGGTGTGCACGCACTTTGGACGACCCCGTGGCCACGTGGTGGAGGAGTATCGCGTGGCGCCCGTACGCCAACGCCTCGATGAACTTTGCCCCGGCGTGACGTTGCTCGAGAATCTGCGATTCTCGCCGGGAGAAGAGACGAATGACTACGAATTCGGCGCCGCGCTGATCGACGGCTTCGACTACTACGTCAACGAGGCCTTTGGGGCGTCGCATCGAGCGCACGCCTCGATTATGGTTCCGCCGACCCTGGTGCCCAGCGCGGCGGGACCGAATCTGCGCCGCGAGACGGAGATGATTCTCGCGGCCCTCGAGCAGCCCGTCAGACCGTTCGTGGCCATCGTGGGTGGTGCCAAAGTAAAGGACAAATTGGCGCTGGTGAAGGTGCTGTGCGAAAAAGCAGACACGGTCATCGTGGGCGGGGGCATGTCGTACACGTTCGCGGTGGCCGAGGGCCGCTCCATTGGGGGCTCGCTCTTCGACGCGGATTTTGTCGACGAGTGCGCCGCACTGTTGGCGTCGGGTCGGGTGTTGATTCCCCACGACGCGCGTGGACTGCGACGCGACCAAACCTTTGGCCGGGGCGGCCCGGAACCCGTGATGAGTTTCGGACCCAACATTCCCGACGACGCGATGGGCCTCGACGTCGGACCAGTCAGTGCCGCGCAGTTCGCGGAGGTAATCGAGCGGGCGGGGACCATTTTGTGGAACGGACCCATGGGCGTGTTCGAAGATCCGCGCTTCGCCGCGGGGACCGAAGCCGTGGCGCGCGCCGTGGCGGCGTCGTCGGCGACGTCAATCGTTGGTGGGGGCGACTCAGTGGCGGCACTTTTCAGCTTTGGGCTGCAGGATCAGGTGAGCTTTGTCTCCACCGGTGGTGGCGCCTCATTGGAGCTCGTGCAGTACGGCGACCTTCCGGGCCTGCGCGCCCTTCGAGAAAGTAAGTGGAACGCATGAGTGACGCCCGAGGCCTCGTCGTGGGTAACTGGAAGATGAATCTCGACTTCGTCGAGGCCGTACACCTCACCCAACAGATTGGTGTCGTCCTTCGACACCAGCCAGTGGCGCACACCGACGTGGTGGTCGCGCCACCTTTCGTGGACCTCCGCAGCGTCTCGTCGGTGCTCGAAGCCGACCGCGTACCGGTGGCGATGGCCGCGCAGCACGTGAACGCGCACGACGCGGGGGCGCACACCGGTGAGATATCTGTCGGGCAGCTCGCGCGACTGGGTGTCACGCAGGTGATCGTGGGACACTCCGAGCGTCGAACCCTCTACGCCATGAGTGACGACGTCGTGCGCGCGACACTGTTCGCAGTCGTGCGCGCCGGCCTGCGCGCGATTCTCTGCGTGGGCGAGGACCTCGACGTGCGTAGCGCCGGAGGACAGAACGAGTTCGTCGCGGGCCAACTCCGTGACGCACTAGAGCCCCTCACGCCCGCACAGCGCGCCCTCGTCACGATCGCCTACGAGCCACTCTGGGCCATTGGAACTGGGCGAAGCGCCACCTCCGACGAGGTTCGCGCGATCAGCACCCACGTGCGTTTGGTCGCGGCGGACTTGGAGATGCCGGGGGCGTTGGTGCTTTACGGTGGGTCGGTCTCGCCCGAGAACGCTGGAGAACTCATTAGCCAGGGCGTGAACGGATTCCTCGTGGGTGGCGCCAGCCTAAAGGCTGAATCGTTCCTTGCGATCATTCGGGCGGTCGACGACTGCTACGCTGAACTGCGCTAATCGGAGGTTTTTTCATGCTTACCTGGACCATCATCGTGATCGAGTCCCTCTCCGTCGTCAGTCTCATTTTCCTCGTGCTCCTGCACTCGGGGCGCGGTGGGGGAATATCGGACCTCATGGGTGGATCACTTGGTTCGGTGGCCTCTGGCTCGACGGTGGCGGAGAAGAATCTCGACCGCATCACCATCGCCGTCGCGCTCGTCTTTACCTTCGCGACGCTTTCGCTCGATCTGCGCCTGCAGTAGGCAGTGGCACACTGGCGTAGTTCACTGCGTCTCGTCTCGGGTGCCGCGTTCGTCCTCGGCGCGTTACTAACGCCACTGGGCACGTCGAGTGCCGCGCCGGCCGTCAATGAAAACGCTCGAACGCTGGTTCTTTCGCTACCCGGACCGTTCACTGGATGCACGTTCTTCGACGCGACGGCCGGAAACAGTTCCAGCGCGATCTTGGACCTCGTGCGCCCTTCGGCGTTTATGACGTCACCCGGCGGCGTTTTGGTTGGTGAGGGCGGAGCCATCACCACAACGGAACTCACGTCGCTCGCTCCACAGACCGTCCGTTACACCTTGGCTCAAGGACTGCACTGGAGCAATGGCGCGCTCTTTACGGCGAGTGACCTCGTGAGTTGGTGGCAGCGCGCTCGGCGCCTCGCGAGCATCCGCGCCGACGGCTACCGGGCCATCAAGTCGCTCAGCGTGTCGAACGACGGCCTGAGCGTGACGGCCACGTTTTCGAGTGACTACGCCGACTGGGCCATGCTCTTTCGTGACGTGGAAGAACGTGGCGTCGCGGGAGGATGCGCGATCAGCAAACTGCAACGAGATCCATCGCTCGGACCGTACCTGGTTCGCAGTGCCACTCCGTCTCGGGTAGTGCTCTCGATGAATCGGGCCTGGCCACTCGACACCAATCGATTCGGCCGTGTCGTTATCACCTCCAGCCCAACGCCGGCACGCACGAACGAGGGTGCATTCGCGGGGTACTCGCTCGTGGTGTCAAAGTCCAACGTTGAGGCGCTGGGCTCGTATCCCAACTTGTCGAGTCGCATCGGTACCTCCAGTGACGTCGAGGAACTGACCTTCGCGCCGCACGGCCCGCTCACGAGACGCGTTCTCGTGCGTAAGGCGTTGAGCTGGTCACTTGATCGTCAAGCGATGATTAACGCGTTGTGGGGCAATGTCACGTTCTCTCCCTCGGTCGCCCAGTCGGCCCTCTTCTCACAAGGCCAGAGCGCGTACCCGGGTAATGGCGGGGTGGGACCGGGTGCGCAGACCACCACGACGACGTCGACGCCGACGGCGACGACCAACGGCTTGAACGATTGCTTCACCTGCGCCGTCCAAGTCCTACGGATCGCGGGCTTTGATCGTCGGGCGTCTGGATGGTTCGACGTTCGCGGACGGATACTGTTGGTCCGCATCGGGGTTGGTCCGAGTGCGCTAGACCGGACCGTTGCTCGCCTAGTCGTCGCGAGTTGGCGACGACTAGGCGTGCCGTCCACGGTACAAACGTTCGCGAGTGACGTGGGGACCGCTACGGCGGCCTCGAAGGGGGTTGTGGACGTCGCCATCTTCACTCGTCCTACGACCACCGCGCCATCGACAACTGCGCGGTCGTGGAGTGGTCCGGCGTACCCCGACAGCTTTCCGAGCGGCGTCCGTATGAAAGCAGTCGACGCCCTCTACGCCAAAGCCATCGCCAACTTCAATCCGGTGACCGCCAACAGTACGTGGCTCCG
>JAGWHY010000056.1 GCA_028873575.1 Acidobacteriota bacterium | reverse complement strand
AGGGGGACGTGCGTCCCTCTACCGGTGTGACGTCAAACTGCCGGTTTGCGGCGCAGAGATCAATCGAGATTGGGAACTCGAACGAGAACAGGTGTGCGGACGCTGCGGGGAGGCGAAAGTCGACGAGTGAGGCCTCGCAGGTCGATGGTGGCGACGGTGCGGGAGGGTGAACGTAGGTGTAACTCAGACCAAACGATCCGACGCTGTGCGCGTTCAAGATCACGCGCTGGACTGGGGGCTCTCCGAAGAGAGCATTTGCTCGGTGCCGTGCGGTCGCGATCACCTGGTGGCCATTTGAGGTGCTGAAGACTATCCACCAGGGGAAGCCCTTTATGGCGCACGCGTGATTCGACACGTTCACAATTAGAAACGTTTTGCCATTGGGCGAGCCGAGTGGTTGATTCGAAATCCCAGCCTCCTCGCCAACTTGGAGTTGGCCCTGTACGCAGGTCGCGATGTTTGCGGAATTGGTCGCGCCATCGGCGCGCGCGAAGCTAACTACTGAGAATGACGCGACCACGACCATCACCATTGAAGCCCGAAATATGGGGTGAAGTCGCACTGCCTTTCATCGTACTGTCGGCGAAATCTGGCCAGATTGTGCAATGTCGGTGCGGCTGGATTATTGGTATTTTTCACCTTGGGCAGGCCATTGACTCCAGACGAACTCAGGTAACCGAAACCGAGGTTTGACGAAAGCGCAATCAACGGTTCTACTGAATCGACTGTGGCCTCAACCGAACAATTCGACCCTTGGCATAAGCGGTTTTTGTTAGTGGAGGTAAGGAGATTCGAACTCCTGACCCCTTGCATGCCATCCGACCGAGTTCAGTTCGTTAAGGTTCAAACAAGTCCAAAGGCGTTACGAAAATTAATGCTTCAATTCAGCTCGGTACATTAAAGTGCACCAGAATTCGAATCATCTGCTGAAGTCAATACTGACACCTTCCGTTGCCCCGTACGACGCACTGAAAATGGTGAGCAAATTTCGCGGTGTGTGAGTGCGCCGTTGCCCTCTGGAGCAACGTCAGGATAGTGGTACTTCATATTCGTGTGGTGAACGACGGGCCCGCGGCACTGCGCCACTAGCGGGGTTGTCAAAAATGACAACCGAGTACGTTCTTTAAGCCCACAGAGCGCAAAGTGGCACGGCGAAGACTCGGTTCCCTAACTCGTAAATTCCCGGCCCACTGTGAAGAATTACGCCCGCCACGAAGTCCTTGCCTAGTTCATCACGGAGCCAATGTAGATGTCGCGCGTCACGAAGTGATGGGGCCACACCCGCCTTAAACTCAAATGCGACGATACGTGTCCCGCCAATCTCTATCACCAAATCAATTTCACGACGGCCAGCTTCCGTCCGCAAATGATGAAGAATTGGTCGTGGGTACGTGAGAGCGATCTCGGCACGGAGTTGAGCAGTGGCGAAAGCGTCAAAGTACCGTCCAACGAGGTCAGCGTTGTCCAAGATTGCCTCTGCGCTGAGGCCGGCGGCGGTCGCGGCGAGACTGCTGTCAACTATGTATCGCTTCGCCGTCTTGATCAGTCGACTGAGACGATTACTCGACCAGGCGGGAACGAGGTCGAGGACGTACAGGTTTTGAAGCAACTGATCGTATTTGGCCGCGGTCTTCGCGTTCACGTCGGCGGCGCGGTATAGCGTCGCGTCCGACGGCAATCCGGCGTTGCTTAGGGCGAGAAAGCTCAGGTAGCGGCGAAGCTTGACTGGATTCTTCGCTGCGTCCAAAAGAGCGGCGTCGCGGGTGACAAGATCGTCGACGTAGCTCATCAGCCACGTCATGCGCGCTCGATGGCTGCGCTCACGATAGGCAATCTCAGGGAAGCCTCCCCTCAGAGCCGCGTCAATGTACCCGTTGATATCGAGAACCTCGGTCGGCAGCGTCACGTCGTCGAGACCCGAAGCAATGACGCGTTCAAGGAAGCTTGGCTGGTTGAGTCGGTGTTCGCTGCGCAACTCTCGCTCGGTGAGGGGATACATGCTCAGGCGAACGCTGCGGCCCGTTCCTGCCCACATCTCGTTGTTGAGTTCGGCTCGCACGCTCCCGGTCAAGATGAACTGCCCCGGAGTTGGGTCGCGGTCAACGACGCGCTTGACCGCACCAAGCACGCTCGGAACTTCTTGCCATTCGTCCAATAGAACTGGTCGGGTCGTGCGACGAAGCGCCGCGTCGGGGTCAGCGTGGAACGCCGCGGCGACGCCAGGATCATCAAGTCGGACGATGTGATTGACGTGCTGAGAACCGGTCGTCGTCTTCCCGACGGCGCGGGCCCCCGTGATCATGACCGCGGGAAACTCGTCGAGCAAATAGGTCAGGTGGTTATTCGCCAGTCGAGGTCTGTAGTTGGGCGCGTTCATCGATGCTCTGAATCTTTACTGAGAGAGATAGGTGCGAAGTTCACGCAGTAGATACTACCAAATTTACGCATGGAATAGTACCAAAATCACGCAAATTTTAGTACTTGGAATACGCAACTCTCATAGGTGGTTTCGACACAACTTGATCCTACGAATGGGCGAGTCCCAGTTGACGTCGGAGCCTGGCGACGTCAAAGGTCATCGCCGGGAACGAGGCGCCGCGGCGGTCAAATTCGTTCAAGAGCGCAATGAGGTCCTCACGTCGCGTCGGATCCGCGGCGGCTTGACGGGGCGTTAATCCGCGAAGAGCTGGAATGGATTCATCAAGCCACGCGTCCTCCTTTTCGCGCATTAATTTTCGAATCGCTCCCAGAACTTCGGGAGCAACTTCGTCGTTCATCGACGATGTTTGGGTTCGAGCCGCGTCGACGTCACCGAGCGACGATAACTCCGTGCGCTCCTCGTCGAGAACCTCGAACTCACCAACGTCCTCTCGCAGGACCTTGAGAACGCGTTCAAATCGTTCCACCGAGTTTGTCTGGATGACGAGCACGTCGTCTTCGCGGCGAAGAAAGACCCTGACCATACTGGTGCCATCGATTTCGACGAATTCTGTCCACTGACCATCCTCAGACTTTCGAAAGACTCGATCTAACTCTTCGGAGAGGCGCTCCCACGACGTCGTCACGGGCGCCAAGACGGCGCGACACAACACCACGTCTTCGCCCTCATAATTGGCCATTTGAATTGGTACGAACAGCCGGCCCATCCAAGCGGCGAGGTCCTGCGCGTCTGGGTGATCGTTGAAAAGTTCGAGCAGTGACGCTCGATGCATTAACGGTACGACAAGGAAGTCACTGGTGAACAGCCACGTCGAACCCACGGGCACGACGCGCGCCAGTAGATAGTCGCCGATACTGAGCCCTTCTGACGCAGCACGATCAGTCACCACGACGCGCTCGCCAGATTGGGTGTCGAGCAACTCGAGCGACGACCCCTTCGCCAGCGTCGCGACCTGCCACAAGGAGGGTCGCGTTTCGAGCCACGTGCGTGCGAGTTCCAATTCTTCGTCGGGCAGTAAAGCGCCCCTCGTTTCAATAAAATGTTCCAGGGCGAAGGGCTCAAAGGCGGCGACCGTCACAAGAAAAGGAAAAAGTGAGCTCGGTACTTCAGTTCCAGCGACGTGAGAAGCGACGTCGACGAGACTTTCTAGAAGCCAGCGATTTTGAGGACGTAATGAAAACACCGCAATTTTGTGACAAAGCCAGTCGGCGCGTTGCTGAAGGGACCGAGGTCGACCATTGGCGCAGCACACCTTAAATTTGCGCCCCGACCCACACGGGCACAGTTCGTTTCGTCCCACATTCTTGACGGGCGCGTCGAGTCGTGACGTCAGGTATTCGACTCGTGGGTCGTCGTCGGGTGCCCCCGAACGACGAAGTAGAGAAAGTGCTCGGGGTGCGTCACCGCGATCGGCCACGTACCAGGAAAGTTCAAAGAGTGCTGGTGGATAATCGGGGTCGGCACTGACGGCGGCGCGCAGATGACTCTCCGCGTCCAGTGTGCGCCCGTCACGCTCCGCGTTGAGCGCTCGCAAATAGTGACCCGGCGCCGATAACTTCCCACTCAACTCGACGAGAGGGCTCGTGAACGCGTCGAGTAGCTCAGAACCAAAGTCGACATCGTCAAGTACGTACTCGGCGAACGCTGGCGCGACCACGTCGTGCGCGAGGGCGCGTGCCGTGGCGCGAGCGTCGCCTCGTACGGCGGAGCGCATTGAGTTGTTCCTCCAGTCACGGAGCACCTCGTCAAACGCGACGTAGCAGCATCGTTCGAATCCGTAGTCGTCACCGAGCGCCTTGACCTTGCGCTCGTGGTAGACGACACCGGGCGGCTTGGCCAACTCTCCTTGGCGACCGATCCACGCTCCGCGGCACTCGAGGCCCGCTCGTTCCAGTAGTTCACTGACCGGGGGGACTGGCGCTCGAAAGAGTGAGGGGTTTTGGCAGAGAGCATCGAGCAAAATCTCAGTCGGTTCGACCAGGATGCCCTCCACGTGATGGTGATCAAAGGCCTTACGCAGAGCCTCTACTTCGGCGTCACCGTGACCGAACTCGGCACCTACGTGTAGTGACACAACGTTGTTGGATCGTGATACGACTAGAGTTTCATTTTCTTTGAACCCCTCCAACCATCCGGAGGGTCCGACGAAATAGCCATGTTCGTTTAACGTCGGGTTTTCTTCAAACCGGAATTGAAGGTCTCCGCCTTTGGCGAGGGACAGTGATTCTCCGAAGTCGACGTCAAAGTCAAGAACAACCAAGTCCGGCGTCGCGTCTATGACTTCGTGCTCGCGTTCAACTCTGGACAGCCGGTGGCTAAAGTTCACACCATTGAGTAGAGCCGCGGTCGACGCGACCGTACCGTCATCGGTCGTCCAAAAGTCATCGCTCCCGAGGAGAATCTCGTCTAGTTCGAGTGCCAGCTGTTCATCGTCAATCTCTCCAAGGTGTGTCAGGACGCCGCTACTTCGAATTCGCACCGATAACGCGACCATACTCATGGGACCGCCGGTCAATATATCCAATGCGGTCGAAAAGATTAATTCGTCCGACGGGTCAGCATTCATCGGCACGATGATACGACGCCAGATCGATTGTCAGTGGAGGTAAGGAGATTCGAACTCCTGACCCCTTGCATGCCATCGGCCCGAGACCAGTTCGTTAGGGTTCAAACGAGTCCAAAGGGATTTCGTCAGTTGGCGTTTCAATTCGTCTCCGTTCGTAAAAATGCACCTGAATTCGAATCAACTGCTGAATGATTTGCTGACGAAAACCGATTAAGTCCCGCCGAGTGGTGTAACTCCAAGGGAGTACCTCTCGATGCGTTGCCATCTTCTCACTTGACCTTCGCGAGGGCAACCTTCGCTGGCGCGAGAGCCTCAACCTTCAGTTGATCCATGGACTCTTGGCTGAGGTAACGACGCTCCGAGACGCTCCACTCGTCGTGTTGTTCGACGCAGACCGCCGTGATGAGGCGAAGTGCGGCGGCGTCGTTGGGAAAGATGCCAACCACGTTGGTGCGTCGTTTGATCTCGGCGTTCAGGCGCTCGAGTGAGTTGGTCGACCAGATCTTTTGCCAGTGGTTCGTCGGGAAGTGTCGAAAGGCGGTGACGTCTTCGCTGGCGTCCTCGAGCATCTCGGTGACCAGTGGGAATTGACGCCGCAACGTGGCGGCCACCTCCTTCACCTGGCGCTCGACGTGGTTCGCGTCAGGCTGGGCGAAGATCGTGCGCACCATCGCCGCCACCATCGACTGCTGGGTGCGCGGCACCTTCACGAGGACGTTGCGCATGAAGTGCACCCGACAGCGCTGCCACGAGGCGCCGGGAAAGACCTTCGCGATCGCGGCCTTTAGACCCAGGTGCGAGTCACTGATGACGAGCTGCACGCCGTGGAGTCCACGCTCGCGCAGGCTCTGCAGGAACTCGGTCCAAAAGGCGGCGTCCTCGGAGTCGCCAATCGCGATGCCGAGGATCTCGCGACTGGCGTCACTGGCGACGCCCGTGGCGACCACGACGGCGCGGCTGACGACGCGTCCGCCAACCCGGGCCTTGACGTAGGTAGCGTCACAGAGCAGGTAGGGAAAGGCCAAGTGGGATAAGGCCCGTGAACGAAACTCGTTCATCTCTTCGTCGAGCTGCGCACAGATCCTTGAGACTTCACTCTTGGAGATCCCCGCGTCTGATCCCAATGCCGCGACCAGGTCGTCAACCTTGCGCGTGGAGACCCCGTGGACGTAGGCCTCCATGACGACCGCGTAGAGGGCCTGGTCAATGCGCCGGCGTCGCTCGAGCACGCTCGGAAAGAACGAGCCCTTGCGCAGTTTCGGGATCTTCAGTTCGACGTCACCGGCCTTCGTGGTGAGCAGGCGCGGGCGCGTGCCGTTTCGTTGCGTCGTGCGCGAAAGGGTGCGTTCGTGTCGCTCGGCTTGAATGACCTCGGTCGCCTCGGCATCGATCAACGCTTGGTAGAGGAACGAGACCATTTGGCGAACGAGGTCGCCGCTGTCGTCGCTTTGAAGTTGTTCGAGCACCTGGGATAGGTCAAAATCATGGTGGGTCATCGGAGTATTCCTTTCGTGCCTTGCGATGGACACATCAAGAAATACTCCGGTGGCCCTTCTTCATGAAGGACCCAGGGAATTACACCACTTCAGGGGACGTCAACCGAGACTTCACCATCTCGCGGTCATTTAGGGGCTCTCACCAGGTTAGAGGAGCGTATGTGCGAATTGGCTGTGAGTGCGTTGTGAAGTCGACGAACGGGCCCCGAACGCGAAAAACCCCCACCTTTCGGTGGGGG
>JAGWHY010000015.1 GCA_028873575.1 Acidobacteriota bacterium | reverse complement strand
TTCGTCGGTGCGGCGAAGGCGACGTCCACGGCGCCGGCCGACGTCGTCGACGACGAGGCGCTGAGCGAGCTCGGCGCGCTCAGCTGCACCGTCGCCATCACGGCCGGCGACGCGACGACCGACGACGTCGCGGGATTCGAGCCGTTCGCGTTGGCGGTGACCACGACGTAGTACCTCGTGCCGGCCGATAGACCCGTGAGAGAACTGCCGGAGGTGAAGTTGCTCTCGGACACGCAGCCCAAGGTCATGGCACTGTCGGTGCACGCCTGGACCGAGTACGTCTGGCCGGACGGCGGACTCGTGAGACCGACGTAGCTGATGACCAGGGCACCCACGGTGCTCGACGAGGGCAGTACTGAGGCCACCGTCGGCGACGTCGCCGTACCGCTCGAGGTCGACGACGTGACCGTCGAGGTCGCGGGCAGGTAACCCGTCGACGCGTCGGCCGTCACGGTCAAGTAGTACGTCGTACCCGGGATGAGTCCGTCGATCCCTGACCCTGATTGATACGAGGCGTCGGACACGCACTTCAACGTCATGGCAGCGTCGAGGCACGCCGTCGCGGTGTACGTCTGGGCCGCGGGGGCGTTCGACGACGCGGTATAGGTGACGGCCAGCACACCGGAAGTTCCGGTCGGGGCCGCGACGCTCGAAATACTGGGGGCGTTTAGTTGCGCTGAGGGCGCGACGATAATCTGCCCCGAACCCGACACGACGAAGACCGTCGACTCACTGGCTCCTCGGGGTCCGCTCACGCTCAAGGTCAGTTGCTCGGGAACGGTCGCGCCGGACGTGCACGTGCTCGAGGTGAGTGAGAAGTTCGAACCGCTCCAGTACGCGACGTCGGTGATCGAGCCGCTGTAGGTGGTGTCGTACGGCGCGGGCGGCGTCAGGGCGCTCGCCAGGACCGAGTTGTAGTACGACGCCGTGGCCGTGGGGCAGGCCGCGTACACGTTCGACGTGGTCTGTTGGAACGCGGAGTAGACCTGCTCATTAACGCTACGCAGCACCGTGTCGGTGACCGCCAAGTTGCGGTGGGTCGCCGAGGCCGTGAAGGCGGTCGAAAACGCCAATAACAGACTCACGACCGTGACGCTCATGACGATGAGGGCGAGAAGCACTTCGACCAACGTGTCGCCGTCCTCGCCGTACTTCGCTACGTCGACACCGCTCCGTCGAGCGGTCTCGCGGACCCGATCACGCCACCCTTGGCTCACGGCGACGTGATGTTGAGCGAAACGTTGTTCGAGATATTGGCCGTACTGGTCACCAGAAACGCGGCGGTCACCGTACCGTTGTTGTTCAAAATGGCCTCACCGTTCGGGATGTAGATACCCCCGTATCCGTAGCCCGCCGATCCGTTGTTGCCCAACGTCATCGGATTAGTGGTGCCCGAAGCTCCCGCGTCCCAGATCGCCACGTAGTCGTACTGCGCGAGTCCCTTGACGTTGATGGTGGCGTTGTTGCCAAAGGTGACCGCGCCCGTATGAATATAGAACAAGACGCCACTAGTCGCGTTAATCGTGGTGCCGTTCGACGTCGACAGTGACGTGGACGTACCGCCGGCGTCAAAGATGTACGTTCCGGTCGCGAAGGTCGCGCTGACGTTATTGGACAAACTGAGGCCGTTCTCGAACCAGAAGGTACCCCCAGGCGTGAACTGAACGGTCGCGCCACTCACGAACGACAATCCCGGATTGGTCGTGTAGTAGCCCGGCGGACACGTGTAGGTGCTCCCCGACTGCGTACAGGTCACGACCGAACCTCCGGTAGGTGGATCGGCCGGGGGCGTCAGCGACGCGAAGGGGTCCCCCACCTGGTTCGCGTAGTACTCGGTACTCGGATAGGACCCCGATCCCGTGACCGAGTTAAGCGAAGGATCAGACGTGTTCACGCTCGACGCGAGAAGTTGGGCGCCGCTAGCGACCGAGACTGATCCCGCGCACGTTGACGACACCCCGAGCGAGCCGTTACCCGTACCCGTACCGACGTTGATCGAAAGTACTGAATTATTCGCCATCGTGAGCGCGCTGCACGACGTCTTACTGAGTAGCGAAAAAGGAGAGAAGGACGGGAGTGACGCCGCGTTCACCGTCTCGGTGAAGCTACGGGGCGTCGCCGTCAAGGCGAACTCGAAATCGGCCGTCGAGGCGATGATTTTGCTCTGGGTCTCCGTAATCGTGAACGTCACCTGCGCGACGCCCGACGCCGACACCCACGCGGTACGCGCCTGGCTCGCGCAGGCGCTCTGCGACGGCGCGCAGGTCAACGTCGGCGTCGAGCTGGCACTCGCCGCCGAAAGATCGGTGGCCACCAACTGGCTCGAGGTCGGTACCGACGACGGCGCGTTGGTGCAGAGGTCACGACTCAAGGAGTACGTTGACGTAGTGCCGTTCTGGAACGCGTCGTAGGAAACGTAGTTCAGGTAGCCCGACGAGGTGGCACCCCACGCGACGCCGAGCAGTTGGGTACCCACCCCACAGTTGGGCGTCGCGCTGTCGGTAAGCACCTGCGCACTTTGCACGTCCTTGCTGTAGGTCGCCGACAGTGTTTGAGCGTTGCCCGAGTCCGTGACGCGACCCGACACCTTCGACTGCAACGAGAACACGGCGACCAGGCCAAAGGCGAGACCGCCAATAACGAGCGGTAGGACGAGCATCGTCACTAAAAGTTCGACGAGGGTCATCCCCTCATCACCGCGCGAACCGCGACGAAGCGCGACGAAAGTGACGCGCATTCTCGACGCCACCCTCTGGGCGATTCGTACTCGGGTGGCCTCGTTCCGTAACGGGCCGGTCATTAGTTGACCTTGACCTGGTTGTAGATCCCGTACATCGCCGAAATCAGCGCGACGGCGACGAATCCCACCACGACGCCCATGACGATGATGATGGCGGGCTCGAAGAGTGACGTCGCCTTATCCACTTTGGTTTCGAGTTCGCGGCCGTAGTACTCGGCGGCAACTTCGAGTTGCTGGTCGAGCGTGCCGGTCTCCTCGCCCACGCGAAACATCTGCTTGGCCGCGCTCGGGAAGAGACCCGTACGCGCGAGGGGGGCCGCCAGCCCTTGACCTTCCATCATCTCTTCACGAATATCTAACAAAGCCGTGCGGTAGACGTAGTTGTTCGACGAATCGGCCGTCACGTTCATTGACTGGGGCAGGTCGACTCCCGCGCGAAGTAACGACGCCAAGATCCGACAGATTCGCTCCAAAATAGCCGTCTTGGTGATCTCCCCCACGACCGGCAGTCGCAGCAAGATCGTGTCCAAGCGGCGTCGACCTCCGTCGGTGCGACGAAGCGTCATAAACGTGACGGTGACGAAGAGGACGCCCGCGAGCAGTTCGTACCAGTTCGTCGACACGAACGACGACGCGTTCAACATCAGTTGCGTGACGAAGGGCAGCTTCGCGTGGAGCGAAGCGAAAAAAACCACAAAGCGCGGCATGACGAAGACCGCCAGGACCAAAATCGTGACGACGCTCATGCCGGCGACCACCATCGGATAGATCAAGGCGGCGGTAATTTTGCCGCGGGCCTTGACGTCGCGATCGATGTAGTCGGCGAGCTGATTCAAGACGGAGTCGAGATTTCCGGTGAGCTCCGCGGACTCGAGAATCCCAACGAAGTAGTTCGGGAAGGCCTCCGGGTGCGCTTTCGCGGCGACCGCGAACGTGTCACCACTGCGCAAACTCTCAATCATGTCGTAGAGAATCTCCTTGAGCATCTTGCCCTGGGTCTCGTCGACGATGACCTCGAGTGCCTCCATGATGGGAATGCCCGCCCGCATGAACACCGCGAGCTGGCGCGAGAAGTTCATGATTTCTTCGCGCGGCACCTTTTTCTTGGTGATCTCGAACGCGAGGGGGTTCTTCTTTTTACGTACGTCGAGTGGCTGGAGACCCCTTTGCACGAGGCCCAGGTGCAAGGCACCCGCCGAGACGGCCTTCTCGTTCCCCGATACCTTTTTGCCGGATTCGTTCAGCGCCTCGAAGCGGTACTTGAACAGCGTGGGCTTGCGGGGTTTGGACGCCTTCTTCGATTTACGTGACTTCTTCGCGACCGACGCATTTTTGGCGCGCCGCTTCTGCGTTCGCTTCGTGGCTTTCTCGGCGGCTTTCGTGGCTTTTTTGTCGTTGCGCGTCATCACGCTCATAGCGTGTACACGCTCCGAATGACCTCGGCGATCGTCGTGACGTCATCGTGCACCAAGTTGATGGCCTCTTGACGCATCGTGCGCATACCCTGCTTCACGGCGAGCGCGCGTATCTCTTCTTGTGTAGCCCATCCGACGACCAATCGCTTAATTTCGGGCGTCATCACCAAGAGCTCGTACACACCAATGCGTTCCTTGTAACCCGTGCCGGAGCAGAAGTTACAACCCGCCCCGTGATAGAACACGTCCTTCGCGGGCGCGCCCGTCTCTTCGTAGAACGCCATCTCCTCGTCGGTCGGTGTGTACGTCGTTTTGCACGACGGGCAGATCCGCCGCAACAAGCGCTGGCCCACCACGCCGAGCACGGAGGAGGCGACGAGAAATGACTCAATCCCCATGTCCAAGAAACGGTGCAGCGCCGACACCGAGTCCGTCGCGTGGAGTGACGACACGACGAAGTGACCGGTCAAGGCGGACTGCACCGCGACGCGCGTCGTCTCGACGTCGCGAATCTCACCGACGAGGATCGCGTCCGGGTCCTGGCGCAGAATCGACTTCAGGCCCGTGGCGAACGTCAGCCCCGCTTGCTCGTTGGTTTGGATCTGGTTAATGGAGGGAAAGACGTACTCAACCGGATCCTCGATGGTCATGACGTTAACGGTGTGGTTGGCCACTTCGCTCAACGTGGCGTACAACGTCGTGGTCTTGCCACTACCCGTCGGTCCCGCGCACAGCACCATTCCGAAGGGAGCGCGGACCATCTTGGAGTAGGTCTCGTAGGTGTCCGCGGGCATTCCCAGGTCCTTGAGGTGCAGTACCGAACGCGTCTTGTCGAGGATGCGCAACACGCAACTCTCACCCATGATCGTGGCCACGGTTGACACGCGGACGTCGACTTCGTGGCCGTCAATGGTCATCGCCAACTGACCGTCCTGGGGACGGCGCCGTTCGACAATGTTCATATTGGCCATTACCTTGATGCGGCTCACGAGACCCGGCCCGATCGACGCGGGCAGTTGAATGATCTCCTTCAACGCTCCGTCAATACGGAAGCGAACGCGAATGACGTCGTCGGAGGGTTCGATGTGCACGTCCGAGGCGCGGTCGCGCATGGCTTGGGTGAGAATACTGTCGACGACCTGCACGACCGGAGCGTCGTCGCCACTCTGATCCGCCGCGCTGGTGTCGACGGCCTTCTTGCGCGTGACTTCGACGGACTGGAACGCCTGAACGAGCTTCTCGACGTGCGCGATGGACCGGTAGTTCGTGTCGACCGCCCAGCGAACGTCGCTGAGCGGAGCTAGCAGAAAGCGGATCGGCATTTTGGTGGCACGCGCCAGCACGTCACGCAGTTCATCGCTCGGCTCGGCCACCGCGACAAGAAGTTCGCTGCCGTCAACCCGGACGGGAATCGCGACGCTCTCACGCGCGACGGTCTCGTCAAGGTACGCCAGCACGTCATCACTGATGTTTTCGCGACGCAGTTCGGCCATCGCGAAACCGAAGCTCTCCGCGTACGCGTGCGCCAGGGTGGCCTCATCAAGAACGTTCATTGAGCACAAGATGTCGCACAGCAGTCCACCACTGCGGTGTTGCACCTCAAACGCCGCCGAGAGCTGCTCGCGCGTTACCAGTTCCTTCTCGATCAACTTTTCACCGAGCAGGCCCACGGACGTGCCCGCGAACACGTCACGCAACGCGTCCTCGAGACCACTCGCGTCTTTCGTCGCGGCGTTCGACGAACTCTCACCAAAGATTGACGGCGTCAAGGCGTGAACGACAGTCTCCGAGGAGCGCTTCTTCACGTCTTCTTTTGCGGTGCTCTCGTCGCGATTCTTCTTCTTAAATCCCACCATCACTCCTCACGGTTCCACCCGCATTCGGGGACATTCGAATGAGCACTTTCGACTTCAGTTGACGCCTCATGCGAAGCAAGTATCTCACAGTGACTTTCCAATTATCCATGGCGAATTGAATTCAATAAATACGCACTACTCACTTCACGCGACGACGCACGCGAAAAAAATCGCATCACCGATTTGGTAGTGCGAATGCACTAGCCAATCAATACACATTTACTTTTGTGTCGTGTTCCTTTCGCACGTGGGCTCGTCGTCGCACTTTCTATTCGGTGTGCGAAGAATTTCGGATGAACAAATATCCACGAAAGATAAACACCCCGTGGACTTGTTGGCACCAAGTCGTCACGACGGCGTCACGTCGTCACGCTCTTCACTTGACGCAACAGTGAGGTGCGCAGTTTCCTGCGCCGAACAAGTACCCAACTCGTTATCGCGAGATCTCCCGCGAAGTCGGTGTTCGGGCGTTAGGACGACGACGTGACGGGCAAGGGTGCCAGGTCGTTGTAGCGAAGCAAGCGCCGATAGTCTCCGCGAAATTCAATCTCCGTCATTGAACAGTTTTCGATGCGCGGCTGGAGGCGGACTCGCGCGTCGACACGGTGGTAGATCTTCATCGCCTGCTCGATAAACCCTCCGTGGGTGACCACCACGACGAGCTCGCCGGGGTGTCGGGTGACTAAGTCGTCGATGGCCCGCGCGCAACGATCGTAGAAGTCCAGCAACGATTCTCCACCCGGGGCGCAGGGATGCTCGGGGTGGAGGTCCCAGTCGGGGCTCTCAAATCGACCGGCCACCTCTTCCCAGCTCAGGCCATCGGCCTCGCCAACTCGCAGTTCCACCAAGGCATCGTCGAGTTGCAGCGAAAGTCGCGCGGGTACGGCGGGACGCAAAATCGCCGCGGTCTCACGCGCCCGTGGCAACGTCGAGGCGTAGAAAGCGCGCGCGTCGCGAAGTTCGTCACTGGCCAATAATCGATCGCGCAGAACCTCGCACTGACGTTGGCCCAAGGGAGTGAGACCACCGTCGCCGAGGGGCCCACCCGCGCGGCCGAGCGCGTTGGCGACGCACTCGCCGTGACGAATAAGGAGCAGTCGCGTGCCCGTGGGTACCGGACCCCGCTGGCGAAAGCCGAGTGGTGGGAGGCGGTCGTCCCCGTTCACGACAACTCACCGACGAATTTTTCGAGCTGGCGGAGAGTTCGACACTCGATGACGCCGTCACAGTGCGCCGCGTATTGACCGACAATCGAATCACCACTATTCCAGTAGCTTCGCGGTTCGGGGTTTAACCAATACACGGCCTTCGCGCGGCGGTGCAGGTCGGCGATCACGTCCGCGTGGGCTTGGTGGTAGTTATTGCGCGCGTCACCCAAGATGAGCACCGTCGAACGGCGCGTCACGTCACGCGCGAAGCGGTCCTGGAAGGTGGAGAACGCGCGGCCGTAATCGGAGTGTCCGTCGAAGGCGATTACGTCGGCCTCGGCGTTGATACGCGCGACCGCTTCCGCGGGGTCATCCACGCCGTCGAAGAGTGCCGTCACCTCGTCAAGTCCGTCGACGAAGACGAAACTGCGCACCTTGGAGAACTGTGAACTGATCGCGTGGACGAGGTGCAGGGTGAAGCGGGCAAACGAGGCAACCGATCCCGACACGTCAGCGATAACGAAAATCTCCGGTTTCGCCGGGCGCGGTGGTTTGAAGCGAAGATCAATCGGCACGCCGCCGGTCGAGAGGCTGCGACGGACCGTGTGGCGTAAGTCGACCGGCCCGCGACGACGACGGCGACGGCGACGGGCCAGGCGCACCGCGAGTTTGCGCGAGAGTGGTCGCAGCGCGCGCTCGAGCTGCGCCATCTCCTCTCGATTGGCGTGCATCACGTCGAGGTCTTCCGGGAGGGGCCGTCGCACCGACTTGGCGAGCGCCTTCGAGCCACGGTCGTCCACGAGACGCTCTCGTATCTCGCGTTCAACTTCACTTTTCAAACGCTCCACGCGCGCCGCGGCCTCGTCCCGGGCCAGTTGACGAGCGAGTCGGTCTTCGCTGGAGGCGCCGAGTCCTTGCAGTCGCTCTTCGAGGCCCTCAAGGTCCAGATTGCGTAGCGTGCGGTACAGGTAATACGTCCCGCCCACCGGTCGGCCGGGCTCCATACCGGCGTAGCGCGACACGGCCTCACTCGCGCCTTGGCGCAACGCGGACGCGTCCCCGTCGCGCAGCGCGCGATAAAGGAGGTCGGCCAACTCTTGGGCGCTCATCGCGCCCGCGGCACCACCCCCCAAGCCGCGTGACGGACCATCCCCACTCGCCCCCGGCGCGCCGTCTTGGGTGGCGTCGAACTCCTCACCCATGAGCTCTTCGGCACTCGCCCACGAGCGATTCGAAAAGAACACGTCAAAGGCCGTGTAAAAGACGGGAAGATGGTCGCCGTCCTTTACTAAGGTCGCCGCGAGCGACGAGCGCACCAGCGAGCGGTTAGCGAGATCAATCACCTCGACCGCGCGCGCGGCGTCCACGTGCTCGCTCAAGGAGACGGGTATCCCCGCCGCGCGCAACTCCCCAATGAAGTCGCCGAGGAGATTAAGCAAGGGGCCGCGCGCGACCGAGGAGCTCTTTCGTCGCGCGTTCGATGTCGGATTGGTACTTCAACAAAATATGGAGCGTTTCGGCCGCGTCGTGCTCACCAATCTCCTCGCGCCCGAGCACGACCAAGGTCCGAGCCCAGTCGAGCGTCTCGGAGACCGACGGCGCCTTTTTCAGGTCGAGGTTCCGCAGTGATCGAACCACCTGGGCAATCTGTTCGGCCAACGCCGACGTGATGCCCGGCACGCGGGCCAAGATGATGTCACGTTCGCGCTCCACCGTCGGATAGCCCACGTAGAGATATAGACAACGTCGCTTCAGCGCCTCGGAGAGTTCGCGCGTGTTGTTCGAGGTCAAAAAGACCATGGGAATCTGCTGCGCACGAACGGTTCCCAATTCGGGAATTGATACCTGGTACTCCGAGAGGATTTCGAGAAGCAGGGCCTCTGTTTCGAGTTCCACGCGGTCAATCTCGTCGATCAACAAAACCACCGGGTCGGTCGCGGAAATCGCTTCGAGCAGCGGACGCGTCAGGAGAAACTCCTCCGCGAAAATGTCCTCTTCCAGGGCGCTCCACTCTTCGACGCCCGACGACTCGCTGCGCCCGGCTTGAATGCGCAGGAGTTGCTTGCGGTAGTTCCACTCGTAAAGGGCCTTACTCTCGTCGAGTCCCTCGTAGCACTGCAGGCGGATAAGTCGAGAGTTCGTCGCGTCGGCGACGGCCTTGGCGAGCGCGGTCTTGCCGGTGCCGGCCGGCCCCTCCACGAGTACGGGCTTGGCGAGTCGATCCGCTAAAAACGTCACCGAGGCGATCGCCTCATCACTTAAGTAGTCGTTCTTCGCCAGGCGCTCCTGGACGTCCTCGGCCGAATCGAAACGCACCGGCGGCACGCTGTCCAGTCCCAATCGTTTGGCAATCTCTTCTCGGGGGTCGAGCGTGTTCATCGAATCTGTCCCTCTCCTTGGACGACCCACTTTAAGCAGGTCAGTTCACGAAGCCCCATCGGGCCCCTCGCGTGCAGCTTTTGTGTCGAGATACCGACCTCGCCGCCGAGTCCCAATTCGCCTCCGTCAATAAATCGAGTCGAGGTGTTGACGAGCACCGCGGCGGCGTCCACGCGACGCACCCACGCGGCGGCGCTCGCGCGATCTTCAGTCACGATGGCCTCGCTGTGCCCGGTACCGTAACGCGCGACGTGTTCAATCGCCTCGTCCAAGGAGTCGACCACCTTGATCGCCAGAATCAGATCGAGAAACTCGGTGGCGTAGTCCTCGTCGCTCGCCGGCAACGCGCGCGCAATGATTTTCCTCGTTCGCTCATCGCCACGAAGCTCAACGTCGGCCAACGCGGGGTCGAGATCAGTCAGGAACGACGCGGCAACGTCGGCGTGCACGAGCAGGGTTTCGGCGGCGTTACAGACCCCGGGTCGTGACGTCTTGGCGTTCTTCACGATGGCGAGCGCCATCGCAAGATCGGCCGACGCGTCGACGTACACGTGACAGTTTCCGTCGCCGTCGAGGACGTAGGGCACGCGCGCGTGCTCACGCATCGCCGCAATGAGGCTGGGGCCACCGCGAGGAATTAAACAGTCGAGAACGTCACTCAACTGCATAAAGGCCACGGCGGTCTCATGGGACGTCTCCTCGACCAGACTCACCGCCGCGACCGGTAGCGATTCCTTTTCGAGCGCCTCGCGCCACAAAGAGACCAAAAATCGATTCGTCTCGAGCGCCGACGAGGAGCCGCGCAAAAAGGCCGCGTTGCCGCTTCGCACGCACAACCCGGCCACGTCGCTCGTGACGTTGGGGCGATTTTCGTAGACGACGCCGATGACCCCGAGGGGCACGCGGACGCGCTCGACGCGAAGTCCGTTCGGTCGAACGTTCGCGTCGATCCGCTCAAAGAGAGGATCGGGCGCGTTCGCCACGTCGCGCAGCGCCTGGGCCATCGACGCCACGCGCCCTGGCGTCAGCACGAGTCGATCTCGACCGGGCCCGGATTCACGGTAGTTCGCCACGTCGTGCGCGTTCACGGCGAGCAACTCTTCGACCGATGATTCCAAGCGCTCGGCGACGAACGTCAGCACGCCCCGGCGCTGTTCATCGCTCGACTGGGCCAGCACGGCGGCCGCGGCCTTGACGGCGCGACCCTGGGCTTCGAGGTCGTGGGTCGTCATCTCCCTAGCGTAATGGAGTCACTCGGGCGAGCGTAAGAGGACGAGGTCGTCGCGATGAATCACGACGTCATCGCCGTCGGCGAACGCGTCCGCGCTCGCGCGCACGAGGCCCTTGGCGAGAACTTCGCCACGAGGACCTCGCACCTCAACGGCGTCGCCTTCGACAAAATCACCGCGCACGCTGGTCACCCCCACGCGCAGCAAACTACGACCTTCGTGCATGAGCGCTCTCGTCGCGCCTTCATTCACACTCAGCGCGCCGCGCGAACTCACGGCGAACGCGATCCAGGACTTGCGAGCACTCAGACGATCGGCGCGGGCCACGAAGGTCGTCCCGAACGCCGTCTCGCCCGCGAGGGCCCTGGCGAGCGCGTGCTCCGCGTGCGCGGGCGCAATCACGGCCGTTACGCCCGACCACGTCGCCATCCGTGCGGCCGAGAGTTTTGAGGCCATGCCGCCACTGCCTACGCCGGAACGGCTCAGTCCGGCGCTCGCGATCAGTTCTTCGTCAAAGGAGGTGACCTCCTCAATCAACGTGGCGTTGGGGTCGAGTCGCGGATCCGCGGTTAAGAGCCCGTCGGTGTCGGTCAGCAGCACGAGATGTGACGCGCCCACCAGATTGGCCACCAACGCCGCCAGGCGATCGTTGTCCCCGAAGCGGATTTCCTCATCGGCCACCGCGTCGTTCTCGTTCACGACGGCGACGACGTCTAACGCCGCCAACGCCTCGAGCGTGCCGCGCGCGTGGAGGTACTGCGCGCGGTCAGAAAAATCGAGTGGCGATAACAGCACTTGGCCGACGCTCAGCGCCTCGCGGGTGAAGGCCTCTCCCCACGCCTGCATGAGCAGTGGTTGACCCACCGCGGAGACCGCCTGAAGAATGGTCGCGTCGTGCGGTCGGGGTCGTCCACCCCCCACACTCGCCCATCCCGCGGTGATCGCCCCCGAGGTCACCACCACGACGGACCAGCCCTGACGCCGCGCCGCGCTCACGTCACGGGCGACGTTCGCGAGTACGTCGTGGGCGACGCCCCCCGACGGGTTCGTGATCGACGACGTGCCAATCTTGACGACGACGCTAGGACTCATCGTCCTCAGTCTCGACGCCGTCCAGTCGACCGTGTCGCGCGAGGCGCTCGCGCCGGGTCGCGCGGTGGTGGTCACCGCGGTCGAGCCCGCTGTTGGCCGCGTCACGCCACCACTCAAAACTCAGTTCGCCAATGGTGACGAGGTCACCGTCGCGCACGCCCGCGCGCACCAGCGAGCGATCGACGCCTAAGTCCTTCAGTCGGCGCACGACCTCAGCCAACGCCTCGTCGTCGGTGAGGTCCTGGAAGCGCACCGCCCGCAAGGCGGCGCGACCTTCGACGACCCAGGCCCGATCGTTCGATTTGGTGACGGAGATCTCCTCGGGTAGTGGACGGTGCACGACGATCTCGTCGGCGTGGGCACTGGCCTCCTCACGTCGAACTTGATCGACCAGGGTGCCCAGGTGATTGACGAGGCGATCGACGCCCTCGCCGCTGGCCGCGGAAATCGTAAATCCTTGATCCAGCGTGAAGTGAGCGACGTCGCCCTTCGAACCCACGATCACGCGGGGTCGATCGAGCAAATCGCGCTGGTAGTCGCCAAGCTCACTGAGGAGAATGCGAAGTTGTTCGTCGGGCGAGTGCGGGGCGAGTTCCGAGAGGTCGAGTAGTACGCACAGCACCCGGGCGCGCTCCACGTGGCGCAAGAAGTCGTGACCGAGACCTCGACCTTCGGCGGCCCCTTCGATGAGCCCGGGGATGTCGGCCATGACGAACTCGGTCGCGTCGCCGGGTCGGCTGGATCGCGCCCCGGTCCGCACGACGCCGAGATTCGGGACCAACGTCGTAAAGGGGTAGTCCGCAATTTTGGGACGCGCCGCCGACACGCGCGCGATCAAAGTGGACTTGCCCACGTTCGGAAAGCCAATCAGCGCGACGTCGGCTTTGAGTCGCAGTTCGAGGTTGCACCAGCGCTCTTCGCCTACTTCGCCCTGCTCCGCGAAGGCGGGCGCGCGGCGCGAATTTGAGAGAAAGCGCGCGTTACCTTGCCCACCGACGCCGCCGCGCGCGACGAGCCAACGGGCGCCAGGCGTCGTGAGGTCCACCAGCAGCTCGCCCTCCTGGGAGAACACCATGGTGCCCACCGGTACCGGCACGTCGACGTCCTTGCCGCGTGAGCCGTGTTGGCGCTTCGAGGTGCCGTGTTGGCCGTCGGTGGCGCGACGAAAGGGATGGTCGCGAAAGCCTAGTAACGACGCCTGATTGTGATCGGCCACCAGCCAGACGTCACCGCCGCGTCCCCCGTCGCCGCCGTCCGGGCCACCCTTGGCGACGTGGGCCTCGCGTCGAAAGCTGACACAGCCCGCCCCGCCGTTACCGGCTTTGGCGTGAAGTTGAGCGGCGTCAACGAAGGAGGACACCCCACCATCCTACGAGAGTGCTCGCGCGGTGCCCCTAGGCGACGAGTTCGTCCAGCGCGGCCTCGAAGACGCGCTGGTGCGCCGTGACGTGGTCCAGGGTCGTGGCGGGACAGGTGAGGGCCATGTTGTGAAACGGCGTAATCAACACGCCGCGATTGATGGCGTAGAGGTGGAGGTAGTCCTCGAGGAGTGGGTCGCTGCTGCGCGCCGACTCGCCACCGTTGCTCGGCGCCGGCGTCGCGAAGCGGTACTCGCAACGCGCCCCGAGTTGACTGACCGACCACGCGAGCTCCCGATCCGCGATCGCGCGCCGCACGCCGTCGGCAAAGGTGGTCGCGAGGGCCTCCATCTCGATGAACGCGTCGTCCGTTAAGACCTCACCGAGCACCGCGCGCATGGCGGCGAGACTTAACGCGTTGCCGGCCAGGGTGCCGCCCACGCCACCGACGTCGACGAGGTCCGCGCCCGTGCGCGCGGTGTCGAGCACGCGTTCGGCGAGTTCCGCGCGAAGGCCGAACGCCCCCGAGGGAACGCCACCGCCGAGCGACTTACCGATCGTGACGACGTCCGGGTTGAGACCGTCGCGACGGGTCGCGCCACCCGGGCCAGCCGAAAAGGTGTGGGTTTCGTCGAGAATTAATAAGGTGCCCGTCCGATCGCACAGTTCGCGAACCCCCTGCCAGAACCCCGAGTTCGGCAGCACGATGCCGATGTTGGTCAGCGCCGGTTCGCTTAAGACCGCCGCGACGTCACCGTACGCGAGCTCGCGTTCGAGCGTGGCGAGATCGTTGAACTCACAGACTCTCGTCGTCCGTACCGGATTGACCGCCGCGCCGACGTTGCCGGGGCGTGAACGTGGTCGGCCCCGCCCGTCGACGACCACGAAGGTCTCGTCGACCGTGCCGTGATACGAGTACGAGAAGACCAGGATCTTCGGACGCTTCGTGACTAAGCGCGCCAGTCGCAGCACCCAGCGGTTGGCGTCAGTGGCCGAAAGGGTGAACGACCATCGCGCGAGACCGAAACGGCGCGAAAGCTCGGCGGCCACCCATTCGGCGTCCTCCGTCGGCAGCATGGTCGTCACGCCGCCCAGCTCACCGGCGCGCCGCGCCAGGGCCTCGACGAGCGCCTCCGGCGAGTGACCGGCCATGGCACCGGTGTCGCCCAGCGCAAAATCAACCAGGTCGTGACCGTCGAGGTCGGTGACGGTCGCGCCTCTCGCGCGGGAGAATCCCAAGGGGAATCCGCCGGCCCACTTGTTCATCCACGTCATGGGCACCCCCGCGAAGAGGTGCGCGGAACGCTCGAACAGGGCCTTCGACTCGGGGTGAAGCGCGACGTAGCGAGCGTGTTCCAGGGCTACGAGCTCGCGTAAACGGTGCTGATCGATCGAGTTCATGGCGCCAGCGTAGGTCGAATTCGCACCACCGTCTCGACGCCAGTCACTCTAAAGACGGTTCTAATCAGGAAAAATGGCCCCTCGACGAACCGTGTCGGTGGTAATTCTCAGGGGAAATACCGAATTTTCCAACGAAATACGGTAAAAATGGCTCTGGTTGCTGGCATAGCCCAGTTCCCTTTCCACTAATAGTAAGGAGTCGACCGGTGAACAAGGCCGAGTTGGTAGATGCAATTGTCGCCGAAAGTGGCGCCACGAAGAACACCGTTGCTGAGGTGCTGAAGGCCTTTGAGGAAGTCGTCGTTTCCAACGTCTCACGCGGAGAGAAGATCGTGCTGTCGGGCTTTTTGTCCTTCGAGCGCGTCGAGCGTAAGGCGCGTACCGCGCGTAACCCCCAGACTGGAGAAGCTATCCAGGTGAAGGCCTCGCGCGCGCCGAAGGTTTCGATTGGCTCAACCTTCAAGAAGGCCGTCAAGGGTTAAGTAGCAAGATTCGCCGTGGCGTAAGCGGTTTACGAACCGTTCACGACACACCCTTTTCGACACCCCCGTGGCGCTGGCGTACCAAGCGACACGGGGGTGTCGTGCGTTGTGGCTCGATTCCGCGGTCCCCGAAAAGAACAACTCCTCACTCGCCCGTACGAAAGGAACCCCTACGTCAGTTCCTCCCATTCTCGAGGCGCACCAACTGACCAAACGCTTCGGTGACTTCGACGCCGTCAAGGGGATCGACCTCTCGATCGACCGCGGTGAAAGCTTCGGATTCCTTGGCCCGAACGGCGCCGGCAAGACCAGCACGATGCGCATGATCTCCGCGGTCTCAAGGCCGAGTAGTGGGACGTTGCGCATCTTCGGGCTCGATCCCACCACGTCCGGCCCCGAGATTCGTGCGCGACTCGGGGTCGTACCCCAAGAGGACACCCTGGAGCTGGAGCTCTCGGTGCGCAAAAACCTTGAGATGTTCGCTCGCTACTTCGATCTTCCGCGTCGCGTCGCGCGTGAGCGCGCCAGCGAACTACTCGCGTTCGCCCAACTCAGTGAACGCGAGCACGACAAAGTCGACAATCTCTCGGGTGGCATGAAACGCCGTCTCACGATCGCGCGGGCGCTCATTAATCGCCCTGATCTGCTCATCCTCGACGAGCCCACCACCGGTCTCGATCCCCAGGCCCGCCACCTGTTGTGGGAACGGCTCTATCGCCTCAAGCGCGACGGCGTCACCCTCATCATCACCACGCACTACATGGACGAGGCCGAACAGCTTTGCGACCGCTTGGTCGTTATGGACCACGGCACGATCGTGGCCGAAGGGGCGCCGCGCGCCCTCATTGAGCGTCACAGCACCCGAGAGGTTCTCGAGTTGCGATTCAGCGTTGACGATCACGCGCAGTTCGACAACCTTTTCTCCGACGTCGCCGAGCGCGTCGAGGTTCTGCCTGACCGGATACTGCTCTACGTCGACCACGGCGACGCCGCGCTGCAAAAGGTGCACGATCTGGGATTGACGCCGACCAGCGCGCTGGTACGACGTAGCTCTCTCGAGGACGTCTTCTTGCGACTCACCGGTCGCACCTTGGTGGAGTGACGTGGAACCACGAATCTCCCCCGCCCAAGGCTGGTCGCGTGGACGGCGCAGTTGGTGGTACCACGCGAGCTTCTACACCCAAACGTGGCGTGGTTCGGCCGCCAGCACGATTCTCTTCCCCTTCCTCTACCTGACCTCGCTCGGCGTGGGTGTGGGCCACCTCGTTCAGCGACACACCGGCCTGGTTCAGGGTCAGACCTATCTCCACTACATCGCGCCGAGTCTGCTCGCCACCACTGCCATGACCATGGGGGAGTCCGAATCGCTCTGGCCCGTACTCGCGTCGGTCAAGTGGCTGAAGACGTACCACGCGGCCGTCGCGACGCCCTTGTCACCCGTCGACGTCCTCGTCGGAAAGTTGAGTTGGGTGACGACAAAGACCTTCGCGACGTCGGTGATCTACACCGTCGCGATATCGCTCTTCGGCGCGACGCGTTCGTGGTGGGCGCTCACGCTGCCCTTCATCGGCGCGCTCGTGGCGCTAGCCTTCAGCGCGCCGTTGGTGGCCTACGCCGCCGGCGCCGAGAGTGACGCGTCCTTCACGACGATCTACCGTTTCGCCTTCATCCCGATGTTCTTGTTCTCTGCGACGTTTTTCCCGATTGCCTCGTACCCCCGGGTGCTACGGCCCTTGGTCCAACTGTTCCCGCTGTACCACGGCGTGGCGCTCGCGCGCGCCGCCGCCTTTGGACAAGGGTCTCTGCCGGCGATCAGTGTTCACCTCGCGGTCTTGGTTGCGATGGTGCTCGTGGGCCTGTGGTGGGGGCGACGTACCATGACACGTCGCTTGGTGGACTAATGCTGACGCGCGCGATTCCCGTTTTTGGCACGAGACGTTCGCTCCGGGTCTTTGAACGCAACTTCGCCATCTATCGCTCGCAGTGGTTGATGCTCGTCTCAGGATTCTTCGAACCACTTTTTTACCTGCTGAGTATCGGGCTCGGACTGAATCACTTGGTGGGTGATCTACGAGTTGACGGTCGCCTCGTAAGTTACGCCACCTTCGTCGCGCCCGGGATGCTCGCGACCTCGGCGATGAACGGCGCCATGATCGACACGATCTTCAACACGTTCTTCCGACTGAAGATCTCCAAGAGTTACGAGGCGGTCCTCGCGACGCCGCTCACGGTGAGTGACGTCGCGCTCGGTGAGCTGTGGTGGGCGCTGGCTCGCGCCAGCGTGTACGCCACCTCCTTCATCGCGTGCATGCTCGTACTCGGCGACGCGGGAAGTTGGTGGGTGCTCTTGTGTTTGCCCGGCGCCATTCTCACGAGCCTCGCCTTTAGCTGTATCGGACTCGCCGCGTGCACCTACATTCGAAGTTGGCAGGACTTTGACCTCGTGGGAGTCGTCCAACTCCCGCTGTTCCTCTTTTCGGCCACGTTCTTTCCCTTGTCGCTGTACCCCCGGTGGCTGGCGGCGATCGTCGCCTTTTCGCCGCTCTATCAATCCGCGAGTCTCCTACGCAGTCTTTCGCTGGGCCAGTTTCACGTAAGTCTCGTCGTGCCCGTTCTCTATCTCGGCGTTATTGGCGCCTTGGGACTCAAACTGGCGGCGCGGCGCTTCACCCGCGTACTGATCCCTTGAGTCGCCAAAAAAAGATTCCCCGGACCAAAGTCCGGGGAATCCCTTGAACGCGAAGAAGCGAACTAGTCGTTGAGGACGTCCACGAGTTTGCGGCCACGGCGAAAGCCGAACTTGACTTTGCCCTCGGCGAGCGAGAACAACGTGTCGTCCTTACCGATGCCGACGTTACGGCCCGGGTGGAATTGGGTGCCGCGCTGGCGAACGATAATGCTGCCGGCCTGCACCGCGGTGCCGTCGAACGCCTTAACGCCGAGGCGTTGGGCGTTGGAATCGCGGCCGTTACGGGTAGAACCGCCACCTTTAGTCTTTGACATCGATGCTCCTTAGGCCTTGGCCGAAATCTTCGTGATCTCGACGGTCGAATAGTGCTGACGGTGTCCCCAGCGCTTGCGCTGAATCGACTTCGCCTTGTAGGTCAGCGCGCGGATCTTAGGACCCTTCTCTTCGCCCACGATCGTTCCGGTCACCGTGGCGCCCTTCAGCGCCGGTCCCGCGACGACCTGGTCGCCGTCAACCAACAACACCGGCTCAAAGCTGACGGCGGTGCCGACCTCTTCGGGGCGAAGGTCCACGCGGACCATTTGGCCCTCGGTGACGCGCTCTTGGGATGTTCCTACTCGAATGACGGCGTACATAGGGTTTCCATACTAGCGCACGGGCGCGGGTGACCCGGCCCTACAGACCGGTTTCCACCAAGAATCCGCGTCCTTCGCAGACGTTGCAGACCTTCGACACCGACTCGAGCAGACCTTCGTTGACGCGCTTACGCGTCATCTCCACGAGGCCGAGCTCAGAGATATCAAAGACCTGCGTACGCGTCTTGTCACGCGCCAGGGCCTGGCGGAGGGCCGACGCGACGGCCTCGCGATTCGCCTTGGCCTCCATGTCAATGAAGTCAATGACGATAATGCCGCCAATGTCACGCAGGCGCAGTTGTCGAGCGACTTCCTCGGCCGCTTCCAGATTGTTTCGAAAGACGGTCTCTTCGAGGTTGTTGGTGCCCACGTTCTTACCGGTGTTCACGTCAACGACGGTCAGCGCCTCGGTGCGTTCGATAATCAGTGACCCGCCCGAGGGGAGGAAGACCTTGCGGTCGAGCGCCCGGTGAAGTTGTTCGTGGACGAAGTAGCGCTCGAAGAGCGGGAGATCTTCGGTCGTGCGGTCGTAGAACTCGATTCGGTCCCCCAACTCGGGATTGACCGCCATCACGTACTCACGCACTTTCTCGTAGAGATCCCGGTCGTCAATCAAGACACCGCGGTAGTCCTCGTTCAACTCTTCGCGCAACACGCGTACCGCGAGGTCGAGGTCGCGGTAGATCAGACGCGGTTGGTTCGACTTGGCGACCTCAGCTTCGATCGCGGCCCACTTTTCCGACAGTGACACGATGTCGCGCGAGAGGTCCTCCGCGCTGACGCCTTCGGCGGCCGTACGAATGATGATGCCGTGCCGCTCCGGCTTTATTTCGTCAATGATTTTGCGCAGGCGACGGCGCTCCCCGTCAGCGAGGCGCTTGGAGATGCCAATCGTGGTGGAGTTTGGCACCAGCACCGCAAATCGCCCCGGCAGCGAGACTTCCTGGGTTAGTCGCGCTCCCTTGGCGCCAATGGCGTTCTTCGTGACCTGGCACAGAACGGTCTGGCCTGCGCGGATCATCTCCTCAATGCGCTTGTTAGTCGACGAATGCTCGACGTCTTCACGATCGAAGGAGACGTCGCCTCGATACAACACGGCGTTCTTGGGAATACCGATGTCGACGAAGGCCAACTCCATGCCCGGCAGGACGTTCTGAATTCGGCCCACGTAAATATTGCCGTCAATCTGATTGGTCTCGTCGGCCTGCTTCGCGACGGTGTACTCGACCATCGTGCGACCTTCGAGGGTGGCGATGTGCGTCGCGTTCGCCGTCGAGTGCACGCACATGAGGTAGCGACCCTGCGCGCGGGTCCGTCGTTCACTGCCGCGACGACGCTTCGCGCGACCGCGACCGTTCGCGTCCTCACTGACGCTCTCCGGGGCCGACGCCTCAACCGGGGCGTCGACAACCCGGCGCGCGCCGTTCGCGTTGGTGTTGGCGTTGCGATTCGACGGTGCGCTCGATCCGCCGTTGTTCGCGGAACCCTGCGTCTGTCCGCCTCGGCCGCCTTGTCCACGACCGCGACCACCTCGTCGCCGTCGATTCGTACCACCGCCGTTGCCGGCGTTCGTGCTCGCGGGCGCGGCGGGGCTCGACGCGCCAACCGGCGCGGGCCGTGTGTCGCCAATGCGCGGCGCGGGCCGGGTGTCGCCAACTTGAGGGCTAGGTGAGGCCGGGGCTGTAGAGGGTGTGGATTCGTCGCTCACGACGGAGGCTCCTTGCGTTCTTGAGTGGGGGCGTCGCCGGCCCACCGAATGGGTGCGCGCGCGACACGGCGCGCGCGTTGGTCGGGTTGATCAGGGATTGTGTGAGTTGGGCGAAGACGTCAAGCATCAAGAACCAGGCCAAGCGGTGAAGCGCGGTCGTGTTCGGCACGTCAATCCTTAATGCGGTGCGCGTCTGGCGTTGCAGGTTCGCGGCGGCGTTCTCTTCGCGTCGGAGCACACCGTGCGCTCAGACGCCCAACTTCCCCAGACTACCCGACCCGGGGATTAACCGCGACCTTTGACGCTCGTCGTCGGCGTCTTCGTGGTGGGCGTGACGCCCGTCGTCGTGAGAATCTTCAAGGAGACGGGCTTGACGGGGTGGGCGACGAGATAGTTAAAGGTCTCGGCCACGACCGGGGCCGCGGCGTCCGCGCCGTACCCACCTTGCGCGATGACGCAGATAACCACGTACTTGGGGTGCGCGACTGGCCCAAAGCCCACGAAGAGCGAGTTCGGCTCGAGGCCCGGCGCGTTACTCGCGGTACCGGTCTTGCCGGCGATGGGAAAACTCGACAGCGAAAACTTAGCCACCGTGTGGAACGTGTAGTACCCGGTGCCGCGCGGCGAGTTGACGACCCCTTCGAGACCTTGGAGGATCGGATTGCGGATGCTGGGCGGCAGGTGCACGTGCCCGAGCACCCGAGGTTGGTAGCGAATAACCACTTTGCCGTGCGCGTTCACGACGGCGGCGGCGACCTCGGGTTCGTAGCGTGTTCCGCCGTTGGCGAACGTCGCGTAGGCGTTCGCGAGCGCGATGGGCGTCACGGCCGTGGTTCCTTGGCCGAAGGCCATTTCTATGTTGTCGCCGGTGTACCACGCGACGTTCGGAAAGGCCTGCGGCGCTTGCGCGTGGAGCTGTTGACGCACGAGCGGCGAGTCGACGCGTCCGACCGCTTCGTTGGGGAGGTCAACGTTGGTGTACTGGTCAAGTCCGTACTGCGAGGCCACATTTTGAATCGGGGTTTGACCGTAGCGACTCTGCTGCGACCAGAAGAGGTAGCCCAGGTTGTAGAAGTAGTAGTCGGACGAGACCGTAATCGCGGTTGGTAGGTCGATGAGTCCCGCCGCGGTGTTGTCGTCGTCGTGAAAGAGGCAGCCGTGCCCGCCCTGCAGACAGCCCGGCACCTTAAAAACGCCCGTGTCGTCGATGATCTTGTACGCCGGAAAAATGCCCGTCTGCAGTTCGGTGGTCGCCGTAATCAACTTGAAGGTCGAACCGGGCGTGTAGAGACCTTGGATCGCGTAGTTATTGAACGCACCTTCTTGAAGGAGTTGGTGAAAGGTCGCGTTCGACAGGCCATTCACGAAAGAGTTCAAGTTGTACGACGGGTAACTCGACATCGCGAGTACGGCCCCATTGTTGGGGTCGAGCACAATCGCCGCGCCGTTGAGCGCGGGAGGGCGCTTGTGCGAGATAGGGTCGGTCGACTTACGCACCGCCAGAATGTCACTGGCCAAGTAGCCGTCGAGTGCCTTTTGCAGTCCCTCGTCGATATTCAACACGACCGTGTCGCCCACCTTGGGTGCCGTGGTGTGCACCGCACCCAAAATGTCGTTTTGGGCGTTGACCTCGAGGGTGCTCGTGCCGTCTTTCCCGCGCAAATAGTGCTCGTAAAACGCTTCAATGCCAGTTTTACCGATCGTTGAGTCGGTCTGGTAACCCTGATTCGGATTGGCCTGAATCTCGGCACCCGTGATCGGTCCGACGTACCCGAGAACCTGTGAGCCAACGTCCCCGCCGTTGGGGTACTCGCGACGAGAGACGTCGAGCACCGAGACGCCCGGGAACTCCGCCGGGTGCAGCTTGATGAACTCCACCACGCTCGGTGACGCGTTCGCGAGTATGGGTGCTGGCTGATACGGGTCGTACTGCACGTTGGCCAAGTCGGCGTTGATCTGCGCCACGCTGAGCCCGGTTAACGACGCGAGGGAGCCTTTGATCGTGGGGTGTAGCGCGGCCTCCGCGCGTGAGAGGCGAATCTCGGTCGTCGTCACGTTGGCCACCAAGGGATGTCCCGTGCGATCCGTAATGATGCCGCGCGTAGCGGGAATCGTACTCACGCGCAGTGAATTCGACTGCACCGTCGCCACCGACGACTTGTAGTCAAGAATCTGAAGAAAGAACAGCCGCAGCACCAAGGCCATGAAGAGCAAGAGGAAGAAGCCACCGATCACGAGCCAGCGCCGCTCGGGTCGCGACGTCACTTCGTCGGGCGACGCCACAAGATCGCGAATGCCTACGGGTTTTGGTTCGTTGATCGTGCGCCCACGACCGCGAAAGGGGTGCAGCGAGACCCACGGGCGCCAGAGACGCGAGAACCACGAACCGGTTGGTCGGTCCCGCCACGATCCCTTCATCGGCGAATTCGTCCCACCGACGACGCCCACCGCGCGAGACGAGCGACTGGCCGGGCCAACACGATAAAGGCGAGCGCGTTCACCGCCATCATCGGGGCCACGCTGTCGTGCCAAAGGGTGAAGTTAAGAGCGAAGAGTCCCGCGACGACGTAGAGCGCCGGCGCCAACAGCCCCCCGAGACCCGCCAATATGGGCGTGACCCACCACGCCGCCGAGTCGAGGTCACCCACCCCTTCCTTGCCGAGACGAGACGACCCGTAGGCCAGCACTAGCGCGACGAGGGCCGTGAGCCCAAAGGGCGTCACGGTGTGCGTGTCGAAAAAGACGCCGGCCACGAGCGCGCTCCACAGTCCCGGTCCCGTGGCCCCCACCAGACCCAGGCTCAGCGGCCAGAGCCACACCAGCATGATCACGACGCCCGCGACGCGCAGCGAGGAAAAGATTGAGAGTTGAACGGCCACGACGATCAGGGTCACCAGGGTCACGACCACCAGGCTTCTCCTCACGCGGCGGGCTCCCACAGCACGACGTCCACGTAGGCCAGATTCCGCAGGTCGGCCGCGGGCTCGAGCGTCAGGTTGTAGGTCGCGGCGCCCGGAGTCAAGGTGACCGTCTTCACGGTCGCGACCGGAATCCCCGCGGGATAGAGCCCGCCGTTGAGACCGTCGGTGGAGATGGTGGTCCCCGGCGCGATTGACGACGAGAACGGCACCGCCGTCGCGGAAAGTCCGTGGTCGACGCCCGCGCCCGTGATGATCAGCGACGTACTTCCTGACCCGAACGTCACGCCGACTTGCGAACGCGTGTCGGTGACTAACTCCACCGTCGCGCCGTGGGGCGTCGTCGCGATGACGTGGCCCACGAGTCCACCGCTCGCCACGACCGGCATGCCGGCGAGCACCCCATCGTCACGGCCCTTGGAGATATCCACCGTGGCGGCGAAGTTGGTCGGCGACACGGCACTCACTTGCGCCGTGACGGTCGACAACGACGCGACGAACGGCACGTTGAGATTGGTCGTGAGCTGGGTCAACTGGCGCTGAAAGGCCCAGGCCTCGTTCGCGCGTAACTCGGCGCGTCCGAGTTCGTAGCGAAGCTTTTGGTTCTGAGCCACCACGTCGCTGTAGTTGATCACGCCCGCCAACGTGTGGCCGATGGGTCGCGCGACGGCGTCGATCACGAAGCTAAAGGGCGCCACGACGAGGTTCGCCGCGCTGCGTAGACCCGACACCACGCCGCCGCTCACGTACAACACGATGACGACCGACAACGTCAAGATGCTCGTGAACCAGGCTCGCCGTCGCGAGCGCTCACTGACCACGGTGCTAACGCGAAGGGCTGGTCTTGAGCATCCGCGCGAAGACGTCAAGCTCTTCGAGACACATGCCGCTGCCCAACGCCACGCAGTTGAGCGGGTCGTTGGCCACGATGATCGGCATGTTCGTCTCGTACTCCAGACGAGCGGCCAGGCCCGCCAGTAGCGCGCCACCACCGGTCAACACGATTCCCTGTTCCATCAGGTCCGACGAAAGTTCTGGCGGCGTACGATCCAGCGTGACCTTCACCGCGTCCACGATGGCCTGCACCGGCTCTTCAATGGCTTGCCGGATCTGCTCGGTGGAGATCACCACCGTCTTGGGCAGTCCCGTGACCAGGTCGCGGCCACGTATCTCGGCGCGCAACTCCTCTTCGAGGGGAAACGCGGATCCCAATTGAATCTTGATTTCCTCCGCGGTTCGTTCGCCCAACGCCAACTGAAACTCTTTTTTCACGAACGCGACGAGTGCCTCGTCGAGTTCGTCACCACCCACGCGAATCGACTGACTCGTGACGATGCCGCCCAGTGAGATCACCGCGACTTCGGTCGTGCCACCACCGATGTCGACGACCATGTTGCCCGTCGGTTCGTGAATGGGTAGTCCGGCGCCAATGGCGGCGGCCATGGGCTCTTCGATGATGTACGCCTTACGTGCACCCGCGAACTCCGCCGCCTCCATCACCGCACGTTGTTCAACGCCCGTAATGCCCGAAGGTACACATATCACCATGCGGGGCTTCGCGAAACGGCGTTGGTGGACGCGGTGGATGAAGTAACGCAACATCTTCTCGCAGATTTCAAAGTCGGCGATGACGCCGTCTTTCAGTGGACGAATGGCCTGAATATTGCTCGGCGTACGTCCAATCATGCGCTTCGCCTCGGCCCCCACGGCGAGCGGCTTGCCATCCTTGACGTCAACGGCGACGACGGAGGGCTCGTTCAAAATGATGCCTCGTCCACGAACGTAGACCAGCGTGTTGGCGGTGCCGAGGTCCACCGCCATGTCACGGCCCAGGAGAGAAAAACGACTGTCAACCATGAAATTCCTTTAGTGCGCGCGCGTCGACGTCGCCGCGATCACCTCCAAGGCTAGGCCATGGGTCGCTACTTTGACCAGCAAAACCCGTTAGGCCAGGTCAGGAAAGAACAGCGCGATTTCTCTTCGGGCCGATTCGAGCGAATCAGAGCCGTGAATGAGGTTTTCGCCGGTCTCCGTCGCCAGATCGCCGCGGATCGTCCCCGGGGCCGATTCTTTGGGATTCGTCGTACCCATCATCGTTCGCACGACCGCGAAGACGTCCTCGGTTCCCTCGAGCACACCGACGAAGACGGGGCCCGAGGTGATGAACTCCACCAATCGAGGAAAAAAAGGTTTGCCGTCGTGTTCGGCGTAGTGCGCACGGGCCGTCGCCTCGTCAAGCGAGCGCAACGCTCCCGCCGCGAGGCGCAGACCCCGACGTTCGAAGCGAGTCAAGATCTCACCAAGGAGACCGCGCGCGACGGCGTCGGGTTTCACGATAATCAGAGTGCGGTCCACGGCGAGAAAGCCTACTTCGCGCTACGCGCGGTGACGTGACGCGACGCGCAAGACCTCACCGCGAACCTCGGCGACGAGATACAGACTTCCCGCCACCACGATGAGATCGTCGTCACTCGAACGCTCGCGCGCGTGCGCCAACGCCACCACGCCACTGGGGTGTTCGAAGGCCGTCGCGCCCAAACGTCGCAGCGCCGTGACGACCTCGGCGACGGGCATCGCGCGTGGTGAGTGCGGCGCGCAGCAGTGGAACTCACTGAAACCCGCACTCAGAAGGGGCGCGATCATGTCCTCTAGTTCGCGCCCGTTCAACATTCCAAGCACGCACCGTCGCTCGCCGCGAATGTCGAACGCGCCGTCGAGGGTGGCGACCAGTGCGCGCACGCCGGCCGGATTGTGCGCGCCGTCGACGACCACGGTGGGATTACGCGCGACAACTTCCATGCGCCCGGGCATTCGCGCGCGCGACATCGTGGCGGAGACCACGTCGCCGCCGAGCCCTCGACCCAGAAAAGCCTCGGCGGCGGCAATGGCGGTGGCGGCGTTAACGCCCTGATGAATGCCGTGAAGTGAAACTAGAACGTCGTCGTACGTTTCGTAGGGCGTGCGCACCGTGATCACGCGCCCACCGAGTGCCAAGTCGTTGCGGACGAGTTCGAATCGCTCCCCCACCAGCCAGAGATCACTTCCCAACAAGTCGGCGCGTTCGCGCGCGATGTCGACCACGATGGCGTTTTCCGTCGCGACGATCGCGACGGCGTCGGGGCGAAATATACCCACTTTGTCACGCGCAATCGCGCTGACCGTTGGGCCCAAGACGGCCGTGTGATCGAGGTCGACGTTGGTCAACACGGTGACGATGCCGTCGATGACGTTCGTCGAATCCCAGGTGCCACCCATCCCCACTTCAATCACCGCGACGTCCACGCCTTCGTCGGAAAAGTGCAGCAGCGCCGCCACGGTCAGTAGTTCGAAACGAGTGAGCACGACACCGCTGACGTGCTCGACGTCGCTCAATCGCTCGAGCAACCCAATGAACGCGGCGTCGTCGATCGGTTCGCCGTTCACGGCAATGCGCTCGTTGATGGCGTGCAAGTCAGGGCTCGTGAAGGTTCCCACGCGCAGTCCCGTCGCGAACAACAACGCGCTCGTGAGCGTCGTCGTGGTGCCTTTACCGTTCGTCCCGGTCACGTGCACGCAGGCGTAGTCACGCTGGGGATCCGCGAAGAGGGCCAGGGTGTCGCGCACGGGCGCCAAGGTGGGTTCGGGTCGTCGGTTCGGGGCAACGCGTTCGTAGTCCACGTGGCCCTCGAGCCACGCCAACGCTTCGTCGTACGTCGAAAAGCGCACGCGTTAGCTCGCGCGACGAGTTCGCGTCGCCTTTCGCAATTCGTAGGCCGGCGCGACGTCACTGCGCACGGACTCGGCGCTCACCACGCAACGTACGACGTCACTGCGTCCCGGCACGTCAAACATTGGTTCCAGGAGAACGTGCTCCAGGATCGAGCGCAGCCCTCGCGCGCCCGTGCCACGCGCGAGCGCGAGGTCCGCGATGGCCGCGAGGGCTTCGTCGTCAATGACGAGCTCGACGCCGTCCATCGCCAGGACCTGTTGAAACTGCTTCACGAGAGAGTTCTTCGGCTCCGTGAGCACGCTGATCAGCATCTCGCGATCCAACTGCTGCACGGCGCCCACGATGGGTAGTCGACCGATGAACTCCGGAATGAGTCCAAACTTCACGAGATCTTCGGGCAGCGCGTGGCGAAAGAGCTCGACGTCGCCCTTGCGACGCGTCTGCACCGGCTGATTGAAGCCCATTGACTTCTTGCCGAGACGTCGCTCAATGATCTCTTCAAGGCCCGCGAACGCGCCGCCGCAGATGAACAAGATATTCGAGGTGTCGATGGTGATGAATTCCTGGTGCGGGTGTTTACGTCCACCCTGAGGTGGCACGCTCGCGACCGTTCCCTCGAGAATCTTCAACAGCGCCTGCTGCACGCCCTCGCCAGAGACGTCGCGCGTGATCGACGGGTTCTCTGCCTTACGCGCGATCTTGTCGATTTCGTCGATGTAGATGATGCCCCGCTCCGCGCGCTTGACGTCAAAATCCGCGGCGGAGAGGAGTTTGAGAAGGATATTTTCAACGTCTTCGCCGACGTAGCCGGCTTCCGTCAACGCCGTCGCGTCGGCAATCGCGAAGGGAACGTTGAGCATGCGCGCCAACGTCTGAGCGAGAAAGGTCTTGCCGCAACCGGTCGGGCCGAGGAGCAGCACGTTCGACTTGGCAACCTCCACGTCGCCGTCGTGCAGGGGTCCCGTTTGAATTCGTTTGTAGTGGTTGTAGACCGCGACCGAGAGAATCTTTTTGGCGTCAACTTGACCGATCACGAACTCGTCGAGAAATGACGAAATCTCGCGCGGCGTGGGCAGTTCTTCGAGGACAAACTCTGGGCGGTCGCCGAACTCGTCAGCGATGATGTCGTTGCACAGATCAATGCACTCATCACAGATGTACACGCTGGGTCCCGCGATGAGCTTCTTGACCTGCTTTTGACCCTTGGCGCAGAAACTGCACTTAATCAGGTCACTGCCCTCACCAAACTTTGCCACGGATTCCCTCCGACACGAACGGACAGATTCATCCTACGGGGCGTACCCCGAAAATTGAGGTACCTACGCGCGAGCCGTGATTACTTCGTCAATCAGCCCGTATTCCACCGCTTCGGCGGCGCTGATGATGAAGTCGCGATCGGTGTCTTTGGTGATGCGCTCGACCGACTGACCGGTGTCGGCGGCGAGCATGGCGTTGAGCATGTCCTTCATCCGCAAAATCTCACGAGCCTGAATCTCGATGTCCGAGGCCTGTCCCCCGACGCCACCCCAGGGCTGGTGCAACAACACGCGCGCGTGCGGCAGGGCGTAGCGCTTGCCCTTCGCGCCGGCTCCCAGCAGGACCGCCGCGGCCGACGCCGCTTGACCGAAGCAGAACGTGGAGACCGCCGGCTTGATGTACTTCATCGTGTCGTAGATCGCGAGCAGACCGGTGATGTCGCCGCCGGGCGAATTGATGTAGAGATTGATGTCCTTATCGGGGTCTTCCGATTCCAGGAAGAGCATCTGCGCGCAAATCAGATTCGACACCGCGTCGTCGATGGGCGTGCCCAAGAAGATGATGCGCTCGCGAAGGAGTCGGCTGTAGAGGTCGTAGGCGCGCTCGCCCCGGTTTGACGATTCGACGACCGTCGGGACGAGGTAGTTCTGAGCTCGGTAGTTGTCGTTCACCAGGCCACCTTAGGCGTCAAGCTCGCCGGACTGGTCCTTCGCGAGTAGCGCCTTGTCAATCGGCACGCCCTGCGGGTCGACGTACACCACGTTGTCCATCAGCCAGCGCGAGGCCTTCATTTTGGCCACTTCGGAGCGAAAAGTTATAACGCGGCCAGTGTCGCGAAGATTCGTGCGCAGCAGATCCGCCGTCACGTTCATGGCCTCCGCGGTGGTTTCGAGCTCCGCCTCGATTTCTTCTTCCGTGGGTTCGAGTTGCTCTTGACGCACGAGGGCCCGCAGCGCCAAGTCCACGCGCACCGCGCGCGCGGCGTCCTCACGCAGCGTCGCTAGTAGCTGATCGGGTGTCTGATTCGTGACTTGCAGGAACGTCTCGAGCGTCAACTTCTGCTGCTCGAGGCGGTGACCGAGGTCGTGCAGGCGTTCGTTGGTCTCGTCGTCAACCAGCGTCGACGGGACTTCGACCTCCCCCAACAGATCACTTAACGCGCTGAGCGCGGCGTCACGCTGTGACATCTGCGCTTCCACCACGCGCATCCGTCGCATCTGATCGTGAATCGCGACGCGCATCTCGTCGACGGACGTCCATTCGGTGTTTTCCTGCACCCACTCGTCCGTCAACGCGGGTAGTTCGCGCTCTTGCACTTTCTTCAGCGACAACTGATACGTGGCGACGACCCCTTGACCCATGCTGCCGTTGAGTTTGAGTTCCTCGCCCGCGCGCATGCCGACGATGAGGTCGTCGACCCCGTCAGTAATCACACCCGAACCGACGGTGTACATGTAGTCCGCCATGTCAAGGGGATCAGCGTCGCTATCGATCTGCTCCACGTGCGCGTCGAGCGTGACTAAGTCACCGGTCACGATTGGGCGGTCCACGTCCACCAAGACCGCGTCCGTTTCACGAAAGCGATCAATCTGGGCGTTGACCTCGTCGTCCGTGACGAGTGGTGACGGAATCGTCACGCGCAGTTCGTGGTGACCCGCTAGCGCCACTTCGGGGCGCACTTCAACTTCGGCGTCGAAGGCGAAGACCCCATCATCTTCGCCCGCGGTGATGCTGATGTCGGGCTGCGCGATGGGGTCAATCAGCGTGTCGGCCACGGCGTGCGCGTAAAAATCAGGAAGGGAGTCGCGAATCGCCTCGGCGCGTAACGCGCCGGCGCCACCGAGGTGCGCCACGAGGACGTTCTTCGGGACTTTGCCCTTGCGAAAACCCTTAATCGATACCTGTTTGGCGAGCTTCGCGGCCGCGGCGTCGATGGCGGCGGCCATTTCGCTCTCTTCGACCTCGACGGTCAGTTTGACTTTGTTGGTGTCCACGAGGGAGGCGGTAGCGCGCATAGGGTACGCAATCCTACCGGGTCGTGCGCGGCCAGCTAAATCATGATGACGAGCGCGTCGGCGAAGGCGCGCGCCAGGGCCGCGTCGCCGGAGCACTCGGTCGCCGACGCGCCCAGAAACGCCTCAGCGCTCACGCGTCCGGCGGCGCGGCGCCAAAAGAGCGCGACCGGCGTCGTGACCTCGAGGTCGAGCGCGTCGACCGGTTCCAGCAAGGGCGCGGCGCGTCCCTCGCGCACGCCAATCACGACCGAACGGGCCAGTCGGCCGCGGAGATTGAGGCGTAACACGAATCCCTCGGGCGCGCGCATTTTCTTGCCTACGACGTAGGGCAACGCGGCTTCAAATCGATTGAGCACAATCTCTTCGCCAACCCCGTGATCGTCGGCTGGCTCCAGCAACGCGTCGCGCAGATCTTGAAGGTGAATCCAGCTGTCGAGCACGCGCGTTTCCATAAACCGGTGATACGGCCGCTCACCCTCGGGACTCCAGCCCACGCGCTCCCACTCCTCGTCGCCTAGCTGACGAAGTCGGGCCAGGGCAGCCTCGCTGACTTCGCGGAACTGCGCGAGTATCTCGGGTCCCGGCCGCTGACGATACGCCTCGACGTAGACCTCGTTCAATTCCCCGACGGGGTTGTGGACGTAGTCGGGCCAGGCACCTTCGTGCGCGGGCGGCGCGTCGCCGCGCAGCAGCAACTCAAAGCCCACGAGGTGGCTCAACACGTCGCGCACGTTCCAACCCGGTAGGTTCGTTGGTCGGTCGTACGCCTCGAGTGGTTGACGGCGTAAGAGCCGCTCCACCGACGACCAGGTCTGCTCGAGCGCGTCAACTACCCACTCGTAGGCCATGGCCCTCCCCTCGCGATGAAGCCTAGACAGACCGACGCCTCGCCGCGTGTGCCACCATATAAGCCTCGGGAAGTAGCGCAGCTTGGTTAGCGCGCCTGGTTTGGGACCAGGAGGCCGCGGGTTCGAATCCCGCCTTCCCGACTGAGCGCTCTACCCCACCCGAGCTCGCCCGGGTGGACGCCCTAGTCCGCGCGTAGCGTCGACTTCACCGCGTCGAGTAACGCCACCGAGGGAAACGGTTTCTGTAAGAACACGGACTCTTTAAACCGGGTCTCACCGCGAATCTGTGGCGACACGGTGAGTCCACTCATGAACACGAAGCGCGTGGCGAGCCCTCGCTCGCCAAGCGCGCGCGCGAGCTCTTCGCCGCCGAGCTTGGGCATATTGAGGTCCGTCACGATGAGGTCGTACGCGCGCGGCGCCGTGTCGACGAGTTCAAGTGCCGCGACGCCGTCGTGCGCGCCGTCGACCAGGTAACCCTCCAATCGAAGGATTTCTTGAAACATCGCGACGATGTTGGGTTCGTCGTCGACGACCAGAATTCTCGCCCCAGTGACGTCGTGCGTGGAATCGTCGTCGAGGACGTCATCGCGCACCGGGACGGTATTCGTCACCTCGGCCGGCAAGATCAAGGTAAAGCGGGTTCCGCGGCCCGGCGTACTCGACACGTCGAGACGCCCACCGTGCGACTTCGCGATGGCTTGGGACGTGGAGAGACCGAGACCGGTCCCGGCGCCAACCGGTTTGGTGGTGAAGAATGGTTCGAAGACGCGCGACAGAGCGTTCGCCTCGATGCCCACGCCCGTGTCGACCACGTCCACGTACACGAAGTATTGGCCGTCGAGGTCCGTCGCGATACGGCCCGCGTCCGAGCCGTAGCCATTGCGCACACCAATCTCCAACACCCCACCGTTAGGCATCGCGTCACGCGCGTTGATGATGAGATTCACGACCACTTGCATCAGCTGCGTCGCGTCACCCATCACCGACCAAACGGGCGAGTCCGCGTGATGTTGGACGTCGATGTTACGTGGCAGGACGTCGCGCGTAAGGCGTAACGCTTCATCCACCACGAGCGCTAAATCGACGACGTCGCGCTCCCCCTCAACGCCTCGGGCGTAGGCGAGCACCTGGCGGATCATGTCCGCGCCTCTCTTTACGCTCGCTTCCATTGACTCAATGAGTCGACGCTTCGAGGGATCGCTCTGGTCGCGATTGAGTACTTCGAGGGTCAACAACACGGGCGTCAGAACGTTATTAAGGTCGTGCGCCATGCCACTGGCCAGGGTGCCGATGCTCTCCATGCGCTGGTTGCGCGCGCGAAGTTCACGCTCGAGTTTGGCGCCAGTCACGTCGCGATTTACGCCAAAGACGCCGGTCGCGTTGCCCTCGGCGTCACGAATCAACTGCCAGCGCCCCTCGACCGTGATCTTCGCGCCACTCTTCGTCAACTGCTCTATTTCGCCCGTCCAGTAACCGTCGCGCTCAACTATCGCGAGCGCGCGACGTGCCTCTTCGGGGTCGTCGTAGAA
>JAGWHY010000014.1 GCA_028873575.1 Acidobacteriota bacterium | reverse complement strand
ACTCAGAAAGCCTTCGTCCCTCACGCGGCGTTGCTGCGTCAGGCTTTCGCCCATTGCGCAAGATTCCCCACTGCTGCCTCCCGTAGGAGTCTGGACCGTGTCTCAGTTCCAGTGTGGCTGATCGTCCTCTCAGACCAGCTATCCGTCGTAGCCTTGGTGGGCCGTTACCCCGCCAACAAGCTGATGGACCGCGAGCCCCTCCCGAAGCGAAAAAACATTTCCTCTTCTCATCATGCGATAAAAAGAGGACATCCGGTATTAGCACCGGTTTCCCGGTGTTATCCCAGTCTTCGGGGCAGGTTGCTCACGTGATACTCACCCGTTCGCCACTAAATCTTTCGGAGCAAGCTCCTTGGATTCCGTTCGACTTGCATGTGTTAAGCACGCCGCCAGCGTTCATTCTGAGCCAGAATCAAACTCTCCATCAAGATTCTTTGAGAACCGAAGTTCCCTCGTAATCAGAGAGCCAGATGGACGACTCTAAGTTCCATCTGACAACAACGAGTACCACGGGGTGGCCTCGTTGCCTACTGCAATTTTTGACGACCGACGCGAACCTTTAGAGAGGTTCATCGTCGCCCGTACTGGCTTTTGGCTCTCGTTCTTCCGTTTTCAAGGAGCGACAACACACACGAGCAAGCTCGGAGGTGCGTAGTACACCCTCGGGAATTTCTTCCCGAAGTCCGCCACCAGGTTGCCCCGGTGAGGGAATACCACTCTAACAGCGCGGTCTGCCGGACACAAATCGTCCTGGCCGCCGTCTCTGCCGGTGGGTTATTCACTATAGCAGCGCCAAATGCCACCGATGGCATTTCGCACTAAAAATTACGCACTCGCCCTCGCGTACTCCTCAAAGGCGCACAGCGTGGAGATCAAACGCATACCTTCGAGGTCGCTCGCGCGCGAGTTCAAAAGCTCTTCGGTGCAAACCAAATAGGCCAGGCATCGGGCACGACTCACCGCCACGTTCAAGCGATTCCGGGAAAATAGGAACTCGGGTCCGCGCGGCATGTCGAGCGCCGACGACGTGGTCATCGTGAAGAAGACCACCGGGGCTTCGCGACCCTGGAACTTGTCGACCGTCCCCACCTGCACCCCACGCAGACCCGTCGCTTCGAGTTCCTCACGAAGAAGGCGAACTTGGTCGTTGTAGGGCGCGACGACCATGAAATCCTGGGGTCGCAACGGGGCTTCGACGCCCTCTTGATTCGTCCACGGTCGTCCGATCATCGAGGCAATCTTCGAACTAACGAGCGTGGCCTCCTCCGGCGACTCGGTGGCGCGCCCTTCGTGCGTGGCGCGCAACCAGCGAAGCCCCGTGCCCAGTGCGGTCCCCTGACGCGCGCAGGATTCGTGGCTGGTCAACCGGCCCTCGTAGATCTGATTCGAGATGAATCGACAGACGTCGGGATGCATCCGTCGCGTGACGGACATGAAAACACCCTCACTCGCGGGAATCGTGGCGTGCTCACCGAGCAAGTGCTCGAGCACGCTCGCTCCGGAACCGTTGGGGTGCACGGCCTTGGCGACCTGCGCGAGTTGCAGCGGGTCTCCGAGGAGCAACATATTGCGCGCGCCGTTCGAGGCGGCGACCGCGTCGGCGAGGGAGAGCTGACCGGCCTCGTCAACCACCAGTACGTCGACGGGTCGTTGACGCAGCTCCGCGCGCGACCACAACCACGACGTCCCGCCGATCAAATTGTGATCGCCCGTTGACAAGATCTGCGCCTTATTCGAGTAGGTCGCGAAATCCAACGTGAGGTCGTTGGTCGACCGCCAGCGCAGCGCACGCAATTGATCCAGATCACCGTTTTTTTCGAAGACGTCGCGCGTGGCGCTCATGAGGTGATCAATCGCGAGATTGCCGGTCGACACGACGCCGACGCGCAGGCCCGCCTTGAGTAGCCGATGAATAACGTGCGAGCCGCTGTAGGTCTTCCCCGTTCCCGGCGGACCTTGAAAGGCGACGAAACTCTCGTCGAGGCGCGTCACCCAGCCGTAGATCTGCTCGAGGTCATCGTTGAAGACGCCCCCCGGCGGACCGGCGTCGTCCACGAAACGTGGTCGCTCGGCCGCGAGCAGGGCTAGCGAGAGGCGACTCGGCTCCCCGTGAGTCACGGGGTCCAGCACCTGACGCGCGAGATCTTTCAGCACGGAGAGCTTGTGCCCGGGCATGAAGTCTTCGTAGTACGTCAAGTTGCGCGGAACGGCCCCCACTTCCTCCTGAAACGCCCCCCACACGAGAACCAATTCGCGGCGGTCGACGTCGAACCGTCGTACCGAGGCAAGTCCGTGGGCCTGATCCGCGGAGGAGAACGCGACCTTTTGATTCGGGGGAAAAAACTTCGCGTCAACGGGCTGCTCGGGGTAGGTCAGCACGAGCGCCCGATTGCGTTCGCGGCCCTGGGGCTCTTCGACACGGACGGCGCTCAGCCCGACCAGGTACTCGGGGTTGGAGAACAGGTCAAGGCCGTCTCCGTCCAGGGTCATAAAGCGTGGCGTCATGTCGGCCGAACGTTCGCGGCGCCAGTAGTTCAAGAGATCACCGAGCAGGTACTCCGGCGTGTCGACGTCGAACTCGTGCAAACCTTCGACCAATTCGTCGGTGTCGAATTCGTAGACCTCGTTAGTGATGAACGCCGCCCGCCACGCGAGTCCCAAAGGGCGCTGTTCGACTAACCAGTCCCTCAGCGCCCGAGTGGAAGCGACGTCGTCGCGGTTGTACCGCGCGATGTCGCGAAGAATCTCTTCACGCGGCGTCTTTAACCACTGCTCGTACTCGACGACCGCGCCGGCGCCTTGCTCGATACCGGCTTCGCGGTGGAAGCTCACCAAGTGCTCAAGGTGTTTGAGGCCGTAGGACTCAGTGCCCACCCGCACGGCGTTGCGCGCCACGACGAAGAGGTCGACGAACAGCCCGGTTTCGTTCAGCGAGGCGAAGAGGTTGGCGTCGTCACCGTCGTTCATCAGACGTTCAATCGTGGAACGTTCCGTGTGGTTGTAGTGGTACACGTGCATTCGGGGGTAGCGTTCACGCCGATCGCGAAAGAACTCCATCAGACCGCGAATCATGACCTGCTGGTCGTGCAGCGAATGGGCCCAACGCTCGTCGTACACCCACGCGCCACCCTCGTTGACGTAGTAGAGCCCCGCGAGAAACATCAGTTCGTTTTGGGGCGTCCAGAACGGGTCGCCTTCGAAGTCGAAAAAGACGTCCCCGACGTCCGGTTCAGGCAGTAATTCAAATCCCCGGCCGTAGATCGGGTCGTCCGAGGGCTCAATCAGTTCAAAGAGCGGTGGCGCCTCGGGGCGCGCGCGCGACGCGATTTGCAAGTCAGCTTGACGAACGAGCCGCGCCAACTTCTCGTCGTGAAGTCGTTCGACCGGCTCACGGCGTCGCGACAACGCCACCATCGTGCGCACCCCCGCCGCTTCGAGTCGCTCGCGCTCTTCGGCGCGGGAATTGGCGACGAACGTCAACGAGTCTTCTCGCCGCCACTGCGACTCACAGTGCGTGAAGTACTCGCAGTACTCACACGTGTCACACAGGGTCGGACGCGTCGGGCTCGCCGTTGACGTGTCGTCGAGAAGGTCTTGCAGCTGCAGGCGCAACCGTCGCCAGTACGGCAGAAACTCCTCGACGAGTAGACCCTGCGTCGTGCCCGAGCCCAGCCACAGGTGCATTCGCTTGGGTGGTCGCCCGAGCAGCGCCCCAATCGCCTCCGCGTAAAAGCACAACTGCAGTACGTGGCCCGGCTTTGCTTTGGTCCTCGTTAGTTTGGCGTCGACCGGCTCGAAGTGCGCGAAGCCGTCTTCCGGGCTCTCAACGCGGACCAAGAAGTCGGCAATGCCGCGAATGCCGTCGTGGATGAAGGGCATTTGGTAGATGACGTCCACGTCGCGATCGAAGGGATTCCCGACGCGCGCGACCCATTCTTCGAAGGACTCGTCGGCGTTGCGTCCCGGAACTTCGTAGACGTGGCGACCGGCGGCCTCGTACTCTTCGAGGCACGCGCGCTCGTGCTGCGCTCCCTTTTCGACGAGTACTTCGGCTAGGTCACTCAACGTGTTCGGCGCGATGGTCAACGCGCCCGACGTGACCTCATTGGTCAAGGTGAGCGAGTGCGCACAGCCCAACCACGAGGTGATCTTGGACGGCGTGAGAAGACGTTCGCTCATTGGACTTCACAGTACGGCGGTTGCGTAGTGAGTTTCGACACGCCCGCAGTCTGAATTAGGGCTGTGACACGACGGCGAATCGAGCACCCAGATGGGCTCGAGCTTCGTCGAGTCGACGACGCTGTTCCGGCGCGGCCTCGGGTCCCGAGGCGCCGGGTGAACGGCGTTGACGCAGGGACGCCCCGGGCTCGAACAGATGCGTGAGGTGCGCCACCTCCTCGCTGGCGCCGACGACCTCGCGCAGAGAGGTGCCTTCGGCGACGGCCTGACCCACCAAACGCCCCACGCGCTCGTGCGCCACGCGAAAGGGTTCGCCCTGCGCGACGAGCGCTTCGGCCACGTCAATGGCGACGAGTAGATCGTCGTCCGCCGCGTGGGCGCTGACGACTTCGTTGACGACGAGTGAACTGTAGGCGCCGCTCAACGCGTTGAGCACCAGCAGAATTTGGCGTACCGAATCGAAGAGCGGTTCCTTGTCTTCTTGGAGATCACGGTTGTAGGACAGAGGCAGTCCCTTCAAGGTCACGAGCAGCGACGTCAAGTTGCCGACGAAGCGGCCGGCCTTGCCACGCGCGAGCTCGGCGACGTCGCTGTTCTTCTTCTGGGGCAACATGGATGACCCCGTCGTAAAGGCGTCACCTAACGTGGCGAAACCAAACTCACTACTCGTCCAGAGCACCAACTCCTCGCCGAGGCGCGAGAGGTGCACGCCGAGCAGCGCCACGTCAAAGAGTGCCTCGGCGACAAAGTCACGATCAGCCACGGCGTCCATCGAGTTCGCGAAGCTCTCGCGAAAGCCAAGGAGTTCGGCGGTGTACGCGGGGCGAATCGGCAGCGACGTGCCGGCCAACGCTCCGGCGCCGAGGGGTGACACGTTGGCCCTCTCACGCGCGTCGGCGAGTCGATCGACGTCGCGCAGTAGGGCGAAAGCGTGCGCTTGCACGTGGTGGCTGAGCAGCACCGGCTGGGCGCGCTGGAGATGCGTGTAGCCCGGCAACACGGCTGACGCGTAGCGGTCCCCCACCGCCACCAACTGATCGACCAGCCCCAAGGTGGCGTGGGCGATCTCGCGCAGTGCGTCACGAGTAAAGAGTCGTAGCGTCGTGGCGACCTGATCGTTGCGGCTACGCGCCGTGTGCATGCGCGCGCCCAAGGGTCCCGCCAACTCGGTCGCGCGCCGTTCTATTGCCATGTGGACGTCTTCGTCGCTCCCGAGACGCTCGAAACGACCTTGCTCGAACTCCGCGCGGATCACCTCGAGCGTCGCGACGAGGGTCGTCGCCTCCTCTTCACTGAGCAGTCCGGCGACCTGGAGCCCACGGACGTGGGCAATCGAGCCGGCGATGTCGTGGGCGTAGAGCGCGGCGTCGAACGAGTAGCTCTCCGACATCGCCCACAGACTCTCGTCCATCGACGTGCTGAACCGACCTCCCCAGAGCGTCACGACTGGGGTGGGGTCGCGTTCTTCGCCCCCTGTCGCGCCGCCCACGTTTGCACGCCGAGTCCGTAGATGCGTACGAAGCCCTCGGAGTCCGCGTGACGAAAGGTGTCCTCGGCGTCGTACGTCGCGAGACCGTAGTCGTACAACGCCTTGGGGCTGCGTCGACCAACGATCCGTAGTAGTCCCGGTGCCTCGAAGCGCAGTCGCACCTCGCCGGTGACGTGACGCTGCGTCTCATCCATGAACGCGTCGAGCGCCTCTTTCAGCGGCGAAAACCACATGCCGTCGTAGACCAGCTCCGACCAACGCGGTTCCAGACGGGCCTTTTCGTGATGCACGTCGCGCTCGAGCACCAGGTCCTCGAGGTCGCGGTGGGCCGCGATCAACGCCAGGGCTGCCGGACACTCGTAGACCTCACGGCTCTTGATGCCGACGCGACGGTTCTCCACCATGTCGAGCCGTCCGTACCCCGTGGCGCCCGCGACGCCGTTGAGTCGGGCGATGAGCGCGGCCAGTGGCAGTGCCTCGCCGTCGAGCGCGACGGGAACGCCGCTTTCGAAACGAACCGTGACCTCCACCGGCGCCGTGTCCACGACCCGGGTCAAGGTGTACGGCTCCTCGGGAGGCGCTGCCCACGGGTCCTCGATAGCGCCACACTCAATCGCGCGACCCCAAAGGTTCTCGTCGATCGAGTAGATCTTCTCCTTGGTCGCCTTAATGGGAATATCCCACTTTCGGGCGTAGTCGACGGAATCGGCTCGCGTCATGCCCCAGTTACGCGCCGGCGCGAGGACCTCGAGGTCGGGGGCCAGGGCGTGCGTGCCCACTTCGAAGCGGACTTGGTCGTTGCCCTTGCCCGTACAGCCGTGCGCGACGGCCTGCGCCCCAAAGCGTCGCGCCTGGTCCACCAGGTGTCGAACGATGACGGGGCGTGACAGCGCCGACACCAAGGGGTACTTCGACTCGTAGAGCGCGTTCGCCGCGATGGCGCGCGCGCAGAACTCCTCGGCCATCTCCGTCTTGGCGTCGACCAGCACGCACTCGAGCGCGCCCGCGGCCAGGGCCCGCGCCCGAATGTCCTCGAAACTCTCCGAACTCTCGACGTCTTGACCTACGTCGACGAGTACGCACACGACCTCCACGCCCCACTCTTCGATCATCCAGCGCACCGCCACCGAGGTGTCGAGTCCACCGCTGTACGCCAGTACCACTCGCTTCGCCATTATCGATCGCTCCTTACTTCGTTTAATTCACCCAGTCCGGAAAGATCCCGGAACTCCTTCGACAACGCCGCGCCACCGCGAGCTTCCGTCGCGATCACGAGAATTGTGTCGTCTCCGGCGACGCTACCGAGCACCCCCTCGAGTGCACTGCGGTCCAACGCGGAGGCGACGACGTGCGCGCAACCCGGTGGGGTGCGCACGACGACGAGATTGCCAGAACTTTCCACGGAGATCACCCACTCGCCCATCATCCGTCGCAGGTGATCTAAGGGGGCCGGCGCCAACTTGGGCGACGCCGCCAGCACGATTCGACGCGCGCCGTGTTCATCACGAACCTTGATCGTGCCGAGTTCTTGGAGGTCGCGCGTCACCGTTGCTTGCGTGGCGCTCACGCCCTCGGACTGTAGGCGATTCACCACCTGCGCGGCGGTCGAAATGACCTCGTGTTCCAGCAGTTCACTAATGCGATGTTGGCGTTGCGTTTTCGTCACGCGTCCTCCTTGATCCAACGAAGTGCCGCACGCATGGCGCTGCGACGATGAAAGACCTGGCGCCACACGCGGCTGCGCGGCGAGTCCAAGACGTTGTCCGAGATTTCGTCGCCCCGGTGTGCCGGTAAGCAGTGCAGCACGACGGCGTGCGTGGCCGCGTGCGCAACCAGCGCGTCATCGACGCGAAACGACGAAAGATCAAGACGTCGTTGGGCGACCTCGTCTTCGAAGCCCATCGAAACCCACGCGTCGGTGTAGATCGCGTCCACGCCGTCAACCGCCTCGACCGCGTTGTCGAAAAGTTCCAGGGAGCCTCGCCGCGCGAAGGTCCAAGGGTTCTCCGCGCCATCTTCTTTCAGCTGGTAGCCCGCGGGCGCGCCCACGCGTACGTGCACCCCGAGTCGCGTCAGCGCCACCGCGAGTGAGCGCGTGACGTTCGTCGCGTCACCCACGTACGCGACGCGAAGACCCTCGAGCTCGTTGACGTTGCCGTTCGTGAACTCGTCGGCCAAGGTCAGCACGTCGGCGAGCGCCTGCGTCGGGTGCGCGTCACTACTTAGCAGGTTGATCAAAGCGAGACGTTCGTTGGTCGCCGCGCGCATGCGCGCGAACACGTCGTGGCGACGTAGTCGCAGTGCCGCGATGGCGTACATCTCGCTGAGCGTGCGCGCGACGTCCTCGGCCGATTCGCGGCGGTCGAGGCCGATTTCGTCGTCGCTAAAGAAAGTGGCGAATCCACCCAACTCCGCCACCGCCGTGGCGCTCGAGGCGCGCGTACGCAGACTCGGTCGCTCGAAGACCAAGGCGACACCCTGACCTTTCAGCAGTTCGTCGTCGAAGGGCGCTCGCGCGAGTGCGTAGAGCTCGGTCAGGTCGTCGTCGCTCAGCTCGTCGATCGTCAGCAGGTGTCGTGTCACGCGGTGACCTCCGTGGACGCCAGCGCGCCCGTCAGTAGTTGTGAAAGCGCGTGGGATCGACGCCCGTTAGCCAAACGCACGCGAGGCGCGCCGCCGTCGAGCGCGTCGAGAGCCGCGGTGAGTTTGGGCCTCATGCCGTCGCGAGCACTACCCGACGCGAGAAGTTCGATCACCTGGTCGCGCGTGATCGACGTCAACGCGGAGTCGGCCGCGTCGGGATCGGCGCGTACTTGATCGACGTCACTGAGCAGAATCAGTTCCGTGCCGAGGGCTCCGGCCAACGCGCCGGCCATTGTGTCCGCGTTGCAGTTGACGAGCCCACCCGCGCCGTCGACGCCGACGCTCGACACCACCGGGGTAAAGCCCTCACGCAGCAAACTGGCCACGACGGCGGTCTCAATTCTTGGTTCACCGGCGGCGCGTCCCCAGGACTCGCCCAAGGGTGTCGCGTGCAAGAGACCCGCGTCCGCCCCCGACAGGCCAACCGCCGCGACGCCTCGCGCGTTCAACGTGGCCACGATCTGGAGATTGACCATCGAAAGAGCCATCGCCACTGCTTCCATGGTCGCGTCGTCAGTGACTCGTAGTCCGTCGATGAAAGTACTTGGTAAGGCGAGACGTTCGAGGAGCGCGGCGATCTGCGGTCCGCCGCCATGAACCACGACGACGTGCACGCCTTCGTCTCGTAAGTGACCCACGTCGCTCGCGAAGTCACTAAGGACGGGCGCGTCGACGTCCAGTCGGTCGAGCGCGTGTCCGCCTAATTTGACGACCAACGTGTTCACGGCGTCACGCCCGCCCGCGCCAAGCCCCGCGTCTCGTCGACGCCCCGTGAGACGTTCCAGGCCTGGATCGCCTGGCCGGCGGCACCCTTCACGAGGTTGTCAATCGAGCTCATCGCGATCAACGTTCCGGTACGCGGGTCCACGCGGGCACTCACGAAGCAGAGATTGCTGCCCAGGGGATCTTTCAGCGTCGGTGGCTCGTCGACGACCACGACGAAGGGATCGTCGCGGTAGGTCGCGCGAAGTAGATCCAACGCGTCGTCACTCGACAGCGTCGACACCGAAGCGAAGGCCGTGACGAGCATCCCTCGACTCACGGGCACGAGATGGGGGGTAAAGAGCACGTCACGCCGCAGTTCTTGCTGCATTTCGGCGGTGTGACGATGGCTCACCAATCCGTAGGCTTCCGCGTTTGCCGCCAAGCGCGAGTAGTGCAGTCGGTCACTGGTGGCCCGGCCGGCCCCCGACGCGCCCGTCAACGCCGACACGAGCAACGTTCCTTCTTCCAACACCCCGGCGTCCACGAAGGGCCCGAGCGCCAACGCGGTCGCGGTAGGGAAACAACCCGGCACCGCGATCAAGGAGGCGCCGCGCAGTTCGTCACGGTGTCGCTCCACTAGTCCGTAGACCGCCGAGGCAAGCAGGTCCGCCGCCCGGTGCTCTTCGTGGTACCAGGTCGGGTAGTCGCTCGCGTCACGCAAGCGAAAGTCAGCGCCGAGGTCCACGACCGTCACGCCCCGCGCGAGCAGGCCCGGAACGACGTCTTGACTCTTGCCGTGCGGGAGGGCGACAAACGCCACGTCCAGATCGACGCGGTCCAGTTCGGTGCCCGCGAGGTAGCGCGTGGTCGGATACAGCGCGGCGAGCGCCGGAACGTGGCTGGCGACCGACACGCCCGCGTTCGACTCGCCGGTGGCCGCGACAATCTCCATATCCGGGTGCCCACCGGCCAGCCGAAGAATCTCCGACCCGACGTACCCACTCGCTCCGACAACGCCAACCTTCATAGTGACATTTTATGCATAAAAAAGAATAAAAGTACAGAACTTCTGCCGAACGACTAGGCTGGCCGTCGTGTCGCGTCGCGGATGGCTCTTCTTTCTCGCCATGGCCGTGATCTGGGGCATTCCGTATCTCTTAATTCGCGTCGCGGTGCGTCAACTGGACCCCGGCGTCTTGGTCTTCGCGCGCACCGCGCCCGCGGCACTCTTACTGTGGCCCCTCGTCATCGCCCGGGGCCAAGGGCGCGCCCTGCTCACGCACTGGCGGTGGATCGTCGTCTTTGGCGTCATCGAGTTCGGTATTCCCTGGTACTTCATGGCGAGCGCCGAGCGCCACATCACGAGTTCACTCACCAGCCTGTTGATCTGCAGCGTGCCCCTCTTCTCCATCGTGGGTCAACGCCTCCGCGGACACCACGAAGAGGTCTCGCCGCGTCGACTACTCGGCCTACTGATCGGCGCCGTGGGCGTCGCGTCCCTCGTCGGGTTGGACGTTCGCCACGGCTCCCTGCCCTGGATCGGGGCGATGTTGCTCGTCTGCCTGGGCTACACGATTGGTCCCGCGATTCTCGCCTCGAAGTTGCGTGACGTGGCGGGCGTCACGATCGTGGCCGGAGCGACGTCCTTCGTCGCCCTAGCGTGGTCGCCCTGGGCACTGAGCCATCTCCCCACCCACGTGAACCGCGAGACGTGGTCGAGCATCGCGGTGCTGTCGGTGGTGTGCACCGCGGGCGCCTTCTTGTGCTTCTACGAACTCGTGCAAGAAGTGGGCGCGTCGCGCGCGACGGTCGTGACCTACGTCAACACCGCGATCGCGGTGGTGCTGGGCGTGGCGATCTTGCACGAGCCACTCACGATAGGGATCACGATTGGCTTCCCGCTCGTTCTGGCCGGCAGCGTTCTGGCCACGAGCGCGGCAAAAAACGTCGCGGTGGCGCCGGACCTAGCGCCCGTAGGTAGCGGAAACGCGAATTTCGCCGTTCACGACGAGCCATAACTGGTTCTCGGCCCAGGCGAGCGTGACGTCGTCGCCCCACTCGACTGATCCGTGATGGATCACCGTGATAAATCGATGCTCGTCGCGGACCATTTCGTGCACCGCTTCCCAGAGTGCGGCGTTGTTCACGTGACCCACAATGTCCACGTCGGAGCGACGCAGTGGCCAGGGTCGACGAGGCGCGTCGGCGCTCAACGGCGGCGTGACGACGCGCCCCGAGACTTTGCGGGCCTTCACGCCTTCGCCGTAGGCCTCAAAGAAACTGGGGCGCATGCGCACCGGACGCCCTTCGTGGTCCGTCGGCACCCAAATAGCCACGGCCTCGAGGCGAAGTTCCTCGTCGACGTAGACGTTGGTGCGCCGTTCGGCCCACGCGGCGCCCACCCCACCGCACCACGTCTCGAAACGCATCGCGTCGAGATACGTCGGCCACCGGGCGCCCGGCACCAGGCGCAGCGAGGTTCGTCGAACAACCCAGACGTCACTCGACTCAACTCCCGTGTCTTCCCAGTCGTCCGTGGCGATGTCTTGGAGGTAACGCGCGATGCCGTCCACGCGTACGATTCCGCGGGCGTCCACGTCGCCGAGTCGAACGCGATACTCCTGCGCGAAGTGGCGACCCTCGGGGGACCACGGTACGAACTCGATCACGTCTTCGGTACCTATCGCAACACCGCGCCTCGAGTGGCGGCGCTGTCCAAGAGCGCCTGGCGAGCTTCGGTCACTTCCTCTTCGCTCAACGTTCGATCGATGGCGCTCAGGCGAATTGCGAAAGCCAGGCTGCGCGAACCACTCGCGAGACCCGCTCCGCGATAGACGTCAAAGAGTCGTACCTCTTCGACCAGCGGGCTCGCCTCGCGCAACACGCGCGCGAGCTCGTGCGCGCTCAGCGCGTCGGGGGCAACCAGGGCCAGGTCCATCATCGCGCTTGGATACCGACTCGGGATCATCGTGAACTCCGATCGCCGCGTCGCGCGGGTGGGGTCCAAGAGGACGTCGAGGTCAACGTCGAGCATCGCGACGCGCCGCTCCACGTTGCCGCCGAGCGCGTGATCCACGAGGTCGGGGTCGGCTTCGCCGACGTAGCCAAGCACCGCGTGCGTCCTCGCGTCTTCAATCGTCGCGCTGCGCGTGGGGTGCCAACCCGGTGGCAACGGCGCCTGCTCGTTGAGGACCACGTCGTCGAGATTCAGGCGCCCGGCGATGGACGACCACAGACGCAGCGCGCGGGTAGCGTCGTCCCCGCTACGTCCGAGCACCACGGTCAATCGCTCGTTTTCAAAGGGCAGTTTCAGCGACGTGCGTCCACCCTCCCCACCGCGCGTCTCACGCGCGAGCGCGCCCTCGTCGTCGGGGTGGCGAAAGACAACGCCAAACTCGCCCAACGCGACGTCACCGAGACCGCGTTCGACATTCCTCGCCCACGCCGACAAGATGCCCGTCACCATGGTCGCGCGAAGCACGGACTCGTCCGCCGCGAGCGGATTGGTGACGCGCACCCGGGGCCGGTCGCGGCGAAGCAGATCAAAGTCCTCGTCACTGCCGAGTGTGGGGGTCCAGACTTCGAGAACGCCCAGGTCAACCACCACGTCGCGCAGGACGCGTCGCTCGCGCTGGCGAATCGTGAGCCCGCCCGGTTGGGGCCAGGTGGGCGTGCGCCGAGGCAGACGTCGGTAGCCGTGGAGTCGAGCGATCTCTTCAATCACGTCGGCGCGTCCCCTCGCGCCCGCGCGTACGTCGGGTCGCGAGGACGGCGCCACGACCTCGAGGCCTTCCGTCACCGCGCGCACGCCGAATCCCAATCCCTCGAGCAGACGCGTTACCTCGACGTCGGCGAGTTCTTCGCCGAGCAAACGCGCCACGTCACCTCGTCGCACCACCACACTGGACGGCGTGGGCGTCGAACCCCGGACGTCGAGCGGTTCGCCTAGCCACTCCAGCTCCGGCACCGACGCGCGCAAAATCTCCACGAAGCGAGCCGCCGCGCGCAGCGCGAGCTCCGGGTCGACGCCACGCTCGAATCGAGACGAGGCTTCGGAGCGCAGACCGTGACGCTTCGACGATCGCGCAATCGCCATGGGCTCAAAGTACGCCGCTTCGAGCAAAACCTCCGTCGTTGACGCGTCGATCTCGCTCGACGCGCCCCCCATAATGCCAGCCAGACCCAACACCTGATCGTCGCCGTCGACGATGACGCAATCTTCCCCGGTGTCGCCCAAGCCCCGGCCGACGCGCGCGAGCGTGCGCGTCACCCCGTCGAGCGTCACCAACGTCTCACCTTCGCGCGCGCGCCGGGCGCGCAGCGTCCGTCCCGCGACGCGCGACGCGTCGTAGGGGTGCGTGGGTTGGCCCAACTCGAGCATGACGAAGTTCGACGCGTCGACCACGTTATTGATTGACCGCATGCCGGCGCCCTCCAGCCGGCGGGTCACCCAGGTCGGCGATGGCCCGACGCGGACCCCACGCAGATACGAAACCGTGAGCCGTCCGCAGAGGTCAGGGTCGTCAATCCCGGCGTTGGCCACCGACGCGGTCGTAACGGATGACGTACCGGACGCCAGTGCCACGTCACGCCACGGTCGATTAAGACGCGTCGCCAGGTCGCGCGCGACCCCAGCCACGCTCCACGCGTCGGGTCGATTCCCCTCGATCGAAAGATCGAAGATCACGTCCGGGCTAATGCCCAAGGCGTTCGTGAGGTGATCCCCGGGCGTCAACGAAGGATCGAGAATGAGCAGTCCGGAGTGATCGTCACCCAAGCCCAACTCACGACCCGAGCAGAGCATGCCGTTGGAGACCACGCCGCGCATCGTGCGCCGCGCGATTTCAAACCCTCCGGGCAGCACCGCACCGACGGGGGCGAGTGGCACGAGGTCGCCGACGGCGAAGTTCATCGCGCCGCAGACAATATCGAGCGGTTCGCCACCGGCCCACGCGCTGACCAGACGAACGCGATCCGCTCCAGGAATCGCGCTGATGGACTCGACGCGCGCGACGACCACGTCGTCAAGACCGTCGCCAACCACCTCAACGCCCTCCACGACCAGTCCCAGGTCGTCAAGCGTCTCGCGCAACACGTCGTTGCTCTCGGGCAGATCAACGAAGGTCGCCAACCATGAGCGCGCGACCTTCATCAGACCTGCCTCAGGAAACGAACGTCGTTGTCGATAAGCGCGCGCATGTCGGCAATTTGGTGTCGCATCTGCGCGCAACGATCGATGCCAAAGCCGAACGCGAAGCCGCTCCACTCGTCACCGTCGATACCGACTGCCTCGAGGACGGCCGGATCCAACATGCCACAGCCCCCCAACTCAATCCACCCCGTACCCGAACAGGTACGACAGCCCCCGCCGCGACAAATCGTGCAGGTAATTTCGAACTCCGCGGACGGTTCCGTGAAGGGAAAGTAGGCCGGGCGCAGGCGCGACGCAATGTCGGCGCCGAAGTAGGCCCGGGTGAAGGTCTCAATGGTTCCCGCCAAGTCGGCGAAGGAGATTGCGCGATCAACGACGAGCCCCTCAATTTGGTGAAAGGTGGCGAGGTGGCGGGCGTCAGGGGTATCTCGCCGGTAGCAACGACCCGGCATGACCGAATGAATGGGCAGGCTCGCGTTCGCGACCGCGGCCTCCATGAGGTGAATCTGCGTCGGCGAGGTGTGCGTGCGCAACACCACGGTTTCGGGATCGCCTAAATCAACGTAGAAGGTGTCCCACATGCCACGCGCGGGGTGGGCCGGGGGTATGTTGAGCGCTTCAAAGTTGTACCAGTCACTCTCGACTTCGGGTCCGTCGGCGACCTGGAAACCCATCGCGACGAAGACGTCTTCGAGCTCTCGTTGCGTACGCGCGACGAGACCCGCTCGGCCCACGCCAAGTGGCCACAGCACCTGATCGACCACGACGTCACCCAGCGCGAGCGCGTCACGGTCGAGTTTTTCTCGACGTGCGACGTCGCGCAGCGCCTCGCCGCGACGAGCGAGGGCCTCTTCAAGCGTGCGACGCGCTTCTTGTAACCGAGCCCCGGCACTACGGCGCTCGTCGGGCTCGAGCGCGCCGAGCGAACGCTGCCAGGTGGCTAGAGGTGAGCGACGACCCGTCAAACTTGCCTCAGCCTCGCGAAGGTCCTCGAGTGACGCTAGGCCCTCGATAAGGGCCAGCGAGTCGTTCACGAAGGTGTCGAGTTCGCGCAGGGAAGCGTCCGGCATGACCTAGAGGCTAGAACGTGGAACGTCGTGCCCCGCGCCGCGCCGTTGGTAGAGGGCTTCGAAGGCGAGTAGCGAGCCCGCGACGCCGGCGTTGAGGGACTCCGCGTGACCGGTCATCGGCACCGTGACCCTGAGGTCACACGAACGTTCGATCTCCGGCGAAAGACCGGTCGCCTCGTTCCCGACCAGCAGAGCGCTGGCGCGCGAAAGATTGGCGTCGCGGGGGTCGGCGCCTCCGCGCGCCACGCTCGCCACGAGTTGGACGCCGTGGTGGGTGCAGTAATCCTCCAGGACGTCGAACGGCGCCACCACGATGGGCACGTGGAAGATCGAGCCCGCCGTCGCGCGCAGTGTCTTGGGGTTAAAAGGGTCGACGCTGTGCGGGGTAAAGACCACCGCGCTCGCGCCCGACGCGTCCGCGGAACGCACGAGCGTGCCCGCGTTTCCCGGGTCCTGCACGTCGACCAGTACGAGGAGGGTACGCGGCGTGACCAGTGACGCTAGGTCGACGGCCGGTAGTCGCACGGCGCCTAGGACACCCTGGGGTGCCTTCGTGTCGGCCACGTGCTGAAAGACCGCAGATTCCAGCCCGAAGGTCCGCACACCAGCCGACGCGGCACGGCGCACGAGCTCCTCCATCGCCGCGTCGAGACGCGCCACGTCGACGTAGAGCGCTTCGAACTCCACGCGTTGCTCGAGAGCCGCCCCGACGAGGTCAGGACCCTCAATAACGCACACGCCTTCGCTCCAGCGCAGCGATCGCTTCGTCGAGAGACGGCGAAGCCGACGAACGCGCTGGTGCGACGAGCTCAGCGCCTCGATCGCGGTGCCTACTGCGCGAGGGCCGTCGTGGCCTGTTCGACCAAAGCCCCGAAGGCGGCCGCGTCGTTGACGGCCAAGTCGGCCAGCATGCGACGGTCCACTTCCACGCCCGCGGCCGACAGACCCGCGATAAAGCGGCTGTAGCTCATGCCGTGCAAGCGCGCGGCGGCGTTGATGCGCTGAATCCAGAGCTTGCGCATCTCACCTTTGCGTGCGCGACGGTCACGAAAGGCGTACACGCCCGCGTGCTGAACGGCTTGGTTCGCGGCGCGAAAGGTCCGGCTGCGGTCACCGTAGTAACCCTTGGCCTCTTCGAGTACGGCCTTGTGGTGCTTCTTGGCGTTTACCGCTCTCTTTACACGAGCCATAATGTGTCCTTTACTCTCTCGACGTTTCTACAGTCCCAGCATGCGCTTGATGTTCTTCTCGATACCGGGCGAGATGTCCGCCTCTTTACCGAGTCGACGGGTGCGCACCGAACTCTTTTTCTCCATAATGTGACCACGGAAGGCCTTACGGCGACGCAGCCGACCACTACCCGTGATCTTGACGCGCTTCTTCGCCCCTGAATCTGTCTTCATCTTTGGCATTTCAGCCCTCCTCAATCATTCCTTCAGTCGCGGCAACTGCCGCGACCGCTGACGGCGTTTCCGCCTTCGTTCCTTCGGCACCCTTGGCGCGGACCTTCTTGTCCGGACCCAGCACCATAATCATGTTGCGACCGTCGAGCTTGGGGGCCGATTCAACCTTGGCCACCTCGTCGAGACGCTCGATAATGCGGTCAAGAATCTTCTTCCCTAGTTCAGGGTGAGCTGACTCACGTCCACGAAACATGATCGTGACTTTGACCTTGTGACCTTCGCCCAAGAACTTTTCCACCAGGCGCGTCTTCGTGTCGAAGTCGCCCGCGCCAATCTTCGGGCGATACTTCATCTCCTTGACGCCGACGTTCAGCGACTTGCGTCGTGACTCTTTCGCCTTTTGCGCTTCGTCGAACTTGAACTTGCCGTAATCCATGATGCGACAGACCGGCGGCTGCGCGGTCGGCGCGATCTCGACCAAGTCGAGATCCAGGCTCCTCGCGAGCGCCAACGCCTCACGGGTTGCCATGACCCCTCGTTGATTGCCTTCTTGGTCAATCAATCGGACGGTGTCCACGCGGATGCGATCATTGACACGGTGGTCTCCGGGCACTGTTGCGATAACTATCTCCTTGCTCTGTACGGCACCCTGCGGGTGCCGCCACGGCAAGCGAGGCGCAAACGACCTAGGACCCGGACGCACGTCAGTGGCAGGGTGGAAGTCAGAAGCACTGACCTCACTTGCGGTGAACAACCCACTTAGGTTAGCAGTTGGTCACGCGTCGTGGCTTACCCGGGTGCATCAGCCCCCGTGGACCGCCCAATCCGCGCGAACTTTACGGGCCGCACCGGGGAGCGTCCCGCGAGCGCGCGAGGGCGCGCGCGACCGTCGAACGACGCGAAGCGTCTATTTTGGAGGCGTGAGTGACGCGACGAAGTCTCAGGAGCCGTCCGACGCGGATCTGGCCGCGGAGATTGATTTTCTCCGTTCGACACCCGTGGAGACGGTGCTCGCCAACCACCTCTTCGTTCTCTTGCAGTTAGGCGCGCTACGCCTCGCCGACACGCCCCCGCAACTCGAGGCGGCGCAACTCGTCATTGACACGGTGGCCGCGATTCTGGCGGCCGGCGGTGCGCGCCTGGGTGAACACGTTGCCCTCTACCGCAACGCGCTCGCTGAGTTGCAACAGGCCTACGTGCGCGCCGCCAACGGCTGATTCGACGCGCCGGCGAGCGGCACGCGCATCACGACCGCCAGTCCGCCGAGGCTGCTGCGACGGGTGACGAGGGAGCCGCCCATGGATTCAACGACGTCGGCCATGATGCTCATACCGAGTCCCGACCCCCCCGTTTCTCGCGAGCGCGAGTCGTCGAATCGTCGAAATCGCTGAGGGCGCTCACCGTAAACCGGCAGGCCGGGCCCGGCGTCTTCGATTACGAGTTCGGCTTCGTGCGCGCGACGGCGCAAGGAGACGAGGACCTCATCATTGGCGTTGGTGTGACGCACGATATTCGTGAGCGCGTTATTGACCAATCGATAGAGGTAGTCCTCGTTACCCCGCACGCGGAGGCCCTCGTCAAGTTTGACGCGTACGAGGCGCTGAGGATTATCACTCGCGAAGTCGTCCACCCGTGCCCCGACCAGCGCCGAGAGATTCACCACCTCGTCCGTGCGCGTCGGCGCCTCGCGAAGTTCGGCAATCAATAAAAGATCGCGCACCAGGGTCTCCATGCGAGCGATTTCACGTCGCGTGCGTTCAAAGGCCCGGCGTTGCACGTCGGTCGCGTCGGACTGCGACGAGAGCAGATCGTTGTAGCCCTTGATCACCGTGAGGGGCGTGCGCAGTTCGTGCGACGCGTCGTCGATGAACTCCTGCATGGTCTGCGCGTTCTTGGCCTCGAGGTCAATGCGGGCACTCAACGCTTCGACCATCACGATTAACGCCGCGTGCAACTCTTGAATGTCGCGACTCCCCTCCCCCGACGGCACGGGAGTAATGGGCGCGCCACTCGCCAATTGGCCGGCGTAGGAGATCAGTCGATTCATGGAGCGAAGGTCGCGTCGCATGACCAGTCGCGCGAGTACGAGCCCGATCAGGGCGATGGCGATCGCCGCCCCGCCCACGCCTAGCGCCAAATGTTGATTTTGTCGACGGATATTCGACGTCGACCCGGCCACGAGCAGGTAGTCCCCCCCACCAACGTTGAGCGAGCGCACCTCAAAGCCGGGCAGGTCCGCGAGCGACGTCACCGCGGCGAGTGAGTTTCGCACGTCCGCCTTGGTCGGACGTCGCGTCAAGGGAACTGAGGCGGTGTTGATCTGGGATACGGCGCCCGACGCGAAGATCACGTCAAGGTTGAGGTCGTAACTATTTTGCTGCATTGAGTAGAGCGCGTTAGTCAACGCCGTCAAGTGATTACCGCGCCCACTGTCGACCACCGCGTTGATCGCGTCGTCCAGGGAGGCGTACTGCGCGCGCGAACTCATGGCGATGGCGAACCAGCCGACCGACAACGCGACGAGCAGCGTGACCGACGTAATGAGGAGAGTGAGCCGTGTGGTCAGCCTCACGGCGTGGGCGCGACCAATTTGAAGCCCACCCCACGAACGGTCGTAATGGGGGCGTACGCGTCGCGGTGAATTTTACGCCGTAGGTACGAGACGTACGTGTCCAACACTGACGTGTCGGAATCAAAGTCAATATTCCAGACGTCGCGAAGGAGGTGCTCGCGCGTCACCACGCGCTCGCGATTTTCGAGCAACACCTCGAGTAGTCGAAACTCCGTCGCCGACAACTCAACAAGTTCCGCCTCGACGTAGACCTCGTGACGGTCGATGTTCATCGTCAAGGGTCCACAGGTGAGCACGAGCTCGTCGCCGTCGGCGTCGGCGTGCGCCCGACGCAAAATCGCCGCCACGCGCAACAGCAACTCTTCGAGACTGAAGGGTTTACGAACGTAGTCGTCGGCGCCGAAGCGCAGGCCACGTTCGACGTCTTCGTTGCCGTCGCGCGCCGACAGCATCAAGACGGGGGTTCGCTCGTCGTGGGCCCGGAGCTTTTCGAGAAACTCGTACCCGTTCATCACGGGCATGTTGATATCCACAATGCACAGGTCGGGAGAACTGCGCCGAACGTGGTCGAGACCCTCCGCCCCATTCGCCGCCCACTGCGTCTCGTAACCGGCGGCACTCAGGGCGTCGTCGAGGAGGTCCCGCACGCCTGGTTCGTCGTCAATAATCAAGATCTTGCTCATGGTGCCTCCGTGCTGGAAGGAGCGTACCGCCCGGGCCCGGGGCGCTTCTCGATCAAAGCGACGCCGCACCCCGTTTTTGCGCATCTTTCAGGATTCTCACAGGTCCGCGCACCGGCGCACGCCTAAAATGTGCGTTGTGAAGAAGTTCCGACGTACCCCCAGTGCCCTCGCTCGGGGCATCCTCGTCGTCGCGCTCAGCGGCGCTGGCGTCGTCGGAGCCGCGGGCTCCGCGTCGGCGTTCGGAGTTTTAAAGAGCGCGCCGAACCACCGGCACGCCGCGACCCCGGGAACCAAGTTTCAACAGTGGGTCCTGAAGCGCCAAGCTATCGCGACCGCCTTTCGAGACGCCGTCGCGAACGCGCGCGCCGCGTTCAACCTAGCGAAGGCCACCGCCACCACGTCGGCCGATCGTTACGCCGCGCGCACCGTCTTTGACGCCGCCATCGCGCAAGCGGCCGAGGCGCGCAGCGCCGCGCTCATCGCGCTTGGCCCTCCACCCAAGGGTGGTGGCCACAGCAATATTCAGATCACGTTCGCGCGGAACTAGTTCCCGCGAACGACCTCGTAGGCTTCGTCAACACCTCGTCGCCCCGGACCACGACGCGCGCGCACGCGCGCGCCGAGGGGAATGAGTCGCGAGCCGTCAGCAATTTCGACGCAGTGAAAGTACAACGACTCACCTTCATCACTCGCGAGCCAGCCGTCACCACGACGTTCGTCGAAATCGACGACCACCCCAACGAGGTCACTCATGAACCGGCGGGGCCCTGTCGCAGTACGTCAATCATCTCGAGCGCGGTAAAGACCGCTTCGCGACCTTTGTTGGTCGCGTCGGGCCGTGAGCGCTCGAGGGCCTGCGCCACGGTGTCGGTGGTGAGGACACCGAAGACGACGGGGACGCGCGTGCTGAGTTGCACGTCTTGCACGCCTCGCGCGCATTCGCCGGCGACGAGTTCGTAGTGTCCGGTGTCGCCACGAATAACGGCGCCGAAAGTGATGACGGCGTCGTAAGGGCGCTCACCGTCCGCGAAGTGCAGGGCTAGTAAAGGCAGTTCGAACGCGCCCGGCACCCACCCCACCGTGACGTCACGACGATCGACGCCCACCTCGTCGAGGGCGTCGAGCGCGCCCTCGAGCAGGCGGGTGGTGACGCCACCATTGAAACGCGCGCAGGCAATCGCAATCCTTTTGCCGACGCCGTTGGTTTTGCCCACCTGGTGCTCACCGACGCGTGCCGCGAGCGCGTCCGCCACGACGGGGTCGAAGAGCGTTTCCTCAGTTGACGTCATCGAGACCCTCGAGGAGGTGGCCCATGCGCTCACGTTTCGTACGCAGGTAGTCGATGTTGAACTCCGTCGGGCGACTCTCGAGCGGCACTCGCTCCACAATATTGAGGCCGAAGCCCTCGAGTCCTCCGTACTTCGACGGGTTATTCGTCAGCAGTCGCATCGACGTCACGCCGAGGTCGACGAGGATCTGCGCGCCAATGCCGTACTCGCGCGAATCGACGGGCAGGCCCAGTTCCAAATTCGCCTCCACCGTGTCGCGACCGTCTTCTTGAAGGGCGTAGGCGCGGATCTTGTGTCCGAGGCCAATGCCGCGTCCTTCGTGACCGCGCAGATAGACGACGACGCCCGCGCCTTCCGCCGCGACCTTCGCCAGGGCCGTGTGCAGCTGCGGCCCGCAGTCACAACGCAGCGACCCGAGCGCGTCACCCGTCAAACACTCCGAGTGCACGCGCACTAACACGTTCTTCGCGTCGGTGACGTCGCCGTAGACCAGGGCCATGTGCTGCTCGTTATCCAACACCGACTCGTAGACCAGAGCCTGGAACTGACCCCATTCGGTCGGCAGGGTCGCCTCGGCCACGCGCCGCACCAGCTTCTCGTGGTGGCGGCGGTAGCGGATCAGGTCGGCGATGGAGACGAGGGGAAGGTTGTGCTCCGCCGCGAAGACCTCGAGTTCGGGCAGACGCGCCATGTCCGACTTGTCCTTGGTCACAATCTCACAGAGCACGCCCGAGGGGTACTTCCCGGCCATCCGGCACAGGTCAACCGTCGCCTCGGTGTGGCCGGCGCGCTTGAGAACGCCACCGGGGCGGTAGCGCAAAGGAAAGATGTGACCCGGCCGATTGAGATCCGTCGGACGCGTCAAGGGATCGATCAGCGAGCGAATCGTGGCGGCGCGGTCACTGGCCGAGATGCCGGTGGTCGTACCGTGGCGATAGTCGACCGTAACCGTGAAGGCGGTGCGTTGGGCCTCAGTATTGGCCACGACCATGAGCGGCAGATCCAGCTCGTCGGCGCGGGCGGCTTCCAGGGGCACGCAAAAGACCCCCGACGTGTGCTCCAAAAAGAACGCCATCGATTCAGCCGTCACGTCTTCGGCCGCCATGATGAGGTCGCCCTCGTTCTCGCGATCCTCGTCATCAACCACGACGACCATGCCGCCGCGGCGCAACTGCTCGATCGCTTGCTCAATCGATGCCAGCGCCATTAGACCTCCACGTCAATTCGAACGTCGCCGCCGATTTGACGAACTTCCATCACCCGACCACGACGTAGCGCCTCCATCGTAGGGGTTGAAAGATCGGCGAGCGCCGGGCGCGTGCCGTCGCCGCCGGCGAAGGCGGGCGCCACGTACCACACCACGTAGTTGACGAGCCCCGCCTCCAGGAACGCGCTGGTCGTGCTCGGCCCACCTTCCACGAGCAGTTGCACGACGCCGGCGGCGCCGAGTTCGTCGAGAATAGGGCCGAGGTCGCCGCGGCGCTCCCAACAGGGCTGGACTTTCGCCGTCGCGGGCGCGGTGCCCAGTACGACGCGAAGCGGTTCGAGAACGACGTCATCCAGCCGCGCGGTCAAGGTCGGATTGTCGCGGCGTACGGTGCCGGCCCCCACCAGGATTGCCTGGCTCTGGGCGCGAAGCACGTGCGCGTCGCGGCGCGCGTCGAGCGACGTGATCCACTGACTCGAACCGTCGCGCATCGCCACCACGCCGTCGAGGGTGCTCGCCACTTTGGCCACGACGTAGGGGCGTTGGGTGCGCCGATGCCAGAGGTAGGCCGCGAGCTGTCGCGTGACCTCACTCTCGCCGACGCCCTCCACGACCTCAACGCCCGCCTCTCTCAGGTGTTGCACGCCACGACCCTGCACGCGCACGTCAGGGTCACGCAGGGCGATCACCACCCGCGCCACGCCCGCGTCGATGATCGCCTGCGTGCAGGGACCAGTGCGCCCTCGGTGGTCACAGGGCTCGAGAGTGACGACCAAGGTCGCGCCTCGCGCGCGCGCGCCGGCGCGCCGTAACGCCTCGACTTCGGCGTGCGATTCGCCGGGCGCCTGCGTGTGGCCTTCAGCGATCACCACGCCGTGCTCGTTAACCACCAGCGCCCCGACCCAAGGGTTCGGCGGTGCGTGCAATCGAGCCTTCGCACCCTCGGCGAGGGCGATGGCCATGAGTTCTTCGTCGCTCAGTCGCATGAACGACCGCGCTCGGCGGCGCGACGCAGCAGCGTCGCCGCCTCGAGCGGATTGGCCCTCGCGAAGATGGCCGATCCCGCGACCAAGACGTTGGCTCCGGCCGACGTCGCGATCGGGGCAGTGACCTCGTCAATGCCACCGTCGACCTCGAGGTCGAGCGCCAGCGCGCCGTCGTCGATGGCGTGACGGGCTCGCGCCACTTTCTCCATGACGTCGGGAATAAACGACTGTCCCCCAAAACCAGGAAATACCGTCATCAGCAACAACAGGTCGATGTCCTCGAGAAACGGCTCCACGGCCTCGAAGGGCGCGTCGGGATTCGCCGCGAGGCCCACGCGCAGGCCCAAGTCGCGCATCTGACGAATCAGGTCGGCGGTGTGACCCACTTCGACGTGCACGGTGCACCCGTTCGCGCCGGACTTAGCGAAGGCTTCGAGGTAGCGCTCGGGTTCGCTCATCATCAGATGGCAGTCGAAGAACTTGTTGCTGTAGGGGCGAAGGGACTGCACGACCGGCGGACCAATGGAGACGTTCGGCACGAAGTGTCCGTCCATGACGTCGACGTGCAACCAATCGGTCTCGGCGTCGACCTCACCGACGGCTCGCGCGAGCGCGCCAAAGTCCGCGGCGAGAATTGAGGGCGCGACGCGCAGCGCGCCCGTCGTTCCCGCGTCGATGCTCAGCACCCCATCAGATTAGGGCCCTAGCGCGGTGACGGCGACCACGTGGCGGTCGTTCGTTCGCGAAGTCGCCCCCGCCACCAGTCCGACGCCTTCATGGATCTGCCTCCCTCGGGGCGCACGTCGAGCAGACGAACGGCGCCCGTCGCGCAACCCACGTCGAGCGCACCATCGACGAATCTCGCCACGCCCGGGTCGAGTACGACGTCCGCGAGCGCCGAGCGCTCCACGAACAGGCGCCGATCGTCGAGGTGCAGCTCGGCACCCCCGATACGACAGCGTCGTCGAAAGACCTCGGCGCTTTCGCGCGGGTCGAGCAAACGGTCGGCGCGCGTGATCTTCTTCGCGTAGGTCGCCTCCCCCTCCTGGGGGCGCGGACTCGTCAAGAGTTGGGGCGACGCCAGCACCTCGACGATCGCGCCGGCGCCCAGTAGCGAGAGTTCGTGACGTAGCGCCCCGGCGTCGAGTTCACCGACACGCACCCGACGCTCGAGGTGAACCGGACCGGTGTCGAGCCCCTCTTCCATGGTCATCACGTTGACCCCGGTCTCCACGTCCCCGGCGAGGATTGCGTGCTCCACCGGTGCCGCGCCACGCCAGCGCGGCAGCAATGAAAAATGCACGTTGAGCATCGGCACGCGCGCGAGCGTGGCCGCCGGCACTAAACGACCGTAGGCCACCACGACGCCCCGTGCGCACGATCCGTCGAGCACGTCGTCGAGATCGTGAGAAACGCGCAGTCCGAGTTCGAGTGCCCGACGTTTCACGGGACTCGGTGACAGTTCCCCGCCGCGCGCGCGACGCTTGTCTTCACGAGTAATCACCAAGTTCACGTCGTGGCCGGCGTCGACGAGAGCGTCCAAGGTGGGCACCGCCGCCTCGGGCGTACCGAGGAACGCGAGCTCCACGCGCTACTCGCTCAACAGTTGACGAAACCCGTCGGGGTCACCCGCGCTCAAACGTAACCGGCGCTTACGAAGCAGGCGCTTCGCCTCGCGACGCTGTTCGTCGCTGAGTCGCTCAATGAGTAACACGCCGTCGAGGTGGTCGACCTCGTGTTGAAAGATACGACCCTCGAACTCGTCGACTTCGAGGTCGAGCTCGTGGCCGTCAAGGTCGTACCCGCGCAGGTGAACAGCGTTAGGACGGGTAATTTCCCAACTCAGCCCGGGGACCGACAGGCAGCCCTCTTCGTAGACCCACTCACCACTGGTCTCCACGATCCGGGGATTCACGATCACCTTGGGACCGTCACCCTCACCCGCGTCGTAGACGAAGAGACGCTTTTGAATTCCGACCTGGTTCGCCGCGAGTCCCACGCCCGGTGCCTCGTACATGGTTTCAATCATGGACTGCGCGAGTGCGGCGATCTTGCCGTCAATGTTGTCGACGTCGGTGGTGACTTGATTGAGCACCGGGTCACCAAAGGTGCGGATAGGAAACGTCACGGCTCTAGGTTACCGGCGCCTTCGCCACACCTACTCCACGCCGACGCGTAGCGTCGCCGCCGGACGTGGCGTCGCCGCCAGCACCTCCGCGAGTCGATTGGTGCTCGACGCGCGCAGCGTAAAACCCGACGCCAGCTCGCGCACCACGACGTCCGCGGGCAGCGCGGCCACGAAGTCCCGCGCGCCCTCACCCGACACGTCCGCGCGCGCGCCAAAGGGCGCGAGGCCGAGGAGACGCGCGTCGTCAATTTCCTCGCGGCGCAGTGGTTCGAACTCACCGGCGACGGCGCAGGCCACGACGAGATCGTTCGCGCGTCGGGTCTGGAGTACCAGCGACCCGCGCGGCGCGCGGCGGGCTCCCACCAGGCGACCCGCGCGCGCGATGGCGCTCACCGCCTGTCGGCGTGCCCCGGCGCGCGGCGCCAAGAGGGATTGATCCAAGTCCGCGAAGATCACTACTCCCGCGCGGCGCACCCGCGTCAGCACCGCTTCAGTCCCGACCACCACGCGGGCCAACGGCTCGGCCGTCGTCGACGCCGTGATTTCGCTCACCGGTTGGCCGAGCTGCAAGGACACGTCGCGCGCCAACGTGGTGACGCCCGAGCGCACACTGCGAAACTTCGTCGCGCCACAGTCGCGACAAAATCGCGCGCGCAGCTCGTGTCGGTCACGACAGGCTAACTGACCATCAACGTCCTGTTCGGCCTGCGCGCACTGCGCGCAACGCGCCAATTCACCGCAGTGCGCGCAGGCGAGCAACCGCCCCGCGCCGAGTCGCTGCAGGATCACCACGACGGCCACGGGTTCGTCGGACGCGAGCGCGCGGTGCGCGGCGAGCACCGCCTCGCGGGTTAAGGCGCCGTCGTGGGGATCACCTTGACGCCGGTCGACGACCTCGACGCGTGGCCAGTCGCCGGCGTCACCCACGCACGCCGTCGAGGTCGCGACGCTCAGGGCGGGCGAGGGGAAGAAACTGGTGAGCCAGTACGGGGCGTCGTCACGCGCGCAGCGCTCGCGAACCAGGTCCACCGCGTGCCAGGTCGGTGCCGACGTGGACCGATAGCTCTCGTCGTCGGCGTCGAGGACGACCACGCCCGCCACGAGCGGTGTGGGCGCCATCGCGCCCGCGCGCGTCGCGACGATCACCGGCCACTGCGCGCGAACGCGTGCCCAGTCGTCACCGTCGCAGACCGCGAGCCCGCGACGCGCGAGACGCTCACGTAGCCGGAGCGCCCACGCCTCGTGGGGCACCAACACGAGTAGTGACCCATCGCGACGTTCGCACTGCTGGTAGGCACTGAGTATCACGTCCATGGGATCGACCGTGGGCGCGAGCGTCACCACCCCGGACGCGACCTCCGGCGCCACGCGCCGCGAGGACGCGATTGGGCCCTTGACCGGCGCGGTCGGCAGCGTCGTCACGACCCGCGTGGGTGACGCGGTCCCGAGAAAGCGCGACCACGGCGCGTACCAACGCCACGCCGCCCACCGCGCGAGTTCGACCACGTTCGCGGGTGGTCCGTAGCCCAGCCACTTCAGGAGCGGTTTGAGCTCACGTTCGATGGGCGCCTCGCCCACCACCCAGCCGCGTACCGAGCGATGGTGCAGCGAGACGCGCACGCGATCACCCAGGGCGACCTGGGCCGTCGCGTCGGTGACGAGGTAGTCGAAAGGACGATTGAGTGCGGCCACCTCCGTGACCACTTGCACGGCCCGCGCGGCCACTAGTTCAACGACAGTTCCCGGCGCAGGTCGTCGAGACGAGGCGTCAACTCCCACGTGAACCCCTGGTCCGAGCGACCGAAGTGCCCGTAGGCCGCCGTGCGCTGGTAGATGGGTCGACGAAGATCCAAGTCGCGAATGATGGCGGCGGGGCGCAGATCGAAGATCGCGTCCACCGCCTTAGCAATCTTCGCGCGGTCCACGCGCTCGGTACCGAAGGTTTCCACCAGGACGCTCACGGGACGCGCGACGCCAATCGCGTAGGCGACTTGGACCTCGCAACGTTGCGCGGCACCCGAGGCGACGACGTGCTTCGCGACCCAACGTGCCGCGTAGGCCGCCGAACGGTCCACCTTGCTCGGGTCCTTACCCGAGAAGGCGCCACCGCCGTGTCGCGCCATCCCGCCGTACGTGTCGACGATGATCTTGCGCCCGGTGAGGCCCGCGTCGGCGTGGGGTCCGCCGAGCACGAACTTGCCCGAGGGATTCACGATGAAGCGCGCGCCGCTCGCGTCGAGCCCGCTCGGTAACACGGGACGAATCACGTGCTCAATCACGTCGTGGGCGATAGTGCCGTGGTCGTAGCCGTCTTCGTGTTGGGTTGAGATCAAAATGGTGTCAATCCCGACTGGTCGACCGCCTTCGTAGGCGACGGTGACCTGGGTCTTGCCGTCGGGGCGCACGTAGGGAACTTCACCCGAACGACGAACCTGCGCCAGGCGCATCGACAGTCGGTGCGCCAGCCAAATGGGTAGCGGCATGAAGTCGTCGTTGTCGCTGCAGGCGTAGCCGAACATCATGCCCTGGTCCCCCGCGCCGAGCGCGTTGAGGGCGTCCTCGCCACCCGAACCGTCACGCAGCTCGAGCGCCACGTCCACGCCACCGGCGATGTCGGGGCTCTGCTGATCGAGCGAGACCAGTACCGCGCAGTTCTTCGCGTCAAAGCCCTTGGCGCCGTCGTCGTAGCCAATGTCCAAAATGGTGCGTCGCGCGATCGCCCCAATGTCGACCATGGCGCTGGTCGTGATTTCGCCGGCGACGACGCACAGACCGGTCGTGAGCAAGGTTTCACAGGCCACCCGGGCGTGGGGGTCCTGGGCCAGGATGGCGTCGAGCACCCCGTCGGAGACCTGATCGGCAATCTTGTCGGGGTGGCCTTCGGTCACCGACTCCGACGTGAAGAGGGTGCGGTCGCTCATGGGGCTCCTTGCGTTAACAATGAAGCCACCCTAGCCAAGATCACTTCGGCCACCCCTTCTTTCGAGCGCAATGAAACCCGCTCGGCCTCGCCGTCGCGTCCGAGGATCATGACTTCATTAGTCTCGTGTTCAAAGCCCACGTGGGGGGCGCCGACGTCATTGACGACGAGTAAATCAACGTCCTTCGTCGCGAGCTTCGCGCGCGCGTGCGCCTCGACGTTCGAGGTCTCGGCGGCGAAACCCACCACGACTTGGCCCGGGGACCGCGCCCCCACGAGCGCCGCGAGGATGTCGGGCGTGGGCTCTAGTTGTAGCGTCGGCACGCCTTGCGCGCGTTTGATCTTGTGCTCACTCGCGACGACACGAAAATCGGCCACCGCGGCGGCCATGATGACGGCGTCCGCGCCCGCTTGGTGCGTCGTCATCGCGACGAGGAGTTCCTCGGCACTCTCCACGCGTACGACGTCGACGGCGTGGGCAACGTCAAGGGCCAGTGGACGCTCCACCGTCGTCACCAGCGTCACGCGCGCGCCGAGCCTCGCGGCCACCGTGGCGATCGCGTAACCCTGGCGACCCGAGGAACGATTCGCGATGACCCGCACGGGATCAATGGCCTCGCGCGTACCGCCCGCGCTCACGACGACGTGGCGTCCACTGAGGGGGCCCCGGTGGCCGCGCAGGACGGCCTCGACGCACGCGGCGATCTCACCGGGTTCGACCATTCGTCCGGCACCTTCGTCGCCCCCGGCGAGAGAACCAGTGACCGGACCGAGCACCAGCACCCCACGGCGACGGAGCGTCGCGAGGTTCTCCTGCACCGAAGCCTGTTCCCACATTTCGGTGTGCATCGCCGGGCAGAGCAACACCGGCGCGCGCGTGGCGAGCAACGTCGCGCACAAGAGATCGTCGGCGAGACCGTGGGCGTAGCGCGCGATGAGGTGCGCCGTCGCGGGCGCGACCACGATCAAATCGCAGTTCTGCGCCAGGTAGGTATGGGGAATCGGCGTGAGCGCGTCGCCGTAGAGCGAGGTACGCGCCGGTTCGCTGCCCAGCGCCGAGAACGTCACCGCGCCGACGAAACGCGTCGCGTCGGGGGTGAGCACGGGCGCGACGTGAAAGTCGAGCGCGCGAAGCCGTCGCAACAGGTCAACGGCCTTATAGGCGGCAATGCCGCCGGCAACTCCTAGAACAATGCGGTGCGGCGAACTAGGCGTCGCGGAGTGCATCCGTAAAGGCGTCTAGGTCACTCGTCTCGCTGAGACGAGCCTCTTCCTGCGCCTCGGCCTGCAGACGCTCGGCCTCAATCTCCTCGGCCGTCGGGCGGTGAAACTGCAGCTTGCCCTCGTACAACTCTTCCATCGCCAACGACAGCGACTTGTTCGACAGCGACGAGACCTGCGGCGGAATCAGCGCGCCGTGACCCGATCCGAGACCGTTGTAGTACTCGTTGATCTCACGCGCGCGAATGGCGCTGACCGCGACCAACGTGAACTTTGAGTCGCCGACCTTGTGCAAGAGCGTTTCGATGGGCGGGTCAACGAGTGTCGGGCGGTCGGTCATGGGTCAATCCTTTGACGAGGGGGAACGCCGTAGCTGGCGCCGCGTCTCCAGTATAGAGAGGATCTCGCCGGTCACTCGCTCCAGATCGTCGTTCACCACGACGTAGTCGGCCAACTCCTGACCACGGGTCACTTCGTGGGGCGCGCTCGAGAGCCGCTTTTGCACGTGCTCATCAGCGTCGCCGCGCGCGCGCAAGCGCCCTTCTAAGTCGGCGTCGCTCGGCGGGGTGATCAGGATCACGACGGCGTCAGGGTAGCGACGGCGCACCTGTTCGGCCCCCTGCACCTCAATTTCGAGCAACACGTCGTGCCCGGCGGGGGCGTTCGGCAACGGGGTCCCGTAGAGGTGATCGTGGAACCGGGCCCATTCGAGAAATTGACCCTCGTCAATCGCGCGCTCAAAGGTCGGGGCGTCGACGAACACGTACTCGTCACCACGTTCACTCGCGCGAGGTGGGCGCGTGGTCCAACTCCGACTCAGCCAGAGGTGGTCGTTCGCCCTGACGAGTCGTTGGGCGATCGTCCCTTTACCGACCCCACCGGGGCCAATCAGGACCGCCAATAAAGGCTCAGCGCACAAGAGCGCGAAAGAGCTGGGCCCGCTGTTTGGGTCCGAGTCCTCGAATACGACGCGTCTTGGCGATGGCGGCGGACTTCATAATGCGCTCCGCCTTCACCTCACCGATTGCCGGAAGGGCGCTAATGAGGTCGTAGGCGCGCATCTGCGCCACGCACTCTTCCTTGGCGGCCAAATCGAAGAGCTCTTCGAGCGACAATTCGCCCGTCTTGACCATGCGCTTGACCTCCGCGCGCCGACGACGATTCGCCACGGCCAAACGCGATGCTTCCACCCGTTGTTCTTGGGAGAGCGATGGCGGCGTTGGTGTCACGAGGTCAGACTACTCCTCCCCTGTGACGAGGGCTAGAGCACGTCGCGTAATTCGTCGCGCCAACGACGCAGCGCGTCGCGCACCGCGCGCGGTTCCGGACCGGCCGCCAAAATCGCCCGCGCCACGTTGATCGTGACCGAACCCTCGACGCAACCCTCGAAGAGGCGCGCGACGTCCGTGGGGTTCGCCCCCTGCGCGCCGACGCCGGGCACGAGAAAGGGGCCCCTGAGTGCGCGAAGGTCAAAATCCGGTCGCTCGCGCGTCGCGCCGAGAACCACCCCGAAATTACCCAACGTGTCACGATCGGCGTTGCGCTCCGCGACCTCGCGAAAGACCATCGATTCGACGCGCTCGTGCTGCGCGGAGCGCGCACTCTGGAGCGTTCGCCCCTCCGGGTTCGAGGTGGCCACCAGTACGAACAGACCCCGATTCGTCGCGTCGGCGCGTTGAAAAATGGGCGCGAGCGCGCCAACCCCGAGAAACGGACTGAGCGTCACCGCGTCGACGCACAGTGGCGACTCGTCCTCCAGCCACGCCTGGGCGTAGCCCTCGTTGGTGGAGCCCACGTCGCCGCGTTTGGCGTCGGCGATCACGATCAGCCCGGCCGCGTGCGCTTCACTGATGACGCGCTCGAGCACGCGAAAGCCGCGCGAGGCGAAGCGCTCGAAGAACGCCACCTGACACTTGATCACGGCCGCTTCGCCCACGGTTGCCTCGAGCGTGGTCAGCGCAACGTACTCGAGCCCTTCCACGGTGTCCTCACGCTCCCAGGCGCGCACCACTTCTCGACTCGGATCGACGCCGACGCAAAGTGGTCCGGCGTCCAGGAGTCGAGCGCGTAGTCGCTCGCCGAAGGTCTCATCCATGGGCCACGCCTCTCAATTCTCGCCACGACGCCACCGCGTGGCGACGCATCCATTCTTGAATCTCGCGTTGCACGATCCACGGCGCGCGTGGATTCGCGAACGTGGCCGACCCGACCTCCACCGCGTCGGCGCCGGCCATCGCCATCGCCACGGCGTCACGACCACAACTCACGCCGCCGACCCCGACGATGGGCGCGTCGGGAAAGGCCTCACGACACTCGTAGATCGCGCGTAACGAAATCGGGAGTAGTCCCGGGCCGCTGACGCCTCCGCCGACGTTACCGAGCGTCGCCCGACGCGCCTCGACGTCGATCGCGAGACCGAGCAACGTGTTCACCAGGACGAGCGCGCTCGCCCCCGCCGCCAACGCGGCGCCGGCGACCTCGAGCAGTTCGGGCGTATTCGGACTTAACTTCACCCACATCGGCAGTTCGGCGGCGCGCGACGCGTCGACAATCTCGGCCGTCATCGCCGGCGAATGGGCGAACATCGTGGCGCGCCCCTCGAGATTTGGACAACTCGCGTTGACCTCGAGAGCGACGACGTCGGCGCCACGCATGGCCCGCGCCGCCGCGCCAAACTCGTCGACGCTACGCCCCCAAATTGACGCGACGACGCGCGCGCCTCGCGCGCGTAGCGCCGGAAGCGAGCTCGCCCGCCAGGCGGCGACGCCCGGACCCGCGAGCCCGACGGCGTTCAGCATCTCGGTGCCGACCGCGCTCACGCGCGGCGCCGG
>JAGWHY010000055.1 GCA_028873575.1 Acidobacteriota bacterium | reverse complement strand
GGTGAGAAGTTGATTGGCGTCGCGCGCGACGCGACGCGGTCGTATGACGTTTTGGACGTCCCCAATCCCGTCACCATTATCCAGAGCGCGTCGCGCTTGGCGCGCTTTTCGGGTTGGAGTATCGACGTGGCGACCGGCGAGACGACCTGGGGTGCGGAGATGTTCGCGATTCTGGGCATTGAAGGCAAGGACGCTCCGTCGTACGAACTGACGCTCGACGCGTTCTACGACGAGCCGCATCGGTCCATCGTCGAGGCTGCGGTGCGAGCGTGCGTGACCGACGCGACGCCCTTCGACCTGCAGTGCGAGTTGCACGACGTGCACGGCGCGACGTTAGAGGCTCGCATCTTGGGCCAAGCCGTCGTCGACGTGCGGGGAAACGTCACCCGCGTGGAGGGGGCGTTCTACGACGTCACGGAACTGATGCGACGAAATCGCGCGACGTCGGACGCGGAGCGCAATCTGTTGGCCACCTTTGATCAGGTGTCGATGCCGCTCTACGTCGTTGGTCGCGACTGGCGAATTGTCTACGTGAATCAGGCGGGGGTCGAACTCGCGCGCCTGACGCCCGAGGCCATTGAACGCGACACCATTTGGGAACTCTTTCCCGAATCGACGACGAACACGCTCGCCCCGGTGTACCACGCGGCCATGGATCAGGGGACGTTCGGCGCGGCCGTCGAGCACGTCGACGCGCTCGACGGCGATTTCGAGGTCGTGGTGCACCCGGTTCCCCAGGGCATCATGATCACCGCGCGCAGCGTGTCCCAAGAGCGTGAAGCGAAGCGTCGACTGAGTGAGTACGAAGAGGTGGCGAGTTCCCTCGCCAAAATGCTGGACCTCACGAAGGACGCGGTCGTCGTCTCGTCGCTGCGCGACGGCGTGACCTTCTGGAATCACGGGGCCGAGGCACTCTACGGCTGGACCTTCGACGACGTCCGCGGGACCTCGCCGGAGGACTATCTCTACGACGACGTTGAATCGGCCCTCGCGGCAATCGAGGTCACGACGCGCGACGGGTTCTGGAGTGGCGAGTTACGTCAGCGATCCCGTGACGGCGGAAGGATCGTGGCGGAGTCACGGCTGAGCTTGCTGCGCGGTTTAAATGGCGAGCCGGCGTCGCTTCTGAGCGTGCACACGGACGTCACCGAGGCCCGCCGAGCGCTCGAAGCCCGCGTGCGGGCCCAGCGTATGGAGAGCCTTGGCACCCTCGCCGGCGGCATCGCGCACGACCTGAATAACGTGCTCACGCCGATGACGCTCACCCTCGAAATGTTGACGTCACGTCACCGCGAGGAGCGTGATCGTCAACTCCTCGACGCGCTGAGTACCAGCGTGAGCCGCGCGAGTGACATGGTGCGCCAGGTGCTGACCTTCGCGCGCGGCGCGGAGGGCGTGCGCAGTCACGTCGCGGTGCGTCACCTCTTAGCGGAGCTGCGCCAGTTCTGTGCGAACACGTTGCCCAAAAACATCGACGTGGTCTTCGACGAGGGGGTCATCGACGGCGCAATCTGGGGCGACGAGACGCAGTTGCTCCAAGTGTTGGTCAATCTCGTCACCAACGCGCGTGACGCCATGCGAGACGGGGGGCGTTTGACCATTCGCGCGCGCCCCAGTACGACGAGCGCGCGTCAGTCCAGTCGACACGCCGACGCGCTGTGGGCCGTCTTCGAGGTCAGCGACACGGGCGTGGGCATGGACGACGAGACCCAGTCGTTGATCTTCGAGCCCTTCTTTACGACGAAGGAGTTCGGTGAGGGTACCGGCTTGGGTCTGTCGACGTCGCTCGCGATCGTGAAGAGCCACGACGGCGAGTTCGAGGTCGACAGTGTCCCGGGGCGGGGCTCGACCTTTACCGTGCGCCTACCCTTCGACGACCAGTTTCAGCCTTCGGTGACGCTCGACGCGACGTCGGTCGCGCCGCGCGACGATCACGCCGGGCACGTGCTCGTGGTCGACGACGAAGCGGTGATCGTCGAAATGTTGTCCGAGGTCTTGCGCACGTCGGGCTTCGAAGTCGAGACCGCGACCAACGCCCACGACGCACTGTCGCGCGTGGCCCAGCGCCTGATTCCCTTCGACGTCATTCTCACGGACGTCAACATGCCCGAACTCAGCGGCGCGCTCTTCGCCCAACGTCTCGTCGAACTCGACCCCGACGCCAACGTCATCTTTATGAGCGGCGTGAACGATGACGAACTTCGTGCGGTACTCGGCGAGGCGCGACCGTTGCGCTTCTTGGCGAAGCCCTTTTCGATCGCGCAACTGCTCGCGTTCGTCGACGACGCGCTGCGTTAATCGACTACCTCGCCGTGACGCGACGCGAGTGCTTCGCGTAGCCACGTCAGCGCCCCCACGAGGTGGCTAACGTCGCCCCGGAGTTTGAGGCGACCTTCGCGCAGTAACGTCGCGCCGTCGACCTCACCGGTCGTGACGCGACGGGCGTCGTCGTAGCGCAGGCGTACGACACTGTGCGCGGCGAGGTGGTCACCGGGTTCGACGCGCGCGCCCTCGGGGGCGAGCGTCAGCGTGAGCGCGTGTGGCGCGCCACTGGGCTCGTCAAGGAGTTCGAGCACGACGCGCACCACGTCGTCGCTCTCGAGGCGCGTTGGTCCCGCGGCCGCGAGGACGGCGTTGGTCGCGTCGAACCACGCACTCGACAGAAACTCGCTCACCTAGGGGGCGGGCTGGACGGCCGCTTCGTCGGCGCTGCGCTTGGTCTTACGGCGAATCTTTCTTCCGAGCCAGGCGACGGGGTCGTAGTGCGCGTCCACCACGCGTTCTTTGAGCGGGATGATCGCGTTGTCGGTGATCTTGATGTGCTCGGGGCAGACCTCGGTACAGCACTTGGTGATGTTGCAGTACCCCAGACCCATCTCCTCACGAATCAGGTCACGACGGTCGTTGGTGTCGAGGGGGTGCATTTCGAGCTCGGCGTAGCGAATGAAAAAGCGCGGGCCCGCGTAGTGGACCTTGTTCTCTTCGTGGTCGCGGATGACGTGACAGACGTCCTGGCACATGAAGCACTCGATGCACTTACGGAACTCCTGGCCGCGCTCGACGTCCTCTTGGAACATCCGGTAACCGCCCTCGGGCATGGGTGGGGGCAGGAGAGCCGGCACCTTCTGGGCCTGGACGTAGTTAAACGAGACGTCGGTGACGAGGTCGCGAATGATCGGGAACGTTTTCATCGGCGTGACCGTGACGGGACCTTCGGGCAGCTGGTCCATGCGCGTCATGCACATGAGGCGGGGCTTGCCGTTGATCTCGGCCGAGCAGGACCCGCACTTGCCGGCCTTACAGTTCCACCGACAGGCGAGGTCCGGGGCTTCGGTCGCCTGAATGCGGTGAATGACGTCGAGGACGACTTCGCCCTCGTTCTGTTCGACGGTGTAGTTCTCGAAGTCACCGCCGTTGGCGTCACCGCGCCAGACGCGCATCGTTACCTCAGCCATTACTTCGCCTCCTCGAGTAGTGCCTTGAGCTCGTCGGGCATGACGAGCAGTGGTGCGTGGTCGGTCGTGACGGGGCTGTCCCAGCGCCCGCCGTGACTGGCGTGGGCGATGTTGAACGTCGCGAACTCCGGATCGGCCTTGGGGAAGTCCTCGCGCGTGTGGCCGCCGCGACTCTCCTTACGCTCCGACGCGCCGTGGGCGACGCACTTCGAGACACTGAGCATCGCCGGCAGGTCGGTCGCGAGATTCCAACCCGGGTTGTAGGCGCGCCCGCCCTTGACCGAAATCTTCTTCACGCGCTCGGTGAACTCCTCGAGCTTTTGAATCGCCTCGTCGACCTCACTCTGGGTGCGAATGATGCCGACGTTGGCCTGCATCATCTCTTGGAGGTCGCGCTGAATGTCGTAGGGGTTCTCGCCCTCGGCGCGCTCGAAGGGGGCGAGGGCCTCGTTCACCGCCGCCTCAACCTCGCCGTAGTTAAAGCCCGCGCCACCACCGCCGGACTCGACCCACTCGGCCGCGCCGATGCCGGCGCGACGACCGAAGACCACGAGGTCACTGAGGGAGTTCCCGCCCAGGCGATTGGCGCCGTGCAGCCCACCGGCGACCTCGCCGGCGGCGAAGAGGCCGCCGACCGCGGTGGCCGCGGTCTCGGCGTCGACCTGCACGCCACCCATGATGTAGTGACAGGTCGGTCCGATCTCCATGGACTCGCGCGTGATGTCGACGCCCGCGAGCTCCATGAACTGGTGGTACATCGACGGCAAGCGACGGCGGATGAACTCGGCGCTGCGCCGCGAACCGATGTCCAAGAAGACGCCGCCGTGGGGGCTGCCGCGACCGGCCTTGACCTCGGCGTTGATGGCGCGTGCGACCTCGTCACGCGGCAACAGCTCCGGCGGACGTCGTCCGGCCGAGTGGTCGTCGTACCACTTGTCGGCCTCGTCCTCGGAGTCGGCCGTCTCGGCGCGGAACATGTCCACGACGTAGTCGAACATGAAGCGCTTGCCCTCGGAGTTGCGCAGTACGCCGCCGTCACCGCGCACGCTCTCGGTCACGAGCAGTCCGCGCACCGACAGTGGCCAGACCATGCCGGTGGGGTGGAACTGGATGCACTCCATGTCGATCAACTTCGCGCCGGCCCACAGGGCCATGGCGTGACCGTCGCCGGTACCTTCCCAGGAGTTCGAGGTGAACTTCCAGGACTTACCGACGCCGCCGGTCGCGAGGATGACGGCCTTCGCCTTAAAGGTCACGAACTCACCGGTCGCGCGCCAGTAGGCGACGCAGCCCGCGACGTTGCCGTCGTCGTCGTGCACGAGTTGCAGGACCTTGCACTCCATGAACACGTCGGTGCCCATCGAGACGACCTTTTGCTGAAGGGTGCGAATCAGTTCGAGTCCGGTGCGGTCGCCCACGTGGGCCAAGCGCGCGTAACGATGTCCCCCGAAGTCGCGCTGGAGGATGCGACCGTCCTTGGTGCGGTCAAAGAGGGCGCCCCACTGCTCGAGCTCCCAGACGCGCTCGGGGGACTCTTTCGCGTGCAGTTCGGCCATGCGGTAGTTGTTGAGGTACTTACCGCCGCGCATGGTGTCGCGGAAGTGGACCATCCAGTTGTCCTCGGCGTAGACGTTGCCCATGGCGGCGGCCATGCCACCTTCGGCCATGACGGTGTGGGCCTTGCCGAGGAGGGACTTGGTGATCACGGCCACGCGCAGGCCGCGCTGCTTGGCTTCGATGGCGGCGCGCAGTCCCGCGCCGCCGGCGCCGATGATGATGACGTCGTAGTCGTGGTGTTCGTAGGTAGCTTCGCTCACGATTCGTTCCTTAGAAGAGTTTGTAGTCGGTCAAGGCGCCCGAGGCGACGAGTCGCACGTAGACGTCGGTCAACGCGACGAAGACCAAGGAGGCCCACGCGAAGTTCATGTGCTTGGCGTTCAGTGGCGTGACCATCTTCCAGAACCGGTAGCGCAGCGGGTGCGCCTTAAAGCTCTTGACCTGGCCGCCGCAGAGGTGTCGACAGGCGTGACACGACAGCGAATACAACCACAGCAAGGTCGCGTTGACGAGCAACACGACGGTGCCCACGGTCACGCCGAAACCCAGTCCCGGCTGGCGAAAGGCGCGCAGGGCGTCGTAGGTGAGCAGCACGTTAAAGATCAGGCCCGCGTAGAAGAAGTAGCGGTGCAGGTTCTGCATAATCAAGGGGAAGCGCGTCTCGCCCGAGTACGACGCGTGGGCGTCTTCAACGGCGCAGGCCGGTGGTGACCACCAAAAGGCGCGGTAGTAACTGCGTCGGTAGTAGTAGCAGGTGAGTCGAAAGCCCAACGGGAAGATGAGAATCAACAGCGCCGGCGACAACGTCCAACCGTTCAGGGCGAAGGCGGCCTTGGAGCCGGGGGCACAGTTACTCGCGAGACACGGCGAGTAGAAGGGGCTAATCAGATCGCGGTGCACCGCGGCGCCGACGTAGTAGTAGCGGTTCTGAAAGGCCGCCCACGTCGAGTAGATCACGAAGGCGGTGAGGATTGAGACGGTGACGACGGGCTGGAGCCACCAGCGGTCCTGGCGCAGCGTCGTGGCCTCGGGTCCGCCGCGAGTGCCGCCGAGTTGGACCTTGGTTGAACTCACCACTGCACTCACGAACGCTCCTTACTTTTCGCGCCTGGTGTCACGTCGCGCACCGCTACCCATACTAAGCATCTGGCGCGGACACACTTTCGCGTCTCGAGCGCCGGAACGCTGGCGGTTGCACGCGTCAGGTGCTCACGAGGGGGGAGTTCACTTTGGTCGCCGAGGCGTACGGGACGCGCTCTCGCGAGTCACGCCCGCGTCTTGGGCGACGTCGAAAGAGGTGACGAACTCGTGGGCTAACGAAAGCCGATTAATTACCGCCAGAGCGTGACCGCGTTCCCTCGGTGTCGCGTCATTAATCACGGAACCTTCTGCGTAGTTCTTTACTCATTTTCTTAATTCGTAGGGGATTGACGATTTGAGTAAATGAGTAAACCGGTGCCGTTAACTGCGTGAACCGCGTGTCGCGTCGTTGGCGTTACGCGGCCCGGCGTCGTGGTGGCGACTCCGGTTAAACGTGACCGCCGCGACGCCCCTCGGAGGTGCCGCCGAACATCGCCCAGATGACGAGGCCGAGCCCCGGCACGAGGAGCCAGATGCCAAAGACCAGGGCTAACACGCACGAAAACGCGCCCATGCCCAAGGTAAAGGGCCAAATGGACGTGCCGGGAAACGACCCGACCACGCCCGCGCCGTCAGCCTGAGTCGCGTTGGGGTCGTCCTCGGGACGTGGCTTCATGCGACGGCTCCACCAGTAGTAGTAGCTGCCGGGCAGGAA
>JAGWHY010000085.1 GCA_028873575.1 Acidobacteriota bacterium | reverse complement strand
GCTCAAGCCGGTGCGCGAGGACTAGATGTATTGACCACGAGCGTTGTTAACAGTTAGGCACTGTTAGGTGAGCCCCTGGGGGCAGAGTGGAGATGTTCAGAAACCACCAACTCCCAGGAGACTCAAATGCACGCTAACGCTCGATTGACCCCGCTTGGCCGACTGACCTTGGTCATGCGGATCGAAGGTGGCCGACCCGTCGCCCACGTGGCCCACGAAATGGGCATCTCGCGTCCCACCGCCTACAAGTGGTGGCGTCGCTGGTGCGAGGAGGGCGAGCTCGGGCTCGTTGACCGCACCAGTCGCGCACGTCACTGTCCGCACCAGACCCCGGCCGTGATCGAGGCTCAGATCGCTGAGCTGCGCACCACCTTGAAGCTCGGGCCGGCGCGCATTGGCTACCGCCTGGGGGTGGCGCCCTCGACGGTTCATCGGGTTCTCACGCGTCTGGGCATCAACCGCCTGAAGTGGATGGACCGACCCACCGGTCGCGTGATCCGCCGCTACGAGCGCGACTCGCCGGGCGATCTGGTGCACGTGGACGTGAAGAAGCTGGGCCGCATACCCGACGGAGGCGGCTGGAGGACCGTGGGGCGCGCCGAGGGCAAGCGCAACAATGGCTCGGGCCGGGGTCCGCGCCGTGCCGGTTACGGCTTCATCCACTCGGCGGTTGACGACCACAGCCGCCTCGCCTATTCCGAGATCCTGGGCGACGAGAAGAAGGAGACGGCATCAGCCTTTTGGCTACGGGCCCAGAGATGGTTCGCCGGTCACGGGGTCGAGGTCAGAGAGGTTCTCACCGACAACGGTTCGTGCTATCGCAGCTTCGACTTTCGCGACGCCCTCGGCGAGGTCCGCCATCGCTGGACGAGACCCTACCGACCCCAGACCAACGGCAAGGTTGAGCGCTTCAACCGCACCATGCTCGAGGAGTGGGCTTACGTCCGTCCCTACGGCACCGAAGCCGAACGCGTCGAAGCCTTCCAAGGGTTCTTGCACCTCTACAATCACCACCGAGGCCACACGGCCCTCAAGGGTCAGCCACCCATCAGTCGTGTTAACGACCTACCTGGTCAATACATCTAGTCCGCGCCGCTGCGCCCGACCTGTCGGCGGGCGAGGTTGACGCAGTGGTCACCGAAGCGCTCGTAGAAGCGCGCGAGCAGGGCAACCTCGACGGCGACCGGCAGCGCCATCGAGCCGGACGTGAGTTCAGCGGTGAGCGACACGTGCAGGTCGTCGAGTTCGTCGTCGATGTCTTCGATGGCGCCGACAGCCTCCCGCTTGCCGTCGATGATCACGTCGGTGGCCTCTCGCCAGATGGTAGAGGCGACC
>JAGWHY010000084.1 GCA_028873575.1 Acidobacteriota bacterium | reverse complement strand
AAGTGCCGCGCCACGGCGCGCTCGTCACCGAGTTGCGCTAACAGCCACGCGCGCGCCGAGCGCGCGTTGGTGAGAGTCTCTTGCGTGGTGAAGGTCTTCGACGAAATGACGAAGAGCGTTTCGGCCGCGTCGAGGTCGCGCAACGCCTCGACGAGGTCCGTGGCGTCCACGTTGGAGACGAAGCGAAAGGTCAGGTCGCGGTCGCTGTAGGCGCGCAGCGCCTCGTAGGCCATGACCGGCCCGAGGTCCGAACCACCGATTCCGACGTTCACGACGTTCTTGATGGGTCGACCGGTGTGGCCCCGCCAGGCGCCCGAACGCACCTCCTCGGCGAAGCTCGTCATGCGCGCGAGAACCGCCTGCACCTCGGCCACGACGTCGCGACCCTCGACGACGAGCGTTTCGCTGGCCGGCATGCGCAGCGCGACGTGCAGCGCCGCGCGATCCTCGGAGGAGTTAATTCGCTCCCCCCGGAACATCTCGTCACGCCGTTCGACCAGGCCCGATTCGCGCGCGAGCGCCATCAACAGCGACATCGTCTCGTCGTTCACCCGGTTCTTCGAGTAGTCGAGGTACCACCCCGCGCCCTCGGCGCGCAGGCGCGTCCCGCGCGCGGAGTCGGCGGCAAAGAGTTCGCGCAGGTGCGCGGCGGTCATCGTCGCGGCGTGGTCGCGCAACCGCGTCCACGCACGGCGCTCGCGCATCGTCGGCGTGCTCACGGGCGCACCTCGACGGCGAAGAGGGGGCGCGAAGTCAGATCAGCTCCTGGGTTCATGGTCAACCTTCTCTAGCCTCTCACGTCCGCCGCCCCCACGGCGACGCTTCAAAATTGCCGGGTCCTCCACGTCAGGCGCCACTCTCGTGCGCGAAGTCGGTCTCCGCGGTAACGAAGCTTTCCGCGACGTCGAGGCGAGCCACCCCAATCGACCAGTCGTTCTGGCCCACGTAGACGTCGAAGCGATTGGGTTGGTTGAGGTCGAGTCGTTGATCGACACCAGTGGGAAAGACGACGTCGGCGTGAAAGGGGTGCGCCGAGGTAGAGGGTCTTGGCGAGAGGAGTGGCTCGGGGGTTCGATACAAGATTTGGCAAGGGTGTTCCTTGGAGAGGAACATCGCGCCGGCCTGGTACGTCAGTCGACCCTCGCTCGCGCCGGGCGCGACGACGTCGCTCACCCCGTGGTACACGAGTAGCCAGCCGTGGCGCGTCAGCACCGGCGGCGTTCCACTGCCAATCTTGAGCGCTTCCCAGCTCGCTTCGGGCCGCGCCAGGCGGTGGTGCGAGGTGAAGTTGGTGAGCTGGTGCGGGTCGAGTCCGGCCAGGGTCAACGAGGCGTAGGAGATCCACATGCTTTCGCG
>JAGWHY010000083.1 GCA_028873575.1 Acidobacteriota bacterium | reverse complement strand
CGACGTTGCCCGCGGGGTCCGCGAAGCCACCGGCGCCGTCGCTGGTGGCCCCCAGTTCGCCCGAATTCTCGGTGCCCGAAACCTCCGTCGCGCTCTGGTCGCTGGTGACCCCCGCCACTTCCGTCGGGTCGCTGCCGTTCACGCCCGCGACGTCGACCGCACTCTGGTCACCGACCTGCACGTTCGCGCCACCCGCCGGATCCATGCTCGTCGTGGGCGTTGACGCCACCGTCGTCGTCGTGTCCGACGCCGAGGCCGCACCCGAAACGAGCGCGACGCCCAACGCGGAACCGCCAAAGGCGACCGCACTCAAACTGGCCACGGCAATACTCTTCCTTAACTTCATATTGGTACCTTTCACTTCCTCAAGTCCGCGCTGTGCGAACGCTCTCACCATGCCAGCAACGCCCTGAGAGGGCGCTGAGAGTCCTGAGCGAGCGCTCGAGTGGCCGAACAGGCAGACTGGAGAGGGTCGTCGATCTTGGGGACGGACATGCTCGCGTGACGAGACGCCGTCGAACACGTCGGAAGAGGAGAGCGTAGCGTGCGGCTGTTGCTCGTAGAAGACGAAGCGCGCCTCGCGGCCAGTCTCGTGCGCGGCCTACGGGCCGACGGCGTGGTAGTCGAAGTCGCCGAGGATGGCCCCACCGGGCTGCGCCTGGCGCGCGAACTCGACTTTGACGTCATCGTGCTCGACCTCATGCTCCCGCATATGAGCGGCTTTCGCGTCTGCCAAGAACTCCGCCGAGCGAACGTCTGGACCCCGATTCTGGTGCTCACCGCCAAGACCGGTGAGTTTGACGAGATTGAGTCACTCGACAGCGGCGCGGACGACTTTCTGACCAAGCCGTTTTCGTACTCCGTGCTCTTGGCGCGTCTTCGTGTCCTGCTGCGTCGCGACGTTAACGAGCGACCCGTCGTCCTCGAGGCCGACGACCTACGTCTCGACCCGGCGACCAAGAGCTGTGCCCGCGCGGGCGTCGACATTGCGCTGAGCGCGCGCGAATTTTCACTCCTCGAGTATTTTCTCCGCAACGCGAATCGGGTCCTTAGCAAAGACGAAATTCTCGACCACGTGTGGGACCCTGACTTCGACGGCAGTCCCAATATCGTCGAGGTCTACGTGGGTTACTTGCGGCGAAAGATTGACCGACCTTTTTCGACCAACTCCATCGTCACCGTGCCGCGCTCGGGTTACCTCTTCCAGTGCGGCGCGTGACGGTGAACGGGCTCCGCGCGTGGCGGACGTGGCGTCTCTCGTTGCGCGCGCGCACCACGGTCGTGGCGGTCGTTGTTTTCGGCGCCGCCCTCGCGGTCGGCGCGCCGGCTTTTTACGTCGCGCTCAACCGTGCGGCACTGTCCTCGGTGGACGCGACACTCACCCTGCAAGCCAGTGCC
>JAGWHY010000003.1 GCA_028873575.1 Acidobacteriota bacterium | reverse complement strand
ACCGAGGCAGTTTTGTAGCTCGTCGAGAATTCTCGGCACGCACCCTTCGACGAAGCACGCGTCGTCGACCACGACGTGCGCGCTCAACGTGGGCAGCGTCGAGGTCACGGTCCAGGCGTGAAGGTCGTGGACGCTGCGCACGTGTTCGACCTCGAGGAGGTGGCGCCGTAGATCTTCTAAGTCGACGTGCGCCGGCGTCGCCTCGAGCAAAATCGCGCCCGACGCACGTAAGAGTTCGTAGGAGGCCTTCAAGGTCAGCACGACGACGACGAGTGAGGCGATCGCGTCGGCCCGTTCGAAGTGGGTACTGACCAACACCACGCCCGCGACGACGGTCGCGAGGAAGGCGTAGAGATCGGTGACGACGTGGCGGTACGAACCTTCGACGTTCAAACTGGTGCGCGACGAGCGCGCCAGCACGCGCGCCGCCAGCAGATTCACCCCGACGCCCACGAGCGCGACGAGTAACACCAGCGCGCCCGTCACGTGGTGCGGGTGGCGCAGACGCGCGATCGCCTCAACGGCGACGACGACGGATACGACGAGTAACGTCACGCCGTTCAGCGCGGCCGCCAGAATCTCGGCGCGTTTGAGGCCAAAGGTCAGCCCCGCCGTCGGGGGCCGTCGCGCCAGATTGGCCGCCCAGAGCGAGACCCCGAGTGCGCCGACGTCGACCAGTAAGTGTCCGGCGTCGGCGAAGAGCGCGAGGGAGTGCGCGAGAATTGCCGAGGCAACCTCCACGACCAGAAAGAGACCGAGGAGGATGAGCGCACCGCGCAGGGCCGACACGTCGGTGTCGCTCGTCGGGTGGGCGTGGCCGTCGTGCTTAGCCACGTAGGCCTCGCGCGAAGAGCGCACTAGTCGTTCGCATTTCGCTCCTTTCGCGACTGACCCGATGTTACGGGTCGCCATCGTGACACCACGAAATTCTCATCAGCAAGCCGTCGTTGGGTGAGACGAGGCGAGACGTGAGGCTTGCGTGGTTGCATCTCCGTAACGTCCGCGCGCGTGGCAGACTCGCGTCGTGGCGATCACAAGGTATCGCGTTGGTCGACTGGAGAGCGCGACCTGGGACGCCTTCGCGGATCTCGTGGAGCGCAACAACGGTATCTACGGTGGATGCTGGTGCGCGCCGAATCACGTCGAATATCAGCGCGGCGTGAGCGATCCGCGGTCCCTCAAGGAGCAGCTGGTACGTGACGGTCGCGCCCACGCGGCCCTGGTCTTCGACGACGGTGATCACGCCCAAGGCTGGTGTCAGTTCGGCGTCGCGGACTCGCTCGATCTCAAGCACGCTCGCGAGTACCGCAAGGATCCGCCGCCGCCCGCCACGTGGCGTGTCGCGTGCGTCTTTGTCGACAAACGCCATCGCGGACAGGGGATCGCCCGTCTGGCCCTGACGGGCGCCGTTAACCAGATCGCCCTCGAGGGCGGGGGACTCGTCGAGGCGGTCGCCGAGACGACGCTGGGGCGAACGGCGCAGGCTCGTTTCCTCTTTAGCGCCACGGTCGAACTGTTCGAGGAGCTTGGATTTTCTCGGATTCGCCAGGTGGGAAAGCACGCGTGGATCGTGCAGCGTCTGGTCGTGGCCGCTGCTTAGCGAACGCCACGTCGGCTCTCGCGCGACGTTCGCTCACGACGGGGCCGGTCGCCAAGCCGCCTTCACTACAGTGGTCAAGTGCTAACGCCCCTGGTGACCCGAGTCGACGCGTTGGTGCCCACTACGCCGTTTGACCGAGGAGTCGCGTGAGTACCTTCGAAGACGCCAGCCCCCTCGACGTCGCGCGACGCGCCTTCTTACGCTTTTCGCCCGAGCAGGTCCTCGCCGTCGTCGACGAACTCGACCTTCGCGCGCACACCAAAATTACGGCCGTGATTGGCGTGCCCTTAAAGCGCCTCCAGCAGTCGCGCGACGTCACCGCCTTCGCGGTCGGCGCGCCCGCGGCGGCGATTAAGGCGCTCCTCGAACTGGTGTCGGGTGCGCCGTTGGAAAAGGTCGTCGACGCCCTGGGCGAGCACGCCGAGAGCCCCTCGTACGACCAACTCGCCACCGTGCTCGACCAACTGGTTGCGGCCGGTACGAGTGACGACGACGTCGTCGCGGTCCTCGCGGTCGCGGTCTCGGAGGGCTTTCCCGCCGCGCCGCACTGTCGCCAACTACTTAGCGAGCGTGCCGCGTGGCAACTCCCGGCCCTACCCGAGCGCGAGGCCTCGTCCATCGCGTCACCGCGCTCGCCACGACCCGAAATTAAGGAACTGCGCAAGGCCCGCCGCGAGGCCCAGAAGTCGAAGAAGAAGCCGGTCTCCCCACCGCGTCCGGTGAAGACCAAGCGCGCGAACGAACCCGTCACGACGTCCACGGCGTCGAGTGCGACGCCGGTCGTCGTGCCGCCACTCGAGCGGCGCCGCTACCTCTTCACGCCACGTGAACTCGAGCGCTTCGACGCCGATCACGCGTTGGTCGGCACCGTCGTCGTCGTGGACGTGCCCTTTGACGCGATCGATCCCGATCAGCCCGAGGTCCACGCCAAGGCGCGTCCGGCGTTAGTGGTGGCCGGAAGCGACGAGGAGTTGCTGGTGCGCGCGCTCTACTCCCAGCCCTCACCCACGCGTGCGCTCTTTGCGCCCTGGCGCCGGCTCAACCTCGACCACCCGTCCTACCTCGACGTCACGCGGGTCGAGGTGAAGTCGCGCGACGTCACGGGACCGAGTCTCGGGACCGTGACGACCGAGGAGTGGAACGAGCTCTTCTAGCTCGTCAACGTCTCGACGCGCGCGCGTCGACGCGTGAGCAGCACTACCAGTCCCGCGACGCTCAAGGCGACGCCGGCGAGCTGGACGCCAACTGAGCCGCTGTGCGAGTTCTGACCGAGCAGGAGTCGTTCGTCGAGGGCCCGCACCGCGCCCCAAATCACCATCGCGACGCCGGTCACGAACCCGACGAGTTGTCCCCAACCCCGGCGCTCGAGGCCGACCAAGAGCAGCCACAACGTTCCGTCTTCGGCGCCCTGGATGAGGGGGACCGGCACACGTTTGCCTACTTGGCCCGCGTAGTGCAGACCGAACCACTGGTGCGTCAGGTGGCCGCCACCTTGGAACATGAACTGAGGACCGAGGACGCGCCCGAGCGCCCACCCCGCCACGAGGGCCGGCACCAGGGCGTCGGCGAAGCGCAGGAGCGACACCTCGGGCCACCAGCGTCGCTGCGCGAAAATCCCCGCGACGAGCCCCACGGCGATACCACCAAAGCTGGCGAGGCCCCCTTGCCAGAGCGCGAAGATTCGCGCCGGGTTTGACGCGTAGAGCGACCAGTTCGTCGCGACGTGCGCCGCGCGCGCGCCGACGAGACCCGCCACGAGGAGTACGCCGGTAAAGGCGCCAAAGTGCCGTAGGTCAATCGCGCGTCGACGCAGGCGTCGCTCGGCGTAGAGGTAGGCCACGTAGGCCGCGATCGCGAGACCCAGACCGTAGGTGTGAAAGGCGAGGGGTCCGAGGTGAAAGGTGGTGGGAAACCCCGACACGACTTAGCCGCGCGGGCGGCCGAGTCCCACGAAGCCGTACCCGAGGCGTACGGGCACCACGTGCACGCGCGTGCCGGTCATCTCCGCTTCAATCATGTCGCCGTGGCCGACGTACATCGCGACGTGCTCGTCACCGTTGTAGCCGTAAAACAGCAAATCACCAGGTTGAATGTCTACAAGCGGGACGCGCATGGTCTCTTGGTACTGCGCGCCCGAGTAGTGACTCAAGCTGATGCCGGCCGCCTCGTAGGCGAGCATAATCAGGCCCGAACAGTCGACGCCGCTACGACTGGCGCCGCCCCACTGGTAGGGCACACCGATGAAACTGAGCGCCGCGCGAATGGCGATGTTGGCCCTCGAGTCGGGTGGCGGGGCGGCGAAGCCCGCGACCGGCCGCGCGCCGGCCAGCGCGGTCGCGCTCTGGGCGTTCGCGGCGGCCTGCGCCTCGCTAATGAAGATCGCGATTTGACCCTTCACTTGGGCCAGGGAGTGGTTGAGCGAGGCCTGCAACAGACGGGCCTTGTGGTACGAGCGCGCGGCGTCAATGGTGACGGCGCGCGCGTTCGCGTCCTCGGCGCGCAGCACGCCGCGCTCGTGGGTCAGTTGAATACGTGAGTTCTTGAGATCGGCGATGGTGGCCGAGATGTTGCCGGCGGCCAGCTGGCTGTAAACGTTGGTCGTGCCGGCCTTGGAGGCGTTGGTGGTGAAGAGCGGATTCGAGCCAGTCGTCGCGCCGTTGTTGACGTAGGCGAGGATCACGTCTTTTCGTAGCTCGACGTTGCGCGCGTCGACCTTGCCCTGGATCGAGGCGACCATGGCCTTGGTGTTGGCGATGACGTTGTTGATGCGGTGCAACTTGATCTGGGCCTCGTCGTACTTCTGACCCAAACGCTCGACCTGCGCGTTGGTGCGGTTGATCTGGTCGAGCAAGATGTTCGCGCTACGCCGTTCGTTCGCGAGGGAGGAGGCGCCCGCCGGACGTGACGGGCCAATCACAGTGCTCAAGAACACTGCGACAACGGTCAGCCCGAGCAACGCTCCGCGGAGTGCGAACTCCTGGACCGACCGAGGCGTCGGAGGCGCGAAGCGCCGGACGTCAGTCACCGGGCCACCCTACCGGCTCGTCGGGCACCGACGCGACCCTCGGGGCCCAACTATCCACTAAAAAACCTGGTCAAGGGTAAGGTAAGAAATTTTGAAGAGACGCCGCCGTTCCCGGCGAATCAACAAAAAACGCGCCCACGCCTAGGATTTGCGCCATGTCCCAACGCTCAAAGAATCTGCCCCGTCGTTCCTGCCTGTCCACGCCCGGCTCCAGCGACCGCTTTCTCGCGAAGGCCCCCACGGCCAAATCCGACTTCTCGTTCCTTGACCTCGAGGACTCGGTCGCGCCCAACGAGAAGGTGGCCGCGCGCGCCAAGGTCGTCAACGCCATTCGCACCTTGGACTGGGACGAGCGCGTGCTCTGCGTGCGCGTCAACGCCTGGGACACGCCGTGGACCTACGGCGACGTCATCGAGGTGGTGGGTCAGGCCGGTGAGCGACTCGACGAGATCATGATGCCCAAGGTCCAGCGCGCCTCGGACGTCGTGGCGATGGACCTGCTGTTAACCCAGGTGGAGAAGAACGCCGGACTACCCGTCGGTCACATCGGCATCGAGGCCCAGATCGAAACGGCCGAGGGCCTCATTAACGTCGAGGCGATCTGCGCGGCCAGTGCGCGCCTCGAATCCATCGTCTTTGGTCCGGCCGACTTCGCGGCCTCGATCGGCATGCCGGTGACGACGATTGACGAGACGATTCACCACGCCCCCTCGAACCCCTTCAGCTACGTCTTCGCAAAAATCCTGATGGCTGGCCGCATGAACGGTCTGCACGTGATCGACGGCCCCTTCTTAAAGGTGCGCGACCTCGACGCGCTGCGCTACGCGGCCGGTATTAGCGCCTCGTACGGTTTTGACGGCAAGTGGGCCCTCACGCCCGACCAGGCCCTCGTGCTCAACGAGGTCTACTCACCGAGCCAAGGGCTCTTCGACAAGTCCTACGACATTCTCGACCGTTACCGCGTCGCCACCGAGCAGGAGCACACCGGCGCGTTGATGTTCGGCGACGAGATGATCGACGAGGCGTCGGCGAAAATCGCCAACTCCTTCGTCGAGCGCGGACTCCGCGCCGGCATGTCCCGCGGACAGTCCGCGTGATTCACGTCGCGGCGACCGCGTGCGCGGTGAGCTGGACCGTTGCCCGACGTCGGTGACCAACTCGCCGGGCGCTACACCCTCACGCGTCTTATCGGGCGCGGCGGCATGTCCGACGTCTACGAGGCGCGCGACGAAATCTCCGCCACGAGCGTGGCGATCAAGATCGTGCGCTCGAGCGACCCCGAGTTCGCCCGGCGACTCGCCCACGAGGTGCGCGCGCTCGAAAGTCTCGAGCACCCCGGGCTGATTCGACTGCTCGACACCGGTGAGGTCGGCGACCAGACCTTTCTCGTCATGGACTACGTGGACGGACCGACGCTCTCGAGCACCCTGCGCGCCGGCCCCCTCGAGGCGGCCGCGGTGGCCGCCCTCGGCGCGCGACTGGCCGACGCGTTGGCCTACGTCCACGATCGTGGCGTGGTGCACCGCGACGTCAAGCCGTCCAACATCCTCCAGTCGAGTGACGGCGCGGCCTGGTTGGGGGACTTTGGCATTGCGCTCATTCACGACGCCACGTCACTGACGGCAACCGGTTCGGCGGTCGGAACCGTCACCTACATGGCGCCCGAGCAGTTCGAGAGCGAGTCGGTCGGGCCGCCGGCCGACGTGTGGAGTTTGGGCGTCGTCCTGCTCGAGTGCCTGACGGGTCGGCGCGTCTTTGAGGGCGCGCCGAGCCAGGTCGTGGCGCGTCGTCTCGCGGGCCCGGTGCCGCTCGACCCCTCACTACCGGTGCCGTGGAAGATGTTGCTCGGCGCCATGCTCGACGAACGACCCGACGCGCGCCCCCGCGCTCGCGACGTCGCCTCGTTGCTCGCGACGCCGGCGTACGCGACGCCCTGGGTGGTGAGTGACCCCGATCGCACGACTGTGACGGCGGTCGCCCCCAATCTCTTGAGTGACGCGACGAGCGTGATGCCGGGGGTACGACGCCCACTCGGGTCCGACGACACCCGTCGCGTGGTGACGAGCCCAGCCGTGGTGCCCTCGAGGCCACGTTCCGCGACGCCGAGCGCCGCGCGACGCCGCGCCCGTCTTTGGGTCGCGCTCGCGAGTGTTGCGCTGTTGGTGGTGCTCGCGCTCTTCAACTTGGGGGGCGGGGGAGGTTCCCCGACGACCACGACCTCGTTAACGACGACCACGTCGTCGACGTCGAGTGAGAGCCGCGCGCTCGCGACATTGCTCCAGCAGATCGCCTCGTCCCAGGCCGCGCGACAACTCGACGCGCCGACCGCGCAGAGCGTGTCACTGAGCGCCCAGCAGGCGCTCGTCGACTGGTCGGCGAAGAACCTGGCCCTGGTGGAGAGTGATCTTCAACAGGCCGCCTCCACCTTGCTCGTCGATCAACAGTCGGGGCAACTCGCGCCGGGCGTGGCCACGACGCTCCAGCACGACGTGGCGGTCTTCGCGAGCGCGTTGGGCGTCACGCCGCCGGTCGCGACCACGACCACGACCACCGCGCCGACGATTGGTCCGGGGGCACCTCCCGGACACGGGCACGGCAAACACTAGGAATGTGTTGAGTGGCGTGGACGCGCTTTGACTGACGCGTTCCTCAGGGCGCGCCGTCTTATTACAACTTCCTCCCATTAGGGTACGCCTATGGCCACGTTGACCACCACGCCCGTGACGCGGCGCGAGAAGATTCGCGCGACGTTTTCCCCCTCGGAGTGGCGTCGCCTCTCGGGCATGTTTGGTTTCATCGGGTTGCTGCACGTGCTCGGCTGGGGACTGATCATCTTCGCCTCGACGCGACACTTTCACGTCGGCGGCGGCAAGATGCTCGGCGTCGGCACCGGCGTGCTCGCCTACACCCTCGGCATGCGCCACGCCTTCGACGCCGATCACATCGCGGCGATCGACAACACCACGCGCAAGTTCATGTCCGAGGGCAAGCGTCCCATGTCGGTGGGCTTTTTCTTCTCGCTCGGTCACTCCTCGGTCGTCTTCGTCCTCACCTTGTTACTGGGCCTTGGCGCGCGCGCCCTGGGCGCGCAGGTGCGCAACTCAAATTCGGGGCTGCACCACTGGGGCGGACTGGTGGGCACGGCGGTGTCGGGCACGTTTTTGTACCTGATCGCCATTTTGAATTTGGTGATTCTCGTGGGCATCGTGAAGCTCTTCGTCACCATGCGCCACGGTCGCTACGACGACTCCGAACTCGAGAAGCACCTGAACGCGCGCGGTTTCATGATGCGCTTCTTTGGTCCCATCGCGCGCTCGGTCGACGCGCCCTGGAAGATGTACCCACTCGGGGTGCTCTTTGGTCTCGGCTTTGACACCGCGACCGAGGTGGCCTTCTTAGTGCTCGCCGGCACCTCGGTGGCGGCGGGCATGCCGCTGTGGGCGATTCTCTCGTTGCCGTTGTTGTTCGCGGCGGGCATGAGCATCCTCGACACCATTGACGGCTCGTTCATGAACTTCGCCTACGGCTGGGCCTTCTCCAAGCCCGTGCGCAAGGTCTACTACAACATGGCCATTACCGGTCTCTCCGTCTTCGTCGCGCTCTATATCGGCACTCTCGAACTGGCCCAGGTGTTCGCGACGCAACTGCACCTGCGCGGGGGCGTGTGGAGCTACGCGCGTGGCTTCAATATCAATAAGGCCGGCTTCACCATCGTGGGAATCTTCGTCGTGGTGTGGGTGGTCGCCCTTGGCTGGTGGCGCTACGGTCGCGTCGAGGAGCGCTGGGAGCGCGCCGCGCTGCGCGCGCAGGCCGCGCGTGGTGAGTCGCCCGATCTGCACTCGGCGGGCATCGTGCTCGGCGCGGTGCACCGACCGTTCACGATCGACGAGGACTAGTCGCCCGAGGGGCGCTCCGCACGCGACTCGGGAACCGACGACGCGAGCGCCCGTAGTTTCGCCAGTTCGGACGCGCCGCCTAGAGCAATCAGCCGGTCGCCGACCTCGAAACTCAACTCGCCTGACGGGGTCAACACGTCGCGGCCGCGTTCGATGGCGGTGATTAACAGCCCACGAGGCAACAGCCCGCCGCGCACCAGGTGACCCACGAGCGCGGCGCCCGGTTCGACGTCAATCTCGAGGACCCCAGCGGCACCGCTGAGTGTTTGGGCCCGGCGCAGCGTCGAGGTCAGACCGCGTTGGTAGCCACGCACCAGATCCGAAAAACTGAGCGTGCCAATGACGCCGCGACGCTGGTTGACGACGGGGACCCAGGAGCGCTGCGCGTTCATCAAGACGTCGAGGACGACGTCGAGGTGTCGCTCGACGGCGACGGGGGCGACGTCCACGACCTCGAGCTTCGCGTGATGGTCACGCAAGGATTCCTCGAGTGAGGCGAGTTCGACGACGCCGGCGTAGGTGTCGTCGAGGCGCACGTAGGGCGCGGCCACCACGGCCGCGTCGCGCATGTTCGTGATCATCTCCTCGACGCTCATACCCTCATGCAGAACGCAACGCGTGGGCACGACGGCGTCGCGAGCGCTGAGCTCGGCGAGCAGGGGGAGCCCCACGAGTAGTCGATGCGCGGGGGCGTCGGCGCGGCTGCGAAGTTGCGAACGGTAGATCGAATCGTCGGCGCGACGAACGATCAACGTGGCCAGACCCACCGACACCATGGCCGGCAGAACGAGGGAGAGCGAGCCCGTCATTTCCGCGACCATCAACATGACCGCCAACGGCGCCCGCGAGATACCGCCGAAGCACGTCATCATGCCGACGATGACGAACGGGGCGGGACTATGGCCCACGCTGGGCGCGAGCGGCTCGACGAGGCGCCACAGCGAAGCGCCCACGAACGCGCCAATCACCATGCCCGGTCCAAAGATGCCGCCGGACCCACCGGAGCCAATTGAGAGACCGGTCGCGAGCACGCGCGCGACGGGAACGACCAGCACGATCCAAAGAGGGATCGCTAAGAGGTGTGCGCCCAGGCTTTGTTGAATCCATCCGTAACCCGTGCCGAGCACTTGGGGAATTTCCAGTGCGATCAGGCCCACGCACAGGCCCCCCAGCGCGGGACGCAGCCACTTGGGCAGACGCGAACGTGAAAAGAGATTCGCCAGGCCGTAAAAACCCTTCGCGTAACCCAGGCCGACGAAGCCGCCGATCACGCCCAGCACCGCGAACCAGACGAACTGGGTCGCGTTGGCCAAGTGGTAGTTGTGGGCGTAGCCGAAGAGCGGTCCAAAGCCCTCGACGCTGCCCCAGAGCCCGTAGGCCGACACTGAGGCGATGAAGGAAGGCAAGAGCGCGTCGACCTCGAAGTCGTCGCGGTACATAATCTCGGTAGCGAGTATCGATCCGGCGAGTGGGGCGCCAAAGATCGCCCCAATGCCGGAGCCAATCCCGGCCGAGACGGCGAGGCGTGCGTCGTTGGGACTCAGGTCGAAGAACCGTGACAGAAACGATCCAAATCCGGCGCTGATCTGTCCCGTAGGGCCCTCGCGTCCTCCTGAGCCGCCCGATCCGATGGTGAGTGCGGAGGCGATGATTTTCACGACGACCGTACGAAAGCGGATGCCGCGGGGGTTGTAGTGCACGGCGGCGATCGCCGCGTCCGTGCCGTGTCCTTCGGCCTCGGGCGCGACGCGAACGACCAGAATCGCCCCGAGCATCGCGCCGAGTGCCGCCACGACCGGGACGAGCCACGGTCGCGCGAAGTGCGTCGAGCCCATCGCGTTGCCTTCGCCGTAAGGAGTCGGGGTCGAGTAGCCGACAAGGACCTTTAAGAAGAACCACGACGAGAGTCGCAGCGCGTTGTAGAACGTCACGGCGCCCGCCCCCGCGATCAGTCCGATCGCGGTGCCAAGCACCAGCCACTTGCGGGTGTAGTTGGCGCGCGCGAACCACGCCGCGCCGTGGACGCGAAGTGCGCGCACGGGGTGCCACGGCGCGCCGGCGCCCGTACGCGTCGTGAACTTCACAGATCCCAACCCACGGACCAGTCGTGTTCGAGTTGATCGCCCGTCGCGACGGCGAAGGCGAGCAGCGCGTCAATGACGAGGCGCCGCTGGGGAACGGTGATCTCGTCGAGAATCGACTGGATTTCGTGACGACGCTCCTCGAGTACGCGCGTCACCACGTCGCGACCACGCGCCGTAAGTTCGATGCGCACACTGCGGCGATCGCGCGCGTCGTGGCTGCGCTTAATGAGTCGCTTGCGGACTAAACGGTCGCACATGCGCGTGGCGGTGGCGGGGCTCACCCGCAACGCCTCCGCGAGGGAGGCGAGGGACTGCGGCCCGCGACTGTTCGTGACGACGAGGACGCGGTATTGCGGCAAGGTGACGTCATCGTCCACGTGGGCCAGTGAGCGCGCCGCGACCGCGACCAACGAGCGACTCGCGAGAACCAACGCGTCAACGAGTTCAACGTCACGCGCGAGCGTCGATTTTGCTTGCATTAACTAATTATTGCAGACACTAATTAAAGTCAATTACTTAAAAGCTGGGCGCGAGTGCTCGGCGCGACGCGTCACCACGACCTGGCGTTGACCTCGTAGGCTCCTGACGCCAATAAAAGATTGTGGGGGCCTTCATGGTTGACGATTTTGCCGTGCCGCCGGTCGTCGAGAACGTGGTCGGCTCCGATCGACCGGCGCACGTCTATTTCGCGCCAACCCTGGACGGCCTTTACGCACCCTACGCGTTGCGAACTCCGGCCGACGAGGGCGAGTTCCCCTTCGTCTTCTTGGCCTACGGGAACGGCGGCGGGGGCGTTGAGTGGCTCCAGTCACGACTGCGCACCCACGGCTACGTGATGGAGCAACTCCTCGCGGCGGGTTACGCCTGCGCCTGGGGTCGCTACCGCAGCGAGGTCGAGCTGGGCTATCACCGCGGTGGAACGCTCGTCGTTGATCGCCGCCAGGGCATGGACCTCATGAACCGCGCACCGCTCGAGTACGAGGACGAACTGGCGATTCTTCGTCACGTGGCGACGCACCCCAACGTCGACGCGCGACGCCTGGGTCACGTGGGGGTGAGCCACGCCGGGGAGATGCTCTTCAAACTGGCCTCGCAGTATCCCGGGGTGCTGCGCGCGGGCGTGGCGTGTGAGCCCGCGAATCACGAGTTTCTCGACCTCACGCCCGACGACACGGTCTTCGTGGACCCCGACACGCAGCTTCGCAACATCGAGAGCATGCAGATGCGCGACGCGCGCTACGTACGCGCTCGCGTCAACGTGCCCCTGGCGCTCGAACGCCTGGCGAGCGTCAATCTACCGATACTCGTCATGGGTCGCGACGACGACGAGCTGCAGGGCATCTTTCGCCTCAGCTACGACCTGCTCGAAGAGAGCGGTAAGGACGCGACCTGGGTGTCCTACAAACACCCGCTGCACGGCTACATCTTTCCGGTCACGGACGCCGAGGGCCACGTCGAGGTTGACGACGTGCAACGCGACGCGATCGCCCGCGTCATCGCCTTCCTCGACGAACACGTCAAGAACGTCGCCTAACGAACTCCCGGACGCGGCGAACGACGCGCCGTGACGTTGCGCGATTTGCCGAGCGAGGCACGGGCGCGCCAGTGGAGTTCGGGGCGGGTCGTCGTGAGTGAGAAGGCCCTCGAGGCGCGAGAGCGCTCTACGGGCCCGTTATCCTACGCCTGACAACGAGTGAGGGGTGGGGCAATGAGCGCAACGGACGTGGACCTTCGATCGTGTTCGTGGTGGCGATCGCTGAAGGTCGCCTTCGTGGGCGAATCTCGTGATCTCGGAACGCTCGGGGTCTACCAACGTCAATTACGCGAGTCCTTTCGCCAACAGGGCCACGTGATCGTGACCACCGACTATGTCGACATCGATCTGCTGATCGACGGCGTCGTCATCGCCGACGGCCCCAAGCCCTTGGCCGAGCGCATACCTGAACGCGCCCAGCCCATGATGCTGTCGATGGTGAAGGATCATCAACTGAAACGTCGACCACACAATTTGGTCACGTTGGTCGGGGTACGCGAGTCGCTGCTTACGTGGTCGCACGTGGACGTCGTGTCCACCGCCCGCGTCACGATGGCAAAATTGGGTTCGCCCAAGATTGTTTTCGTTTCGGGCGCGGCGGCGAGCGAAGTCACGTACTGCACGCTCGAAGGAGGGCACCCCACGGAGACGATCGAGCTGGTGAATGGTCTGCGTGACCGATTAGTCGCCAGCGCGTGCGCGCGCGAAGTCGGGGGACTCTACGACGTCACGCCGGACGCCATTACGCGCGACGCGTGGCTCGACACCGCGATTCCCGACGAGATCGTGCGCGCCGGTCAGCGCATGGACCAATTGGGCCTGTTGCCCAAGCCCCAAAAAATCTCCGACTACGTGTCGGCACGGATGGCACGCGTATACGAACGTTACCTCGGGCTTAAGGGATTCAGCGAGGGCATGTTGTTCGCCGTGGACCCGCTGACCGGCACCACGATGGTGACCGCGTCGGGCAGCTGGGACGTGGACAAGCGAGCACTCGATCGCGACGAGGTCACCGCGCTCGCGGGCGTCGTCGATGGGCGCGTGCAGGTGCTCGCGCCCGTCGGGGTTCGACCGAAGGGCCCTTCGGTTGAAGCGTTGGAGGTGGTCTCGCTCTTGGAGGCCGCGCCGCGCGTTCGCGTGAGTCGTCACGGGCGGGCCTGGCGCTACGATCCTCGCGGCACGGTCGAGGTGCCGATCATTCGCGCTGGAATTCACGCGCACGTGGGCGTGAGCGCCGCCGACGAGCGGCTCGTCGAAACAATTGAGCCGGACCGTCAGCAGTACCCCTTTGGCTTTGGCTGTGGTACGGACCTGATGTGTGAAGTGGCCCGTAGCACGGTCGAACGTTCCTCGGCGATCAACGATCCCACGGACCGTCGCCGCTACGTGCGCTGGCCCATGTTGTACCACGGCGAAATGGTCGTCGAACTGTGGAAGGAGGACGCCGCGGAGGTGACCTTCGACGGGCTGTTAGACCTCTTCGACGCGACCACGAACCAGGCGATCACGTTTCAACCCGATCACGTGGACCAACCTCGCTAAAGCTTCGTGCCCGAAGGCGCGCGAGCGGTGATCGGAGACGTCTCCGTCGCGCGGTATTCGCGTGAACGTCGTCGAACCCGGCGTCGATCGACGCTTCCACGCGTCAGAGAAGGACTTGTAGCATCGGTGCGCACCGCCCGGCCCGACGAAGAAAAGTGACCCCAACGTGAGCGCTCACTACTTAGCGAAGTGGGAGTTGGCCGAGGCGCGCGGCGTCGTGGTCGTGGTGGACGTGCTGCGCGCCTTTACGAGCGCCGCCTACGCGTTCGCGTCGGGCGCTTCGTCGATTTGGCTGGTCGGCACCGTCGACGAGGCGCTGGCGCTGGCCGGCGAGATACCGGGCGCGCTCACGATGGGCGAAGATCACGGTCGCCGGCCGGACGGCTTTGATTTTTCGAACTCGCCCGTCGCTCTGGCGAACGCCGATCTCACGGGGCGCGTTCTCGTGCAACGAACCTCGGCCGGCACCCAGGGCGCGATTGCCGCGAAGCGGGCGACGCGGCTCTTCGCCGCCAGTTTGGTGTGCGCCTCGGCCACCGCAACGGCGGTGGGCAAGACCGGTTCCGACGAGCCCACGTACGTCATCACGGGACGGTTTCCCGACACCCCCGACGGCGGCGAAGATGATCTCGCGACCGCACAGCTCATCGAACGCGCGCGATTGGGTCACGATCTCGAGATCTCCGCGACCATCGACGCGGTGGCGCAGTCGCGTTGGGCGCGACGCTTAGCCACGTTGGGCGGTGACGACGTCCACGAAAGTGACGTCGCGTACTGCTGTGACGTCGACCGATTCGACTTCGCGATGGAAGTACAGCGCGTGGGTGGGGGCCTTCGCTTGGTGCCTGTCGACGTTCGTTGAAGGGTGAGCTTCGTGAGGTTTTCCGGTTGACGCGTTAGCGCGTGTTGAGCTGGGGGCAGGCGTTTTTGAGCGGCGACGCGCTAAAGGCGCGAAAGCGCTCGACGGAGTTGAGAAGCTGCGTTTGATCGGGCGAAAGTTTCAGGCGAATCTGGTAGTCGCTAATCCAACGCACCAGCGCGGTGGGCGGCCCTTCTTTTTGCGCGCGACGCAGATCAACCTCGAGACGCTCGGCCAACTGGTGCTGGGCGGGAGTTGGCGCGCTGTTACCGCTCGGCGGCGTGACGGTGGCGGCCAAGGCAGTGCCGTCGGGTCCGAGGATTTGGCGCATGGTCGAACAAAAGGCCGCACTGGCGCGTGGACTCGAGTGATTGGTGAAAACGACACCCGCCACGACGACGAGCACGAGACCCAGTGCGGCGAGTGTGCGCCATTTCATCTTGGAACTCACGATCGGTGCTCTGCTTAGTGGGCTAGCTCGTCCAACAGGCGCTTGGCGACGACCTTCAAGCAGAGCGTCTCGTCGGCACCCTCAAAGATCGACAGCACGCGCGCGTCCACGAAGTAGCGACTGACCGGGTACTCCTCGGCGTAGCCCATGCCGCCGTGGATCTGCATCGCCTCACGCGTGACCCACTCGGCCGCGCGACAGACGTAGGCCTTGGCCATGGAGGCCTCGGTCGTGCCGCCGCCACGTCCCATGAGCCGGGCCACTTCGAGGGAGAACTGACGCGAGCACTGGATGATCGCGGCCATCGTGCCGAGCTTGACGCGAGTCAACTCGTAGTCGATGATCGGCTCGCCAAAGACGACGCGATTGCGCGCGTACTCGAGCGCCGCTTCGTAGGCGGCCTGCATTAGGCCGACCGCCCGCGCGGCCGTTTGGATACGACCGTTCTCGAATCCGGCCATCTGCAAGTAGAAGCCGCGCCCGAGTCCGGCCTCGCCTCCGATCTGGTTGGCCTCGGGGACGAACCAGTTGTCGAAGCTCAGTTCATAGGAGTGCATACCGCGATAGCCGAGCGTGTCGATAGGGCGACCTTCGAGGCGTCCGTTGGGGTCGGCGCGATTTTCGCTCGACGCGTCTTGGTGGAACAAGAAGCCGTGACTGTCGCCCTGGGGCTTTTCGACCAAGAACAGGGAGAGTCCGCGGTGGGCCTTGCTGCGGTCGGGGTCGGTGCGCGCGAGGAGTAGCAACACGTCGGCGCGCGCGGCGAAGGTGCACCAGGTCTTGGTGCCGTTAATCAACCAACCGCCCGCCGTGCGCGTCGCCGTCGTGGTGAGCCCCGCGACGTCGCTGCCGTAGTCCGGTTCGGTCACCGCGATGGCCGCCAAGACCTCGGCGCTCGCGAGCTTGGGCAGCCAGGTGGCCTTTTGCTCGGCGGTGCCGCCGTTCACGAGTGCGCGCGTCACGATCTCGGGGCGCGTGATGAGCGAGCCGCCGATGCCGAGTCCGCCCCAGGAGAGCTCTTCGGTGGCGACGACCATGCCGAGGTACTCGGACTCGCCGCCGGTCGCGAAGCCGCCGTAAGCCTCGGGCACCGACAGGCCAAAGCCGCCGAGCTCACTCAATCCCGCGATGATCGAGGCGGGAATGTCACCGTTCGTGCGGTGCACGTGCTCGGCGTGGGGGCGCACCTGCTCCTCGGCGAAGCGGTGAAAGAGGTCCGCGACCATGGTGAAGTCCTCGTCGAGGTGGCGCTCACCGGGCGTCTCGGCGAGCGAGGCGAGGAACTGCGGATCGCGGTAGTCGCGCACGAAAGGTAAAAAGGGCGCGAACCAGTCGTCGGCGACGCTCCAGAGATTCTCACGACCCGTGACGCGCGACTGCAGGTCACTGAAGGCGAGCGCCACGAAGGCGACGACGAGGCGCGCCTCGACCTCACCACGTTCGCCGTAGGCGAGGCTGGCGCGCCCCGTCGCGACGGCGCTCGCGGCGTGCGCGAGGTCGTAGGCGAGGGTCTGGTTCGCGTCGGCACCCCCGAGGGCCGCCAGGCGCCCGAGCGCACCGTCGACGACACCTTGGGCCTCGTCGAGGAGGTCGGCGGCGATTTTGAGGTCAACTTGGGCTAGAGACATGTGAGGAACTTACTGGCTCGACGGCGCCCTACGCACGGGTGCAAACGCACAGCGCCGCGGACCGCGCGCCACCTCGCGACCCTCGTCTGAGTGGAGCACCCCGTTAGGCTGAGGGTCGTGAATATCACCATGCTCCTAGCGGACGCGGCCCAAGTGGCCGACGGCAAGCTCTACATCCTCGGCGGCGGTTGGTCGGTGACGGGTCCCGATCCGGTGCCGTCGGCCGTCGCGATCAAGATCAGCGTCGACACCCACGAATTCAACCTCGAGCATCACTGGGAGCTCTTCTTAGAGGACGCCGACGGTCAGCCCGTGCGATTCGACACGCCCGAGGGACCCCAACCCATTGAGGTCCGCGGCGACTTCAGTGCCGGCGCGCCCGAGGGCGTGCCGGCCGGCACGCCCGTCGACGTGCCGATCGCCGTGAACTTTGGTCCCATTCCACTGGTGCCCGGTAATCGTTACACCTGGCGCATGATCGTCGACGGCGAGACCATGAACGGCGGCTTCGTGTCCTTCACCACGCGCCCGCAGCTCGTGGCGGAGGTCTAAGTCGTGACGACGTTCGATCGCCCCTTTGGTCGCTACTTCGAGGACTTCACCGTGGGTGACGTCTATAAGCACTGGCCCGGTAAGACCATCACCGAGGCCGACGACCATCTCTTTTGCATGATCACCATGAACCACCACCCGCTGCACACCAACGCGTACTTCGCCGAGCACGAGAGCGTCCAGGGGCGCAACGTCGTCGTGGGCAACCTCGTCTACTCGCTGGTTCTCGGTATGAGTGTGCCCGACGTCTCGGGCGCGGCGATCGCGAATCTCGAGGTTGAGTCGCTGCTGCACCGCGCGCCGACCTTTCACGGCGACACCATCTACGCCGAGACCCGCGTGCTCGAAGTGACGCCCTCGTCGTCGCGTCACGACCGCGGCGTGGTGCGCGTTGAGACCAAGGGCTTCAATCAACACGGCGAAGAGGTCTGTTACTTTCGCCGCAAGGTGATGGTGTGGCGTCGCGACTTCGCGCCGGCGCGCCAGCGACCCTACGGTGACGACGTCTGGAAGTAAGCAGCTCGTCGACGTTCGGCGTGTGCTGCGTCTTCGCGCCACTTCGCTCGCGCGAGACCTGCCGTGGATTGACTGTGGCGACCCCTGGGCGGTGTTAGTCAGCGAGGTCATGCTGCAACAGACTCAGGTCGATCGCGTCGTTGGTCCGTGGCGCAACTTTCTCGATCACTACCCAACCCCTCGGGCGCTCGCGGCGGCCCCGCTCGACGAGGTGCTGCGCGCGTGGGCGGGGCTCGGGTATCACCGGCGCGCGCGCAACCTCTGGCGCTGCGCGCAAGAGATCACCGAGCGCCACGACGGTGACGTACCGTCAGACCTCGACGAACTGCGCGCCTTGAGTGGCGTGGGCCCGTACACCGCGGCCGCGGTCGCCTCGTTCGCGTTCGAAAAGCGCGTCGCGGTCCTTGACACGAACGTCGGTCGCGTCCTCGCGCGCTGCGTGACGAATCGGCGCCTCACCGGACCCGAGGCCACGCAACTCGCGCACGCGTTACTGCCGCGACGTGACGTCGCGCGCTTTAACCAAGCGATGCTGGATCTGGGCGCGACGTTCTGTCGCGCGCGACCTCGGTGCGCGACCTGTCCCTTGGCTCGCGTCTGCGCGTGGCGTCGGGCCGGTGGCGAGGACCCCGCGCCCTTCAGTGCGGGCGTCTCTCGAGCGCAGCCGCGCTTCGTGGGTTCGCGGCGACAACTGCGCGGCCAGGTCCTGGCGGCGCTGCGCGAGGGGCCGGCGACTGAGGCAACTCTGCGCGTCGCCGTGGACGAGGGACTGCGACCTGACCTGTCGAGCGTGCTCGACGATTTGGCCCGTGACGGCCTCGCGCGCGTGGCGCGTGGTCGGTGGCGCCTCGCCGAGGGCTAGGCCAAAAAGGCGTCGATCTCGCGCCAGACGAGTTCGGGTCGCTCGAGGTGCGCGAAGTGACCGGCGTCGACGAGAAAGACCACGCGCGAACCGTCGGCGAGGTGATCATTGACCCCGGCGGCCACGTCGACGCCCACGCAGCCGTCGTCCGCGCCGTGCAGATACAGCGTCGGTACCTGGGGGCGTCGGGCCGTGGCGTCGCGCAACGCGCCGCCGTCGCGTTCGGGCGCGAACAACGCGCGGTAGTACGAGAGTGCGGCGCGCAGTGCGTCGTCACTAGCCAGCGCGTCGCGCACGCGCGCGAGGTCGTCGGTGGCGTCGTAGCCGGGTGACCAGCTCTGCCAGAGTCGCGTCAAGAACTCGAACTCATTCGCCGCGACCACCGATTCGGCGAAGGGACTCTGAAAGAACCACAGGTACCAACTACGCCTGGTCTGGTCGAAGCGAAAGAGGGCCGAGGCGAACAGCGCGCTCGGCGGTACGGCGATTGCCACCGCGCGGCGCCACTTCTCGGGGGCGCGCGCGCAGGCGCCGTAGGCGATCGCGGCACCCCAGTCGTGTCCAATAACGACGGCACGTTCGTCACCGCCGAGCGCGTCGTGCAGCGCGTTCGCGTCGTCGACCAAGGCGCTCAGCGAGTAGTTCTCGCACGAGGACGTGGACGACGGCGCGTAACCGCGGAGCCACGGGGCCGCGACGCGGTAGCCACGTCGTTCGAGCGCGGCGCGAAGAAAGCGAAAGGTGAAGGGCGTGTCGGGAAAGCCGTGCAGACAGAGCGCGAGGGGGCCGTCGTCGGGTCCGCTCACCTCGACGCGCAGACGCACGTCGGCGAGTTCGACGTCACGCTCCATGGGGCCACGTTAGGTCGCGCGACTACCGACCACCATTAGGCTCCCTCGGGTGTCCTCGGTCAGCGTCGCGCACTTCAAAGAGGTTCTCGGTCGTTACCCGACGGGCGTCGTCGTCATCACGGCCGCGACGCCCGACGGACCGGCGGGCTTTACCTGTCAGACCTTCGGGTCACTCTCGCTGGAGCCAATGCTGGTCTCCTTCGCGGCGACGTCGCGCTCGAATTCGTGGCCGAAAATCCGTGACGTCGGAGTTATTGGCGTCAACGTGCTGCGCGACGACCAGGAGTCGATCGCGCGCGCCTTCGCGACGAGCGGCGTCGACAAGTTCGCCGACGTGACGTGGTTTACGGGAAGTAACGGCGCGCCGCTCCTCGACGGCGTGCTCGCCACGCTGGAGGGTCGTATCGAGGTGGTCGCCACCTACGGCGACCACGACGTGGCCGTGGTGGCCGTCGACGAGGCGCGGGCCCACGACGGCGTACCGCTTATCTACTACCGCGGGGGCTTTGGCGTACTCGCCTAGGGCGAAGCCGTTCACTACGGTAGGAACGTGACGACCACCACGCGACACGCGCTACCAGGGCCGCAACGCTAATGGTGCTCACCTTGAAGGTGCTGGCCGTGGTGGTGCTGCTCGTGGTAGCGGCCATGGTGGGGTTGCGTCTTCGAAAGCTACGCCGCGATCAGGCTCGTGAACTCGCGCGCAGCCAGGATCGTCGACTTATGACGCCGCCGCCGTCGCCCTACACGCCCTCGAAGGGCTTTCGCCTCCTCGACGGCCACGACCAGGGGACCGTGCGCCCGGCGCCCACGCCACCTCGCCTCGACCCCCAGCGCCACTACGTCTTCAGCGACGCGATGCCGTCGTCGGGCGACGACGTCGTGCCGTCAATCTCGCGCCACGATCAAGAGTGGCTCTTGCACCGTTCTTCAAATCGCTCGTCGATGGGGGCCCTGGGTGCGGTCGTCGCCGTGATCGCGGTCGTCGCCTTCGTGGTGGCCGCGATTTTCATCGCGACGCGTCATCACGCGACGCCCGGCTCGTCGTCGACCTCCACCACGACGACGTCGTCGCCCGTGACGTCGACCTCACACGCGCTCGGCGCGCCCGCGACGATCTACGTTTCTTTCGCGTAGCGCCGCGCGCGTTTTTGTTTAGGCCGCGCCGATTTCGGTGAGCACCCAGGCCAGAATCTGGGCCTCGTCGCGCCACGCGTCGTAGCGACCCGAGGGCCCACCGTGTCCGGCGCCCATTTCGGTCTTCAGCAGCGCGTAGTTTTCGGGATTGACGTCACGCAGTTTGAGGACCCACTTGGCCGGCTCCCAGAAACCGACGCGCGAGTCGTTGAGTCCGCCGGCGGCGTAGAGGTGGGGGTAGGCGCGCGGCGTGCCGTCGTCGTTGGTGGCGCGCACGTTGTCGTACGGCGCGTAGCTCTTCATCGTGCGATACGTGGTCGCGCTGGCCTCGGGGTTGCCCCACTCCTCCCACTCACCGACGGTGAGCGGGAGTGACGCGTCGAGCATGGTCGTCAGCGCGTCGACGAAGGGCACTTCGGCGACCACGCAGCGAAAGAGTTCGGGCGCCAAATTCATCACCGCGCCCATCAAGAGGCCGCCGGCCGAGCCGCCGCGCGCGGCCAGTTGCGTGGGCGTCGTCCAGCCCTCGTCGACCAGGTGACGGGCCACCTTCACGAAGTCGCTGAAGGTGGTGGGTTTTTGGGCGAGGCGCCCCATCTCGTACCACGAGCGCCCCATCTCCCCGCCGCCGCGCACGTGGGCGATCGCGAAGATGACGCCGCGTTCGAGCAGCGAGAGTCGCAGCGAGGAAAAGCCCGGATCGATAGAGATCTCGTAGCTGCCGTAGCCGTAGAGCAAAAAGGGTGCGGGGGCCTTGGGGGAGAGTGAACCGTCCGCGGCCACGTTCAGCACGTCGCGGCGCGCGACGACCGAGACGGGAATCTTGACGCCGTCGCTGGCCTCGACCCAGAGCCGTCCCGTGACGTAGTCGCCCTCGTCGTAACCGCCCTTCACTTTTTGCTGTTTGCGCACGTGCAACTCACCGGTCGCGAGCTCGACGTCACCCACCAGGCGCGGGGTGACCAGTGAGGTGATCGACACGCGCAGCATCGTGGTGACGAAGTTGGCGTTGGCGTCGAGGTGAATGGTGCTCGGCGTGACGTCGTGGGTGAGCACGCGCGAACGCGCGAGCAGGTCGCCGGAAAAGGGATCGTCGCCCGTACTGAGGGAGATGAGCCGCACGGCGGCCGAACCGTCCAGGCGCTCGCTCACCACGAGCAGACCCTTGAAGACGTCCACGCCGTCGAGGCGATTGCCCGGTCGCTCGGCGATCAGTTCACGCCAGGTCTGCTCGTCGCGCGCGCGCGCCAGCAGGCGAAAGTCGGTCGCGTCTTCGTTGGTGACCTTGAGCCACCAGGCGCGACCGGTCTCGTCGACGTAGTGCTCCACGCCGTACTCCACGCCGTGGCGACGCGCCTCGAGCAGCTCGAACGCCTCGGTTGGGTGATTGGCGTCGAGGAAACGCACTTCGGTCGTCATGGAGGAGTTCGCGACGAGCACGATGACCTGGCGGTCACGACTACGACCCACGCCCACGTTGTACTGCGCGTCGTCTTCTTGGTAGACCAACACGTCACGACTGGCGTCCGTGCCCAGTTCGTGGCGCCACAGTTGCCAAGGACGCATGGCGTCGTCGACGCGGGTGTAAAAGAAGTGGCGCGAGTCGTTCGCCCAGGCGAAGCCGTAGTAGACGTCCTCGAGGACGTCCGCCACGGGCGCCTGACCGGCGAGGGGACGAATCGTCACGCGGTGACGCTCGTTGCCCTCGAAGTCGGTACCCACCGCGACCCAGGCGTCGTCGGGACTGACCGCGAGGACCCCGACCGAGAGAAAGTCGCGGTCGCCGGCTTCGACGTTCTCGTCCAAGATGATCTGCTCTCCGTCGAGCGTCGTCAAGGGGTCGATGTCGGGTGGCGTCTCGTCGTCTCCGCGCGCGGGCAGTCGACAGCTAATGGGGTAGTTGAGCCCCTCTTTGGTGCGGTCGTAGTACCACCAGTCACCACGACGCACCGGGACCGAGATGTCGGTCTCTTCGATGCGAGCTTTAATCTCTTCGAAGAGGCCGTTCGTGAGGGGCTTTAGGGGCGCGAGCTCGGCCTCGACGAACTCGTTTTCGTGGCGCAAGTGTGCGAGCACCTCGTCGCTGTCGCGTTCCATCAGCCAGTAGTAGGGGTCGACGCGCGTGTCGCCGTGAAAGGTCATGGAGAAGGGGCGTTTCGGAGCGGTGGGGGGAGTAGGCACCGTTCTACTCTGCCAGTTTCCGCGATTTGGCCGAGCACGCAGTTACTACTATGGACGTAGGGATTATCCCAAAGGAGCGCCATGGCGATTGACAACCTCGATTTCAGCCGGTACCAGCTCGGCTGGTCCGACGAACAGATTCCCGTCTTCAAGCCAAAGAAGGGGATCAACGAGGCCATCGTTCGTGAGATGTCAGCGATGAAGGGCGAAGAGAAGTGGATGCTCGACTTTCGCTTGAACGCGCTGAAGAAGTTTGAGGCCAAGCCCATGCTGCCCTGGTTCGCCACGCGCATGCCCGACCTCGACTTCAACGACATCTACTACTACATCAAGCCCACCGAGAACCAAGTGCACAGTTGGGAAGATCTGCCCGACGCGATCAAGAACACCTACGAGAAGTTGGGCATCCCCGAGGCCGAGCGTAAGTACCTCGCGGGCGTCACCGCGCAGTACGAATCCGAGGTCGTCTTTCACCGTAACCGCGAAGACCTCGAGCGCTTGGGCGTGTTGTTCTGCGACATGGACACCGCGGTGCGCGAGTACCCCGATTTGGTGCGTAAGTACTTCGGCAAAATCATCCCGCCCAACGACAACAAGTTCGCGGCGCTGAACTCCGCGGTGTGGAGTGGCGGCTCGTTCATCTACGTGCCGCCGGGGGTCAAGGTCGACCAGCCGCTCCAGGCCTACTTTCGTATCAACACCGAAAACATGGGTCAGTTCGAGCGCACCCTCATCATCGCCGACGAGGGCAGTCAGGTGCACTACGTCGAGGGCTGCTCGGCCCCGGTGTACTCCACCGACTCGTTGCACTCGGCGGTCGTTGAACTGGTGGCCCTGCCCGGCGCGCGCATCACCTACACCACGATCCAGAACTGGTCGAACAACGTCTACAACCTCGTCACCAAGCGCGCGCGCGCCGAGGCCGAGGCCCACGTGGAGTGGATCGACGGCAACATCGGTTCGCGCCTGACGATGAAGTACCCGTCGGTCTACCTCATGGGCCCCAAGGCCTCCGGTGAGGTGCTCTCGGTCGCCTACGCCGGCCCCGGCCAGGTCCAAGACGCGGGCGCCAAGATGGTGCACTTCGCCCCCGAGACCACGTCGACCATCGTGTCGAAGTCGATCTCGAAGGACGGCGGACTCACGGCGTATCGCGGTCTGGTGAAGGTGGAAGAGGGCGCGACGGGCGCGAAGAGCTTCGTGCGCTGTGACGCGTTGATCTTGGACGAAATGTCGACCTCCGAGACCAAGCCCTACATGGAGATCGGCGAACAAGACGCCTCCATCGGTCACGAGGCGACGGTGTCAAAGATTGGCGACGACCAGCTGTTCTACCTCATGAGTCGGGGACTTACCGAGTCCCAGGCCATGGGCATGATCGTCAATGGCTTCATCGAGCCCATCACCCGCACGCTGCCTATGGAGTACGCGGTCGAGTGGTCGCGCTTGATTGAACTTCAGATGGAAGGTTCGATCGGCTAAGCGGCCGCCGGCGAACGCGTCACTTGCGGACGTGAGAAACTAGGCACCATGGCCATGCGCGAAGAGTGCAAGCACTTTCAAAGTCGCACCTACGCCTCGGGTGAGGTCGCGCGTTTTTGCGTGCTGGGCAACGCGCCCGACCAGCCCTGGAGCTGTCCCGCCGACTGCGTGACCTACGAACGGCGACTGGCCGACGTGGGCTGGGCCCACGGCTCGTTGGTGGAGCGCCCCGTCGAGCACGAACCCGACACCTCCGCGTCGCTCGACGAGCGACGCGCCTTACTGGACTCGGCCGACGAGATCGTCAACGCCGTCGCGTCGGAGTTCACCAGTGAGCGCCGCCGCGAGCTCGACGAGCAAGAGCGCCGCCGTCGAGGCTGGAAGTTCTGGCGCCGCGACTAGCTACGCGTTAACGCTCGCGCGCGCCAAGAAGTCACCGTGTTGGCGCGCTAACGCGTCGGCGTCGGCGTGCATACGGTCGGCCATCTCCTTAAAGGCGTCGAGGGCGGGGTTGACGCCCACCAACGTGAACTCCGACTCCACCACGCGCAGGTCGAGGTGCCACACGTCTTCGAGGATTCGCCGCGTCCAGCCGGTGGCGTGGTCCCAGCCCTCGCGCGGCGTGCCAGCGCCGTAGGCGCCACCACGTACGACCGCGAGCACCGCCGGTCGCCCCGCGAGGGGCACCGGGTCCGCCTTTAAGCGCGCGTCGGTGAGGACCAGGTCGACCCAGGTCTTGAAGTGCTGGGAGATGCCGAAGTTGTACAGCGGCACCGCGAAGAGTAGGGCCTCGGCGTCGAGAAGCTCGTCGGTCAGTGTCGCGGCGAGTTGCGTTGCGGCGCGTTGGGCCGAACTCTGCTGGTCGGGGGGCGTCGCGCCGGCCGAGACGGCGAGCGCCCAGGCGTCGGCGGGCAGGGGCTCGGTACCGACGTGGCGACGAGTTACCGTCGCGTCGGGACGACCGTCGCGCCAGGTCGCCTCGACGAGGTCGGCGAGGGCGCGGCTGGAAGATCCTTCGTGACGGATACTGGCGTCGAGGCGAAAGAGAGTCATGGTTTTCCTTTAGTAGCTCACTCACATAATAAGGGTTACTTTGAAAAACAAAGCAGCCAGGTTATTACTAGTATGAAAGGGAGAAAGGTGCGCGATGGAAAAGATCGTCAACCCCGAAGTCCACGACGCGCCGGCCTGTGACGCGGCTTTGGTTCACGCCTTTGGTCTGCTCGGTAAGCGCTGGAACGGCATCTTGCTCGGCACCTTGGCCGACGGGGCGGCCGGTTTCGCCGAACTCGGTCGCGCCGTCGTCGGCATCAGTGACTCGGTACTCGCCGAGCGTTTGGTCGAGCTCCAGGGCGCGGGGCTTATCTCGCGTCAGGTGGAACCCGGCCCCCCGGTCACCGTGGCGTACCAACTGACACCTTCGGGCGAGGCGTTGGTACCCGTTCTCGCGCAACTCGGTGCGTGGGCGCGCGCGAATCTCGTTTAGATCAGTCGCCGGTGAATTTCGGCGCGCGTCGCTCGAGGAACGCGGTCATGGCCTCGCGCAGGTCGTTGCTCGCTAAGAACATCGTGTTCCAGCGCGCGACGAACTCGAGTCCCTCGTCGATCGTCGCGCCGTCGTTCGCCCGCAGCACCGCCTTGGTGCCCTCCACAGCGAGAGGCGAGTTGGCCGCGATCTCGCGCGCGAGGGCGTAGGTTGCTTCGAGAACCTCCTCGGGCGTCTCGCCCACGGCGTGGTTCACGAGTCCAATCGCGGCCGCGCGTTCGCCCGAGATGTCCTTACCGGTGTAGGCCAGTTCGGCGACGTGCCCCGCGCCGATGACGCGGGGCAGGCGTTGCAGTGTTCCGAGGTCCGCCACGATCGCGACTTTGGTCTCGCGCACCGAGAAAACGGACGTGGTCGTCGCGAGGCGCACGTCACAGGCCGTCACGAGATCGATGCCGCCCCCGAGGCAGTAGCCGTGCACCGCCGCGAGTACCGGCGTACGCAGGTTCGACAGTGAACTGACCGCGTCTTGCATCTCACGGACCGCGCGATAGGTCGCGTGGTTGGCCGACGCTTTTGAGGGGGCGTCGCGCCCCTCACCACCGAGCGCGCCGCCGAGCTCTTTGAGATCGAGACCGACCGTAAAGTCACGGCCTCGCGCGGCGAGGACCACGACGCGTACCCGGCGGTCCTCCTCGAGGACGGCCGCGGCGCGAGGGAGGTCGCGCCAGAAGTCGCGACCCAGGGCGTTGCGCGCCTCGGGGCGGTTAAGCCAGAGCGTCGCGACGGGTCCATCAATCTCGAGACTGAGCACGTCGGAGGTAAAGGTCACGGAAGCTCCTTTTCGTCGGCCGAGACTGGTGCTCGACCCCATTACACTTCCATAGTTCTACTTTTATGGAAAATTTCACTACTTCGGCCACTTCTTTCCTCCTCGAGCACGCCAAAAACGTGGTTCGTCACGACGCGTGGTCGGCCTTCGTCGAGAGCGGACTTCCCCTCACGAGTGACGAAGTGTGGCGCTACGCCCCACTCGGGAACTTCGCCCTCGAGCGCTACCAGGTCGCCCAGGCGCCCGGTGGCGTCACGAACTCGCCACTGGTCGACGCCCTCGCCGCCGGGAGTGGACGGGTGGTGCGCGTCGTGGACGGTTTTCTGGTCGACGCCGGACGCGACACTGACGGCGTCGAGGTCAGTGTCGAGGAGTCGGTCGATTCGTTGGCCGGCGGCTCGCTGCTCGAGCACTACGAGCGCGACTCGTTCGCACTGTTGAACTGCGCGCTCGCGCCGTCGACGCTGGTCGTACGCGTCGCGCCCGGCGCGCACGTCACGGCACCCATTCTCATCGTCTACTCGGCGACCTCGGGCGCGTCGTTCCCGCGCACGCATGTGATCTTGGGTCGCGGCGCGCAAGCTACGATCATCGAGTACTTCGAAGGCGGGCGCGACGGACTGGTGGTGCCCCTCGAGGAGTACCAGCTCGACGACAACGCCTCGCTGCAACTCGTGAACTACCAGCGCCTCGACGCCACCGCCTGGCACGTCGCGCGTACCACCGGATTTCTCGCGCGTGACGCGCGACTGGTCCAAGGGGTCGTCGGACTCGGGTCACACTACGACCGTTCGCGCAACGACGCCGAATTGCGTGGGGCCAACGCGTCGAACGAACTGCGCACCACCTTTCTCGGCGCGGGCGACCAGGTGCACGACTTTCGCACGCACCAGTTGCACCTCGCGCCGCGCACGACCTCGACGTTGCTCTCTAAGGGCGCGGTCGCGGATTCGTCGCGCTCGGTCTACACCGGCTTGATCGAAATCGAAAAGGGCGCGAAGCGAACCGACGCGCGACAGACCAATCACAATCTTTTGCTCTCGCCGGCCGCGCACGCCGACAGCGTGCCCAACCTCGACATTCGCGAGAACGACGTCATGTGCGCGCACGCCTCGTCGGTGGGGCCCCTTGACGAGCTGCAACGCTGGTACCTCGAGTCGCGCGGCGTGTCGCGCGCCGACGCCGAACGACTCTTGATTCAAGGTTTCTTTTACGAAATGCTGACGGCACTGCCGAGCGACCTCGCCCAGGTCGTGGAGGCCGACGTCACGGACACCCTTAGTCGCGTCGCGGTGGTGGCGCCGTGATCGTCGACGTTGGCGCGCTCGAGGAGTTTGCGCTTGGTCAGCCCCGCCCACTTCAGGTGGCCGAGAGGAATCTCGTGGGCGTGCGCGTCGGCGACGAGGTCTTCGTCTTGGAGAATCGCTGTAGTCACGAAGATTTCCCGCTCGCGGAAGGGGTGGTGGACCTCGACACGGAAGAGATCGAATGCGCGCGCCACGGCGCGATGTTTTCGCTGCGTGACGGCGCGCCCATGAGTTTTCCGGCGACGAAGCCGGTCGCGCGCTTTAACGCCGTCGTGCGCGACGGTCGGGTGGAAGTAGAGATCTGATGAGTGAACTAGTTATTGAAAACCTGCACGTTTCGGTAGGCGACAAGGAAGTGCTGCGAGGTTTTAACCTCGCCATGCGCGGGGGCGAAGTGCACGCGATCATGGGCCCGAACGGTTCGGGAAAGTCCACCTTGGCCCACGCGTTGAGCGCGCACCCGGGCTACCGCGTCACCGAAGGATCGGTGCGCCTCGACGGCGAAGAGCTCCTCACCCTGAGCGCCACCGAGCGGGCCCGTCGCGGGCTGCTGCTCGCGTTGCAACAGCCTTTCGAAATCCCGGGCGTGCGGCCCGTCGATCTCTTGATCGCGGCGGGCGCCGATCGCGACGAGGTCGCGACGCGCATGAACGAAGAGGCCGACCGCGTGGGCCTCTCCGCGAAGGTGCTCGAGCGATTCGTGAACGTCGATCTTTCTGGTGGCGAACGCAAGCGCGCCGAGATGGTGCAGCTCGGAGTTCTTCGACCGAAGTTCGCGGTGCTCGACGAGATTGACTCGGGACTCGACGTCGACGCGCTCGGGGCGGTCGCGCGACGCTTGAGTGCGGCGACGAGCGAGTGGAACTGTGGCGTACTGGCGATCACCCACTTTCGCCGGCTGCTCGTGGAGCTCGCGGCCGACGTGATTCACGTGGTGAGTGAGGGCCGCGTCGTCGCCACCGGAGGACCCGAACTGGCCGAAGAACTTGAACGAAGTGGTTACGAGCCCTTTCGTGTGGCCCACTAGCCCCGTCACCCGTCGGACGCGACCTCACCGGTAGGATTGTTCAATGGCTGACGGACGTAACGACGGTAGAGGCCGTCGCGAAAGCGCCGGACAGGCCCGGCGGCGACTGGCGAATGAACAGCGACTCGTCGCCCTCGGCGAAGCGGTCGACCGCCGTCAAGGAGTGAAGCCCCGGCCGCGGCGCCGTGGCGGACGCGGGCGTAAGTGGATCATCGCGGGCGTCGCGGTGGTCGTGTTGTTAGTGGCGCTCCTCGGCGGTGGTTACCTCTACGCCGCCTACCGCTTCAACAACATCACCAAAATCTCGGTCGGCAATGAAGCGGCCCAACCCATCTCCGGCGCGCCGTTCAATATCTTGGTCATCGGCTCGGACTCGCGCGCCGGCCTAACGGGCGCGGTCGCGGCGCAGACCGGGGCGAGTTCGGGGTCCGTCGCGGGTCAGCGCAGTGACGTCGTGAAAATTGTCCACGTCGACCCGCAACAGAACAAGATTTCGGTCATCTCGATTCCGCGCGACACGATGGTGTCACTGCTCGCCAATCAGTCGCTCTACGGCAACACCAATCGCATCAACGTGAACTTTGGCAACGGTCCGGGTCTGCTCGTCCAGACCATCGAGGCCAACTTTGGCATCCCGATTCACGACACGGTCGTCGTGAGTTTCGCCGGCATGATCAACGTGGCCGACGCCATCGGCGGGGTCTACCTCGACTTCCCCTACCCCTCGGCCGACCCGTACTCGGGACTGCGCATTCCCCACGCGGGCTGTCAGTTGATCAAGGGCTTCGAAGCCCTGGCGGTCACCAGAAGTCGGCACTTCTACTACGACGTGCACGGCAATGGCCGGTGGCCGGGGGATAACGCGTCGTACGCGACGCTGGCGGCGGACGGCTGGGTCTACGACGGCACGAGTGACTTTGGTCGCATCGATCGCCAGAACGCGTTCTTGCGCGCGATGCTCAATCGCGTGAAGGGTATTTACAACCCACTGACCCTGAACAGTCTGCTCTCCAATATTCCTCAAGGCATCACCCTGGACCAGAAGTTCTCGTTGAACGAGCTCATCGGTCTCGCGGTGCGCTTTCACTCGCTCAACGCGAACTCGATCGCGACCTACACGCTGCCCACCGTCTCTGGGGTGAGTCCGGTCGACGGCGACGTTCTCTACGTCGACCAGCCGGCCGCCCAACAGCTCTTAGTGAACATCTTTGGCTCGGAGTTGATGTCGCCGACGAACCCACCGCCCAACGCCTCGGGCGCCACGCCACCGCCGCCGGTGATTACGACCACGACCACGACCACGACGGTCCATACCACCACGAAGCATCACACGGGTACGCCCGTCACGACGACGACCAACCCCACGGCCGCGGTGCCGTCGTTTGACCCCGTCCCGTGTACGCCCTAGAGGGCGAGTTCGTCGAGCCCTTGGGCCAACGTGTTCCAGGCCAGCGTGGCGCACTTGATGCGCACGGGAAACTTCACGACGCCCTGTAGCGCGGCGATCTCGCCGAGTTCGCGCAGTCGCGCGACTTGATTCTTCGACTCGTCGTCACTCAACGCCGACTCGTGGCGCAGCATCATCTCCTTGAACGAGGCAATGGCGTGGCGCACGTCGTCGCGCGACTTTCCCTTGACCGCGACGCTCATCAACGACGACGAGGCCTGCGAGATCGAACAGCCCTGACCGGACAGTTTGAGGTCGACGAGGACGCCGTCGTCGACGAGGAGGTCGATCGTGATCTCGTCGCCACAAAGCGGGTTGAAGCCTTCGACGCGGTGGGCCGGCGGGGTCGCTAACTGACCGCGGTTACGCGGCGAGCGGTAGTGATCGAGAATAATTTCGCGGTACAGGTCATCGAGATTCGACACGGCTATCCAAAGAGTTTGACCGCGTGCTCGAGCGCCTCGATGAGGACGTCGGTGTCGGCGGTGAGTGAGTAGGGACCAAACGAGGCGCGCGCCGTCGCGGCCAGTCCGAAGCGACGCATGAGGGGCTTGGCGCAGTGGTGACCCGGTCGCACGCAGACCCCGAACTCGTCGAGGACCTGCGCGACGTCGTGGGCGTGCACGCCCTCCACGTCGAGGCTGATCACGCCGCCACGCGCCTGCGTGGTGGCCGGGCCGATCACGTGCACGCGTCCGGCGAAATGGTGCGCGAGGCGGGTGAGCGCGTCGGCGGTGAGGGCCGTTTCGTGCGCGACGACGTGGTCGAGGCCGAGGCTTTCGAGGTAGCGCGCCGCGGTGCCCAGGCCGACCGCTTCGGCGATCGGGGGCGTACCCGCTTCGAACTTTGACGGGCCCGTCGCCGGTCGATAGCCGTCGGTGCGCACGTCGGCGATCATCCCGCCGCCGCCGAGGAAGGGCGGCATCGCGGCCAAGATCTCCTGACGCGTCCAAAAGACGCCGATGCCGGTGGGGCCAAGCATCTTGTGGCCGGAGAAGGCGGCGAAGTCGACGTCGAGCGCGGTCACGTCGAGCCCGGCGTGGGCCACCGACTGCGCCGCGTCCATCGCGACGAGCGCGCCGTGACGATGGGCCGCGTCGGCGAGTTCGCGCACCGGATTGATCGTGCCAAGCACGTTCGACATGCCGGTGATCGAAAGAAGTTTGACGCCGGCCAGGTCTTCGTCGAGCGTGGAGAGATCGAGACGGTAGTCGTCGGTGACCTTCAAAAAGCGCACCTCGACGCCGGTGACCTCGCGCAGCTGGAACCACGGCACGATGTTGGCGTGGTGCTCCATCTCACTGATCAGTACGACGTCGCCGCGCCCGAGGTTCGCGAGACCCCACGACTTCGCGAGCAGGTTGAACGACTCGGTCGCGTTTTTGGTGAAGACGATCTCGTCGGCGCCGCCCGGCGCGTTGATGAAGCGCGCGATCGTCGCGCGCGCGCCCTCGTACGCGTCGGTCGCCTCGTTAGCGGTCTGGTACACGCCGCGGTGCACGTTGGCGTGACGAAGTTCGTAGTAGCGACTCATGGCCTCGATCACCGCGCGCGGGGGTAGCGAACTCGCGGCCGAATCGAGGTAGGTCAGCGGGTGGTCGTTAATGACGCGCAAGAACTCGGGCGTCTCGGCGCGTACCCGCTGGGCGGAGAAGTTACTCACGCGAGGGCCGGGCGAAGCGCGTCGTAGCCTTCGCGCTCAATCCGCTCGGCAATTTCCGGGCCCCCGGAGGTCACGACGCGCCCGTCAATGAGCACGTGCACCTGGTCGGGCGCGATCTCTTCGAGAAGTTTGACGTAGTGGGTCACGACGAGCACTCCCATGGCGGGCAACTCGGCGCGCACGGTGCGCACGCCGTTGGCGACCACGCGAAGTGCGTCGATGTCGAGTCCCGAGTCGGTCTCGTCGAGCAGCGCCAGGGCGGGCTCGAGCAACGCCATCTGGAGAACCTCGTTGCGCTTGCGCTCACCGCCCGAGAAGCCCTCGTTCAGGTGGCGTTCGGCGAAGGCCGCGTCCATGCCCAGGCGGTCCATCCACTCGGCGAGGTCGAGACGAACTTCGAGGACACTCAGCTCGTCTAAGCCCTTGCGCGCGGCGATGGCCTGGCGAAGAAATTGGATCACCGAGACGCCACTAATGGATTCGGGGTACTGGAAGGCGAGAAAGATGCCCTGGCGCGCGCGTTCGTCCGGCGACCAGGAGGCGACGTCCTGGCCACGGTAGAGAATGGTGCCCTCGGTGACCACGTAGCCGGGGTGACCCATCACCACGTTGGCCAGAGTGGACTTGCCGGCGCCGTTCGGGCCCATGAGGGCGTGGACCTCACCCTCGCCGACCACGAGATTGACGCCGCGCAAAATAGGGCTACCCTCCGCGCTGACGTGCAAATTCTGTAGTTCGAGAACGGGTGCGGACACGGAGTTAATCATACTGGCGAGTGAGAAATTCACCCTCGGCGTTTTACGACGCCTTCGCCACTGGTTGAATTTGACGGCGCGTCAGCGAAATTCTCGCCGCGCCGAACCCTTGGGGCACGGGGTGATTGGTAACTCTCAGCTGGCTCTAAGCCACGAACGCGTTGGGGCTGACTAGGTTCACCACTGGCTAACCCCATCCCGCGAGAGGTGAGCTCGGCGGCGTGTCGCGCGGCGTCGACGTCGTCACTCGCGCTCTCGAGAAAGGTGGTCTCATGCGCGTAGGACTTATTGGCTTTGGCCGAACGGGACGCAGCGTCGCGACGGTGCTCTTACGCGACGACGCGTGTTCCCTGTCCTGGATTCTTCGTCGTAGTCGTCGTCTCGAGGGTCGTTCCGTCGCCGAAATTCTGGGCGAGGAGGCCGACGCGTCGGCGCTGATCTTCTCGCGCGAGACGACCAGCGCCGCGACGTTGCTCGACGCGCAGCCCGTCGACGTCGTGATCGATTTCTCCTCCGAGAGCGGCCTCGACCTCTACGCCGACGCGGCCGCCGAGCGCGGCGTAGCCATCGTGACTGCCGTGTCGCACTACTCTGACGCTGCGCAGCGTCGACTCCGCGACCTCGGGCAACGCACCCGGGTTCTCTGGTCGCCCAACATCACCCTCGGCGTGAATTTCGTGATGCTCGCGGCGCAGACGCTCCAGCGCATCGCGCCCGAGCTCGACGTCCACGTCGTCGAAGAGCACTTTCGTGAGAAGTCGGGCGTCTCCGGGACAGCGACGCGTCTTGCTGAAACGCTCGGACTCGCGCCCGAGCAGGTCCACTCGATTCGCGCCGGCGGGATTATTGGCGTGCACGAAGTGCTCTTCGGCTTTCCGTCCCAGACGGTACGTCTGCGTCACGAGGCCATCTCGCGCGAGGCCTTTGGCGGTGGCGCCGTCTTCGCGGCGCGACACCTCGTCGAACGCCCCGCGGGTCTGTACCGTCTCGAAGATCTGCTGATTCCCTATTTCGCCCTAGACGTGCCGCTGATTTCGCCAGAGGTGCGTGTCGTGCGTGGGTGGCGTCGTCGTGGCGCGCGACGACTGCGCGCGCTCGCGCAACGGCTCGAGCGACGCTCGCCAAGATCTGAGGCGCCGACGTGGAATCTCGAGGCGATCAGCGCAGTGTCGACGTCGAGTGACGCGCCACGTGCTTCGTGGCGCGATTTGAGCACCATCGACGAAATCTCTGAGGTGGTCGCTCCGTAGGCGTGGGCCCGCGGTCGCGGCCCTTCTTACGTCGCGACGACGCGACCGACCTCACTCAGGCGGCGATCGAGCACCGTGACGATCGTTTGGAAGACGGACAGCGTGACGAGCACCGCGCCGAGGTCGTGGAGCCCCTGGGTCGAGGCGTGGCGACCGAAGCACCACGCGTTGATCGCGGCCGCGAGAATCGCGCCGAGGTAGGTAAAGGTTCGAAGGAGTCCGGCCGAGGAGGCGACGCGATCGGCACTGGCTTGGTGGTAGAGCGCGTTTTGATTGGCCAAACTGTTGAGGCCCTGCGGGACGCCAATGATCGCGCAGATTCCGACCAGGGTGACCACGCTGACTCGGGTACCCACGAAAACCAGCGCGAGCGTCCCCACGATCTGCACCACACCGCCGGTGAGCAGTTTGGCGCGGACCTCGGGACGTCGACCGGTCGCGGCCGTGACGACGATGGCGATCAAGAACATCGGCAACAAGACGAGTCCGGTCACCGACGCGTTGAGGCCTCGGCCGGCCTCCATCCATTGGCTGAAGCCGTAGAGAAAGGAGTAGGAGATGATCGAGACGGTGAGTTGGCGCAGGTACGTCGCGAGTAGGGCCGGGTTGGCGCCCAAAGGTTTGAGGTCAATAAAGGGCTCTTCCCGGCGCGTCTCGCGGCGCGCGAAGAGAGCGCCCGCGAGGACGGTGAGCACCAAAATGGGCGCGTGCGCCAGGCTCGGTCGCATCAAGAAGTACATGAGGGCGCTCAGCGTGAGTCCAAAGAGCACCATGCCCGTCACGTCGAGGTCGCTCGCCACGCGGTCCTCGCGTCGCGTCGCCGGCAGCCGCGCCGCGCCCAGTCCTACGCACAGTATCGACAGCGGTACGTTGAGCGCGAAGATCGCGCGCCAGTTGAACAGTCCAATCGCGAGTCCGCCGATGGTGGGACCGATCACGAGCACCGTCTGGGCCGACACGGCCAAGGTGGCGAGGATCGCGCTCGGGCTTTGCAGCCCGGTGCGTTGTGCCTCGCGGCGAATAAGGTGCATCGCCGCCGGGTAGCCGGCGCAGGTGCCCACGCCCAAGAGCACCCGCGCCACGATGAGCACGTTGAGGTTGGGCGCGAGCGCGCCGAGGAGACCCGCCGCGCCCACGAGGGTGGTGGCGCTGAGGTAGACGGGTCGAGCGCCGAACTCATCGACCAGGCGCCCAACGATTGGCTGACCCACGGCCGTCGCGAGGTAGAGACCCGACACGAGCCACGCGGTCGACGCCGCGGAGACGTGTAGGGCCAGTCCGATGGGCACCAGCGCGACGGCGATCATCGAGGAGTTGATGGGGTTGAGCGTCGCGCCCAACACGAGTGGCGCGACGAGTCGGCGGTCGAAGCCGGGGCTGCGACGTTGGCGAGCGGCGCGGCGCTCGCGAAGGCTTACGCGCGCCACGTCAAGCACCGCGGCGTCAGCGTGTGGGAGGCGAGAGTTAGGCAGCGTTCGCCGCGCGTGCGCGCCACAGAAGCACCTTTCAACCGTCCGCGAGAACCGAACAGTCTACGGGGCCTCCTCGTTAATCAGTACGGACGAGGAACGTGACGAGCGAGCTACCAGCCGCGCGCGACCCACTCGTCGAGGTGCGGACGTTCGGCGCCGATGGTTGAAGGTGCCCCGTGGCCGGGCCAAAAGACCGTGTCGGCGTCAAAGACGCGAAAGAGTCGCTCTTCGATTGAGGTGATGATTGTCGCGAAGTCGCCGCCCTCGAAGGTCGCGTTGCCCGGTCCGCCCGGAAAGAGCGTGTCGCCACTAAAGATGACGGGCGTGTTCTCGAGCGCGAAACAGATGCTGCCGGGCGTGTGGCCAGGGGTGTGAATGGTGCGCAGGCGTAGTTCGCCCACCTGGTGGACGGCGTCGTCGTCGAGCAGGTGGTCGTAACTCGGGAGTAAGTGGGCGTCTTCGGCGCGGACCCACACGTCGATGCCAGCGTCGCGCACCTGCTCGACCGCCCCGATGTGATCCCAGTGGCCGTGCGTCTCGAGTACGGAGGTCACGCCGAGGGCGCGCGCCACCTCGAGGAGTCGTTCGTGTTCATTCGCGGCGTCGAGTAGCGCCGCTTCGCCGGTGCGCTTACAGCGCACCACGTACACGTTGTTGGCAATCGGCCCCACGACGAAGCGGTGCACTTCGGCGAGGGCGTCGGACCAGACCAGTTCTACGTTGTCCACCCGCTTAGCCTGGCACGGATTGGCCCCGCGGTCACGTTGGCTAATCTCGGGGGGCGTCGTACTGAGCGGTAGGAGAGGTCGAATAATGAACTTTGGCTTTAGCGAGGAGCAAGAAGAGCTTCGCAAGATGGTGCGACGCTTCTTAGAAGAGAAGTCGCCCGAGACCGAAGTGCGCCGACTCATGGCGACCGAGGACGGCTACGACCCGGCGGTCTGGGAGCAGATGGCCAAGGAACTCGCGCTCCAGGGCCTCGGCATTCCCGAGACCTACGGGGGGCAGGGCTTCGGCCCAGTCGAGCTCTACGTCGTCTTCGAAGAGATGGGCGCGGCGCTGTTGTGCTCGCCGTACTTCTCGAGCGTTGCCCTCGCCGCGAACGCGCTGCTTCACGTCGGCACCGAGGAGAACCGCGCCACGTACCTCCCCGACATTGCCTCGGGTGAGACGATCGCGACGCTCGCGTTGACCGACGACGCCGGTCAGTGGGATCTGTCGACGACCTCGACGACGGCGTCGCAGGTCAACGGCGCGTGGACGATTTCGGGCGTGCGCAGCTTCGTGACCGACGGCGCACTGGCGTCGTTGATCTTGGTCCCGGCGATGACGCCGGCGGGGCTGTCGCTTTTCGCCGTGCAGGGCGACGCCGACGGGTTGAGCCGTGATCGTCTGCCCACGATGGACCAGACCCGTAAGCAGAGTCGACTGGTCTTGACGAACACGCCCGCGACGCTGATCGGCGAAGCGGGCGGCGCGCTCGCGGGACTCGAGACGACGCTCCAACTCGCCGCCGCGGCCCTCGCGGCCGAGCAGGTCGGCGGCGCGCAGCGCGTCTTAAACAACTCGGTGGCCTACGCCAAAGAGCGCGTGCAGTTCGGTCGACCGATCGGTTCGTTTCAGGCGATCAAGCACAAGTGCGCCGACATGTTGCTCGACGTCGAGTCGGCCAAGTCCGCCGCCTACTACGCCGCCTACTGCGCCCAGGAGCTCAATGACGAGTTGCCCATCGCGGCGAGTCTCGCCAAGTCCTTCTGCTCGGAGGCGTACTTCCACTGCGCGGCCGAGAACATTCAGATTCACGGCGGCATTGGCTTTACCTGGGAGCACCACGCGCACCTCTACTTCAAGCGCGCGAAGAGCTCGGAGCTGTTCTTGGGCGACCCTGCCTATCACCGTGAGCTCTTGGCTCAGCGCTTAGGCATCTAAGGCTCCGTGCTCGCCCACGAGCAACTGCAAAGCGGCAACTCTCTGCTCGATCTGCGCGTCGCGACGTCCAGCGCGCGGCCCCTCGCCGATCATCTCCTCATTCTCGTGCACGGTCTGCCGCGCGCGACGGGCATGGGCCGCCAGGCGGCGGGCCTCTTACCGGAACTAGCCGAGCACCTCGCCAATGAGTCGGGCTGGGTCGTCGCCACCGGCACGCTCTCGGGCGTCGGCGGATCGACGGGAACCTTTAGCGCGACGCAGTGGCGCGCGGACCTCACGGCGATTTTGGATCGGGTGGAGCTCGGTGAACGACGTATCTCGCTAGCCGGTTTCGGCTTCGGGGGCGTCCTGGCACTCGCGATCGCCGCGACGGACGAGCGGGTGCGCGGCGTGGCGAGCTTCGCCGCGCCGGCCTACCTCGAACCCTGGTGCGGCGACGCCGCGGAGTTCCACCGCCTCGTGCACGTGGCCGGCGTGGTCGGTGACGAGCGTGATCTCCTCTCACCCGAGGCGTTACGTGACGACCTACTCGCCATCGATCCCTTGGGGGCGATCGCCAAGGTTCCGCCGCGACGGCTGTTGATTGGCCACGGCACCGACGACGTTGAGGTTCCCCCGAGCGACGCGCGTGACTTGGTGGCCGCGGCCGAGGGTCGCGCCGAACTTCGACTCATTCAAGGGGCCGGCCACCAACTGCGCGCCGATCCGCGAATGGTCGCGACCCTGCTCGGCTGGCTAGATCGTCACCGCTGAGAGCGCGTCGTCGAGCGCGCGTCGTAGCTCGCGCGCGTCGCGACCGGGATCGCGCGACTCGGTGAGTGCGCGCACGACCACGAAGTGGCGCAGGCCGGCCTCGACGTACGACGCAACGTTCGTGGCGTTGACCCCGCCGGTCACGAAGACCGGTCGGTCGCTGCGCGCGACGCAACGCTGCACGTAGGCGAGCCCCGTGCCGGGTCGACCCACCTTGGTGGGAGTCGCCTCGAGCGGACCCGCGCTGAGGTACGTCGCCGCCTGCGCGAGTGCGGCGTCGAACTCGTCGTCGGCGTGCGTCGACAGACCAATGATGGCCTCCGGTCCGAGAAGTTCGCGACAGGTCGCGACACTGACGTCGTCTTGACCGACGTGCACGCCGTCGGCGCCGACCTCGAGCGCCAAGGTGGGGTCGTCATTCATCACGAAGGGCACGCCGAAGTCGCGGCAGATCGCCGCCATTTCGCGCCCCGGGGCCACCTGCTCGGCGCGCGGGCGCTGTTTCTCGCGTAGTTGCACGACGTCAACGCCGCCCTCGAGCACCGCGGGTAAGAAGGTGGCGAGGTCGTCGCGCAGCCCCACGCAGAGGTAGAGGTGGCGGCGGGCGAGCGAGAACACAGTGGGCAGTGTAGAAGTTCTGGGCGTCACGCCGGGGTCGGTGACGACGGTGGGGCAGAATGGGCCCATGCAGATTCCCGCCAAGGCCGAGTACGCGATTCGCGCGCTGTTGACCCTGGCGGCGAGTGACGGATCGGTGTCGGCCGAGCACCTCGCCCAAGAACAAGAACTGCCCGCGAAGTTTCTCGGCGCGATCATGTCAGACCTTCGTCGCGGCGGGGTCGTCACCAGTCAGCGCGGTCCCGAGGGTGGCTTTCGCTTGGCGAAGGACCCCGACGAGATCGTCATCGCCGACATCTTGCGCGTGGTGTCAGGCCCGATGGCGGGCGTACGCGGAATGCGTCCCGAGACGCTGAACTACGGCGGCGAGGCGACCCACCTGCGTGACGTGTGGGTGGCGGTGCGCGCGGCGTTACGCGAAGTGCTCGAGCACGTGACCCTCGGTCAGGTCTTGCGCGGTGACCTTCCGCTCGCGGTCACGCGCTTCACCAACGACCCCGACGCGTGGATTACTCGGGTCATATGACGCGACTGCACACCGACGGCGCCTGCCGCGGGAATCCGGGACCGGGAGGATGGGCCTGGGCCGAGGGTAAGGACCACTACGCCAGTGGCGCGGAGGCGCACACGACGAATCAACGCATGGAGGTGCGCGCCGTGATTGAGGCGCTGCGCGCCTACCCCGAGGGCCCCGTCGATATCGTCAGCGACTCGACCTACGTCGTGAAATGTTTTAACGACCGCTGGCACGCCGGATGGCTCCGGCGGGGGTGGAAGAACTCCCAGGGTCAGCCCGTCGCGAACCGTGATCTCTGGGAGGAGCTCTTCGCCCTGGTACTACCCGGTACGCGCCCGATTTCTTTCACGTGGGTCAAGGGTCACTCGGGCGACGTGATGAATGATTTCGTCGACGTGCTGGCCACGCGGGCGGCCGACACGCAACGAGGCGAGCAGGCCTAGAGCGAGGTTCGCCGAGCCGGGAAAACATTAGGATTTCCTTCGGGGAACGACGCGGTTTGACGGAAGGAATGGACGTGGCCAACGAGGTCCAGCAGTTCGACGTAGTAATCATCGGAGGAGGGCCCGGTGGCTACGCCGCCGCCCTCTACGGCGCCGCGGCGGGCATGAACGTCGCGCTGATCGAGCGCGACAAGGTTGGCGGCACGTGTTTGCACCGCGGCTGCGTTCCCGCGAAGGAGTTCCTCGAAACCGCGCACGTGCGCCGCACGCTCGAGCACGCCAGCGAATTTGGTATTACCTCGGGCGCGGTCAAGGTCGACTTCGCGGTCAGTCAGAGTCGTAAGAACGAGATCGTGGATCGTCTGCACAAGGGTCTGTCGGGTCTCTTGAAGGGTCGCAAGATCACCATCTTTGAAGGCACCGCCCAACTTGGCGCGGACCAAACGGTCAGCGTGCTCGACGGTGCCGACGCCGGCGTGGTCGCGAAGGGCACCGACGTGATCTTGGCGGCCGGTTCCGTGCCGCGCACGTTGCCGGGTTTCGACGTTGACGGCACGCTCGTCGTAACGAGCGATGAGTTTCTCGCGCTCTCGACACTGCCGAGTAGCGCCGCGGTCATTGGCGGCGGAGCGATTGGCTGTGAGTTCGCGTCAATGCTCGCCGACATGGGCGTCAAGACGACGGTGTTGGAGGGTCTGCCCTCGATTCTCGCGGGCTGTGACGCTGAGGTCGCCAAGGTCGTCGAGCGTGCCTTCAAGAAGCGCGGGATCGACGTGCGCGCCGGCGTCACCATTACGGGCCACACGCCCGGGAAGAAGGGAACGACGGTCGAGATCGACGGCGGCGAGGGCGTCAGCGTCGACATGGTCGTCGTCTCGGTCGGGCGACGTCCGCGCAGCGAGGGCCTCCTCGGTGAGGGTACCGGCGTGGAGCTCGACGAGCGTGGTTTCGTGGTGACCGACAGTTACCAGCGCACCGCCAATCCCCACGTCTACGCCGTGGGTGACGTGGTCGCGAACTCACCCCAGCTCGCCCACGTCGGCTTCGCCGAAGCGATCGTCGCCATTAAGACCATGCGCGACGAGCCGGTCATCCCGGTCGACTACGACCGCGTGCCCTGGGCCATTTACTCGAACCCCGAGGTCGCCTTCTGTGGTTTGACCGAAGCGGCGGCCAAAGAGCGCGGCATTGACGTCGTGGTGAAGAAGGACCCCTTTGGTGGGAACTCGCGCGCGCAGATCATTGGTGAGACCGACGGCGTGGTGAAGATCATCGCCGAAAAGCGACCCGACGGAACGGCCGGACAGATCTTGGGCGTGCACATGGCGGGACCGTGGGTGACCGAACAACTCGGGGCCGGCTACTTCGCCGTGAACTGGGAAGCGACGGCCGAAGAAGCAGCCGCCCTCATCCAGCCCCACCCGTCACTGTCGGAGACCTTCGGCGAGACGCTGCTCGCGCTCGCCGGACGAGGACTGCACGTTGGCTGACGTCACGCTTCCGTCCCTCGGGGAGTCCGTTACCGAAGGCATCATCACGCAGTGGTTCAAAAAGGTCGGCGACCTCGTCGCGCGCGACGAGCCGCTCTTCGAAGTCTCGACCGACAAGGTCGACTCCGAGATGCCCTCGCCTGCCGCGGGTGTGCTGGTGGAGATTCTGGCTGGCGAAGGCGACACGGTTGAAACCGGCGCGCGCGTCGCGGTGATCGACGAGTCCCAGAGCGTCGCGACTTCGAGTCCTGACGCGCCGGCCCCCGCGAGTTCTGCGTCGAGTCCGACACCCGCCACGCCGGCACCGGCGCGACTGGTGAACGAGGCGCCCACGAACGGCGTCGTCGTGTCGCCGGTCGTGCGCCGGATTTTGAGTGACGGCGGCGTCGACGCCTCGAGCGTGCGCGGGTCCGGGCCCGGGGGATCGATTACCCGTCGCGACGCGGAGCGCGCGGTCGCGCTCGGGCCGACCGAAGAGTTGGTCACGCCGTTGTCGAAGGGTCGCCAACGTATGGGCGCGCACATGAGCGTGTCGAGCCAGAGTGTGCCGCACGGCTTCGTGGTGGCGCAGTTCGACGCGCCGATCTTTGAGCGCTTGCGCGAGCAAGGGGCTCTCACCCGCGACGGTTTCGCGGTGAGCGAGGAGATTTTGGTCACGGTGGCGGCGGTACGCGCGCTGGGTGAGTTCGAGTACCTCAACGCGACCTTCGACGGTGACGTGTTGACGCGTCACCGTAGTGTGAACGTCGGTCTGGTGCGCGCCCTGCCCGACGACGGCATGTTGGTGCCGGTCGTGCACGCCGCGGCGGGGCTGACGGTTCGCGCGTTGGCGCGACGCGTGCACGACCTCGACGAGCGTCTCGCGACGCGAGACCTGACGACGGACGACCTCATGGGCGGCACCTTCAGCGTCATGCGCTCGCCGAGTGCGCACACCGTGTTAGTCGCGCCGATCATTATCCAGCCCCAAGTAGCCGTGCTGTCACTGGGTTCGTTGCAGCACGTGCCCGTGGTGCGTCGCCCCGACGGGGCCGACGTGATTGAGATTGGCGCGCGCCTAGCACTCGGACTCTCGTTTGACCACCGGGTCTGCGAGCCCGTCGCGGCAGCCGCGTTCTTGGAACGCGTGGGCGAGCTCTTGACGGGGCTCGACGTCGAGAGCGAACTCTAAATGTTGCGACGTCGCCACTTAGGGCGCGTCAGCTTTCTCGAGGCCAACGACTTTCAGCGCGCGCTGGTGAGCGCGCGCGACGACTACGTGCTGCTCTTTGAGCATCCGCCGACGTACACGAAGGGCGTACGGGCGCAGGCCGATCACTTCCTGGTCGCCCCCGAGGATCTCAACGCGGTCGTCGTCGAGGCCGACCGGGGTGGCGACGTCACCTACCACGGGCCGGGCCAGATCGTGGCCTGGGCGATCGTGACGGTGAGCGACGATCCCGGCGCGGGTCGCGCGCACGTGCACCGACTCGAAGAGGCCGTCGTCGCGACGGTGCGTCGCGTCGACCCCGACGGTCGTCTGGGCGACGTCGGGCGCCTCGAGGGTTACCCCGGCGTCTGGGCGCACCTCGAGAGTCGACCCGTCAAAATTGCCGCGGTGGGCGTGCGCACCGAGCGCGACGACATGGGACGCCGTCGCACCCTGCACGGCGTCGCGCTTAACGTCGACGTCGATCTGGCGGCCTTCGCCGCGATTATTCCGTGCGGCATCCCCGACAAGCCGGTCGGCTCGCTCGTCTCACTGGGGCTCGAACTCCACGTACCCGACGTCGAAGAGATTCTGGGTGAAGAGCTCGACGCGCGACTCGGCACGGAGGCGCGCGTGGCGCGCGTCGACCGGTCGGTGGCGACCACCTCGGCGGAACGTCCAATGTTGCGTCGCCTGCGTAAGGCCGGCGTTAACCCGGACGACGGACTCTCGATTCGCACGCGCAAGCCCGAGTGGCTGCGCATCGAGGCCCACATGGGTAACGAGTACCAGTCGCTGCGCACGTTGACCGAGGACCTGCGTCTGGTGACGGTCTGTGAAGAGGCGGGCTGTCCGAACATCTTCGAGTGCTGGAGTCAGGGCACCGCGACCTTCATGGTTAACGGCGAGCGCTGTACGCGGGCCTGCGGTTTTTGTCTGATTGACACCCGTAAGCCAATGCCCCTTGATCCAAGTGAACCCGAGCGCGTCGCGGAAGCAGTCGTGCGCCTCAACCTTCACCACGCGGTGATCACCTGCGTCGCGCGCGACGACCTGCCCGACGGCGGCGCCGGCGGCATGGCGGCCACGGTACGGGCAATTCGCGAAGCGTCGCCCGACACCAAGGTGGAGGTGCTGACGTCGGACTTAAAGGGCGACGTGGCGTCGCTCGAGATTTTGCTCGCGGCCCAGCCCGACGTGTTAAATCACAACGTCGAAACTGTCGCGCGCCTGCAACGGGCCGTTCGTCCGAGCGCGGGGTACCTACGTTCACTGAGCGTGCTCGCGCGCAGTGCCCGCGCCGGCTTTACGACCAAGTCGGGCCTGATGGTGGGACTCGGCGAGAGTGCCGACGAGGTCGAAGAGACGCTGGCCGACCTCGCCGCGGTGGGCGTGCAGATCGCCACGATCGGGCAGTACCTACGACCCACCGAGCGCCACCTACCCGTCGCGCGTTACTGGGAACCCCACGAGTTCGAGGACTTGGCCGAGCGGGGGCGCCGCCTGGGCCTCGCGCACGTGCAGTCCTCGCCACTGACGCGTTCGAGTTACCACGCGCGCGAGGCCTTGAGCGAGGCGACGCCGGTGGCCGCGCCGTCGCGGCGCTAAATCCTCGCGCGACCTGCGCGTCACGCGTGAAAAGATGACGTCGTGAGCGACTACGTCAGCGTCAATCGCGCGAACTGGAACTCGCGCGTTGCCCATCACGTCAAGGGTTACGACCTCGATCACCTACGCGGCGATCCCGGCGCCCTTTCTGACGTGGTGCGTTTTGACACGGCGCGCCTCGGGTCACTCGAGAATCTCGACGTGGTGCACCTGCAGTGTCACCTTGGATCCGACACGGTCTCGTTGGCGCGCCTTGGCGCGAGGAGCGTCACCGGACTCGATTTCTCGGCGCCGGCGCTCGAGGCCGCGGCCACGTTGGCGGCCGAGTGCGGCGTCACCATCCGTTTCGTCGAAGCCGAACTCTACGACGCTCTTGAGGTGCTCGGTCGCGATCAGTTCGACCTGGTCTACACCGGGATCGGCGCACTGTGTTGGCTGCCCGACGTGGCGCGCTGGGCGCGGGTCGTCGCGGGTCTGTTGCGCCCCGGGGGACGCCTCTTCATTCGTGAGGGTCACCCCGTGCTCTGGTCACTTGATTACCCGCGCGAAGATGACCTCCTGGTCATTAAGTACCCCTACTTCGAGACGCCGGGCGTTAGTTTTTACGAAACGTCCACCTACGTCGCGCACGACGAACCGCTTTCGTCACCGGCGACGGTGCAGTTCAACCACGGACTCGGCGAAATCATGAGTGCCGTGATGAACGCCGGGTTGGCCATCGCGAGTTTCGAAGAGCACGACACGGTGCCGTGGAATCCCCTTGGTGACGCGATGTACGACGTCGGCGGCAACGAGTTTCGCCTGCGCGAGGGGGCCGAACGACTGCCCCTCACCTACACGCTGCGCGCGGCCAAGGCGCCGAAGGGCTAGCGCGACGGAAGTACGTCGCCGGCGGGACCTCGCGCGAAGAGGGCGAGTACGTTACGGGTGGCCACGCTGAGGGGGCCCGTCACGCCGGCGACGGGGGCCGGAATCCATCGATCGCCGAGTAGGGGCGCGTTCGAGAGTCGATAGATCCAGTATCCCGTGCCCGAGGCGAAGACGCCGCCGCGACCAGGTGGCGCGTAGTACGTCACGTTGCTCGTTCCGCCCGCCACGGCGGACTGTCCAAAGACCTGCACCGGCGCGAGCGCCGGCGCGGGCGTGGCCACGTGATTGAATTCGCCGCCCAGCGCGCCTTGGAGGACCGCGCCGGTACGCAGCGACGCGCCCCGCCAGAGCCACGCGCCCGCGTTCACGACGGTCAGCGACCCCGATCCCTCGGCCCCTCCGTACACCGATCCGCTGAACGTGCTCTCGGGCTCGTTGGAGGGAGAGGACCCCCAGTTGACGGTGACCGCGGCCGGATCGACCGCGCCGATGGGATCGGCAGTCGATCGATAGTTCACCATGAGGCGCGTGGCGCCGTGGGAGCTGGGCTCGAAGCGGATCTTGCGGTAAACGAAGTTGGCCCCAAAGAACGCGACGTTGACGCCGGCGTCCAGCGCGCGCGTCACGGCGTCGCGCATGGCGGGTGAGTAGTACTCGTCGTGCCCGAGGGACAGAAGAGCCCGGTGACGAAGCAGCGTGGGCCCGCGTTCGTGGAGATCGACGTCGGTCCAGTAGGCGAGGTCGAGGCCGAGCCGTTCGAGCATGAATAAGAGTGGGTACTCGTTGCCGATGAGGTCGCCGGCGCCGTTGGCGAAGTAGCGGTCGTAGGGTCGATTAAACGAGACGCGAACGGCGCGGCGCGCGTTGGAAATCGTCGAGGAGCCGGTGACGTCCGTCTCGCGGTACAGGCTGTAGCCTCCCCAGGCGTTGTAGGCCTGCCACGTGGTGACGGCGCTTAAGTAGACGTAGGTCGCGCGCGACGCGTCGTCGCGCACGAGAAACGGCACGAAGCGAAACTGTCCGGTCGGATTCTCCAGTCGCACCAAGTACTGACCCGGCGGGTAGCGCGCGTCGAGCGTCAGCGAGAAGCTCGCCGGCCACGTACAGTCGACGGTCCCGTAGGCGTCGGGTGGCGGTACCGGACGCGCGGTCGTCTCGATGCCGTCGCGAACTTCCACGAGCCGGGCGCCGAGACCGCCGTAGTAGCCGAGTCGATAGATCTTCGCGCGCACGCGCGACGTGGCGGCACTCACGCAGAACGCCAACGTGGCGCCTAACGGGGCACTCGTCGACGTCGCGAAACCTTCGAGGTTGCCGGCCGCGGCGGGCTCGCCCTTCAGCCAGGTTCCGTCGCCGGCGCGCTGATTCTCCAATCGCACCCACGAGGCGTAGGCGCTCGACGGAAACTCGAGCGCGCGCTCGAGCGTCGTGGCTTGGCTCGGGCTCGACGTGAAGAGGCCCGAGGCGCTGACGCCCAGCCCACGTAAGAAATTGCGACGTGAGAGTGGTGTCGACACGGGCGCCAACCTACGCAACCAACGTGAGAAAGCTTTAAGAACGCTTTCGTCGCACTACGCGATGAAGTACTTCGCGCGCGGGTGGTGGCAGATGATGGCGTCGGTGGTCTGTTCGGGGTGGAGTTGGAAGCCTTCCGAGACCTCAACGCCGATCCGTTCGGCGCCCAGGAGTTCGGCGACCTTGGCGTTGTCCTCGAGGGAGGGGCAGGCGGGGTAGCCCCAGGAGTAACGCCCCCCGCGGTACTGCTGACGAAATAGGCCGGTCAGGGTGGGGCCGTCTTCGTCGGCGAAGCCGAGTTCTTCGCGAATTCGTCGGTGCCACAGTTCGGCGAGCGCCTCGGCCATTTCGACGCCCAGGCCGTGGAGCAACAGGTAGTCACCGTAGTGATTGGACGCGAAGAGTTCCTGGGTACGTTCAGAGATACGCGGACCCATCGTGACCAGCATGAAGCTCGCGTAGTCGCGCTCGACGTGGTTGACCGGGCGAAAGAAGTCGGCGATACACAGGTGCGGCGCTTCACGTTGGCGTGGGAAGTGAAAGCGCGTGCGCTCCGTGGTCCGCGCGTCGTCGTCGAAGATCACCAGGTCGTCGCCGTCGGCCCCGGCCGGGAAGTGGCCGTAGACCACTTGGGGAATGAGGAGATCTTCGGACTTGGCCAGGTTGAGCTGTTCGCGCAGGGTGGCACTCACGCGCGTCTTAAAGTCGGCGTCGTTCTCACCCTCCTCGGGTCGGTAGCCCCACTGGTTACGAAAGAGGGCGGTCAAGTTGAGGTAGGTCGCGATCTCGTCAAGGGAGATGCCCTTGGCCACGCGACTTCCGAGAAAAGGTGGCGGGAAGAGCGGATTATCGATGGCGACCTCGGGACTACGCGCCGGCAGATCGGTCGGCGCCGCGGCGTCGTCGTCGCGAAAGCGCCGATTGACCCGTTTAGTAGAGATCTCCCGGCCGAAGGTGGGGTCGTCCACGTCACCGCGACGTAGTTCGCCCAAGCGGTCCAGCACGCGGAGGCCCTCGAAGGCGTCCTTGCCGTAGAAGAGGCGACCCTGGTAGACCTCGCGCAGGTCGCGCTCGACGTAGGTGCGCGTGAGGGCAGCGCCGCCCAAGAGCACCGGGAGGTCGGACATCTTGCGGTCGTTCATGATCTCGAGGTTCTCGCGCATGATCAACGTCGACTTCACCAGCAGTCCACTCATGCCGAGGGCGTCGGCCTGGTGCTCTTCGACGGCGCTCAGCATCTCGTTCACGCCGACCTTGATGCCGAGATTAATCACCTCGTAACCGTTGTTCGTCAAAATAATGTCGACGAGGTTCTTGCCGATGTCGTGCACGTCACCCTTGACGGTCGCGAGGACCACGCGCCCGCGCCCGCCCTGGTCGCTTTTTTCCATGTGGGGTTCGAGGTAACTCACCGCGCTCTTCATCGTCTCGGCACTTTGGAGCACGAAGGGCAGTTGCATCTCGCCGCTCGCGAAGAGGTCGCCGACCTCGCGCATACCGTCGAGCAAGAAGTCGTTCACGATGGCGAGCGCGCTGAGACCTTCTTCGAGGGCGGCGTCGAGGTCGGCCTCGAGGCCCACGCGCGCGCCGTCGATGATGCGTCGACGAAGCCGTTCGTGCAGGGTGAGATCGTCGAGGCTCGCCGTCGATGACGTCGTCACCGACGCGCCTTCGAAGTGGCGCAAGAGCTCGGCCAGGGGGTCATACCCCTCGCGCTGGCGGTCGTAAATGAGATCGAGGCACAACTGGCGCGCCTCGTCGTCGATGCGCGCGAGCGGCAAGATCTTCGACGCGTGGACGATCGCGGCGTCGAGGCCGGCCTCGGCACACTCGTGAAGGAACACCGAGTTCAACACCTGGCGCGCGGCGGGGTTGAGCCCGAAGGAGACGTTCGAGAGGCCGAGAATCGTGCGCACGCCCGGCAGCTCCGTCTTGATGCGACGGATGGCCTCGATCGTTTCGATGCCGTCGCGGCGTGACTCGTGCATACCCGTGGAGAGGGGGAGGGCGAGAGGGTCAATGAAGATGTCCTCGGCGCTCAGTCCGTAACGCTCGACGGCGAGGTTGGTGATGTTGCGCGCGGCGCGCACTTTCCACTCCGCGGTGCGCGCCTGACCCTCTTCGTCGATGCAGGTCGCCACGACCGCGGCGCCGAACTCGGCGGCCAGGGTCAAGAAGCCGTCGAGGCGCGTGCCCGGTCCGTCGCCCTCTTCGAGATTGACCGAGTTCAACAGCGCCTTGCCACCGAGCCAGGTCAGAGCCTGGCGCGCGACCTTGGTTTCGGTCGTGTCGACCATGATGGGCACGGAGGACTGGGTGGCCAGTCGACTCATGAGCTCGTTCATGTCACTGACGCCGTCAGCCCCGGTGTAGTCGACGCACACGTCGAGTACGTGCGCGCCCTCTTTGATCTGATCGCGCCCGATCGCGACGCAGGTGTCCCAGTCGCCCTCGAGCATCGCGTCGCGGAACTTCTTCGAACCGTTGGCGTTGGTGCGTTCTCCGACCAGCAGCACCGAACGGTCCTGCTGGTAGCTGACCGGCGCGTAGATCGAGGCGACCGCTGGTTCGAGGTGCGCGTTTCGCGGCGCCGCGCGCAGCGGCCGCACGGCCTCAACGACGTGGCGCAGGTGCTCGGGGGTACAGCCGCAGCATCCCCCGACTACCTGGACGCCGTAGTCGCTGACGAATCTCGAGAGGTGTTCGGCGAGCGCCTCGGGCGTGAGGTCGTAGTGCATCTTGCCGTCGACCACGCTCGGCAGGCCGGCGTTGGGCAGGCACGACAGTGGCGTGGGCGCGGCGTCGCTCAAGGTGCGTAGCGGTTCGTACATCTCGACGGGTCCGGTCGCGCAGTTCAGGCCCAGCACGTCGACGCCCAGTGGCGCGAGGGCGGTGATCGCGGCGCCGATCTCGGTACCGGGCAACATGCGTCCCGTGAGTTCGATTGTGACCTGGGCCTGAATCGGGACGATCCGACCGTGACGCGCCATGGCGCGGTGCGCCGCCGCGATCGCCGCCTTGCCCGAGAGTAGGTCGAACATGGTCTCGATGACCAGCACGTCGACGCCACCTTCCAAGAGGGCGTAGGCCAACTCTTCGTAGCTCGCGCTCAGGTCGTCGTAACTAATTTGACCCAGCGTGGGGAACTTGGTGCCCGGCCCGATGGAACCGGCCACGAAGCGCGGCGAGCCCGGGCTCGCGTACTCGTCGGCCACCCGGCGGGCGATCCGCGCGGACGCCAGGGCGAGTTCGTGGGTGCGATCGGCGATTTGGTACTCGGCCAAGACAACCGAAAATGATCCAAACGAGTTGGTTTCGATCACGTCGACGCCGACGTCGAGAAAAGAACGGTGCAGGCGCTCGACGGCGTCGGGTTTGGTGACGCTCAAAATCTCGTTGCAGCCTTCGAGGGCACTCGAACCAAAGTCGTCGGCCGTCAGGTGCTGGAGTTGCAAATTGGTGCCCGTGGCGCCGTCGAAAATCACGACACCCTCGCGCAGTGCGCGAAGATAGGGATCGTCCGCGGGTGGACGAGCGAACGGGGGGCGCACGGCGTGGTCCATCTCGCACTAAGGCTACCGGGGCCTTCGGGCTCACTACGCTGAACTCGTGAAGATCTACACCCGTGGGGGCGACAAGGGCACGACCGGTCTGTACTTCGGTGGTCGCGTCGCCAAGAGTGCCGACCCCATCGAGGTCAACGGCGCCGTCGACGAGGCCCAAGCGTCGTTGGGATGGGCACGCTCACTCAGTGAAAAAGGTGGCGTCGTGAACGAACTCCTCGTCAACCTCGAGCGCGATCTGTGGGTCTTGATGGCCGAGGTCGCCACGTTGCCGGAGAATCGTCACAAGCTCGCGGCGGGGCGCTCGCTCGTCACGTCCGAAATGGTGGCGCACCTCGAGAGCGAGATTGATCGACTCTCGACGGAGATCGAGATGCCCAATGAGTTCGTGGTACCCGGCGAGAATCAACTCGCGGCGGCGCTCGACGTCGCGCGTACCGTGGTGCGACGTGCCGAACGCGTCGCGGTGCGTTACCCTCTCGAAGGGTCATTCGTCGTGCCGTACCTCAATCGCTTGAGCGATTTGGTATGGACGCTCGCGCGTTGGGCCGAGGGGCCCGCGCATCGCACCACCCGTTCGATTTAAGGAGTCGCCATGTCGCGTCAGGCCCGCGTTGTTGCACTGAAGGACGCCGTCGACGGGGGCCTGGTCGCGCTGCCCGTCGTGGTTGACGAGGGGGCGGGCTATCTCAGTCACGCCCTACCCACTCAGATCGGTGAGTTGCGTGTCGCGCACGAACTGACCAAAGAGTGGTGCGCGCAGCACGGCCTCAAGAGCGAGCCCGGCGCGGTGGTGGTGCTGCACGCGCTACGGGGACCCTCCCTCGCCCTGATTTCGATCGGCAGCGGCTACAACCGCGCCGAGAGCTACCGCCTCGCCGGCGCCGCCGCGGCGCGCGCGGCCGGCGAGGGAACAATCTCGTTCCTGCTACCGACCGACGCGATTGAGGAACCGGGTCTGGCGGCTCGCGCCTTCGTGGAGGGCGCCCTTCTCGCGAGCTACGGCTTTAAGTCCGCCAAGAGCGCCGACCTCTACGTGGTGCCGCTGGCGCAGCCCCTGCCCACCGTGGCCGTGCACGACGAGGTGACGAACGCCGTGAGTGAAGCTCAAGAAATCGCCGATGCGGTGAACTGGGCCAAGCACCTCATCAACACGCCGGCCGGCGACATGACGCCCAAGGAGTTAGCCAAGCACTACGAGAATCGACTCAGTGGAGAGGCCTTCGTCAACCTCGAGGTGTGGACGGAATCGAAGATCAAAGAAGAGCGTCTCGGGGGGCTGCTCGGCGTGGGCCAGGGTTCGGCGCAGCCGACCCGACTGGTGCGCGCCGTGTACGACCCGTCGCCAACGTCGAATCTTCCCCACGTGGCGCTGGTCGGTAAGGGCGTTACTTTCGACTCGGGGGGACTCTCGCTCAAGTCCGGTGAAGGCATGATGCAGATGAAGACCGACATGACCGGCTCGGCCATCGTGATGGCCGCGTTGCTCGTCGCGAGTCGACTGCGTCTACCCCTCAAGGTGACGGCGATCGCGCCACTCACCGAGAACTTGGTGGGCGAGCGCGCGACGAAGCCCGGCGACGTCTTGACTCTACGTAACGGCATGACCATCGAAGTGCTCAACACCGACGCCGAGGGGCGACTGATTTTGGCCGACGCGCTCTGCCTGGCGGTGGAGGCCAAGCCCGACGCCATCGTGGACGTGGCCACCTTGACCGGCGCGCAAAACGTCGCGCTCGGCGACGAGGTGGGTGCGCTCTTCGCCTCGACCGACGAGTTGGCCGAGCGCTTCGCCGGGGCTAGTTCGCGCAGTGGTGAGCAGCTCTGGCGACTGCCCCTCGTCGACAGCTACGAGCCCCACCTCGAATCCGACGTCGCCGATATGCGCAACATCGGAAAGGGTCCCCGCGCCGGGGCGATTATCGCTGCGTTAATCCTGCGTCGCTTCACCAAAGATCGCCCCTGGGCGCACCTCGACATCGCGGGCCCGGCCCGTACGGAGGCGCCGAGTGGTTACCTGACCAAGGGCGCGACCGCCTTTAGCGCGCGCACGATTATTGAATTCCTGCGCGACGTCGCCGCGCGGCCTTAATCGGCGGGTCGCACGCGCGTGACGCGCGCGCGCCGACTGGGGACCTCGCGACTGAGTGAGCGCGAGGGCGTGTCGGCGCCGTCACCTCGTCCCACGAGCACCGAGGCGAAGAGCTCACCGTCGTCGACGTCGGCCCATCGCAGAATCGCCTCGGCGTAGCGAAAGCTGCCCCAAATGGTGGCGGCGAGTCGCGCCTCTTCGAGCAACAACAACAGCGCCATCGTCGCCATCGCGGCGTCGGCGTGCCAGTAGGGCAGGGGCCACGCGTCGCGCTGGTCGAGCCCCGAGGCCCGCTTGTCGTCGGCGCCGTAACGCTCGAGGTAGCGCTCGGGCTGACAGGTGACGAGTACCACGGCGCCCGCGCGTGAGAGCCCCGGGGCGCGCGGCGCGCTCGCGCGCCACGCCGCGTCGGTGGCGTGATCAAAGTAGGCGGCGACGTGCTCGTGGCTCACGACGTGCATGCGCACGCCGGCGCTGTTACCCGCGGTGGGCGCCCACAGGGCGTCGGCGCAGCGCTCCTCGAGCCACGCGGGGTCGACCGCGCTTCCGTCAAAGGAGCGCGTCATGCGCCGGCGGGCGAGGAGATCGGCGAGGTCCACGCGAGAGGTCTAGCAGAGGCCGTGTTGAATTGTTGACCTGGCAGGTAAGATTTCACCACGCACAAAGGAGAGCGCCGTGTCCTCACCCCGAGACCTACTCAACGCCGCCAAGGCCGAGATTCGCGAGATCGACCCCCACGAGGTGGCTAATCGCCTCGAGCACTACACGCTGCTCGACGTGCGTGAACCCGACGAGTACGAGCAAGGCGCGGTGCCCGGCGCGGTCCACGTGCCGCGCGGCAACCTCGAGTTCTCCATCGAAGGTCGCCTCCCCGACAAGAACGCGCCCATCGCGGTCTACTGCGCGGGGGGTGTGCGCTCAGCCTTCGCCACCAAGACTCTCCAAGAGCTCGGCTACACCGACGTGGTGTCGATCATCGGTGGCTTCAACAAGTGGAAGGACGAGGGCCTGGTGTGGAAGACGCCACGTACCTTGAGCGCGGATCAGCGCAACCGCTACCAGCGCCACCTCTTGTTGCCCGAAGTCGGCGAAAAGGGCCAGATGAAGCTGCTGGACTCGAAGGTCTTGCTGCTCGGCGCTGGGGGCCTCGGCTCACCGGCCGCGTTGTACCTGGCCGCGGCGGGCGTCGGCACGCTCGGCATCATCGACATGGACGTCGTGGACGCCTCGAACCTGCAGCGTCAGATTCTGCACAACATGGACCGCGTTGGCATGCGCAAGGTGGACAGTGCGCGCGCGACCCTCGAGGCGATGAATCCCGACCTCGTCGTGAAGACCTACGACACGCGCCTGGGCGCCGACAACATCTTGGACATCATTGACGGCTACGACGTCATCGTTGACGGCACCGACAACTTCCCCACGCGCTACTTGGTGAACGACGCCGCGTTGCTTAAGAACATCCCGGTCGTGCACGGCTCGATCTTCCGCTTCGAGGGTCAGGTCACCGTCTTTAGCCCCTACGTGGGTCCCTGCTATCGCTGCATGATTCCCGAGCCGCCGCCCGCCGAACTGGCGCCCAGCTGCGCCGAGGCGGGCGTTTTGGGCGTGCTGCCGGGCATCGTCGGTTCCATCCAAGCCATCGAGACCATCAAGCTTTTGTTGAATCTGGGTGAGCCCCTGATTGGTCGGCTGTTGACGTACGACTCCATGGATCAGAGCTTTCGCACCTTTAAGGTACGTCGCGACCCCGAGTGCCCGGCCTGTGGCGAGCACGCGGCGCCGATCGTCATCGCGGAGTACGACGACCTGTGCATGCCGCACGCGGTCTTGGCCTGATTTAGAGGCGAACCACCAACGTTCCGGCGAACTTGTCGTGCAGGGTCTGCTTGCGCGCGTCAAAGAGCGGCCAGAGTACGTCCACGAGGGCGAAGAGCGAGACGACGACCGAGGCGCCGCGCGTGCCGGTGAACTCGAGTGAGCTGTACACGGCGACGAATCCCCAGCGCTTCACTGCTTGGGTCATCGTGACGCGACTACCCGTCAACGCGTCGACGACCTTGGACGCGGCGACGCGATTGCCCACGGTCTGTCCGGAGCGCGAACTGATCTGCCAGACCATGTAGAAACCCTGGAGCATCAGACCCGCGACGGCGCCGGTGTAGACCCCGCCTAAACCTTCGAAGATCGACGCGACGAGCAGGGTGGGGATGATCAAGATCAAGTTGTCGGCGAAGGTCGCGCCGACGCGTCGCCACCACCCCGCGAGCACGGGCGTGCCGGGGGCGTCGTCGAGCGACGCGCTCACGAGGGTGGGCGACAACGCCTTGCCGCAAACGTGACAGAGCGTGGCGTGGTCGTCGGACGGGGTGCCGCAGTGGGGACAGTACATCTCCCCATCTTTCCTCATGGCGCAACCCTCGCGCGCCCGAAGGATCTTGAGCGTGCGCGCGAGTCAACGCCTAACCTGACCGTGATGAGTAGCGACGAACGACGAACCGACTCCGGCATTGAGATTAAGGCGCTCTACGGACCCGACGATCTGACCGGTTTTTCCCCGAACGAGCGCCTCGGCGCGCCCGGGGCGTATCCCTACACCCGAGGCGTGCAGCCCTCGATGTACCGCGGACGCCTGTGGACCATGCGCCAGTACGCCGGCTTTGGTACCGCTGAGGCGACCAACGAGCGCTTTAAATTCCTCTTGAACGCCGGTCAAACGGGACTGAGCTGCGCCTTCGACCTGCCCACCCAGATGGGCTACGACGCCGATCACCCGCGCGCCGAGGGTGAGGTCGGCAAGGTGGGCGTCGCGATCTCGTCGCTCGAGGACATGCGACTTTTGCTCGCCGATCTGCCCCTCGACGAGGTGACCACGTCGATGACGATTAACTCCACCGCCTCGACGCTGCTACTGCTCTACCAGTTGATCGCTGAAGAGCAGGGCGTCGCGGGTTCAAAGTTGCGCGGCACGATTCAAAACGACATTTTGAAGGAGTACGTCGCGCGCGGCACGTACATCTACCCACCGCGTCCCTCCATGCGACTGATCGTCGACACTTTCGCCTACTGCGCGAAGGAGATGCCGAACTGGAACACCATTTCGATCTCCGGCTACCACATTCGCGAAGCCGGATCGACCGCGGTCCAAGAGATTGCCTTCACCCTCGCTAACGGCGTCGCCTACGTCGAGGCGGCCCTCGCCGCCGGCCTCGCGCTGGACGACTTCGCGCCACGACTGAGTTTCTTTTTTAACGCGCACAACAATCTCTTCGAGGAGGTCGCCAAGTTTCGCGCCGCGCGACGGTTGTGGGCCTCGATCATGAAGGAGCGCTTCGGCGCGACGGATCCCAAGTCCATGATGCTGCGCTTTCACACCCAGACCGGCGGCTCGACGTTGACCGCCCAGCAGCCGGACAACAACGTCGTGCGCGTCACCGTCCAGGCCTTGGCGGCGGCCCTCGGGGGCACCCAGAGCCTGCACACGAACGGCTTCGACGAGGCCCTCGGGCTGCCGACCGAGCGCGCGGCGAAGCTGGCGCTGCGCACCCAGCAGATCTTGGGGTACGAGTCGGGCATCGCCGACACCGTGGACCCACTGGCTGGTTCGTACTTCGTCGAGTCGTTGACCAACGAGGTCGAGGCCGGCGCGCGCGAGTACCTGCGCGCGATCGATGAACTCGGCGGGTCGGTGGCGGCGATTGAGGCGCGTTACCTCCAAGACGAAATCGAGGCCGCGGCCTACGACTTCGCGCGCCGCGTCGACAGCGGCGAGAAGGTCGTCGTCGGGGTGAACCGCTTCGTCGACGCGAACGCCCAGGCGGCCGACGTGTTTCCGATTGACGAGGCGCAACAGCGCGCGCAGGTCGCGCGCGTGCGTTCGCTTAAGACGCGTCGCGACGAGGCCGCGGTGCGCGCGGCACTCAGTGACCTCGCCACCTGCGCGCGGGGGAGTGCCAACTTGCTCTACCCCATGAAGGACGCGCTGCGAGCGCTGGCGACGTTAGGTGAGGTCGCTGACGTCTTGCGCGACGCCTTCGGGGTCTATCAACCCAACTAACGCAGCGGTTCGCCGAAGTGCGTCACGTGGGGCGCGGAGGCGTAGTGGGGCCAGGTGAGCGCGCGCCACTGCGTGAAGCGTTCCGTCTCACGAAAGGCGAGGTGCGCCTCGACCGAGGTCCAGCGCACGAGGAGCAGGTAGACCGTTGGATCTTCGATCTGTCGACGCACCTCGGCCCCCAGGCAGCCCTCGGCACTCTCAATAATCGCGAGCGCCGCCGCCAGATTCGCCTCGAAGGTCGCGCCTTCGCCGGGGCGCGTCGTAAGTACGGCGTGTTCGAGCACCATCAGCGTTGGAGTAGTCGCGCGCGCAGCGACGCGTCTTGTGCGGTAGCAATGGCCGTGTGGGCCAAAGTGATCGCGCCGTCGATGACGGCCTGATCGGCTTCGGGGGTCACGCACGCGGCGGTGAACTCGGGTTGGTGGTTGACGGCGCCGTGTGTGGGAATCGCGAGTAAGGGGTGAATACTCGGCACCGCGAGTGAGACGTTGGCCATGTCGGTCGAAATCGTGGGCTTGGCCGCGCCCTCGTCGTCCAGATCGAAGCGACGTCCGAGGGCTTCGGCGGCTCGACGGTAGTGGGCGAGCAGGTCGAGGTCGGACTCCATGTGCGAAAAGGCACTGCCGAGCTCCTCGACGTGCAGCGTCGCGCCGGTCGCGAGTGCGCCGGCCGCGAAACAGGCGTCGATACGTTGGCGCAGTTCGACGAGGCGCGACGCCGTGAGCGCGCGCGCCATGAAACGCCCCGCGGCACGACGCGGAATGATGTTGGCCGCGGCCCCGCCTTCGACGACGACGCCGTGGACCTGGTCGCCGGGACGCAGTTGCTGACGAAGCAGCGCTAGGGCGACTTGCGCAATGGTCAACGCGTCGAGGGCGTTCACGCCCTCCCACGGCGCGGCCGAGGCGTGGGCCTCTTTGCCTTCATAGGTCACGTCAAAGTGATCGACCGCGAGACAGGTCGCCTCGAGGCGCTCGGTGGGCCAGGGGTGAATCATCATGGCCGCGTGCACGTCGTCGAAGTAGCCCGCCTTGAGTAGGTCGATCTTGCCGCCACCGCCCTCTTCCGAAGGGGTGCCGAGCAAGGTCACCGTGAGGTCGAGTTCGTCGGCGACGCGCGCCAAACCCAGCGCGGCCCCGAGCGACGAGGCCGCGATGAGGTTGTGTCCACAGGCGTGTCCGACGTCGGGCAGTGCGTCGTACTCGGCGCAGAAGGCGATATTGAGCGATCCGGTGCCGGCGGTGGCGCGAAAGGCCGTCTCAAGTCCGGCCACGCCGCGCTCGACGCGCAGTCCGGCGTCTTCGGCCGCCTGGGCGACCGCCGCGGCACTCTCGAACTCGACGTAGCCCAGTTCGGGGTGCGCGTGGACGAAGTGACTCAACGCCACCAGTGACGCGCGCTGATTCTCAATGGCCTCGGTGGCCTGATCGAAGAGGCTCATTCAATGACCGCCACGACGTCCCCGCCGCTCACCGCGTCGCCCGCCGCCACCTTTAAGGATTTGACGACGCCGGACTTTTCCGCGGTGACGTTGTTTTCCATCTTCATCGCTTCGAGAATGACGATCACGTCGCCGACCTCGACCGACTGACCCACTTCGACGGCGACCTTCACGATCGTGCCCTGCATCGGGACGGTGACACTGCCCGACCCGGTGCCCACCACGCCCGCGTGGTGTTGGCGTCGGGGCTTAGCCGCGGTGGACTGCGCGCGCGGCAGACCGTCGTCGCTCGACTCGGGCACCCACAGCGCGACCGTCACGCGTCGGCCGTTGACCTCGGCGGTGACGTCCTTGCGCACCCGTCCGTCGCCGACCGACACGGCGGCGCGCGCCGGGCTCGGCAGGTTCGAAAAGTCGAGATTCGTCTCGACCCACTTGGTGGAGTGGGTGCCGTTGACGAAGTCCTCGTCACTCAAGATCACCTGATCGGCCGGCAGCGTGGTGGCGACCCCTTCGATAGTGGTCTCTTCGATCGCGCGCAGCAACCGACGCCGCGCGCGCTCGCGCGTCGGCGCCCAGACGATGAGCTTCGCGATGAGGTTGTCGTAGTACTGCGAGACCGTGTCGCCCGTGCCGTAGCCGGCGTCGAGGCGTACGCCTGGTCCAGAGGGCTGGTCAAACTTCGTGATCAGTCCGGGCGAGGGGGCGAAACGTCCGTTGGAGGGGTCCTCGGCGTTCACGCGCACCTCGATGGCGTGTCCGTCGCGGCGGATCTCGTCCTGGGTGAAGTCGAGCGCCTCGCCGGCGGCGACGCGTAACTGCCACTCGACCAGGTCGAGACCCGTCACCAGTTCAGTCACGGGGTGTTCGACCTGCAGTCGCGTGTTCATCTCGAGGAAGTAGAACTCGCCGTCTTGGTAGAGGAACTCCACGGTGCCGGCGTTGACGTAGCCGCACGCCTCGGAGACCTTCACGGCCGCCTCACCCATGGCGCGGCGGATCTCGTCGGGAAAGTTGGGGGCCGGTGACTCTTCCACGAGCTTTTGGTGGCGGCGCTGGGCCGAGCAGTCGCGTTCGCCGAGCCACAGGGTGTGACCGTGCGCGTCGGCGAGCACCTGCATCTCGATGTGGCGCGGCCACGTGAGGTAACGCTCGACGTAGCACTCGGCGCGCCCGAAGTAACTCTGCGCTTCGCGCTGCGCGCTCTCGAGCGCCGCCGCCGCGTCCTCGGGCGCGCTCACGACCTTCATGCCGCGTCCGCCGCCGCCGTAGGCGGCCTTGATCGCCACGGGCCAACCGACCTCGTTACCGAAGTCGATGACCTCCTGAGCGCTCTCGAGCGTCTGCGAGCGTCCCGGGACGCCCTTCACACCCGCGGCCTCGGCGGCCAGACGCGACGAGATTTTGTCGCCCATCACTTCGATCGCCTCGGGGGGCGGTCCGATGAAGGTGACTCCACGTGAGGTGATCGCGCGCGCGAAATCGGTGTTCTCGGAGAAAAAGCCGTAGCCGGGGTGCACGGCGTCGGCGCCACTTTGCTCGAGGGCCGACAGAATCGCCTCGGTGTTGAGGTAGCTTTCGGCGGCGCTCTGGCCACCCAGCGCGTAGGCCTCGTCGGCGAGACGTACGTGTAGCGCGTTGCGGTCGAGGTCCGAGTAGACCGCCACCGTACCGATGCCCATTTCGCGACAGGTGCGCATCACCCGTACGGCGATCTCGCCACGGTTGGCGATGAGGACTTTCTTTAACACGTCAACCTCCGCGACGAATCTTCTACGTTCTACCACTGGAACCAAAAACCCTAGTCTTTGAACGTGAATCACCAGATCTGGCGAATCGAGGAGTTCGACGAAATCGACTCGACGAACACGTGGCTCGTCGAACGCGCGCGCGAGGGCGCGAGTGAAGGACTGGTCGCGCGCGCCGACTTTCAGCGCGCCGGTCGAGGTCGGCTCGGGCGCACGTGGGAGTCGTCGGCCGGCTCGGCGCTGTTGTGCTCGATTCTGCTGCGTCCGCCGCTGGTGCCCGACGAACTCGGTCTCGTCGTGGCGGCAGTGGCGTTAAGTGCTCGCGACGCGTTGCGTCGCCTCGTGGGTCTCGAGTGCACGTTGAAGTGGCCGAACGACCTCGTCGTGGGCCCACGAAAACTTGGCGGCGTCTTAGCCGAGGTCGTCATGGCGCCTTCGGGCGTCGCGGTGGTGGTGGGGCTAGGCCTTAATCTCACCGCGCACGGCGCGCAGGCCCTGCACGCGACGAGCGTGCTCGAAGAGACCGGCGAGGTCGTGAGTCCGCGTGACGTTCTTGACGAACTGCTCGAGACTCTCGAGGAGCGACGCGGTTGGCTCGACACGACGCCAGGGCGCGCCCACGTGTCAACGCAGTGGCGCGAGTCGCTGTCGACGCTCGGCCGCCGGGTGCGCGTCGAACTGGTCGGCGACAACTTCGTCGGCGTGGCCGAGGACCTCGACGAGCACGGCGCGCTCGTCGTAACCGTCGACGGGCAACCTCGACGCGTGACCTACGGCGACGTGGTGCACCTGCGCGTGGAGCCAACGTCGTGACGCGTCCCACGCGCGTACTGGTCACCGGCGCGGCCGGCCAAGTGGGGGTTGACCTGCTCGACGTGTTGGGCGGGGCGGTGCCCCTCGGCGGCGACGCCCACTTTCAACCCGACGCGACGCCAATCACGAACGAGGAGTTCGCGGTGATTGGCCTGACGCGTCACGACCTCGACGTAACCAATCCCACGCAGGTCGCCCGCGCTCTCGACGTGGCGCGCCCCGACGTCGTCGTGCACCTCGCGGCCTACACCGCGGTTGACCGTGCCGAGGTGGAACGCGACGCCTGCTTTGCCGTCAACGCCACGGCGGTCGGCACGCTGTCGGACGCGGCGCGCGCGGTGAACGCGCACTTCATTACGGTGTCGACGGATTACGTCTTCGACGGCGCCAAGGGCGCCTACGTCGAAGATGATCCGACGAATCCCTTGAGCGTCTACGGCGCGTCCAAGCGGGCTGGCGAACTGCGCTGCGACGAGCGCGACACCATCGTGCGCACCTCGTGGGTGATGGGCGTTCGCGGCACCAGCGTCGTTCACGTGATCGCTGATCGCGCGACGAACGGCGAGACGGTGCGCTTCGTCAATGATCAACGAGGGACCGTGACGGCGGCGAGTGACTTGGCGCGCGCGCTCGCGACGTTGGTGCGCGAGCGACCCGGCGGCTACTGGCACGTCGCGAACACCGGCGTGACGACCTGGTTCGACGTGGCGCACTTCGTGGGACGCGCTCTCGGGCGTGGCGACGACTTTGCCACGGCGATTCCCACCAGTGAACTTTCCCCCGCGCCCCTCGCGCCGCGCCCGGCCAAGAGTGATCTCGTGACGACGAAGTTCGCGGCGGCCTTCGCCGCGTTGCCGCCGTGGACCGAGGCGCTCACTCGCTTAACGCGCGATCGCGCAAAGCGCGCGTCGTGAGTAATGTCGCCCGCGACGTCGCGGCGGTCGTCGTGGATTACCACGCCGATCTGGCGTTGGTGGGGTGCGTCGCGTCACTGCGCGCGAACGGGGTGGGTGAGATCGTCGTTGTCGAAAACGGCGACCTCGGCTCCACGCCCGAAGCGGCCCTCGGTGACGTGCGACTGGTCCGCCCCGGACTGAATCTCGGCTACGGCGCGGGGGTCAATCGTGGCGCGGCGGTCGCCAGCGAGCGCCCCTACCTGCTCGTCTCCAATCCCGACGTCGTGGTGCACGACGGGGCGCTCGCCGCGATGGTGGCGTTTCTCGACGCGCGAGAGGAGTTCGCGATCGTCGGTCCGCGCGTGGTTCGCCCCGACGGCAGCGTCTACCCGTCGCACCGCGTCTTTCCGAACGTCTTCTTAGCGGGCGCGCACGCGCTGCTGTCGACGTGGTGGCCGGGGAATCCCGCCACGCGGCGCTACCGAGCCCCGCACGCCGACGGATCGGTGGACTGGGTTTCGGGCGCGTGCTTTTTGATTCGACGGCGCGCCTTCGAGTCGATCGGGGGCTTTGACGAGCGCTACTTCATGTTCGCCGAGGACATGGCCCTGTGTTGGAGCCTCGCGCAAAAGGGCTGGCGCGTCGGGGCGAGTGACGACGCGGTCGTCACCCACGTGGAGGGCGTCTCGCGGGCGCGCGCGTCGCGCGCGATGCTCGTCGCCCATCACCGCAGCGCCGTGCGTTTTGAGTGGCAGACCGCGCGAGGGCCCCGCCGACTACTGGCGCCACTGGCGAGCGCGGTACTCGCGTTGCGATTAGTAGTAGCCCTCGCCACGACCCGGTCGACGTCGAGGCCGTAGACTAACGAGCGGGCTGCGGGTGGTCTGTGGTTGCAAGTCGAGGCCAGTCGCGGGCGAAACGACCCACGTAAGGCGTCTTTTTGACGCCGAGCATGGCGCGGTTTAGAAGTAAGTCCTGCCCCCAACGAGCCAAAGTGGCGCGGCGGGGAGCCGGTGGAGTGCGCGAGAACGCGCCGAGAGAGCCCTGGGCTGCTCGGGGCGCGCGTCGAGACCGCCGCAGGCAGGTGTGGGGTCAAAGACCAGGTCAGCACCCGCAGCCCAACTACGACGCGGTTTTGACCGGTAAGGTTCATCGGGACATGAGTGTTTTCAGCAAGATTCTTCGGGCCGGTGAGGGCAAGCGCGTACGTCAACTCGCGGAGTTGGTGGGGCCGATTAACGACCTGGCGCCGGAAATGGCGGCACTCTCCGACGCCGAACTGCGCGCGAAGACCGACGAGTTCCGCGCCCGTATCGCCCAGGGCGAAACGCTCGACGATCTCTTGATTGAGGCCTTCGCGGTGGTCCGCGAGGGCGCGACGCGCGTGCTCGGCCAGCGACACTACGACGTCCAGTTGATGGGTGGCATGGCGCTGCACTTTGGGTGGATCGCCGAAATGAAGACCGGTGAAGGTAAGACCTTGGTGTCGACACTGCCGGTCTACCTCAACGCCCTGGCTGGCCAGGGCGTTCACGTGGTGACCGTCAACGACTACCTCGCGACGCGTGACGCGGCCTGGATGGGTCGACTCCACCAGTTCCTTGGCGTCAGCGTGGGTCGCGTCGGACCGGACCTCCAGGAGTTCGAGGACAAGAAGGCCGCCTACGACTGCGACGTGACGTACGGCACCAACACCGAGTTCGGCTTTGACTACTTGCGTGACAACATGGCGCGACGTCGCGAACACATGGTTCAGCGTGGTCATCACTACGCCATCGTCGACGAGGTTGACTCGATTTTGATTGACGAGGCCCGCACCCCACTCATCATTTCGGGTCCCGCGTCGGACGTCACGAAGCTCTACTACCAGTTCGCCTCCATCGTGCGCACGCTGACCCGCGACGTCGACTACGAAGTGGACGAAGAAAAAAAGACGGTGGTACCGACCGAGGCCGGCATCGAAAAAGTCGAAGGGCAACTCGGCGTGACCAACCTCTACGACGCGGTGGCGACGAACTACGTGCACCAACTCGGCCAAGCCCTGCGGGCGAAGGAGCTCTTCCACCGCGACAAGGACTACCTCGTCGCCCAGGGTGAAGTAAAGATCATCGACGAGTTCACCGGACGCACCCTCGACGGACGGCGTTGGAGCGACGGTCTGCACCAGGCCGTCGAGGCCAAGGAGCGCGTGAAGATTCAAGAAGAGAATCACACGTGGGCGACCGTGACGCTGCAGAACTACTTCCGCATGTACGACAAAATCGCCGGTATGACCGGTACGGCTGAGACGGAGGCCGCGGAGTTCGGTAACACCTACGGTCTGTCCGTCGTGCCGATTCCGACGAACCGCCCGGCGCGTCGCGACGACAAGCCCGACCTGATCTTTAAGACCGAGGCGGCGAAATTCAAGGCCATCGTCGACGACGTGCAGCAGCGCTACGACCGTGGCCAACCAGTGTTGCTGGGTACGGCGTCGGTGGAAAAGTCGGAACTGCTCTCGCGCGAACTCTCGAAGGCCGGCATCCCGCACGAGGTGCTCAACGCGAAGCAACACTTTCGCGAAGCCGAGATCGTCGCCCAGGCCGGACGCAAGCACGCCGTCACCGTCGCGACCAATATGGCCGGTCGAGGCGTCGACGTGATCCTCGGTGGGAACGCCGAAGGTCTCGCCTCACGCGAGGTCGTCGCCTCGGGGGTCGCGGTGGGCTCGGAGGGCTACGACGAGGCCTACGCCAAGGCGCTCGCCAAGTGGCGCGCGATCTGCGACGCCGAAGGCGACGAGGTTCGAGAACTCGGTGGGCTCTACGTCTTGGGTACCGAACGGCACGACTCGCGACGCATTGACAACCAGCTGCGTGGTCGCGCGGGACGTCAGGGTGACCCGGGCGAGAGCCGCTTCTACCTCTCGTTGGAAGATGAACTGATGCGCCTCTTCGCGACCGGGGCCGTCTCGTGGGTGATGGGTCGCGCGATGCCCGACGACGAGGCCATCGAGGCCAAGATGGTGTCCAACGCGATTGAACGCGCGCAAAACACCGTCGAGGGTCGTAACGCCGAAATCCGTAAGGACGTCTTGAAGTACGACGAGGTGATGAATGAGCAGCGCAAGGTCATCTACCTACGCCGTCAACAGGTCATCGACGGTGAGGACATTCACGACTGGACGATCGCGCTGCTCGAGCAACGTCTCGAGGAGATCGTGCGCGGCCACCTTGGTGAGTCCTACGTCGAAGAGTGGGACGTCAACGCCCTGCTCGTCGACCTCCAGACCTACTACCCGACGACGCTCAGTGCGGACGCGATCATGGCTCTCGAGGACGTTGACGACGTCGTCGCGGCGGTGGTCGACGAGGCGTTGACCCTCTACGCGAAGAAGTGCGACAACTTCCCCGGGGGGCTCGACACCGCGCGAGAGATTGAGCGCGACGTGATGTTGCAGATTCTCGACCAGCGCTGGCGCGAGCACCTCTCGGACATGGACTACTTGCGAGACGGTATTCACCTGCGCCAAGTCGCCCAGCAGGACCCGCTCACCGCGTGGCAGAAGGAGGGGTACTTGATGTTCGAGCACCTCCTCAACGCGGTGGACCTCGATTACGTGCGCTACATCACCCACGTCGAGGCCGTCGCGCCCGACGAGTCCGTCGACGACGGCCTGCGTGGCGCGGTGACCAACGCCAATGAGGTCGCCCCCGGGGGCACCGAGTTACCGGCCCACGACGCGACCGCCAAGCCCGCGGCGCGCGATCGAGACAAGATTGGACGCAACGACCCGTGTTGGTGTGGTTCGGGACGTAAGTTCAAGCAGTGCCATGGCCGACCCTAAGGCGGAACACGCGCTCCGCGACGCCCTCAGCACCCTCGAAACCCTCGAGGAGCGCTGGAGTGCGGCCCGCGACTATCTAAAAATCGACGACGCGCGCGCTCGCCACGCCGTGGTGCAGGAGTTGGCCGCGGACCCCGATCTCTGGAACGATCAGGAACACGCGCGCAGCGTCACGACCGAACTGGGTCGACTGGCCAACGACCTCGAGGCCTTTGACGGGCTGCGGCGCGACCTCGACGACTCGCGCGTCTTGGCCGAGTTCGCGGGGGAGTCGCTGAGTTCTGGTGAGGCCGACTGGTCCCTACTGAACGAACTCGAGTCCACCGTCGCCGCGTTGACGCGCCAGATTGACGCGCTCGAGATTCAGAGTCTCTTTGCCGGTCCCTACGACGAGAACGACGCGATCGTGGAGCTCCACGCCGGCGCGGGCGGCACCGACGCCCAGGACTGGACCGAAATGCTGCTGCGTATGTACCAACGTTGGGCCGAGCGACGCGGGTACGCCGTTGAAATTGACGAGGCGACCGAAGGCTCGGAAGCCGGTTTGTTGTCGTCGACGTTCATCGTGAAGGGTCGCTTCGCCTACGGCTGGCTGTCGGCCGAACGTGGCGTGCACCGTCTGGTGCGCATTAGCCCCTTCGACTCCCAAGCCCGCCGTCAAACGAGCTTCGCGAGCTTTGAGATCACGCCTTTACTGGCCGATGACGCCAGTGAGGTCGACATCGACGAAAAGGATCTACGCGTCGACACCTATCGCTCGTCGGGCGCCGGTGGCCAACACGTCAATAAGACCGACTCGGCGATTCGCATCACCCACGTGCCGACCGGCATCGTCGTGAGCTGTCAGAACGAACGCTCGCAACACCAAAACCGCGCGCGCGCCATGCAGATTCTCGAGGCCAAACTGGCCGAACGCGCCCGCGCGCAACGTCAAGCGGAGATGGACGCGTTGAGTGGCGCGCGCGTCGACAACGCCTGGGGATCACAGATTCGCAGTTACGTGCAGGCGCCCTACCAACTCGTGAAGGATCATCGCAGTAATTACGAGACCGGCAACGTCGAGGCGGTCCTCGACGGCGACCTGGACGGCTTCATGGAAGCGGAGCTGCGTCGCCAGCGTTCGGCTTCGTAAGAAGTTGATAGTTCCTTCATTCACAAGGGTTCGCCGGCCCCATTTGGGGGTCACCGCCGGTAGAATGGACGGTGTTGTCGTGCCCGTTCGTCGCACTCTAACCAGTCAACCCGAGGGGGTGTAGTTGTGATTCGCTTCGAGAACGTCTCTAAGACGTACAAGAACGGCAGCCCCGCCTTAAAGGACATCTCCCTCGAAATCGAAAAGGGTGAGTTCGTCTTTTTGGTCGGCGCCTCGGGGTCCGGTAAGACCACGTTCCTTCGCCTCTTGTTGCGCGAGGAGCTTCCAGACCAGGGCCGTATCTTGGAGGCCGGTCGCGACATCGGGGAACTGCCCAAGTGGCGTGTGCCGTACCTGCGGCGAAACATCGGCTGCGTCTTCCAGGACTTCCGTCTGTTACCGAACAAGACCGTTTTCGAGAACGTGGCCTTCGCCCTCGAGGTCATCGGGCGCCCCCGGTCGACCGTGGAGACGCAGGTTCCCCAGATTCTCGAGCTGGTGGGACTCGCCGCGAAGTCCAAGTCGTTCCCGGGCGAGCTCTCGGGTGGCGAGCAACAGCGCGTCGCCGTCGCGCGCGCCTTCGTGAATCGCCCGCTCATTCTCTTGGCGGACGAACCGACCGGCAACCTCGACCCGGCGAACTCTGAATCGATCATGGCGCTGCTCGAGCGCATCAACCGCACCGGTACGACCGTCGTCATGGCGACGCACGACAAGGCATTGGTGGACCGGATGCGCCGACGCGTGATTGAGCTCGACCGCGGTGAGATGATTCGTGACCAGATCCGTGGCGTGTACGGCGTCGATGAAGGAGTGTCGCTACCGTGAGGGTCTATCTTCGCTACGCCGTGAAAGAGACGCTGGGCAACCTCTGGCGAAACCGCATGATGACCATCGCCGCGGTCTTGACCGTCGCGGTCTCACTCTCCTTAGCCGGTTCAGCGTTGCTGCTGCGTCAGAGCGCCGCGCAAGCGTCGGCCCAGTGGCAACAGGGCACCCGCGTCACGGTGTGGATGCAGCCCAACGCGACGACGAGCCAGATCGCCAACGTGCAGGGTCAACTTTCGACCCTGCCCATCGTGAAGAGCTGCGTCTACTACACCCAGGCCCAGGACTACCAAGAGGCCCTCAAGCTTCTGCCACCGTCGGAGTCGAGTGTGCTGAGCGTCGCGCAGATGCCGTCGTCGTTTCGCTGTATTCCAACGGTGCCCTCCAACGCCTTCGTGGTCGAGACCACCTTTCAGAATCAGCCTGGCGTCTACAAGGTCACCGCGCCCGAGCAGCAGATTCGCGAGATGAACCACGCCATCCGCGTGGTGCAGATCGTCTTCATCGCGTTGGCGAGTGTGCTGTTGCTCTCGGCCGTGGTGTTGATCTTGAACACCATTCGTATGGCGATTTTCTCGCGTCGACGCGAAGTGTCGGTCATGAAGCTGGTCGGGGCGACGAACTGGTTTATTCGCGTGCCCTACATCACCGAGGGCTTTATCCAGGGGCTCATTGGCTCGGTGGTGGCCATGTTGCTCGTCCTGGCGCTGCACACCTGGTACCCGCTGCACAACGAGTTTCAGTTAGGCGCCAGCGCCCTCGTCGGCACGGAAGCCGTCGTGTTGGCCGTGGGCGTAGTGATTGGTTCGGTCGGATCGGCGATCGCGATCCGGCGCTTTCTCGACGTCTAGTTCTGGTCGGTGAAGTCGATGGCGAGTGAGTTCACGCAGTAGCGCAGGCCCGTCGGTGTGGGACCGTCGGGAAAGACGTGGCCGAGGTGTCCGCCGCACTTCGAACAGAGAATCTCGGTACGTTCGCGAAAGAGCGAGTGGTCGGGGCGCTCGATAATGGTGCCGGGTTCGCACTGGTCGAAACTCGGCCACCCACAGCCCGAGTCGAACTTCTGGGCACTCGTGAAGAGCACTTGCCCACAACCGCCGCAGGTGAACACGCCCTGGGCGTCGACGTGGAGTAGTGATCCGGTGAAGGGCGCCTCGGTGGCCGCTTCACGTAACACGGCGTAGCGCTCGGCGCTGAGACTCTCGCGCCACTCCTCGTCGGACTTTTGCACGTCAAAGCTCATAGCCGCATCGTACCGGTCTTGACGGCGGGTACGTCTCGTCACAGGTACCGCGGGCGCGGCGCCTCCGGCAGGGGCGGCGCGAACTCGGGCTGATCGCGCAACAGCCGCCGCATCGCGTTGGCGAGACCCTCGGGGTCGAGCCCGAGTTCGGCCAAGAGGTCGTCGGGACGGTGGTGTTCGAGGTAGGCGCGCGGGACGCCGAGAATGCGCGTCGAGGGGACCGGTTGGCTGAGGTCCTGGGCGAGGGAGCGTATCGCCGACACCATTAACGTGCCCGCGCCGCCGTGGCGCGTGCCGTCTTCAATCGTCATCGTGCGTGCGTGCGCCAACGCGTCTCGAATCATGGCGGGGTCGGGTGGCAAGACGCGAACGTCGTAGAGCGTGACGTGGCGGGCGTCGTCACCGAGCAGTTCGAGCGCGCGGTACGCGTTGGGCGCCATCTTGCCGACCGCGAGCACGCAGAGGGCGCCGTCGCCGGTGACGATCTTGCGCGCGTGCAGTCCTTCGCCGGCGTGACCGTCGAAGGGCTTGGGCGGGGTCTTCGGAAAGCGAATGGCGCTCGGCGACGACAGGGCCAGCGCACTCGCCAGCATCACCGGGAGCTCCTCGGCGGTCGACGGCGCGAAGACCGTCATGTTCGGTATCGCGAGCGCGAGCGCCATGTCCAACAGGCCGTGGTGACTCGGACCGTCGTCACCCGTAATGCCGGCGCGGTCGAAGACGAAAACGACCGGCAAGTCGAGTAGTCCGACGTCGAGGTGCGCCTGATCAAAGGCGCGCGAGAAGAACGTCGCGTAGACCGCGACGACGGGCTTGAGTCCCCCCATCGCCATGCCGGCGGCCGCGGTGACGGCGTGCTGCTCGGCGATGCCGACGTCAAAGAAACGCTTGGGGTAGCGCTCCTGGAAGGTCAGTAGTCCGGTGGGACCAGCCATGGCCGCGGTGAGCGCCACGACGCGCTCGTCGACACTCGCGATCGAGACCAGCGCGTCGGAGAAGGCCTGGGTGAAGGAGGTCGGGGCAACCTCTTCGTCGTTCAGCCGCGGGGGCAGCTTGTAGTCGTGCATCTTTAAGTTGTCGCTAATCGCGGGTTCGTAGCCGCGGCCCTTTTGCGTTAACACGTGCACCACGATGGGGCCGTCCCAGGTGGCCGCGTTGGTCAACACCGTTTCGAGCGCGGCGAGGTCGTGACCGTCGATGGGGCCGACGTAGCGAACGCCGAGGTTTTCAAAGAAGGTGTGCGGCGTGACCATTTCGCGCACCACCGACGTGAAGCCGTCGATGCCGAGGTAGGCGGCTTTGCCGACGCGCGGAAGGTGCGGAACGAGACGACGGAGCCGCTCTCGTAGCGTCAAGTACGTGCGGTTGAGTCGCAAGGCGGTCAGCGACTCGGAGAGCTTTGAGATGGTGGGGGCGTAGGAACGCCCGTTGTCGTTGAGGACGATGACGACGCGCTGGTTAGAGTGTCCGAGGTTGTTGAGCGCCTCGTAGGCCATGCCGCCGGTGAGCGAACCGTCGCCCACGACCGCGACGACGTGGCGCTTACCACCGCGGCCAATGAGCTCGTGGCGCTGTTCGAGCGCGACCGAGAGACCGTGCGCGTAGGAGAGGGCCGTCGAGGCGTGACTCGATTCGATCCAGTCGTGTTGGCTTTCGGAGCGATTGGGGTAGCCCGACAACCCGCCGCGTTGACGCAGGTGCTTAAACCCGTAGCGTCGACCGGTAAGCAACTTGTGCACGTAGGCCTGGTGGCCCGTGTCCCAGAGAATGATGTCCTTGGGGGACTCAAAGACGCGGTGCAGCGCCAGCGTTAGCTCGACGACCCCCAGGTTCGACCCCAGGTGCCCACCGGTCGTCGTCACGGTCTCGATGATGAAATCGCGGATCTCTTGGCTCAGTTGTTCCAGCTCGTCGTAGGAGAGCGCCAGCAGGTCGGCCGGGGTCTCAATGGACGGCAAAATCACGGATTTGAGCCTACCGTGTCACCTTCGACGCCGGACTGGCTAGTCGCCGGTGGCCGCGCTCGACGTCGTGGTTGGCGTGGCGGGCGTGGCGGGCGTAGACGTAGCGCTGGCGTCACTCGCGGGCACGGCGGCAGAACTGGATGAACGCGCGTCGGTCTTGTAGAACCCACCGCCCTTAAAGACGATTCCGACGGCCGAGTAGACCTTGCGCAACACCCCGCCGCAGGCCGGGCAGACGCTTAAGGGTGCGTCGGAGAATGACTGCACCGCCTCGAGACGCTCGTGGCAGCTTTGGCATTCGTATTCGTAGGTCGGCATTGCGAACTCCTGGCGAGAACCTCAAAGGTCCATTCTACTGGAGCTCGCTCAAGAGAAATCGTGTCGTAGCATGGCGCGATGGACGACTTCCACCAGATTCGCCGCGGAAGCAGCGGTGGTGCCTTCCCCCGTGACCTCGGCCCCAGTGAGGTCACGGCGCGACGCGCCCTGGCCAAGTGCCGCGTCAACATGCTGCCGGATACGACCGCCGCGGTCGCCGCGAACTCGATGAATAAGGGCGACGTCTTGGCGACCGCCCGGGTGGCCGGGATTCAGGCGGCCAAACAGGCCGCCGGGCTCCTACCCATGGCCCACCCCGTATTGGTGGGCAACGTGTACGTGAATTTTACGATTGCCGACGACCATATCGACGTCGAGAGCAGCGTCGACACCGTTGATCGCACGGGCGTCGAAATGGAAGCCCTGACCGCGTGCGCGGTCGCGGCGTTGACGATCTACGACATGTGCAAGAGCAGCGACCGTACGATGAGCATCGAGCAACTCGCGTTGTGGGAGAAGTCCGGTGGTCGTTCGGGTACGTGGCGGCGTGAGGAATCACTCGACGAGTGATCTGGTCGCCCCGCCGTGACGGCGACGGACGCGAGAACTTCGAGGAGAGCCATGGTCGTGCGAGGAAGTGTTGAACAGAGCCGTGAGCGCCTGGTGGCGCTGGTGCTGTTGTTACAGCGGGCCCACCAATACGGTGCGTTGAGTCAGGAAGAGATACTTCGCGAGCTGACCGTTGACGAGTTCCCCGTGTCGGCGAAGGGGCCGCGAAAAGTTCGCGCCTACGAGGGTGCCGACGCGACGGTGCGTCAGAAGTTCGAACGTGACAAGGCCCGTATCCGAGATCTCGGTTTCGTCATCGAAACCGTCGAGCGCGACGACGGGTCCGTTGGTTATCGCGTCGACCCCGCGAGTGGGTACGCGCCGCCGTTGTACTTCAACGATCGCGAGGCACGCGTCGTCGCGCTCGCGCTGCGTTTTTGCGGCTTCGGTCAGTCGGGGGCCTTTAGCGTCTTTAGCGAAACGCCCGCCACTGACGGCGCGCTGGCCGCGTCCAACTACTACACACCAGTCGTGCGGGCGTTGAAGCTTCGCCGCGTTCTGTCCTTCGAGTACTACTCGTCCACGCGAAAGATTCGTGTCGTGGAGCCACTCGTCGTGGACGTGGTGCGCGGAGTCGCGTACCTCGTGGCGAGAGTGCGCGGGACGGAGGAAATCAAGGGATACCGCTTTTCGCGCATGACGTCGATGCCCGAAGTCTTGGCCGATACTTTCTCGGTCGACGACGAGACGCTCGAGAACGCGCGCGCGTGGCGACCGGAGTATCAGAAGTCGCCTCGACCACTCGACGTTGTCGTGAGTACGAGTGCCGACTACGCGGAACTGTTGGTTCGTCAGTACCCGGGGGCGCTCACCGCGCAAAAACGCAATCGGGTTGAGGTCGGCATCACCTTTGACGGACCCGGCAGCGCGCTACGTTTCGCCCTCGACGCCGCGGACCGCGTTCGCGTGGAGGCTCCCAAATCTCTACGTGACGACCTGGCGACGTGGCTCAGAGGCGTGAACCGCGGTGACGCGCCACCCCTGGACGACATTGTCTTTCCGCCCCAGGGTGGGCAGGACGTGCTCGGGCAGACCCTACGGCTCTTGCACGCGGTCTACGCCAGTGACGGAGGGCTTCGCGTGAGTGAACTCGCGCGACGATTTGGCCTTGAGCCCGATCACGTTCGACTCATCATGGACCGTCTCGTCTCGCTCGAGCCGATGAACGCGACGACCGACGGGACCGGCCGATTTCCCGCTCACGTCATCAAGGAGTGTGACGACTGGGACGACGAGGCCCACGACGATTCGCTCTACCTCGCGGACTTTAGTGACCTGCCCGAAGGCGCGCCCGAGCCGTCGGCCTTGATGTGGCGCGACCTGTTCGAACTCAACCTGGCCCTGCACGAGGCGGCGCGGGTGTACCACGACGACGCGCTCACCTCAGCCATGCGCAAGATCGAGGACGTCACGAGTTCTTTTTTGCACGTTGAATCCAACGACGTCGACGATTCGCTCGTCACGATTGAGCGCGCGGTGCGCGACGGCGCGCAGCTCAAGATTGAGTACGTCGCCGTCGAGTCCGACGAAGTCCAAGTCCGTCTCATCTCGCCGCGCGAGATCCGGGTCTTGAATGGTCACACCTACGTGCGCGCCTACTGCGACACGCGACGCGACTGGCGTACGTTTCGCCTCGATCGCGTGACGGCAGTCCTCGCCACCTCACCGGGCGTTCCCACACCGCCGGACACCGTTGAGGGCTGGCTGACCCGCGTCGGTGACGACGGGGGCGAGGTGGTCGTGGTCCTCGAACCGCCGAACCGCTGGCACTTTGAAACGTTGCCGGGCGCGCAGTGGTCGACCGTGCGCGACGGTCGACTCGCCGTCAAGTTTCACGTCACGAGCGCTTCGTTCCTTGATCACCTGATGGTGAAGTGCGGTCCGGGCGCGGTCGTCGCGACGCCGGCGTATCGCCGAGCTGGTCACGAGCTCGCGAAGCGGATGTTGGCCGCGCTGTAGACGACCGTTGGGTGCCGGGAGGTGCCCATGTTGCGCATCTACGTACGCCGCAGTGGCGACGTTCGCTACTACACCGACGATCAGGCGCGCGAACTCGACGGTCTTCGTGACGGGCCGGCGGGGTGGTGGTTACGCGGTGACGGCGACCCCGCGAGCGCCCACGACGTGTCGCGCGTCTTGACGACGACGTCGCGCTCGCAAGTCATGGGGTACGACCTGATTTTTGCCGCGCCACGACCGTATTCGACCCTGCTGGCCCTCGACGAAGCGGCGGCGCCCCACCTCGTCGCCGCTCAGCGCACGTCAGTTCGTGGGGCAATGGCGTACCTCGAGTCGCGCGCGTTGGTTATTCGTGACCGCAGCGCCGGTGGCGACCGCGAAGTGTCGCGCGCGTGGGAACGCGTCGTGTCCTTCACCCACGGCGTTAATCGACACGGCGAGCCACACCTGCATGATCACGTCGTCGTCGGCGCGCGACCCGCCAATACCTCAGTCGTCTTGGATTCGCGCGCGCTCTACGCCCACGCGCGCGCCGCCGACGGGTTGTATCGCGCGTCGTTGCGCTTTGAGATTGCTCGACGAACCTCCTACCAAGCTCAGCGCACTTTCGCGGGTCACGACGCGATCGCCGGACTCGACGAGGGCTATCGTGCGCTCTGGGGTGGTCACCACGACGTCCGTGGCGAAAAGCGATATTGGGAACGCGACGAAATTCGACAACGGTGGCGTCGTGATCTCGAACGTTTCGAAGAGTCCGGTCAGCGACTCGCGCGCATCGCGCCGCCGCGCACCATTGACGAGCACCGATTCGGCGCCAGCCTGGAGGGTCGTCGCGAGGTCGCGCGTCGTCACGTCGTCGAGGCGTGGAGTGACGCGGCGATTCTCGGCCAAGCGCCTCGCGAGATTGAGGGGTGCGTGAACGCGCTCTACCCCGAGTGGCGCGACGAACGTGGCGTGCGCGAAAAAACGCTTGGCGTGTGGCAGGCCCGCCAAAGCGCGCTCGTCCGTGAGCGCGGCCCTCGACCTCTGGAAATGCGCGAACTCTCCGCGTGGGTTCAGCGCTCGCGCGAATACTCGCGCGAAGGTCGCTCGAGGTGACGGCGGAATCGGGCGTCCCGATAGGCGGGCGTGAGCTCAATCCAGCGCACCCGGTTGCGCTCGTCGAGTCCGAGGGCGTGCCCCGGGCGCCCCTGGGTGAGCTCGGCGATACTCAACACGTCGCGTTCGAGCTGACCGGTCGCGTGACCGCGCAGGCGACCCTTGGCGTCACGTTGGGCCGTGGTGGTCTCGACCAAGTGGCGACCGGCGAAACGTTGGAGTTGCAGCAGCGTCTCTCGGTCGGCGATGCCGGGCAGGACGAGGGTCGTAGGAAAGAGGGAGAGAAAACCGTCGGCCGTGGCTCCCCAACGCGCCCGGGCCTGGCTCAAGTCCTGCAGGCACGCGAGAGTCAAGACGCCCTGACCGGCACCTTCGGAGACGATGCTGGCCAGCCGCGGCAGGGGAGCCACGTTCGCTAGTTCGTCGAGGGCGAGTAGAAGCGTGGCGCCGGAGCTGGATCGGTCGTAGGTGGCGTGGACGAGTTCTTCAATGAGACCCACGACGAGCGGGGTCGTCACTGCTTGGTGTCGGCTTGGTGAGACGACGTGTAACTGGTGGGGACCACTGAGAAAACTCGTGACGTCGAGCGGCGCCTCACGCGCGGCGTGACGAGCCGCCTCGGTCCGTACGCCGGCGAAGAGCCCCGCCGCGCTGGACCAGATACTCGAGCGCTCTCGCTCCTCCGTGGCCAGCACACCGCGCAAGAGCGAAACGGCCGGATGAAACTCGCCGTAGCGATCGTCTAAGAGTTGCGCGAAGTCTTCGTAGCGACGCGCGTCGACGCGCGTCGCGAGTTGGCCGAGGGATTCGTCGCTGAGCGCCGCGGCGTGCAGCAAGGGCGCGACTAACGCACCAGCACGTTCACTCCAGTGATCGTCGCCACGATGGACGCTTTGTCGTCGGGCAACGTCGAGCAACCCTCGCGCGACCAGCACCGCGCCGTCCCACTCGCGTGCCTGGCGGATTGGCGAGTAGCCAACGCGGTGCACGCCTTTGGGGGTCGGCACCGTGCCGGAAGGATCGAACAGCAGCGTCGCGCCGTCGCGACGCGCGTCCGCCAATTGGCGCACGACGTCGTCCTTCGTCGACGTAATCACGGCGGGACTGGAGGTCGTGAGAAGGTTGGGAATAATCACACTCGTCGTCTTGCCACTGCGCGTGGGGCCAAGGACCAACGTCGAATGTTGATCGCCACTGCGCGCGTCGCCACGCTCACCGCGACCGAGGTAGATGCCTCCAAAATTTTTCATCGTCAACCATCGGTCGTAAAAGTCGTCGAAATACTTGACATTGGTCTCAATTACGACTGAACTTTGTTCTGTCCTTCTGCGGAGGAGGTCCACGTAGTGAGCGACGCTGTGCGCATCGTTGCTCGCGACGCTTCTCCGCGGTGGACCGTGCACTGCGATCAGTCGGCGCACAACCGCGAGGTTGGGCGAGGCATGAGCGAGTTCGCGTCATCAAAGTGGTTCCTGCATCGACTGCACCAAGGTGGTGTTTTCGTGGTTCCCGTTTGATTGAACGATGAGTCCCAAGGAGGGAAAGTGGCTACTGCCGCGAAGAAGAAGGCGCCTGCCAAGAAGGCTGCTGCGAAGAAGGTTGCGAAGAAGGCTCCGGCCAAGAAGGCAGCTAAGAAGGCAGTAAAGAAGGCCGTCAAGAAGGCGCCCGCCAAGAAGGCTGCTGCGAAGAAGGTTGCGAAGAAGGCTCCGGCCAAGAAGGCAGCTAAGAAGGCAGTAAAGAAGGCCGTCAAGAAGGCGCCCGCTAAGAAGGCTCCGGCTAAGAAGGCTCCGGCCAAGAAGGCTGCGAAGAAGAAGTAGTTTCTTCACGCGTTCGTCATTCGAGGGGGTCTTCGTGACCCCCTCGAATGCTGTCTAGACGCTTACGCGAGGTCCGACGGCTCGTCGACGTCGAAGCGCCAAGGGCTATTTTCAATCACGCTCACCGCGAGACCAAGTCGGCTCGCTTCGCTGACGTGGTGCGTTTTGGAACGCGGTCCGTATCCGAAGTGAAAGTCGTATCCCGTGGGAACGACGAGGACGTTCGTTCCGTCCGCCACGTGATCCGTGAAAACAGTGACGTGCGCCGGGGGTACGTACGCTCCTAGACCTTCGGGATTTTTGAGATCACCGTGCACGATCATGAGTTGTTCGTAACGCGCGGCGAGCGTACGGTACGCAAACGTCACCGCGTCATTCAACGAGAACGTCGTCGGACGCAGAACCTCCGCGCCGAGCTCCTCGGCGAAGCGCTCCACGTCGTCGCTTTCGGTCACCACGTACGTGGGTCGAGGTGGGCACGCGCGAAGCACGCCGGAGGCGAGTTGACGAGCCAAGTCCGTGACGTCACTGACGCCGCGCGAGCGCAGGCGTTCCTTGGCGAGAGAGAAGTCGCGCAACGGAACGACGATCGCGAGTGACATATCGGTCCATCGTAGGAGTTCACGGTGAGATTACGCTGAAGTCGTGCTGAGCGCCGAAAGGGACTTACTGGCTTTCGAGCGACCACTTTGGCAAAAAGGTGCGGTCATCGTGGGCCTCGACGAGGTCGGACGTGGCGCGCTCGCCGGTCCGCTAATGGTCGGCGCAGTGCTTCTGCGTCAGGAACGCGACGTGCCGTCAGGTCTCGATGATTCGAAGCGTCTTCGCCCACGTCAACGTGAGCAGTTAGTGCCGCGTATCACGGAATGGTGCGACGACTTCGCGGTCGGGGCGGCCAGTGCGCGCGAGGTCGACGAATTAGGTCTCACGGTGGCGTTGCGGGTCGCGGCGAATCGAGCGTTAGAGAAGTTGCGAACTTCGCCGACCGACATTCTCTTGGACGGCGCGACGGATTTTCTGTCCACCGAAACCATGTGGGACCTGGGGGCGGACGTGCCACGAGAACTTCAAGCTAATCGCGCCCGCGTGACGACGATCGTCCGGGGGGATTCGCGCAGCGCGTTGATCGCCGCGGCTTCCGTTCTCGCCAAAGTTGAGCGTGATGCCCTGATGCGCGAGTTGGGAGGTGGTGACGACCTCTACGGGTGGGGCAAGAACAAGGGATACGGAACGCCACAGCATTTGTTGGCGCTTCGTCGTCTCGGCGTCAGCGGTCATCATCGGGTGACGTGGCGGTTACCTGAGAAATATCCAAATTTGTGAGTAAAAGTTCATCTTGATCACGTCCTCGTGAACGGGCGATTTACGGGTGATTGACTAGGATTGCGAGGTTATGTCTTCCCTCTTGACCATACAGAATCTGAAGGTTCAATTCGCGTCTCGTAAGTCGTTCGCGACGGCAGTGGATGATTTTTCTCTTACGCTGCAAGCCGGCGAATGCGTAGGTCTAGTGGGTGAATCGGGCTGTGGCAAAACCACGACGGGGCTTTCGATCATGCGCCTGCTCCCCACTAATGGGCGAATCGCGGGCGGGTCGATCATGCTCGAGGGTGTCGACCTCAGCACAATTTCAGAAAAAGAAATGCAGTCGTACCGGGGTCGAAGCGTCGCGCTCATTCCTCAGGACCCGATGAGCTCACTCAACCCAACCTCCAAGATTGGTCGTCAGATTGGCGAGGGACTTCGCATTCACCACGGCGCGAGTGACGCCGAGGCGAAGAAGCGAGCACTCGAAGTGCTCGAGATGGTGGACATGCCTAATCCGGTCGAACGGTTAAATCAGTACCCGTTCGAACTTTCCGGTGGTCTACGTCAGCGAGTGATTATCGCGATGGCCCTCGTGTGCAATCCCAAATTGCTCATCGCCGACGAACCAACCACGGCCCTTGACGTGACGATTCAGGCGCAAATCCTCGACATCATTGACAATCTTCGTCGAGAACTCAACATGGGCGTGATTCTGATCACGCACGACATGGGTGTGATCGCTGGTCGCACCGACCGCGTCGCCGTAATGTACGCCGGCAAGAAGGCCGAAGAGGCCAGCACGACGGAACTCTTTTCGACGATGCGTCACCCCTACACCCAGTCGCTGCTCGCCTCGATGCCGAACCTGGAGAATACGTCCAAGCACGAACTTTCTTCAATTCCGGGACTTCCACCGGACCTCACGAAGGAAATCGTCGGTTGTCGATTTGCGCCGCGTTGCAGTCGCGCGACGGAGCAGTGTTTCGCCACGGATCCACCGCTAACGACAGATGGCGACCGACTCTACGCGTGCTTTCACCCGGTCGACGGTCCGTTGCCGGTCGTGACGCGGCCCGAATCGGTCGTCATTCGTGACGCGTCGCGTCGCGAACTGTTGCGTGCGGAGAACTTGGTCAAGGAGTTTCCTATCAAGGCCGGCTTTATCCGCCATCAAGTGGGCGCGATTCACGCTGTCTCGGGCGTCAACTTTTCGATCAACGAGGGTGAGACGTTCGGCTTGGTGGGCGAGTCGGGCTGTGGCAAGACGACGATCGGCCGAATGCTGGTGGGCCTCGAGCCTCTGACGAGTGGTCAAATCACCTTCGACGATGAGGTCGTCACGGCGAAGAACTACAAAACCTCACGAGCCACGCAACGCGATCGTCAAATGATGTTCCAGGATCCCTACTCCTCACTCAATCCGCGCATGAAGGTGAACGACATCTTGGCCGAGCCGCTGCTCGTGCAAAAGGAAGGTTCAAGTGCCGATCGTCAAGCAAGGGTCTATGAACTCCTCGACGTCGTCGGGCTCGATCGTCGTGCGGCTGACCGGTACCCGCACGAGTTCTCCGGTGGCCAGCGCCAGCGCATTGGCCTGGCCCGTGCCCTGGCCCTCAACCCGAAGTTGATCGTCGCCGACGAGCCCGTTTCGGCGCTCGATGTCTCCATTCAGGCGCAGATTTTGAACCTGATGAAGGGGCTCCAGCGCGAGCACAACGTTACCTACGTCTTCGTCAGTCACGACTTGGCGGTGGTGTATTACATGGCCGACACGATTGCCGTCATGTACCTCGGCAAAATTGTGGAAATCGGTGACGCCGAATCCGTGTTCCGCTCGCCGGCGCATCCCTACACCCAGGGCCTTCTCGATTCGGTCCCGACGCCGAACCCTGCCGAGGCGGCGCGCCGTCGTGGCCTCAAGGTTCGTGGCGAGCTACCCTCGCCCGTTCATCCGCCGTCGGGATGTCGTTTCCGTACGCGTTGCCCACGGGCCCAAGACGTGTGCGCCAACGTGGAACCGCTGATGGAGGCGTTTGGTCCGTCGCACCAGGCCGCTTGCCATTTCCCGTTACGTCAACCAGTCTCGATTGGCGCGGCGTCGTCCAACAGCTGAGCCGCCGTCTTAGTTCGACCAGAACTCGGGCGTGAAAGTTCCGACCGGACTCAGGACTGCACCGTCAACACCTCGAAGACTCTTCGCGATCTCGTAGAGCGACGTGGCGTCGGGTTCGTAGAGGACGGGGAGCTGAGAGGCGGCGTACTTCGCGTACGCGCTCAGTGTGCCGGGCGCGACGAGCGATCGCGTGATCAGCGCGTTCATCGCGGGGTCGCTGTAGGAGCCGAAGTTAGCGACGCCCTGTGAGGAGAAGAGCTGTTCGCCGCTCGGGAACATAAAGGGTGCGTAGTTCCATCCACCGCCGAGGTAGCAGAGATCGCCGATCGCGGCGTCGTGGCAATCGGTCATCGCGTTATTCGGAGTATCGATGATCGTCGTGACCTGGAAGCCGATCTGAGTCCACGCGGCGACTTCGGCGCGCATCATGGTGTCCGTAGTGGGGGAGCCGCTGGCCCACACGACGTTGAGCGTGAGCGGTCTGTTGGCGGCGATGCCGGAACCACACTCGTCGGCGTTCACGCCGGGACGCTGACAGGTCCACGTCGCGCCACTGAGCGTCCAGCCGTGGGTCTTCAAGAGCGCCTGGGCGCCGTTGAGATCAAAGGGGTAGAGGTTCGCGACACTCGCCGCGAGCGCCGCAGGAGTCGACAAGGGCAGCGGACTCGTCGAGGGCACCGCGAAGTCGTTGTAGACGCTGTGGATCAGCGTCGGCTGATTGATGCCCATTTGGAGCGCTTGGCGAACGTAGAGCTGTTTGAGGAGAACGGCGTTCGGGTTCGCGCTGGAAAAGTTCAAAATAGCGTCGTTGAACCCCCAAGGCGCGAGGGAGGCCACCGAGTAGTACGAATTGAGGGACGGGAGGTTGGTTCGCGGACCCTTCGTGTTCGACGCGCGCGAAGGAATAGCTGAGGGGTCGACGTAGCCCACACTTAAGGCGTGACTCTGGAGGTCGGTGAGTTCACTGCTCGCCGAGGAGTAGGCCACCTCGCGCAGGGTCGCGACTCGGGGTCGATCGGGTCCCGAATACCGTGGATTTGCGCCGAACGTGGCGCTTCCGTTGCTCGAAAAGGCGCGTAGTGTCCACGGCCCGTCGACGCCGGACTGCCAGAAACTATTGGTGAAGGTGGAGGTCTGCGTACCGAGAGTGGCGAGGTAGCTACGAACGAGGAGACACGACGCGTCAGTCACCTTCGCGCCGTAGGCACCGAGCGCGCACGTCGGCGCGGGCCCGCTCGCCACGCGCGACCAATCGAGGGGTAGGGGCGTAATCTGCGAGAGATAGTTATCGAGGACCGAGATTGGGTTCTGCGGCGACGAGAACGTGAGCGTCAACGTGGTGCCAACGGCTTTGACGGACGAGAGTTGATCGGGGATGGCGAAGCCCGGATTGTACGAACAGTTCGAGTAGGGATCCGCCTTATAAATATTGAGAAAAAACTTCGCCGACGCGGCGTTGACGACCTGGCCGTTACTAAATCGCCAGCCCTTGAGTGAAATAGTGAAAACCCGGTCGCCGTGACTGGTCCGAGGCGCGAGCGCCAGAGAGAGCGCGGGCTGCAGGGCGGGTGAGGCACCCTTACCGAACCAGTAGAGGGGCCGGTACATCAACTGCTGAAAGAGCTGAACGTTGTTCGTTGAGGTGTGCAGGCAGTCGTTGTAGGGAAAGATAGCGGTAGGACTCGCGCCGGGGGCCTGCGCGAACTGAATTTCTGACGACGACGCGCGGGCTATTGGTGACGAAACTAACGCCGTGAGGGACGCACCCGCGAGGACGACCGCGGCGACCAGTACGCGAGCGGCGAGGCGTGACGCCACCGGCAACCTGTTGGGAGTGCCGCGCTTCGTAAAGATATTCATTCCGGTCCTTGGGTGGGCAACGATGCGAGCGGTGTGAGCCTGGCGAACGCCAACGTCTCCCATTCTCTCATCCCCGTCACCGTCCGCCAGGTCAGGGCCCGTCGAGTTGGCGTGTCGTCAGCACGTGCGGCACTTCCTAAGGCGTGTCCGGACCTCCACGAACTAGTCCACTGACGGGACGGAACGCTTAACGCTCGAGGAGACGAACTTCGAAGGCGTCACGGAGAGCGTCGCCAATGTAGTTGATGGAGACGACGACCAAGATGAAGACCACCGCGACGGGGTAGACCTCCCACCAGTAACCATTTTGGATCTGATTGGTACCGAGTTGGAGCATCGTTCCCCAGTCGGTCTGCGGTGACTGGATACCAAGGCCCAAGAATCCCAAAGCCGAAAGAAAGAGAATCGCGTCCGCGACGGAGAACGTCGCGACGGTGACGATGTTGCTGATCGAATTTGGAAAGACGTGTCGTCTAATGATGTGCCACTTATTCGCGCCCATGGAGACTGAGGCGTTGGCGTAGTCCAAACGCTTAATCAATAGAGCGTCACCACGGATGATTCGGGCGTTGCCCCACCAACCCGTAAACCCGATGATGGAGATAAGAAAGACGGTCGAGCGACCAAAGATGGTAATCAACGTCAAGAGTAAGAAGATGTAGGGAATAGAGAGAAACGAGTCAACGAGACGCATCATGACGGTGTCGATCACACCACCGAAAAATCCCGCAATCATCCCGTAGAGCGTCCCGACCACAATCGTGATAATGCCGGCCAAGAAACCCAGAGTGAGGGAGTATTCGCCGCCGAAGAGTATTCGGCCGAGCACGTCGAATCCGTTGTTGTCCGTCCCGAGCCAGTGCGCGCTCGACGGCGCGGCGTTTTGAGGATTATTGAAGGCGAGCGCCTGGTTGGTCTCGTTCACCGGGTGTAGGTGAGGGACCAGAAAACACGCGATGGTGAGCAAGAGAACGTACACCACCGACGCGATCGCGAGCTTATTGGCGAAGAAAATCCGCGCTCGCTGACGCCACATCGGTACGGGCTTCGTGTCTTCAAGTGGTGCCGCGAAGGCGCTAATCACGTCACTCACTGTTTCCCCTCAATTCGGATTCGAGGATCAACCAGGCTTAGGGCCACGTCCGCCATCAAGTTGCCGAGGAGCGTGAAAATCGCCACCAACAGGGTGATGCCCAAGATGGTGGGTACGTCAACTTGCAAAGCGGCGTTAATGGTTTGAACCCCAAGGCCCGAGTAGTTAAAGACGTCTTCGATGATGAGTGCCCCCCCAATGAGGCCGGGGATTGAGAGACCCAAGATGGTGACGATCGGTCCGAGGGCGTTACGAAACGCGTGGCGCCAGAGAACGCGGCGAGGCGAGCACCCTTTGGCGCGCGCCGTGCGAACGTAGTCCTGGACAAGCACCTCGAGTACCGTGCCACGCATAAAACGACTCAGGGCGGCGACCGAGAGCAAGGTCAAGCAGCCCACGGGCAAAATAAAGGCTACGGGGTCGGTAAAGATCGCCCAAGGCGCGACCCCCGACGGCGGTGAAATCGGCAAATGGGGGCCGTGGAAGCCGAAGGCGTCAATCACCAAGATGCACAGCAAGAAGGCCGGCATCGCGTACAACACGAAGGCGGTACCCGTCGCGGCGTAGTCCGCGACGGTGTTGCGACGAGAAGCCTGGAAGATACCAAGCGGAATGGCAATGAGCACCGTCAAAATCAACGCACTCAGAGCGAGCCACAGCGTGCGCGGCACGTAGAGGCCGATAATCGAATTCACCGACAGACTCTGCTTATACGAGTGCCCCAGATTTAAGTGAAATACGAGCTGACTCAGGTAGTGCAGCAGTCGCGTGAAGTAGTTCTGGGTTAGACCGTGCTGGGTCGCCCAGACCAGAACGTTGTGGGGACTGCTGCGCGAACCGAGAGCGGTGTACGCCGGCGCGAAGATGCCGTTCGGTTGAAAGTAGGGGAGCGTAAACGTAATGACGATGATGATGAAAAGGACTATCGCCGATTGGATTAACCGTCTCGCAATGTACGCAAACACCGTGAAAGATTACCATCTCACGAGATTGCGAAGTAGGCCGGCAACGACAAAGAGGGGGGCGAATCGCCCCCCTCTTTGTCGTTGCGTCCGTTAAAACGGATTAACGCGTCACGCACTTTAGAAGTGGTAGTACTCCGGCGTGAAGTTGTCCAAGACACTCGAGAAGCCGATGCTGCTGTGCAGCTTCTTGCTCACTTCTCCCGTTCCCGTCGCCAGCGGGTCCCAGAGAACCGGCACGTCCTTGGCCGAGAAGTTGCCGTACGCCGTGAGCTTCACGTTCGCCGACAAGGTCTGCTTGATCAACTTGTCCATCGTCGCGTTTGAGTAGCCACCACTGTTCGAGCCGGCACCGGTCAGGTACAGCGGTTCGCCGGACGGGAAGTAGTCGGGCGCGAACAGCCAGCCACCACCCCAGTTGCAGATGTCGTACGTCGTGGACTTGTTGTACGCCACTGGGCAGGCACCCGCGACGTGACCAAACGTGTCAGTCGCGTGCGTGGTGGAGATTCCCAAGCTGCTCCAGTCCGCGAGGACGGCGTTCATCTCAGTGTCGAGTGAAGGCGTTCCCGAAACCCACAGCACGCTGAGCGACAACTTGTCGCCGCTGTTGATGCCGGCGCCACAGTCGCTCGCGCCCGTTCCCGGGCTCGTGCACACCAACTGATTACTCTGCATCGTCCAACCGTGGCTCGTCAGCAGCGACTCGGCCGCACTCAAGCTAAACGGGAAGGGATTCTTGATGGGTGCCGATTCTGAGATAGGCGTCAACGGGGGCAACGCGGAGTACGTCGGCACACCGTAACCCTTGAAGGCGTTCTTGATAATCGCCGGCTGGTCAATCGATTGCTGCAGCGCTTGACGGATGTACTCCTGATTCAAGAATTTGGCTCCGGGGTTACTACCGAAGTTCAAGTTCATGTAGTTGTTCGAGAACAACTCGTTCGAGAACAGGTTGTACCGCGAGGCCACCGGTCCCCAGTTCGCCCCAGGGCGGGTCGGGCTGATCGCCGGTGAGGTCAAAACTGACGGGTCAACGTATCCCAGGTCAAGGTTGCCGGCTTGGAGCTGGTTCTGCTCGGCCTGCGACGTCGTGAACGCGATGAGCTTGACGGTCTTGATCTTCGGCTTGACGGGTCCGGAGTACTTGGGATTCGCCACGAAAGTCGCGTTACCCAGGTTGTCCATCTTCGTCAACTTCCACGGACCGTCGACACCGCTCTGCCACATCTTGCCCGTGAACGTGGCCACCTTCAACGCTTGCGCGTTCAAGAAGTTGTACACGTTCTTGCAGTTCACGATGGTCGAGGCGGCCCCGTAGGCACCGGTCGCGCACTTACCGTTGGTTGAGCTCGCGGTGCGGTCCCACGCGTCCGCCATCGGCGTGATGACGGCCAACATGTTGTCCGTAAACCACAGCGGGTTCACCGAAGACTTCAAAATCAGCGTCACCGAATTGCCGTGCGCACTGGCGCCCGCCACCTGGTCGGGGATGCCCAAACCAGGGGTGTAGGTGCAGAAGTTCGAGGGCTCCGCCTTGTACATGTTCAAGAAGAACATCACGGACTGACCGTTCACCGTCTGACCGTCCGCAAATTTCCAGCCCTTCGTGCTGAACGTGACTCGGGTGTTGTTCTTCGAGTACGTGGGCGCGTTACCAGCCGAAATGCTGGGAATGAGACCCGCGTTCGAGCCGAGGCCAAACCAGTAAAGCGGTCGGAACATCATCTGCTGGAACTGCGACGTGTTGGTGACCGTGCACTGAGATGGTGGATAGAACGGCAGGATGTAATTAGGCGTCGCGTTGGGAGCCTCGGCGATCCTCAGTACCCCTGAAGGCGCCGCTGCTCCGCTCACCGCCGGGACAACGAGCCCCAACGACATTGAGCCCACAGCTAACCCCATCGTTAGTGCAAGGCGTAACTTGCCTTTTCGAAACATATTGCCTCCCAGTGCCACCACAAGTGGTCACGTTAAATTTACTTTTCCGCCCCAATTTGACGGTCAGCGGTAACTGTAATCCCTGATATCTAGGGGAACAAGTCAGGTCGGCGCGAAAAGCAGCTGGCAAAATTCTTAGAATCGCGGACCGCGCGCACCTCCTTCGCGCTTCGGCCACGCAATGTCCGTATTTTCCCGGTTTTTACTCCTTCACAGCCGTTGGCTTCCAAACAATTATTTGGCGTCCAGCAATCGATCGGCGCGTTTCGCGCACGTGAAATCTTGTGGTGGAAGGTCGCGAGACGCGCGCCGTCGCCCCTTCGCGCCCGGTCCAGTCATGATCGGTCAACACGGTGGCGACGTTTTGTGCGACTCGTCGCGACGGCTAGGACCGCAACGCGTACGTGACGAGGTCGGCACTCTCCGCGTGAACGAAGTGAAAACCTTGGGCGACCAAAGCGCTCGGAACCACACGTTGACTCGAGAGCAACAATTCGCTGGCCATTTCCGCACCTAACACCGCGCGTAGGGCAATTGCTGGCACGTGGGCTCGCGTCGGGCGGTTGAGCCGGTCACCCAAGAGCTCGGTCAAGGTGGTGTTGCGTAGTGGCTCAGTCGAGCAGAGATTGAAAGTTCCAGTGACTTCGTGCTCCACGATCCACGACAGCGCCCGCACTTCGTCGAGTAGCGAGATAGGGCTCACCCACTGTTGGCCATTCCCGAGGCGGCCACCGAGACCGGCACGAAAAAGCGGTAATTGCCGCTTCAACGCCCCTCCGGCGTGGTCAAGGACGATCCCGGTACGGGCAATCGCCACCCGGCCGCCGAGCTCTCGGTACCGCTCGGCCTCTCGCTCCCACGCGGCGCATACCTCGGCGAGAAAACCGTTACCAAGGTCGGAGGCTTCGTCGAGCACTTCGTCGCCGCGGGAGCCGTAAAAGCCAATCGCGGACGCGTTAAGCAAAAATGGCTTCACGGGGAGCCGGTTTAGGGCGTCGACGAGTAGCGCCGTCGAACGGACTCGTGAATGGAGTATCTGCGTCTTGCGGGCGGCGCTCCAGCGTCGATCCCCGATCCCGGCGCCAGCCAGATTGACGACGGCCGCGAAGGGGCCGGCGTCGACGAGATCTTGTTGATTTAAAGCACCTTCGGCGGGATTCCACGAAATCGAGGGCCCCGAAACTCGGTGTCCGTTAGGGCGAACGAAGAGCACGACGTCGTGGTTGGCCGCGCGCAGGGCGTCCACCAGAGCGCGTCCGATGAAGCCCGACGCCCCGGTTACACCGACGCGCATACGTGCTCCCAGCGCTCTTCGATGGCACGAAAAACCTCGTCAGGATGGGAAAGATGGGCTCCGTGGTTGGCGTGAGCGATTTCGCGAATTTCGATCCCGGCGTTGAGTTCTTGAAGTTTGACGCCGAGGGCTCGGTAGTAGGGCGCGAGGACGCCGTCGCCGTGCACGTAACTGGCGGGCGTGACGAGCTGGGCCAGGTCGTAGGGGGCGTGATCGAGTCGCAGACCTCGAAGGTCGCTCACGAGTGCCGGACCGTCGAGCCGACGCGACTCGCGCTCGAGTTCACTCAGGCGTTCCCACGCGCCGTTCGAGACGACGCGGCGAAAGAACTGCTCCGCCTCAAAGGCGGCGTCGTCGGTCAGCGGTGGGCGAGAACTCGGTCGATGCTTCACCCAGGGCAGCGGCGACTCGTAGTTGACGACGAGACGCACCAGTTCGGGTCGCGCCAGGGCCGCGCCGAAGGTGACGACGCCCCCAAAACTGTGCCCGAAAAGTACGACGGGGCGGGTCGACGCCTCACGCTCCATCAAACAGATGAGGTCGGCGACGTGGTCGTCCAGTCCCGACGGGCCTAGGGCGCGCGAGCCCTGGTAGCCGCGGCGGTCGTAGGCGACTACGTCGAAGTGATCCGCCCGGCGCGCGAGCCGCGCGAACGATCGACCCCGGTCAAGGCCACCGTGGACGCAGATCAAGGTGGCCTCGGGACGCGCGACGCGACGTTCGGCGACCGCCAATCCGGCGACGGGCGCGTCGGCGACGAAGTGGAGTCGCTCGGGGGACGGGAGGGCCGAACTCACGTAGTGAACCTACCCGGCGCGGCGCCGGAACCTTTCGACTTTTGCCGCTGCGGGCCTAGGCTGGAGGTCGTGACTACGTCCAATTCCTCCTCGTCGAGCACCCACCGCGGCTCCTTCGGTCCCAACGCGTGGCTGGTGGACGATCTGTACGATCAGTTTCTCGCCGATCCCACCTCGGTGTCGGAGAGCTGGCGTGAGTTCTTCGCCGACTACCAGCACTCGACCGTCCCGAGCGTGGCGCTCGCGAGCGCGCCGAGCGCGCCCGCGCCCAAATTGGCGCTCGATCCGGCCGCGACACCGCTGCGTGGCGCGGCCGCGCGCATCGTGACCAATATGAACGCCAGTCTCGCCGTGCCGACCGCGACGAGCGTACGCACCGTGTCGGCGCGCCTCCTCGAGATCAATCGCGCCGCGCTGAATGAATCGCTCGCCCGCGCAACCGGTGCCAAGGTCTCCTTAACGCACCTCATCGCCTTCGCGATCGTCCAGGGTATTAAAGCGATGCCGGCCATGAACGCGACCTTCGTTGAGGCGGTCGATGAAAAGGGCACGCCCGGCGTGCGTCACCACGAGCACGTGGGGTTGGGACTCGCGGTCGACGTGGAGCGTCCCGACGGCACCCGAAACTTGCTCGTGCCCGTGGTACGAGACGCCGACACGCTCGACTTTCGTGCCTTCTTGCTCGCCTACGAGGACCTCGTGCGCAAGGTGCACGGCGGCACGTTTGGCGCCGACGACTTCGTCGGCGCGACGGTGTCGCTGACGAACCCGGGCACGCTCGGTACGGTGCAGTCGGTGCCGCGACTGATGCCGGGCCAAGGCGCGATCTTCGGCGTCGGCGCCCTCGCGTGGCCGGCCGGTTTTGAGGCGGCCGATCCGCGCGCGCTCGCCGAACTCGGTGTGGGCAAAGTTCTGACCTTGACGTCCACCTACGACCACCGCATTATTCAAGGGGCTGAATCCGGACTTTTCTTGAAGTACGTCGCCGAGTGTCTGACCGGTGGTCACGACTTCTACGACCAGGTCTACGCGTCACTGGGCGTGCCGTACGAGCCGGCTCGCTGGTCGAAGGACACCAACCCCGGCGCGCAAGAGGACGAGAGTGAGCGAATCCTTAAGCAACTGCGCGTGCAAGCGCTCATCAATATGTATCGCGTGCGCGGACACCTCAACGCGGACCTCGATCCGTTGAGCTCCGAGCCCCCGACGCTGCACGCCGAGCTGGACCTCGCGTACTACGGACTGACGATCTGGGATCTGCAACGCCACTTCGTGGTCGACGGGCTCGCCGGACGTCGCGAGGCGACCCTCGAAGAGATCTTGAGTATTTTGCGCGAGGCGTACTGTCGCACCATTGGCATTGAGTACGGCCACCTACTCGACCCCGAGCAGAAGCGCTGGATTCAAGAGCGCGTCGAGGGCGTGCGTTTTTCGACCTCGCGCGACGAGCAGCGTCGCATCCTCGACGCGCTCACGGAGGCCGAGGTCTTCGAGCGTTTCTTACACTCGCGCTACGTCGGTCAGAAGCGCTTCGGTCTTGAGGGCGGCGAGTCCACGATCGTGGTTTTGCAGCGGATGCTCGACCTGGCCGCCGACGCGGGCCTGAAAGAAGCGGTGCTGGGCATGGCGCACCGAGGGCGCCTCAACGTGCTCGCCAACATCGTGGGCAAGTCCTACAGCGACATCTTTTCGGAGTTCGAGGGCAACCTCGATCCCGAAAGCGTGCAGGGTAGTGGCGACGTCAAGTACCACAAGGGATCGCACGGCGTCTTCAAGAGCGAAGGTGGCGCGACGATCGACGTCTCGATGGCCTCGAACCCGTCGCACCTCGAGGCCGTCAGCCCGGTCGTCGAGGGCATCGTGCGCGCGAAGCAGGACCTGGTGCTTCGTCCCAGTGACGGTACGGAAGTGACGGCGCCCGCGGCGCTCTACCCCTACCTGCCAATTCTCGTTCACGGTGACGCGGCCTTCGCCGGCCAAGGTGTGGTCGCCGAGACGCTGAACCTCTCGCTGTTGTCGGGCTACCGCGTGGGTGGGGCGATCCACGTCGTGATTAACAATCAGGTGGGCTTTACGACCGCGCCCGAGTCGGCGCGATCGAGTTTCTACCCGACCGACGTCGCCAAGATGATTCAAGCCCCCATCTTTCACGTCAACGGTGACGACCCCGAAGCGTGCGCGCGCGCCGCGCAGCTGGCCTTCGACTTTCGCCAGGCGTTCCACCGTGACGTCGTGATTGACGTCGTCTGTTACCGCAAGCACGGGCACAACGAGGGCGACGACCCGAGCTACACCCAGCCCCAGATGTACAAGGTGATTGACCAAATGCGCTCGGTGCGCAAGATTTACACCGAGACGTTGATTCGCCGTGGGGACATCTCGCTCGACGAGGCCGAGATTCACCTCAACGAGTTCAACGACCGTCTCCAGCGCGTGCTCGACGAAGTGCGCACGGTGCCCGTGCCTCAGCTCGACGGCGTGCCGGCGAACGAGTCGCCCGTCGACGCCCCAGCGCCCTTGACCGGCGTGGACGGCGCGACGTTGCGCACGATTGCCGCGGCCACGACCACGGCGCCCGAGGGCTTTACCATCCACCCGAAACTCGAGCGTCAATTTGCCCAGCGCACGGCGATGCTCGACGGCGGGGAGGTCGATTGGGCGTTAGGCGAGGCGCTGGCCTTTGGTTCACTGCTCGTCGAGGGCACCAACGTCCGACTCATTGGTCAAGACTCGCGTCGTGGCACGTTCTCGCACCGCCACGCCGCGTTGATCGACTACGAGAACGGTCGACAGTTCGTGCCACTCGCCTCCATGGGGACCCCGGGTTCCTTTACCGTGCGCGATTCGTTCTTGAGTGAGTACGCGGCCCTGGGATTTGAGTACGGCTACTCGGTCGAGGCGCCGCGTTCGCTCGTGGCGTGGGAGGCCCAGTTCGGCGACTTCGTCAACGGTGCCGAGATCATCATCGACAATTTCCTCGTAGCCGCCGAGGATAAGTGGGGTCAGCGATCGAGTTTGGTGATGCTCCTGCCCCACGGGTACGAGGGCCAGGGTCCCGAACACTCGAGCGGTCGTATTGAGCGCTTTATGACGCTTTGCGCGCGGAACAATCTGCGCGTCGCCCAGCCGAGCAACGCCGCGCAGTATTTCCACCTCTTGCGCTCCCAAGTGCGCCGCGAACGCGTGACGCCTCTGGTGGTCTTCACCCCCAAGTCGCTGCTGCGCGCGAACGCGACACGCTCCCGGCTCGAGGCGTTCGAGTCAGGGAGTTTTCAGACCGTGCTCGACGACCAGGTGACGTCGCGCGCGACCGTGACGCGCGTCGTTTTGGCCTCGGGCAAGGTGGCTCACGAAGCACTCGCGCGCCGCGACGAACGCGGCGTCGCGCACGTCGCGGTCGTGCGCGTGGAGCAGCTCTACCCGTGGCCCGCCGAGGCCATCGACGCGGTGCTCGCGTCCTACCCGGCCGCGACGGAAGTGGTGTGGCTCCAAGAAGAGCCGGAGAACATGGGCGCCTGGCCGTTCATTCACTTGCAGATGCACCACCAACACCGGGGGCTTAACGTCTCGCACGTGGCGCGCGCGGAATCGGCCAGCCCGGCCACCGGCAGCGGTCTGGTCCACGCCGCCGAACAGGCCGACCTGCTCGCGCGAGCCGTCGGGTGAGCGCCAAACAGGCCAAGGTCCGCGTCGTCGTCGACGGATCGAACCTCGCGACCGAAGGGCGCTTAACCCCCAGTTGGTCGCAGTTGAACGAGGCCGTGGACGCGTTCGTCGCGGAAAATCCCAGCGTCGAGGTCATCGTGGTCGCCGACGCGAGCTTCGAGCATCGCGTGGCCGCGAACGAGCGCGCGAAGTTTAACGAGGCCGTGTTGGCCGGCGACGTGGTGACTCCACCCGCCGGCGCAATAGGCCGCGGTGACGCCTTCATCTTGAAGATCGCCGACCGCGTGGACGCGGTGGTGTTGAGTAACGACTCGTTTCAAGAGTTCCACGACGAGTACCCGTGGCTCTTTAACGAGGGCCGACTCGTCGGGGGTAAACCCGTGCGCGGCATCGGCTGGATCTTCACGCCACGCAACCCCGTGCGCAACGCCAAGGCGGCGCGATCAACGAAGAAGCTGTCACTTACGCTGCCCGGCGGCAAGCTTCCCGAGATCGGCACCACGCTCACGCCCGTGAAGGTGACGAAGCGAACGACGAAGAAGCTCGCGGCCGACAAAGAGGCGGAGAAGGTCAAGGCGAAGGACAAAGAAAAAGAGCCGGCCAAGCCCGCCAAACGCGCCAAGCGCGTCGCGAAGAGTGCGGAGGCGGCGAAGGCCCCCGAGCCCGTCAAGCTTCTCGAAGCCCCCAAGATCGGCGCCTCGAGTAAGAGCGTGAAAAAATCCGTGACGCCATTAAAGGCGAGCTCGAGGGCGACGACGAAGAAGCGGACCGACAAGCCCGTCGAGAAGGCGACCGCCACGAAACGCGCGAGCAAGAGTGGGGTAACGGACGAACCCGCCGCGACGGTGGCACTGCGACGGGGCCGCCAACCGGTCAACCCCCAAGAGGTCTACGACGCGTTCGCGACCGGTCACAAAATTGGCGCGCGCGTCGAGGGCGAGGTCACGGCCTTCACGTCACACGGCGCCGTGATTAAGGTTCGTCTCAAGGGGGGCAAAGAGATGGAGTGCTACGCACCAACCGCGTCGTTGGCGCAACCGGCGCCCGCGAGAGCCCGAGACGTCTTAAAGCGCGGCGACGCGCGAACCTTCCGACTAGTCCGAGTGGACGCCGAACGGCGCATCGCGGAGCTGTCGTTACTATGAGCGATCTCTCTCTTGACCCGAGCGACTGGCTCCCGCATCGTCCCCCGTTCTTGTTGGTCGATCGACTCGAAAGCATCGAACCGGGACGTCGCGCCGTCGGCACGTGGACATTGCGGGGTGACGAGTGGTTCTTCCCCGGGCACTTTCCGGGACGTCCGATCACGCCGGGCGTCTTGCTGCTCGAATCCTTGGCGCAGGTCGGCGGCGTCGCGGTACTGGCCGACGAACGCTACGCCGGGCGTCTCCCGCTCTTTGGCGGCGTCGAAAACGCCCGTTTTCGTCGCCAGGTGCTGCCCGGCGACACCGTGACGCTCGAGACCGAGATGACCAAGCTCTCCGCGCGCGGCGGCAAGGGCCACGGTCGCGCCACCGTCGACGGACAGGTGAGCGTCGAGGCCGACCTCTTCTTCATCCTCGCTGATCGGCCGTGAAAGTCGTTACCTGGAACGTCAACTCACTCACCGCGCGTTGGCCGCGGGTGAGTGAGTGGATCGAGGCGAACGCGCCCGACGTGTTGTTGCTCCAAGAGACGAAGCAGACGGACCAAAAGTTTCCCTTCGCGGGGTTCGCCGAGCTCGGCTACGAGTCGGTCCACTACGGCCAGGGTCAGTGGAACGGCGTCGCGATCATCTCCAAGGTCGGGCTCGAGTCACCGACGCGGGGCTTCGGCGACGACGACCCCGAGGCGAGGATCATCGGGGCCACCTGTGGACCGATTCGCGCCTACTCCTGCTACGTGCCCAACGGACGCGCCCTCGACAATCCGCACTACGCCTACAAGCTGGCCTGGCTGAGCCGCCTGCGCGACCTGGTCGCGCAACGCGCCGACGCGTGGCCTTACGTCGTGGGGGGCGACTTCAACGTGGCGCCCACCGACCTCGACTGTTACGACCCGAGCGCCTTTGAGGGCGCGACCCACGTCTCCGCGCCCGAACGCGCGGCGCTCGCGGCTCTCGAGGCGACGGGCCTGGTGGATCTGACGCGGCGACTGCACCCCGAAGAGCCCTGCTACTCGTGGTGGGACTATCGCAACGGCGCCTTTCGTCGCGGGTGGGGGCTGCGCATCGATCTGTTGTACGTCGATGAGGTCCTCGCGGCCGCGACGACGGCCAGCTACGTCGACCGCGAGGCGCGCAAGGGCGAAAAGCCCTCGGACCACGCGCCGGTCGTCGCCGAGTTCTCGCTCTAGAACTGACTAGTCGGCAGTACCGCCTCGATCAGGGTTGGACCCGGCGTGGCGTAGGAACGTTGAAGGGCCGTGACCAGTTCATCCGCCGTGGAGACCGTGTACGCCGTGACGCCGAGGGAGCGCGCCAGTCCCGCGAGGTCGAGAGTGGGGTCGTCGAGATCGAGCAGTCGTTGGCTGGCCGAGCCGTCGGCCGTCGCGCCCACGCGTCGACGTTCCAGATTCAAGATCGCGTAACCCCGGTTCGCGAGCGCCACCACCGTGACGTCGAGTTGCTCGCGGGCCATCGTCCACAGTGCCTGCGCGGTGTACAGCAACGAACCGTCCGACTCGAGGGCGAGGACGCGTCGTTCGCCGGCAATGGCCGCGCCGACCGCGACGGGCAGTCCAAAACCGATTGCGCCGCCGGTCAAGGTGAGTAGTTCGTGCGGCGGGCAATGGCGCGTCGCGCCGTAGAGGTGCAGTCCCGACGTGTTGGACTCGTCGGCGATGATCAGGTCGTCGGGCATCGTGGCGGCGACCGCCGCGGCGAAGCTCTCCGGCGTGAGCGCGCCGCTCGGCGCCTTCGGCGGTACCCCCTCGTCGAGGTGGACCGCGCCCGCGTGGGTCACCGCGACCAGTGCCTCGAGCGTCGCGTTGAGGTCGACGCCGGGCGGCGCGAGGTCAATGACGTCGCAGTCGCTCGGTACGAGTTCACTGGCGACGTTCGGGTACGCGAAGAAACCCACCGGGCGGGTCGTGCCGAGGACGACCAACGACGCGAGATCGCGCAGTTGGGCCTGAGCGAACTCACTGAGGTAAATCAGCCGTTCGGCGTTGGCGACGCCGGCGCCGCGGGTGAGTGAGGTGGGGAAGGTCTCGACGATGAGTCGCGACGAGGTGGCGTCGGCGATCCGCCGCGCGAGGGCTAGTTGGTCTCGGTCGAGTTGGCCACCGACGAAGAGGGCCGACCCGCCCGCGCGAAGGGCGCGCGTGGCGTGGTCGAAGATCTGGTCGTCGAAAGGTTGACTCGCGGATCGACGCGCGAGTGGCCACGACGCCGGCGCGTGGTTGACGTCGCTCCAGGAAACGTCCGCGGGCAGCACGAGGGTCGCGACGCGACTCGGTGGTCCGTACGCGGCACTGAGCGCGTCGGCCACGTCGCGCGCGAGGTCGTCACTCGAGGTCGATCGACGGTACCAACCTTCGAGCGCGCTCGCGAGGGCGGCGATATCACTCTGGAGCGGCGCGTCGAAGATGCCGTGGTAGGTCGCGTGATCGCCCACGACGTTCAACACCGGCACTCGCGCGCGACGCGCGTTGTGCAAATTCGCCCAACCATTGCCGAGACCAGGTCCCAGGTGCAAGAGCGTTGCGGCCGGTCGACGCGCGACGCGTGCGTACCCGTCCGCCGCGCCGGTCGCGACGCCCTCGAAGAGGCACAAGACGCCCCGCATCGTGGGTACCTGGTCCAGCCCGGCCACGAAATGCATCTCCGAGGTTCCGGGGTTGGCGAAGCAGACGGTGACGTCGTTCGCGAGCAAGGTCTCGAGCATGGCGCGCGCGCCGTTCATCGCCGTAGCGTCCGATTCTGCACGTTGCCTCCTACGTCGCCGACGAGCTTGCGTCGTTGGTCGATGCCTCGAGGGCGCGACGAATCGCCGCCAAGCGCTGTCGCCGGGCTTCGCCGGTGAGCGGCGCGGCGTCGCGCGTGAGGTTGGTCACTACGGCCTCAATGGGCGCGAGAAAGCGCGACGGTGAACGGTCCGGAAAACGCGGATCGTTGCGTCCTTTGCTCCACGTCAACAGCAACGCCCGCTCCGCGCGACTGAGGGCGACGTAGGCGAGACGTTGCTCCTCCGCGAGCTCGCGCGGTCCGGTCGCGTTGTAGTGGGGGAGTTGTCCCTCCGCCCAGCCGATTGCCGCGACGCACTGGAACTCGAGGCCCTTCGAGCGGTGAATCGTGGAGAGGGCCACCGCGTCACGCGCGTCGTCGTCGACGCGCCGACCTCCCGGCTCAAAGGCGGCGAGTACGTCGGAGGCGGGCGAGTGGTCGGGGCCTCGTCGTTCGTACGGTACGTCGAGCGCGTCGAGGTGGCTCGCCACGACCTCGAGCTGCGCGTTGGTGCGCGCGAGGACCGCCATGACGCGCCACGGCGTCCCCGGTCGATGCTGCGCACTCAGCCACGTCGCGACGGCCCGGGCTTCGTCGTCGTCGGTGTCGTAGCCGCGCACTAGGGGAATCTCGCCGTCGTCGCGCGCCGGTTCGATGCCGCGCGCACCGGGTTCGAGCAACGTGTTCGCCACTGCGATGATGTTGGCCGTCGAGCGGTGATTGCGCGTGAGATCCAAGATGACGGTGTCGGGCCAGGTCTTCACGATTTCGACGAGCAGTTCGGGGCTCGCGCCGTTGAAGCCGTAAATCGATTGATTCGGGTCGCCCACGCAAAAGAGGTCCGGGTCGTCACCGGCCATTTGCCGCAGCAGCATGAACTGCAGTGGATTCATGTCCTGGGCTTCGTCGACGTAGAGCGAACGGTTGCGGTAGCGAAAACTCGCGAGTACGTCGGGTTCGTTCACTAAAAGTTGTAGAGCCTCGCTGAGTAAAAGGTCAAAGTCCACGACGCCGCGACTCTGGCAGAGTCCGACGTAGCGATCCAACACGTCGGCGAACACGCCCGGTGGTAGGGGCGCGTCACGGCGAAGTCGACGCGCGAGTTTGGCGTAGGCCGCGCCGGTAAGACCTTGGCTGAGCGCCCAACTGATCTCCTGCTCCACGCGTGGCAACTGCCACTCCTCGAGTCGCACGTCGCCGGCCTCGCGCAGTTGTTGGGCGAGGGCGGTGACGAGTCGACGCCGGTTCGCTTCCACGCGCACGGGCCGTAGGTGATGGTCCTCGTGGTACTGGCTCACGAGCGCCAGGGCGGCGCGGTGAAACGTGCCGGCGCGCACGTCTCCGACGCCCGCGCGAAAGAGCCGTCGACGTAGTTCGTCGCCGGCCTTCCGGGTGAACGTCATCGCCAAAACGTGGTCGGCGGCGACCTCGTGGTCGAGCACACGACGCTGCACGCGCAACGTGAGTACGTGGGTTTTGCCCGAACCGGCCGTCGCGCGCACCAGATGCCGAGGGGCGCTGGACGTCACGGCCTCACGTTGCTCGGGGGTTAGACCCTCGAGAAGGTTCGCGTCGAAACTTTCGTCGTCCATCGCCGTGAACGCTACAGGTGGGGCGTCACTTGCGCGAAGCCGCGAGTGGGGTTCACTAACCTGAGTACCGTGCTGCGGGCCTACGACGAGGGGCGACTTTTCGCTGAGGCGTACGGTGATGAGGCGCCGCGCGTGTTGTGGTTGCACGGTTGGCGCCGGAGTGCGGCGGATTTCGCGCCCGCGGCGCGTCTCGTCGCGAGCGCCGGCGTGGCCTCGCTGGCCCTCGATCTTCCGGGCTTTGGCGCGTCGCCACTGCCCGAGGTACGCGGCGGCGCCGAGGTGTACGCCGACGCGCTTACGGACCTGGTGACGGAGCTAGCCCGCGATCCCCTCGTGATCGTGGGGCACTCCTTTGGGGGTCGCGTCGCGCTCACGCTGGCCGCGCGTCGACCGGAACTCTTTCGCCACCTCATCTTGACGGGCACGCCGCTACTGCGGGTCGCGAACGCCGCGTCCTCGCCGCGGGGCTATCGTCTCGTGCGCTGGGCGCGGTCCAAGGGTTTGGTGAGCGAGGCGCGTCTCGAGCGGGCGCGCCAGCGCTACGGCTCAGACGACTACCGCCACGCGCAAGGTCCCCTTCGTGAAATTCTCGTCGCGAGCGTGAACGAAAGTTACGAGTCGCAACTGCAAGCGCTTTGGACGCCGCTGACGTTGTTATGGGGGGCGAACGACACCGTCACGCCCGTGGCGATCGCCGAACGCGCGAGTGAACTCGTGCGCGTCCCGTGGTCGTTGCGCGTTCTCGACGGGGCCGGCCACTTGGCACCCCTCGAGGCACCGGAAGCTTTTCGCGACGCGGTACTTGGGGCCGTCGCGTCGTGAAAATCATCCTGGAGATTCTCCTTGCGCTGGTCGTGGCGTTGGCGTGGGCCGCGCAGATGGCCCGGTGGCTGCGCGTGCTCCAGCGCGAGCACTACGACCCGTCGGCTCCGTTTCGCTTCCTTGGACGCTGGAGCGCCCCGGCCGTCGCGTCCGCGAAGTCCCCCGCCGTACGACGTCAAGCGCGACGTTCGCTCCTTCACCTGCTCGCGCTCACTCGGCGCTCAAAATTGCCCCAAGAACAGCGAGAACGACGTCCCCTTAGCCCGAGCCTGCTCTGGGCAATTTTGGTCGTGTTGTTCGTACTTTTGCGTCTCGACGTCGGCGCGGCGCTCGTCAGTGTGCTCTACGGACTCACCTGTCCCGTGGGTCTGTCGATTCGGGGACGCACGTCCAAGCTCCACTGGACGCGGCGACTTCGCCTGATCGCGATTGTCGCGACGTTCGTCGCGCTCGTGCTCGGTATTGGTGGGTGGCTCGCCGGCGTTCAGTGGTACGGCGCGGTGATCGCGGTCTGGTCGGTGCCCCCCGTACTCGGTCTCGCCACCCGGGTGCTGGCGCCCGTCGAGGAGCGCCTGGCCGCGCGCTTCGTGCGCCAAGCCAGTGCTCGTTTAGCCAAGGTGCGACCTCGCGTGGTCGCGATCACGGGTTCGTACGGCAAGACTTCGACGAAGAATCACCTGGTTGATCTACTCGGACCGTCGGCCGGCGTGGTCGCGTCGCCGCGGAGTTTCAACAATCGCGCCGGGTTGTCGCGGGCCGTGAACGAGCACTTAGTGGAGGACACGCGGGTGTTCGTCGCCGAGATGGGTACGTACGGCCCGGGCGAGATTCGTGAGATGTGCGCGTGGTGCACGCCCGAAATTTCGGTGGTCACGGCGATTGGACCAGTCCACCTCGAGCGAATGGGCTCACTCGAGACCATCGAAGCCGCGAAGCACGAAATCACGGAAGGCGCGTCGACGATCGTCTTGAACGTCGACGATCCGCGCCTCGCGCGGTGGTCCGAGGGGTTGCGTGCACAGGGTAAGCGCGTGGTCACGGCGGCCTCGCTCGACGAAGGCGCGAACGTCGTCGTGCGACGCGTGCAGGATCAATGGGAGGTGCTGGTCGACCTCGCAGTGGTGGCCCGCGTCGAGGCGCCGGTCGGACTGCAGCCCACCAACGTCGCGTGCGCGTTCGCCGCGGCGAGGGTCCTCGGACACGACGTCGACGAACTCGTCGCGCGACTTCGTGAGCTGCGCTCGGTGGACTCTCGCCAAAACGTGGTTCGCGCTCCTTCGGGCGTCGTCGTCATTGACGACACCTTCAACGCCAATCCCCAAAGTGCGCGCGCGGCCCTGGAACTGTTGGCGTCACTCGACGTCGACGGCCGCCGGGTGGTGGTGACGCCCGGTCTCGTCGAACTGGGCCCCCGTCAGCACGAAGAGAATCTGCTGCTGGCCC
>JAGWHY010000054.1 GCA_028873575.1 Acidobacteriota bacterium | reverse complement strand
ACGTTGATGCCTAAGAAGAGGAGAACCCAAAAGGCGAGGACGATCCATCGACGACGGACGGCGAAACGGGCGAGTGACTTCACGAGACTCCTGGGTGGGGATCGTTGGGGTACGGTTAGGTGAGAAATCTCAACACTACGGGGAGAGCCGGTGTCCCCAGACCTTCCAGCCCCCACGCGCTTCTCGGGCCACGTCTACCCTCAGAACATTCCCGTCCCCGACGAGATTCGCCCCGGACGACCGGCGCCGTGGTCTCACCTCCGCGAGACCCAGCGATCAGGGCTGACGCTCGCGACAGTGGAGGCGCGCCTGCGCCAGCGCGGACGCCACTTTTCGAGTGCGCCACTGCCGCGCGAGGCGGCGGAATTGCGCGTCATTGTCGACGACGAGGAACGTCCCATCACCCGCGCGTCGGCCGTTTTGGTGGCGCTCTACGAGGCCGCGGGCGAAACCCGCGTCATCTTGACCCGGCGATCGCGTGAACTGCGCAATCATCGTGGCGAAATCTCCTTTCCGGGCGGTCGCAGTGACCTCGGCGAGGATCCCGTCACGACGGCGCTACGCGAGGCCGACGAAGAGGTCGCGCTGCGCGCCGACCAGGTCGAGGTCATCGGTTGGCTAAGTCCCCTGGTCACCCTGGCTTCGGGCTCGGCGATCTGGCCCATCGTGGCCACGCTCGCCGACGAGCCCACGCTCCACGCCAACCCCAACGAGGTCGAGCACGTCTTTTCCGTGTCGCTGCGTGATCTCGCGCGCGACGAGAACTTCGTCGAAGAGCGCTGGCGCCGCCCGACCGCGCGGCCCGGGGCCGACGCCGAAGGATTCTTCCCGATCTACTTTTTTCGTACCCCCGCCGACGTCATCTGGGGGGCGACGGCGCGCGTGGTGACGGAGTTACTCTGCGTCGCGCTCGACGTGCCCTGGCCCGAGGAGGACCGGTTCGAGGGGAGTCGACCCGAGTAGATTAGGAGCACACCTTTTCGTTTTTGCGGGTGGCTTTTTCAGCGGAGGACTTCATGGCGGAAGTAGAAATCGGGATCTTCAAATCGGCGCGTCAGGCCTACGGCTTCGACGACATTGCCATTGTGCCCAGCCGGCGCACGCGTGACCCCGAGGACGTCGACATCTCCTGGCAGATCGACGCCTACAAGTTTGAACTCCCCGTTCTCGGTTCGGCCATGGACGGCGCGATGTCGCCCCTCACCGCCATTGAGCTCGGCCGCCTGGGTGGCCTAGGCGTGCTCAACCTCGAAGGACTCTGGACGCGCTACGAGGACCCGACGCCGCTCTTCGACGAAATCGCCGAACTCGACGACGACAAGGCGACCGCCCGCATGCAGCAGATGTACTTAGAGCCGATCAAGCTCGAGCTGGTGGCCGAGCGCATCAAGCAGATGAAGGACGCCGGCGTCACGACCTCGGCGTCGGTCACCCCGGCGCGCACCGCCTGGATGAGTAAGACCATCATCGACGCGGGCCTCGACGTCCTCGTCATTCAAGGCACCGTCGTGTCGGCCGAGCACGTCAGCAAGACCGCCGAGCCGCTTAATTTGAAGAAGTTCATTCGCGAGTTCGAAATCCCCGTCATCGTGGGAGGTTGCGCGAGTTACCAAGCGGCTCTGCACCTCATGCGTACCGGCGCGGCCGGCGTACTGGTCGGCGTCGGACCCGGCAACGCCTGCACCTCGCGCGCCGTACTCGGCATTGGCGTGCCGCAGGCCACGGCCATCGCCGACGTCGCGGGCGCGCGCATGCGCCACTTAGATGAGACCGGCGTGTACGTGCACGTCATCGCCGACGGCGGCATGAGTAAGGGCGGCGACATCGCTAAGGCCATTGCCTGCGGCGCCGACGCGGTCATGATTGGCTCACCGCTAACGAGCGCCGTCGAAGCGCCGGCCCGGGGCTTTCACTGGGGTATGGCGACCTTTCACCCGACCCTGCCGCGCGGGACGCGCGTGCGTACCCAGGTGCGCGGCACCTTGCGTGAGGTCCTGCTCGGACCGGCGCACGAGAACGACGGACGACTCAACCTCTTTGGCGCGCTGCGCACGTCGATGGCGACCTGCGGCTACGAGACCTTGAAGGAGTTTCAGAAGGCCGAGATCATGCTCGCGCCCTCCCTGCAGACCGAGGGCAAGCAGCTCCAGCGCGCCCAGGGCGTCGGAATGGGACATTGAACGAGACCGTTCTCGTCGTTGACTTTGGGGCCCAGTACGCCCAACTCATCGCGCGGCGCGTACGCGAGGCGCACGTCTACTCCGAGATCGTGCCCTCGACCATCACGGCCGACCAGGTACGCGTAAAGAGTCCCGCCGCGATTATCTTGTCGGGCGGACCGAAGTCCGTCTACGAGACGCCCGCGCCGAGCCTCGACCCCGCCATCTACGACCTCGGGATTCCTATTCTCGGCATCTGTTACGGCGCGCAGCTCATGGCCCAACAGCTCGGTGGCGAGGTCGCGAAGACCGGGAGCGGCGAGTACGGACGGACCGAACTGTCGCGCGTGGGATCCTCGGCGCTGCTCGCCACGTGGCCCGAGGCGAGCGAGTGCTGGATGAGCCACGGTGACGCCATCGCGACCCCACCCGCCGGCTTCGTCGTCACCGCGTCGTCGCCCGAAGCCCCCGTCGCCGTAATGGAAAACGTCGAGCGGCGTCTCTTCGCCACGCAGTTTCACCCCGAGGTCGCCCACACGGAGCGCGGACAAGAGCTGCTCGAGAGTTTCCTGCACGACGCGGCCGCTATTGCGCCCACGTGGACGAACACCTCAATCATCGAAGATCAGGTCGCGATCATTCGTGCGCAGGTGGGGAGCGAAAAGGTGCTCTGCGCGCTGTCGGGTGGCGTTGACTCGGCGGTCGCCGCGGCCCTGGTCTTTAAGGCCATCGGTAGCCAGTTGACCTGCGTCTTCGTCGACACTGGGCTCATGCGCAAGAATGAGGGCGAGCAGATCGAAGAGACCTTCACGCGCCAATTCGGCGTGGAGCTCATTCACGTCAAGGCCGCCGACCGGTTCTTCGACGCGCTGGCCGGGGTCACCGACCCCGAGAAGAAGCGCAAGATCATCGGCGAGCTCTTCATTCGCGAGTTCGAGGCGGTCGCGCGTGATCTGGCGCGGGGCGGCGACGGGCCGCGCTTTTTGGTTCAAGGCACGCTCTACCCCGACGTCATTGAGTCGGGCTCGGGGCACGCGGCCAACATCAAGAGTCACCACAACGTGGGCGGGCTGCCCGAGGACCTCTCCTTTTCCCTCATTGAACCCCTGCGCGCACTCTTTAAAGACGAGGTCCGTCGCGTCGGTGAGGAGTTGGGCCTCCCGGCCGAGATTGTCTGGCGTCAGCCCTTCCCGGGTCCCGGGCTCGGGGTAAGAATCGTCGGCGAGGTGACGCGCGAGCGCGCCGAGATTCTGCGCAACGCCGACTACGTCGTCGTCGACGAGATCAAGAAGGCCGGTCTGTATCGCGAACTCTGGCAGAGCTTCGCCGTGTTACCGGCGGTGCGTACCGTGGGGGTGATGGGCGACGGTCGAACCTACGCGTACCCGATCGTGATTCGCGCCGTCACCAGTGACGACGCCATGACCGCCGACTGGGCGCGCCTGCCCTACGACCTGATTGAGCGGATCGCGAATCGTTTGATTCGCGAGGTCGAGGGCGTGAATCGCGTGGCCCTTGACGTAACCTCTAAGCCGCCCGGCACCATCGAGTGGGAGTGAGCCGGTACTCGGTCTTTGACGACGCGCTCGAGGAAAACGCGACGCGCCTTCACCCCGACTCGCTGCTCGAGGGCCTGACCGAACCTCAACGTCGCGCGGTCACCCAACGTGGCGCACCGCTGCTCGTGATTGCCGGGGCGGGCTCGGGCAAGACGCGGGTATTGACGCGTCGCGTCGCGCACCTGCTCGCGACCGGCGACGCTAAGGCTCACCAAATCATGGCCATCACCTTCACCAACAAGGCGGCCGACGAGATGCGTCGTCGCGTCGTGGAGTTGGTGGGCGAGGACGCCTCGCGCATGTGGGTCTCTACCTTTCACTCGGCGTGTTTGCGAATGTTGCGCAGTCACGCCGACGTGCTCGGTTACGAGCGCGGCTTCACAATCTACGACGCCGGCGACGCCGAGAGCGCGGTCGAGCGCATCATGAAAGAACTCAACCTCGACACGAAGCGCCTCACGCCGCGTTCGGTCGCCTCGATGATCTCGGCCGCCAAGAACGAGATGATCTCGTCCGTTTCGTACACCGCGGCGTACGGCGACGATCCCAATCGCCGTCGGGTCGCGCAGATTTACGAACTCTACGAACAGCGCCTCAAACTCGCGAACGCGATGGACTTTGACGACCTTCTCCTCAACGCCGTCGCGATGCTGCGCGTGGACGAGGGCGTGCGCACCTCGTACCAGGAGCGCTTTCGCTATCTCCTCGTCGATGAGTTCCAAGACACGAACGGCGTGCAGAACGAATTGGTGATGACCTTGGCGGCGACGCATCGCAACCTCTGCGTGGTGGGCGACTCCGATCAGTCGATTTACCGCTTTCGCGCGGCCGACGTGCGCAACATTTTGCAGTTCGAGCAGCGCTTTCCCGACGCCGACGTCATCGTGCTCGAACAGAACTTTCGCTCGACCCAGACGATTCTTGACGCCGCGAACGCGGTGATCGCGAAGAACGCGTCACGTCACGCGAAGAACCTCTTTACCGACGGGGACCAGGGCGAGAAGATTCGCCTCTACCGGGCCGGCGACGAGTACGACGAGGGCCGCTGGATCGCCACGGAACTGCGACGACTGCGCAGTGAACACGGGCTCACCTGGTCCGACATGGCGGTCTTCTACCGCACCAACGCCCAGAGTCGCGTGCTCGAAGAAGAGATGCTGCGCGCCAACCTGCCCTACCGCGTGATTTCGGGGATGCGCTTCTACGACCGCAAGGAGATCAAGCACGCGTTGGCCTACGCGCGACTCATCGTGAATCCCCGTGACGAGGCCTCGGCACGCCGGGTCATCAACGAACCTAAGCGCGGCGTGGGCGACGCGGCTCAGGCCAAGCTCGGCGTCTACGCCGCCGAGCACGGACTCTCCTTCGCCGAGGCGACCGCCTTCGCGGGGGCGGCCGGACTCACGGGTCGCGCGAAGACCGGGGCCGACAAATTTGCCTTTATCTTGGACGAACTGCGCGCGCTGGCGAACGACCTCTCGCCGCGCGAGATGATCGACGCCATCGTGCGCGAGAGTGGGTTGGGCGACGCGTTGCGCGAAGAGAACTCCGACGAGGCGTACTCACGTTTAGAGAACTTGGGCGAGTTGGCCTCAGCCGCCGCGCGGTACGACACGCTGCTCGACTTCGTCGAGCGCATGGCGCTGGTCGCCGACGCTGACCAGCTCGACGCCGGGGCCGGCGCGGTGTCGCTCATGACCTTGCACGTCGCGAAAGGTCTCGAGTACCCGGTCGTGGTCTTGACGGGGCTCGAGGAGACGATCTTCCCGCACCGTCGCGCCCTGAGTGACGACGCCGAGCTCGAAGAAGAACGGCGACTCTGTTACGTGGGCATCACTCGCGCGATGCGACACCTGGTGATGACCCACGCCTGGAGTCGTACCCAGTGGGGGAGCCGCGTCGACACGATTCCGAGTCGCTTTTTGCAAGAGGTACCGAGTGAACTCGTTCAGGATCTCTCGGCCAGCGCGCCGCTACGTCGCGTGACCTTTATCGCCGACGATGAAGGCTTCACCGGCCGTGGCTCGTCCTTTACCGAGGGCCGGGCCTTTGGTACCGGTGCGGCGCCTCCGGCGCGCTCGACGGGGGCGGAGTTGTTGGGCCTGCAAAGTGGTGAGCGCGTCCGCCACGAACGCTTTGGACTAGGCACCGTCGTCATGGTCGAGGGCGAGGGGTTACGCGCCCGCGCGCGCGTGAATTTCGACAACCACGGCGTTAAGCAGTTGGTGCTCGCCATGACGCCACTAGGTCGCGTCGCTGACTAGGCGAGGGGGCACGGCCGGCTCCTCTTCACCGGACAGTGTCGGCAGGTGCACAAAAAACGTGGCGCCGCCATCTGTGGGCTCCACGCCCACGGACCCGTCGTGAGCGCCGACGATCTCGGCCACGATAGCTAGTCCGAGTCCGCTACCCCCGCTGACCCGCGCCCGCGAATCGTCGAGTCGTACAAAACGCTCAAATATCCTGGCGCGTTCCTCCTCCGGTACGCCGGGACCGTCGTCGCGCACCAGCAGTTCCACCCGCGAACCTTGTTGCGCGAGACGTACTTCGACCAACGTGCGCGCGTGCGCGACCGCGTTATCGAGGAGATTTCGCACAACGCGCTGGAGCATTTCGGGCTCACCTTGCACGCGGGCGCCCGAGACGTTTCGGTAGTTAATCGCGACGTCAGTAACACGCTGCAGCCGGGTGCATTCGGCGATGACGAGTTCGTCGAGGTCAACGTCGCGTAATGTCGGCCTCGCGTCGCGCGCGTCAAAGCGCGCGAGCGTCGTTAGGTCGTCGACGATCCGACGCACGCGTTCGAGGTCACCGAGCGCCGCGCGCGCGGCGTTGGGCCACTCGGCGGTGGTGCCGTGGATCACACTGACCTCAAGCTCGCTCTGCGCGGCCGCCAGGGGACTCTTGAGCTCGTGGGAGGCGTCGGCCACAAAATCGCGGAGGCGACGATCGGCGACTTCGAGTCGATCGAGCATCTCGTTCATGGTCGTCGCGAGGCGCGCCACTTCGTCGCGCGTCGCGAGCGGAGCGAGACGTTTGTGCAGGTCCCCTCCGGAGATGGCGGCGACTTCGGCGCGCAAGTTCTCGACGGGCCGTAGAGCTCGTCCCACGAGCCAAAAAGTCAGCAGAGCGACGACGATCAAGAGTGCCGGCGCGCCCAGAAAGAGCCCGCGTCGCGCTTCGTTGAGCGATTGGTGGAGCGTGGCGAGTGAGGCACCCGCGTAGATGACGACGCGCTGGTGCGCGAGGGCGACCGGGTAGGCGATGACGCGGTAGGAGTCCTCATTGCCGATCGCGAGTTGCGCGATGGTGCGAAACGTGACGCCGTCTCGTCGTGGGGCGAACGTGACGAGAGGTCCCTGGCCCTCAGTGCTGGGGCTTTGGGCGAGGACGCGACCCTTCGCGTCGACGACCTGCACGAAAGACGTCTCACCGTTGAGTCCCGCGAGTGACGCCGGCAACGATCGTTGGTGTACCAAGTTCGCCACGGCACTGGCT
>JAGWHY010000053.1 GCA_028873575.1 Acidobacteriota bacterium | reverse complement strand
CGGCGCGCTCGTGGCCGAGGCACTGAGTTTTGTCTGCGCGATGGCGCTGCTTCGCCTGGTGCTGCGCACCAAGAGCTGGTTTGCCGTCGTCACCGCCGGTCTCGCGGGCAACGCGGTGACGAACACGCTGCCCGGTGGTGACGCGGTCGGCGCGAGCGTGCAGTACCGCATGCTCGCCAGCACCGGTATCGACACCGTGCAGGCCGCCGGGGGACTCGCCGTGTCCACCATCATCGGCGTCGCGGCCCTCTTCTCGTTACCCATCTTCGCGCTGCCCGTTATCGCGGGTGGCACGTCGGTCAACGCGGGTCTCGTGCGCGCGGGCGTGCTCGGCGCGATTGGCTTCGTCTTGATCGTGGCCTTTGGCGTCGTCATCTTGACGACCGACCGGCCGCTCCAGTTGGCGGGCCACGCGCTGGATTGGTTTTTAGGCAAAATGCCGCGACGCCGTCGCGACACGCGCGAACTCGGGAGCCGGCTGCTGCGCGAACGCGACGCCGTACGCGCCGACTTGGGCAAGAACTGGTGGAAGGCCGTACTTTTGGTGGCGGGACGCATCGGACTGGACTACGCCAGTCTGCTCGCGGTCCTTCGCGCGACCGGGACCCACCCGAACCCGTCGCTGGTCCTCCTCGCCTACGCGGCGACGACCGTGGTGGCGCTCTTGCCGTTAACGCCCGGCGGCCTCGGCCTCGTCGAGGCGAGCCTGAGCGGTCTGCTCGTCCTCGCCCACGTGCCGAGCGCGAACGCCGTCGTGGCCACGCTCGCGTTTCGTCTCGGCTCGTACTGGCTCCCGACGATCGCGGGGGGCCTTTGCTACGTGCTGTACCGACGTCGTTACGGCCCGTTGGGGCAGAGCGAACCGACCGCGTGAGCGGCCGGGCGTCAACCACGTGGGTACCAGCGTCGCACCACGTGTCCGCGTGGCGTGGAAACTAGCGTGAGGACCAACGTCGAGAGGAGAGGGACGTGACGAACGAGCCCGCGTCGACACCCGAGTCCCCCGGTACCCGACGCGCACGGATGTTCGAACGCGCCGAGGCGCGCAACGTGCCGCTGCGCACCATTCTCGTCACGGTCTTCGTCGTCGCGGGGGTCTACCTGGCGGCGCTGGTGCTCTACCGACTGCGTAACGTCCTACTGATCATGCTGGTCGGCGGCTTCGTGGCGCTGTTGCTCAACCCACTCGTGGACGGGCTCCAACGTTGGAAGTTTCGTCGTCGGGGTGTCGCGGTGTTCATCGTGACCCTCGTCGCCACGTGCGTCTTCGTGGCCCTCGCGGTCGCCTTTGGTTACCCGCTGGTGAACACCACGACGCGACTCGCCAACGCCCTGCCCGCCTACGTCTCGAAGGCCGAGCACGGCAAGGGGTGGATCGGACACCTCCTCAGCCACTACCACGTCAAGAACTGGCTGCGTACCAACTCCTCGAAGCTGGTCTCCTTCGCGAACGGTCTCAGTAAGCCCGCCCTCGCCCTCGGTCGAGGTGCCTTCAACGTCGTGCTCACGCTCTTCACCATGTTCGTCTTCGTGATTTTGTTGCTCCTCGAAGGTCCCAACATCGGGCGCTCGATTCTCTCGACGCTGCGCCCCGAACGCCAAGCGTGGGTGACGCGCGTGGGTCGCCAGGTCAGTCAAGCGACCTTCGGCTACATGCTGGGCAATCTGGTCACCTCGGTCATCGCCGGCGTCGTCGTGTTCATCACGCTCTGGAGCCTGTCGGTACCCTTCGCGTTGTTGTGGGCGCTGTGGGTCGCGCTGGTCGATTTTCTCCCCCAGATTGGTGGCGCGCTCGCGGGCATCCCGACTATCGCCTTTGCCCTGGTGCACTCCCCGAGCGCCGGTGTCGTCACCGCCGTCGTCTTCTTTCTCTACACCACCGTTGAGAATCACTTACTCAACCCCGTCATCATGAGTCGCACCGTGCGCATCAATCCCCTCGCGGTGTTCTTCGCGATACTCGTGGGGGCGGAGCTGGGCGCGTGGATCGACGGTGTCTTCGGTGGTTTCGTCGGCGTGTTACTGGCCGTGCCCAGTGCGGCCACCGTGCACGTCATCTTCCGCGAACTCTGGAACGCCTCGCACCCCGCGTCTGGAGTCCTTGACGCCGCAGACCCGCCCGAGGAGTCTCGCCCCCACTGACGCGACGCGCGAGGCCGTCGCCACGCGAATTAGGGAACGATCAGCATGCGCACGGTGTCGGTTACCGCCGCCCCGCCCGACGCCGAGCCGGCCATGATCACGATGGGATCACCGGCGCGGGCCATGCCGTTTCGCTTGAGCTCGCGAATCGCGACCTCACAGAGCCCGTCGATATCGCTGACGGGCGAAATAAAGACCTCCTGCACGCCCCACGAGCCATGCAATTGACGAGCCGTGGCGTGACTCGGGGTAATCGCGACGATCGGCATGGGTGGACGGAATCGTGAGATCGCGCGCGCCGTGAGACCCGACCGCGTGCAGGCCACGATGGCGACGGCCTTTTCCTCCATCGCGGCGCGCCAGGCGGCCCCGGTGATCGCCGCGGTGACCCGCGTCGCCTGGGTGCTCGACGCGGAGAGCTGCTGCACGCCGAGTCCGGCGCCCCACTCGGCGTAGTTAAACGACTGCTCAGCCCGGCGCACGATGCGGTCCATGGTCACCACGGTGCCCACGGGGTCGTCACCAATGGCCGTCTCGCCACTCAACATCACCGCGCTGGCGCCGTCGAGGACGGCGTTAGCGACGTCGGTCACCTCGGCGCGCGTGGGCACCTGGGCGTGGGTCATGGATTCGAGCATCTGCGTCGCGACCACCACCGGGCGCGCGTAGCGGATGCCGTGGCGGACGATCTCCTTTTGCAGGTGCGGGACCTCTTCAATGGGCATGCGCACCCCGAGGTCACCGCGCGCCACCATGATCGCGTCGGAGTGGGCGATGATCTCGTCGAGGTTCGCCACGCCCTCACCCGTTTCGATCTTGGCCATGATCATCACGTCGTCGCGCGACAACACGGCGCGCACCGACTCAACGTCGAAGCCCGAACGCACGAAGGAGACCGCCAGAATCTCGAACTCCTCGGAGCGCAGCGCCTCGAGGCGCGCGCGGTCCCCTTCGGTGGGCAGGCGGTCGTTCATGATGGACGAGGGCAGTGACAGACCGGGCTTCCCCGTGACCGTGCCCCCTGAGGTCACGCGCGCGCGCACGACCTTGCCGTGGTTGATGACCTGCACCGACACGCCACCGTCGCCGAGGTGGATCTTGTCGCCAACTTTTAAGAGTTCGAGCACACCGTCGCGCTCGACCGCGATGCGTTCGTCGGTCGAGGTCTGATCGAAGCCGGCCTCTAAGTTCAGTTCATGACCCACCTCGAGCGAGATCGGGGAGGTCCCAAAAGATCCGGCGCGAATCTTGGGTCCGGGAATGTCGACCATGATGGCGATGTCCGGCGCGATCGCGCGCACGCGGCGCAGGCGCTCGATTCCCGAAGGAATATCGCCGTGGGCGAAGGAGAGACGGATGACGTCGACGCCGGCGGCCACGAGCGACTTCAGCATCTCGTCGCTGTCGGAAGCGGGTCCAATCGTGGCAACAATCTTCGTACGGCGCACCGAATCCCCTTCGTTTCTTTCGTTGAGTCTACGAGACGGCGTGCGTGAACCCGGGGCGACGATTCAGAGGTGCGCTACTAGTCAGTAGAACCGGACGCGAGTCCGTCGCGCGTGTCGCGCACCGGCACCACGACGTCGTTACCGTTGATCTCCACGACGCGTAGCTCCATCTCGTAGCACTTGGCGAGTTCTTCACTTCGCACGACGTCACTCGCGGGACCCTCAAGGACGACTTCTCCCTGATTAAGCAGGACGAGACGATCCGCGAACTGACCCGCCAAGGTCAAATCATGCAAGGTAGCGAGCACGGTCAGTCCACAGTCGTCAACCTCACGACGCAACATCTCGAGCATCGTCATTTGATGACGTAGATCGAGACCCGTGGTTGGTTCATCGAGCACCATCACCATGGTCGACTGGGCCAGCGCGCGACCCATCACCATGCGCTGGCGCTCTCCCCCGGACAAGGTCGCCACGTCGCGGTGACGAAAACTCGTCAGTTCCACCCTCTCCAGGACCGACTCGACGACCGCCCGGTCGCCCGAGCTCGGCGCGCGCAACACGCCGTGGTAGGCGGTTCGCCCGAGCGCGACGTAATCGTGCACGCTCATGCCCGCCGGTATCACGGGATGCTGCGGCACGAGTGACACGCGTCGTGCGCGTTCTCGCGCGCTCATTCCCGACAAGACGGCACCGTCAAGTGTCACCTGGCCACTGGCCAGCGTTCGAAGTCCAGCCACTGCTTCGACCAACGTTGTTTTGCCCGCGCCGTTGGGGCCAATCACGGTGCACCACGAACCGGGCGTCACGTCGAGTGAGACGTGGCGCACGAGGTCGTGTCCGCCGACGCGCACCGTCAGATCGCGTAACGAAATCGCGCTCACATCGACACTCGTCCGCGCAACGAAAGAATTAACACGAAGACCGGCGCGCCGACCAACGCCGTGACCACGCCGAGGGGCAGCTCCGACGGCGCCATCACCGTGCGCGCGATGGTGTCGGCGAGAACCAAGAACGCGGCCCCCGCCAGTACCGAAAGGGGCAGAATGCGTCGATACGAGGTCCCTACGAGCAGGCGCATCACGTGCGGCACCACGATCCCGACGAAGCCAATCAGTCCCACCGCCGAGACGATCGCGGCCGTCCCGAGCGACGCGGCGACGATCACGACGAGTCGTACGCGACGAACGGACAGTCCTAAGGAGCGCGACTCTTCCTCACCCACGCTCATGACGTCGAGCGCCCGGGCGGCGACGAGACAGACGAACGTGCAGACCACCACGTAGGGCAGGACTAAGAGCACGGACGACCAACTCGCACTCGCCAACGAACCCAGCAGCCAGATGTAGACCCTCGCGAGTGAGTTGACGCTGCCTTGTTGTTGTAGGTAGGTCTGCGCGCTGGTGAAAAGCGACGCGACCGCCACGCCCGCCAAGATAAGTGACGACGTGTTCGAACGAAGTCCGCGACCGCCGATAATCCACGTGACGCCTACCGCGATGAGCGCACCGACGAAGGCCAAGAGCGGAGTCCAACTCGGGGTGGCCAGTCCCCCACCGACGTCGACGATCGCGATGGTGGCGCCCAAGCCGGCGCCGGCCGCGACGCCGAGCAAGTACGGATCCGCCAGCGGATTACGAAAGACTCCTTGATAGGTTCCGCCGGCGACCGCGAGCATCGCGCCCGCCAAGAGTCCCAGTACCATGCGCGGCGCGCGCAGCTGCCACACAATGACGGACTGCAGGTGAGTCATCGTCGAATGCCCAATACCAAGATGACTGAGCGCGTCACCAAGTACGCGTGACGTCCCAATGGAGGTCGGACCAACGACGAGCCCTCCGACCGCGGCGAGCGCGAGGACGACGAACGTGAAACTCGTCACCCACGCCACGCGCGCCGTGGTCGGAGGATTCATAACTTGCTAGCCGTTCCACACCGTGCCGTCGGCCAGCACGCTCTTCACTGCCGCGGTCAGTTGATTCATCAAGAGACCTAGACGGGGTCCCCAGCGCGACGCGACGTCGTCACTCAAACCCACGACGTGGTTGTGCATCACGGCGCTGACGTTCGAAAAACCTGGACGTGCCGCCACACTCTGCGCCGTCGCGGCGCAACATAGGGTGTCCGCCAAAAAGATCAGCGTGGGATTCGCGCTGACGACGTACTCAGGGGTCAGTTGCGGGTACCCGCCGTCGGCCGACGTGGACTGCGCGTCGGCAATGTTGGTCACGCCTAAGGACTTCAAGAGCGCACCGACGAAGGTTGACGACGTCACGGAATAGCCCGTCGGATCAATTTCGTAGTACGTCGTGACGTTCTTTGACGGGTGCGCCGGCACCGAGGCGACGTCGCGAGCGATGGTCTTCTTCAGCGACGCGACGAGGTGCGCCGCACTCGCCACGTGTCCGGTCACCCGACCGAGTTGGTTGATCTGGGCGTAGGCACCACTCAGTGATGACGGCGCGCCCTGGTAGATGACCTTGATGCCCAACGCCGTCAACTTCTGTTGGATTGAATTGGCGTTGTACGAGATGATGACCACGTTGGGCTTCTTTGACGGGTGCGTCGGCGTGGCGTGACAGACCCCAATAATTGATTCCACGCTCGGATTCAGCGCGTCCACCCGGGTTCGGGGTAGACCCTTCGTGGGGTAGTTCGAATCCTTGTCCACGGCCTGCACTTGTTTGCCCGCGCCGATAGCGAAGAGTGTTTCCGTCGCCGTGGGTGAAAGGGACACGACGCAGCCCGGGGGGCTGGCCACGGCCGACGCGCCCAAGGCGGTGGTGAGTGGTATCGCCAAGGCACTCACGGTGAGTGCGAGGACGAACCGGGGGACGTACTTCATCTGGTCTCCTTTAGTCCGTCGAGTCTGGTGGACGACGGATGGAGATCCGACCGACCGCTCCATACCTCGAGAGCTGCCTGAAAATCTCCTCACCACAGGCGACCTGGCTCGTGGTCGGGTGACCACTTACAGTTGCGGGACAGCGTTGGAATTTCACCAACTTCGCTGTTGTGAGGCACTCGTGACTCTAGTGCACGCCTTACGGCTCGTTTTGAAGGCGGCGCTCAGGCCCCGCGGTCCCACCAGATCGTGGAAAGTTCGCGCTCGCGTGCGGGGGCCTGCGCGGCCAAAAAGTCGTAGACCTCGCCTTCACGCTCGGGCGTTAGACAGAGTCGCACTCTCGTGAAGCGCGCGGCCTGGGCGAGATCACTCTCTTGACGCATCGCGCCGCGCCAGCGTACACGCCGCGGCGCGAAGCCCATCTCGTCAAGCACGTCCATCAGATCGTCGGGCGTCGGCGTCGTGGGGCGCGTCAACCCCCAAAAGTGCTCCCACGCGCTCGAGAGATTGGACAAAGGGTGGTGATCGGGCAGTTCCAGCACGACGCGCGAGCGCGCGTGGTCGTGCAGCGCCTGGAGAAAGGGAACGATGTCGGCGACGTTGTAGACGACGTGGTGCGCGACCGCGACGTCGGCCACCTCAACGTGCGCCGCGACTTCCGGCCAGAAGCCCTCGTAAGTCGCGCAGCGCAATCCGCGCGCGCTCGCGTTGTCGCGAAACATAGTGAGCATTTCGCCTTGGTGATCAACGCCCACGACACTCGTCGCGGGCGGCGTTAACGCGAAGG
>JAGWHY010000013.1 GCA_028873575.1 Acidobacteriota bacterium | reverse complement strand
CCCACCGAGTTGCCGTAACCCGAGATCCCCGCGACGACGCCCTCGACGAGCCAGCGCTGACGCGCCTCGTCGAGCTCGCCAAAGAACAGGGGGTCCATCACGGCCAGCGGGCGCGCGCCCATGGTGAACACGTCACGCAAAATACCGCCCACTCCGGTCGCCGCGCCCTGGTAGGGCTCGATGGCGGAGGGGTGGTTGTGGCTCTCGATACGAATCGCGACCGCGACCCCGTCCCCGGCGTCGATCACGCCCGCGTTCTCGCCCGGGCCGACCAGCACGTGCGGCGCCGTCGTGGGGAGGCGCCGTAAGTGCAGACGCGAGGACTTATACGAGCAGTGCTCCGACCACATCACCCCGTAGAGCGCGAGTTCGAGCGAATTGGGTTCGCGCGACAAGGTGGCGCGAATGGCGTCGAGTTCCGAATCGGTCAGTCCAAGGGCCCGGTGCAGGGGCTCGGGGACGCTACTCACCCCACCAAACTACTGGAGCGCCGAGGGCCCGTCGTCCGACACGGGATCGAGGCGACGACGCGCGCGCCAGACCCAGCGCGCGAAACTCGTGGCGGCGGCGAAGGTGACGACGTTGATCGCGAGTTCGATCAGACCGTTCGCGCCCTGGGCCCAGACGCCGTGTTCGAGGTCGTAGAGCACGTCCATCGCCCCGAGGTACAAACCGGCTCCGGCGCCGAGGAGCAAGAAGAGTACGGCGCGCGACGAGCCGCGCGCGAGCGCCCGCGCGCCGGCGACGAGCGCGACCACGATGAACCCGTCGGCGAGCGGAAAGGCCTGCTCAAAGGCGACGTACGTCGGCGCCGTACTCGTGGCGACCAGCGAGCGACGCGCGAACCACACCACCCAGTAGGCGACGATGAGTGCCGCGGCGCCGTAACAGAGCAAGGCGACGCGACGCGTCGTCGCGGACCCGTCGACGCGAGGGTCGGCGTCGTTCAACGAAGCGCCCGCGCGCCCACCTCAAGAAATCCCTCGAGTAGGACGCGTCCGTCGGCGCTGCCGAGCAGCGTCGACATCGCGCGCTCCGGGTGGGGCATCAGACCCACCACGTTGCCCGCCTCGTTCGCGACGCCCGCGACGTCGTCCTTCGAACCGTTGGGATTATCGCGGTAGCGCAGCACGACGCGACCTTCGTCGTTCAGTTGACGCAGCGTCTCGTCGTCACAGGTGTACGAGCCCGAGAAGTGATTAATGGGGATCACCAGCTCTTGACCCAGTTGCGCCGCGCGCGTCAGTACCGACGACGTCGAGGTCACGATCAACGTGGTGGGCTGACAGAGAAACGTCAGTCCCCGGTTCTTCTGCAACGCGCCCGGCAAGAGACCGGCCTCGGTGAGCACCTGGAAGCCGTTGCAGATGCCGAGCACCGGCCCGCCCTTGCTCGCGAAATCGCGCACCGCGTTCATCACCGGCGAAAAACGCGCCAGGGCGCCCGGGCGAAGGTAGTCCCCGTGCGCGAAGCCGCCCGGCAAAATCACCGCGTCAAAGCCCTCGAGCGACGTCGTCGAGTGCCACACGAACTGCGCCTCGGCGCCCAGTGCGTCAACGGCGCTCTGCGCGTCGTACTCACAGTTCGAGCCGGGAAAGACGACGACGCCGACGCGGGTCACGAGGAGCGCAGCCTCACGTGCGCGTCTTCGATGACCGGATTTGACAAGAGCCGCTCGGCCAACGCCCGCGCCTTTTCGAGGGCCTCCTCGGCCGACGCGGCCTCGACGTCGAGGCGAAAGAGCTTCCCGGCGCGCACGTTCGCGACCCCCGCGAAGCCCAGCGCCGGGAGGGCGCGTTCAATGGTCGCCCCTTCCGGGTCGGCAATACCGGGACGCAACGTGACTTCGACGACGACGGAGTGGTTCACGCCTACGCACCGTACCAGTCGCGCAGTGAACGTCCCGTGACGCGCTCGTACGCCTCGACGTAGCGCGCGCGCGTGACCTCGACGACGTCCTCGGGCAGGCGCGGCGGCGGCGGGGTGCGCGACCAGTGTTGCGCGTCGAGCCAGTCACGAAAGGGCTGCTTGTCGAACGACGGCGGCGTCTCACCGGCGCGCACCGCGTCGGTCGGCCACAGCCGCGAGGAGTCGGGCGTCAAGACCTCGTCACAGAAGACCAAGGCGCCGTCGACGAAACCCAGCTCGAACTTGGTGTCGGCGAGGATGATCCCGACCTCGGCCAAGCGGGCCGCGGCGCGCGTAAACAAGTCCAGGCACATCGCCTGGGCCTCCTCGAGGACGGCGGACCCAACGATCTGGGCGGCTTCGGCCAAGTCGATGTTGCGGTCGTGGCCCTCGTCGGCCTTCGTTGACGGCGTAAAGATTGGCGCGTCGAAGGGGTCCGTCAAGCGCAGCCCCGGCGCCATTTTCGCGCCGTGCACCGTGCCACGCGCGGCGTACTCCTCGTAGGCCTGACCGGCGAGTCGCCCGCGCACGATGCACTCGAGGGGCAGCATGGTCGCGCGTCGTACCAGCATCGCGCGCCCGAACCACGCCGGTTCATCGGCGAAGGTGGCCACGCGCGACGCGATCACCGCAGGGTCACAGGAGACCAAGGAACTCCCCACCGACGACGCGAACGCCCCCAGCCAAAAATCGGTAAGGCCGGTCAGCACCCGTCCCTTATCGGGAATCGGTTCGTGCATCACGACGTCGTAGGCGCTCAACCGGTCCGAGGCGACCATCAAAAGGTGCGTCTCGTCCACCTCGTAGAGGTCGCGTACCTTGCCCGAATAGAGGTGACGTAACGTCACGTTCACGCCCGCCACGTCAGGGCGTCAAGAATCCGGTGGCGGTGACGCAACAGGCGGTCGAGGTCGAAGATCTGGTCAAGTTCGTCGCTCGACAACCTGACGTCGCTCGACGAGACGACGACCTCGCGGAAATTACGCTGCTCTTCAATGGCGACCCGCGCCGCGCTCTGCACGACGCGGTACGCGTCGTCGCGCGAATACCCCGCGTCCACCAGGGCGAGCAGTACCGACTGGGAAAAGACCAGACCCCGCGAGCCCTCGGTCAAATTGGCGAGTGCGCGCTCGGGGTGCAGCACCAACCCACTAGCCAGCCCCGTGGCCTTTCGGGTCATGTACACGGTGAGCGTCAGCGCGTCGGGGAAGATCACGCGCTCGACGCTCGAGTGCGAGATGTCGCGTTCGTGCCAGAGCGCCACGTCCTCGAGGCCCGACACGAGGTAGCCACGCAGTACGCGGCTGAGTCCACAGAGCCGCTCGGACAGCACCGGATTGCGCTTGTGGGGCATGGCGGACGAGCCCTTTTGACCCGGGGTGAAGGGCTCTTCGGCCTCGCCCACTTCGCTCCGCGCGAGGTGGCGAACCTCGAGGGCGAACTGTTCAATCGTGGTGCCGAGCGCCGCGCAGGCGTAGAGCACCTCGGCGTGGCGATCGCGCGCGATGACCTGCGTCGCGGGCACCGGCGTGAGGCCGAGTCGCGCGCACACGTACGACTCCACCTCGGGGTCGACGTTAGAAAAAGTACCGACCGCGCCCGAGAGTTTGCCCACCGCGATACCTTCACGGGCCTTGCGCGCGCGCGCCAGATCACGCTCGACCTGCAGGGCGAACAGCGCGAACTTCGCGCCGTAGGTGGTCGGTTCGGCGTGCATGCCGTGCGTGCGTCCCACGATCGGCAGGTCGATGGTTTCGACGGCGCGCGCGCTCAACGCGTCGCGCAACTTCGTCGCGTCGGCCAGCACGACGTCCATCGCGCGCGTCAGCGTCACGCACGTCGCGGTGTCCACCACGTCCGACGACGTCAACCCGTAGTGGAGCCACGCTCCTTCGGGCATGCCGATGGCGTCTTGCACGACGTCGACGAAGGCCGCCGTGTCGTGGTTGGTGATCGCCTCGCGTCGCGCGACGGCCTCGACGAAAGCAGCGTCGACCACGGGACGGCGCGCGCGCATCGCGGCGGCGTCGGCGCGCGGCACGACGCCGTGCTCGGCCAGCGCCTCCGCGGCGACGAGTTCGACCTCGAGCATCGCGTCAAAGCGCGCCTCGTCGCTAAAGAGGGCCGCGACGTCAGCGGGGGCGTACCGAGGGATCATCTGGCTCCTTTAGCTCACGCCCGCGGCAACGTCGCGGCGCCATACTCGACCCTCAAAGGATACGAGCGCGGCCGCGTCGTAGGCCCGTTGACGCGCCTCGCGCACGTCGACGCCGGTGGCGGTCACCGCGAGCACCCGTCCCCCGTTCGTGCGCCAGGAGCCGTCGTCGTCGCGCGTGGTGCCGGCGTGAAAGAGGACGACGCCCTCGCGGGGCTCTTCGAGTTGACCGTCCTCACCGAGACCCGCGATCTCGTCGCCGCGGCGCGGATCGTGCGGGTAGCCGGCGGCGGCCAGCACCACCGTGACCGCGGCGCCGCGCGGCGTGGCGCGCACCTTTTCGAGTTGGCCCGTCGCGACCGCGAGCAGCAACGCGTAGAGCCCTTCGTCGTAGAGCGGCGCGAGGACCTGGGTCTCGGGATCGCCGAAGCGTACGTTGTACTCGAGTAGTTGCGGACCCTTCGCGGTGCGCATCACGCCGGCGTAGAGCACGCCTCGGTAGTCGACGCCGCGACGCCGCAGCTCCGCGAGCGTCGGCGCCAGCACGTCGCGCAGTATGAGCTCGACCTCCCCCTCGGGTAGGGCCAGCGGCGCGAAGGCGCCCATGCCGCCGGTGTTCGCGCCGGTGTCGTCGTCGCCCACGCGCTTGAAGTCCTGCGCCGGGGATAGCGCGAAGAGGTCCTTCCCGTCACAGAGCACCAGCAGCGAGCACTCCGTGCCATGCAGCGCCTCTTCAATGACGACGGTGGTACCGGCCTCACCAAAGGCGTCGCCACGCAGCTTCGCCTCGAGGTCACGCGCCGCCTCGTCAAAGTCCGTCGTGACCAACACACCCTTCCCGGCGGCCAGACCGTCGGTCTTAATCACGTAGGGCGGGCGCGTGTTCCGGAGGCGCGTGATCGCCGCCTCCAGATCATCGAACACCCCAAAATCGGCCGTGGGGACGCCGGCCGCGGCGAGAAAGTTCTTCATGTGGGCCTTCGAGCCCTCGAGACGGGCGCCGTCCGCGCCCGGACCCACGACGTTCTTGCCCTGCGCGCGCAGCACGTCGGCGAGCCCCTCGACGAGGGGCTGTTCGGGACCGATCACGAAGAGGTCGGCCTCGAGTTCACTGGCCGGCGTCGCGACGCAGGTCAGCCCGTGCGCGGCCATACCCGCGTTACCGGGCGTGACGATCACCTCGGCTGATTTCGCGAGCGCCCAGGCGAGCGCGTGTTCACGCGCGCCCGCGCCGACGACGACGCAGCGGCTCACGAAGGGCGAACGAACTGTTCGCGACCCGGGCCCACGCCGACCACCGAGATGCGCACCCCGGTGATCTCTTGGAGGTACGCGACGTAGTCCTTGGCGCGCGCGGGCAGTTCGTCGTAGGAGGTGCACGACGTCAGGTCGGTCTTCCAACCGGGCAGGGTCTCGTAGACCGGCGTCACGTCGTGCAGTACCGACTGGTGATAGGGCGGGTGCTCGTAGCGCACGCCCTGGGCCTCGTACGCGACGCCGACCTTGATCTCGTCGAGCGTGTCGAGCACGTCCAACTTCGTGAGCGCGATCTCGGTCAGCGAGTTGAGTCGCGCCGCTTGACGCGTCATCACCGCGTCGAACCAGCCCACGCGACGGCGCCGCCCCGTGTTCGTGCCGAACTCGTGTCCGCGCTCCACCAAGAGTTCGGCCATCTCGCCGTCGAGCTCCGTCGGGAAGGGTCCGGCGCCCACACGCGTGACGTAGGCCTTCGCGATGCCGACGATGCCCGTCAGGTCGCGCGGTCCGAGCCCGGAACCGGTGCAGGCGCCACCGGCCACCGGATTGGAGGACGTGACGAAGGGGTAGGTCCCGTGGTCGAGGTCGAGGAAGGTGGCCTGCGCCCCCTCGAGGAGGAGTCGCTCACCGCGCGCCAGCGCGTCGTGGACGACCGTGACGGTGTCGGCAATCATCGGCGCGACGCGCGGCGCGAGCTCGTCGAGGTAACGCGCGGCGAGCTCCGAGGCCTTGAGGGCCGGTCGGTTATAGATCTTGGTCAAGATCAGATTCTTTTCGTGCAAGACCACGTCGAGCTTCTCGCGAAAGATCTTGGGGTCGAGCAGATCTTGGACGCGTAGACCCACGCGCGAGGACTTGTCGGCGTAGGCGGGGCCAATGCCGCGCTTGGTCGTGCCGAGCGCGTTCTTGCCTAAAAAGCGCTCGGTCAATCGGTCGAGCTCTTGGTGGTAGGGCATGATCAGGTGGGCGTTACCCGACACCAACAGACGCGACACGTCGACGCCCTTCGCGGTGAGTTTGTCGAGTTCTTCGAGCAGCACCGCGGGATCGACGACCACGCCGTTACCGATCACCGGCGTGATGTGCGGGTAGAGCACGCCCGACGGCACGAGTTGGAGGGCGAAGGCTTCGCCGTCGACCACGATGCGGTGACCGGCGTTGTGGCCACCTTGGTAGCGCACGACCATGTCCATGTCGCGCGCGAGCAGGTCGGTCAGCTTGCCCTTCCCCTCGTCACCCCACTGGGTTCCGACTACGACGGTTGCGGGCACGGGACTCCTCGAGACTGCCTCGTTACCACCTCAGTCTACTGGAGGCGCGAACCCGCCCTTAGTGGAAGGTGAGCACGCCGTCGAGCGCGTCGACGGTGATCGTGTCGCCGTCTTTGTAGACGCCCTGGAGTACGGCGAGCGCCAAGGGATCTTCGAGACGACGCTGGATGACGCGCTTCAAGGGTCGCGCGCCAAAGGCCGGGTCGTACCCCTCGGCCGCGAGGAGGCGTGACGCGGCCTCGGTGACGTCGAGCACGAGTCGACGATCGGCCAGGCGCGTGCGCAAGCGCCGCAGTTGAATGCCCACGATGACCGCCAGATCCTTCTCGTCGAGCGAGCGGAATCGAATGATGTCGTCGATGCGGTTAATGAACTCCGGGCGAAAGAACGTCGCGGGGTCTTGGGCCAAGTTGCTCGTCATGATGAAGACGACGTTCGTGAAGTCGACGGTACGTCCCTGGCCGTCGGTCAAACGACCGTCGTCAAAGACCTGGAGCAGGATGTTAAAGACGTCCGGGTGCGCTTTTTCGATCTCGTCGAGCAGGACCACGGCGTAGGGGCGCCGGCGCACCGCCTCGGTGAGTTGACCGCCCTCCTCGTAACCGACGTAGCCCGGCGGCGCGCCGATGAGGCGCGACACCGAGAACTTCTCCATGTACTCACTCAGGTCGAGACGCACCATGGCGTGCTCGTCGTCAAAGAGAAACTCCGCCAAGGCGCGCGCCAACTCGGTCTTACCCACCCCGGTCGGTCCGAGAAAGAGGAACGAGCCAATCGGGCGACCGGGATCGGACAGCCCGGCGCGCGACCGGCGAATCGCGTTGGCGACCGCCACCACGGCCTCGTCTTGACCCACGACGCGCGCGTGCAACAGCTCCTCGAGACGCACCAACTTGTCGAGCTCACCTTCGAGCAACTTCGACACGGGCACGCCCGTCCAGCGACTCACCACCTCGGCGATGTCCTCGGCGTCGACCTCTTCTTTCAGAAACGCGCCGTGGGCCTGAAGGGCGGCCAGGTCACTCGTGGCCTGGGCGATCGTGCGCTCGAGTTCGGGAATCGTGCCGTAGCGCAACGCGGCCGCGCCGTTGAGCTCGCCCAATCGCTCGAGGCGGTCGGCCTCGGCGCGACGATCCTCGAACTCCTGCTTCGCGGTTTGAATGCGCGTGATCGCCGCCTTCTCCGCCTGCCAGCGCGCGGCGAGCTCGTCGGACTGTTCTTTGAGTTCGGCGTACTCCGACTCGAGACGCGCGAGGCGCTCCTTGGAGGCGTCGTCGCTCTCGGGTTCGAGCGCCACGCGTTCGATGTCGAGTTGACGAAGGCGACGAATGATGACGTCGAGCTCGGTGGGCATCGAGTCGATCTCAATACGCAGTCGCGAGGCCGCCTCGTCGACCAAGTCGATGGCCTTGTCGGGCAAGAAGCGATTAACCACGTAGCGGTTCGACAGTCGCGCCGCGGCGACGAGCGCGGCGTCTTGAATGCGCACGCCGTGGTGGACCTCGTAACGCTCCTTGAGTCCGCGCAAGATCGCCACGGTGTCCTCGACGGAGGGCTCGCCGACGAAGACCTGCTGGAAGCGACGCTCCAACGCGGCGTCCTTTTCGACGTACTGGCGATACTCGTCGAGGGTCGTCGCGCCAATCAGACGCAGTTCCCCGCGCGCGAGCAGGGGCTTAATCATGTTGCCCGCGTCCATGGCGCCTTCCGCGGCGCCGGCGCCAACGATGGTGTGCAACTCGTCGATGAAAGTGACCACTTGGCCCTCGGCGTCGTGAATCTCTTGCAGGACGGCCTTCAGTCGTTCTTCGAACTCACCGCGGTACTTCGCGCCGGCGACCATTGACCCCAAGTCGAGCGCGATGAGGCGACGATCGCGTAGTGACTCGGGGACGTCACCCTCCACGATGCGTAGCGCCAGTCCTTCGACGATCGCGGTCTTACCGACGCCGGGTTCACCGATCAGCACCGGGTTGTTCTTGGTCCGTCGGGAGAGCACTTGGATCACGCGACGAATCTCGTCGTCGCGACCAATGACGGGATCCAATTTGCCACTCCGCGCCAGGGCGGTGAGGTCGCGACCGTACTTCTCGAGTGACTGAAACGTGGCTTCGGGATTCTCGCTGGTGATCCGGGCCGAGCCACGAATGGCGCGCAGCGCCGTCAACAGCGCGTCGCGCGTCGTGCCCAACTCGTCGGCCCACGCGACCAGGACGTGGTCCACCGAGAGAAACTCGTCGCCGAGTTCGTGGCGCAGTTCGTCGGCCGATTCGAGTCCCTTGCGCGCGTCGGGCGAGAGACCGGGCTGCGAGCCGCCCACGCTACGTGGTTCGCGCGCGACGCGCTCGTTCAGTTGGGCCGCGACGGCCACCGGATCGAGCCCGGCCGCGCCGAGCAGCGGCGCGGCCACGCCGTCGGACTGATTGAGTAGCGCGAGGAGGAGATGCGCCGGCGTGACGTAGGGGTTACCGGCCGCGGCGGCTTGGGTGTTGGCGCTTTGAAACGCCTCGCGCGTCTTCAGCGTCCAACGTTGCGGGTCGAGGGTCACGAGCGACCTCCACGTTGCCGACGCTGCGCGTCGAGAAAGATCGCGATGGTGTTGGACACGGGCACCAAGTCACGGCGGTACTGACGATGCGCTTCGGCCACCTCACGTCGAGCCTCCTCGGACGTGGCCGCCAGCCGCTCGCGTAACTGCGCGACCTCAGCCTCGAGACGCAGGACGCGTTTGACGCCCTCTAAGTTCACGCCCTCGTTGGTCAGCTCTTGGATGCGCCGTAGCGCCGCGAGGTCCTGGTCGGAGAAGCGTCGCGATCCGCCCCGGGTGCGTTGGGGGTTTAAGAGACCACTTCGCTCGTAGTTGCGCAGCGTCTGGGGGTGCACGCCCGCCAGCTCGGCGAAGACCGAGATCACGTAGACGGGGTGGTGGTGGGCGCGATCACTCATGACGCCTCCTCAACTTCTTCGTGCAACGCGTGGGCGAGCTTCTCGACCAGGTTGCGCTGTTCCTTATTCAACTTCTTCGGCAAAGCGACGTTCACCGTGACCAGCAGATCCCCGGCCGCGTGCTTACCGCTACTGGGCACGCCGCGTCCGCGCACGCGCATGGTGGTGCCGGGTTGGGTGCCGGCGGGAATCTTGAGGGTGACCGGATCGTCCAGCGTCGTGACCTCGACCGTGGTCCCGAGCATCGCCGCGGTGAAGGGTACGTTGACGGTTGTGGTGACGTGGCGACCTCGACGATCGAAGTGGGGGTCCTTCGTGACGTGCACGTCGACGAAGAGATCACCGGCCGGCCCACCATTCACGCCGGCGTTGCCCTTGCCCTTGAGGCGAATGCGTTGGCCGTCGATAACGCCCGCCGGCAGTCGGACGTTCACGCGACGCTGCGAGGGTTCGCGGCCGGTGCCGTGACAGTTCGAACACGGCGTGACGATTCGTCCTCCGCGCCCCTGGCAGACCGGACAGACGCTCGACATCGCGAAGGGTCCCTGGTCGTCGTTGAGCACGCCGCGTCCCCCGCACCGCTCGCAGGTCGCGATGGGGGTACCCGGCTCAGCCCCGCGCCCGGCGCAGTGTCGGCAGGCGTCGTTGGTCGGCAGCGTGACGGTCGTCGTCACGCCCTTCACGGCGTCACGAAAACCGAGGTGCAGCGCGGTCTCGAGGTCGCCCCCGCGCTGGGCACGCGCGCGACGAGTACCGCCGCCGAAGAGACCACCGAAGAGATCGCCGAGATTGGTGAAGTCGCCCGTTTGAAAGTTGAAGTTTCCCGCGCCGGGTCCGGCGAAGCCGGCCGCGGCCGGGCCGAGGCGACGAACGTCGTCGTACTCCTTGCGCTTGTCGGGGTCGCCGAGTACGTCGTAGGCGACGGAGATCTGCTTGAAACGTTCCTCGGAACCGGGATTCGTGTCGGGGTGGTGCTCTTTAGCCAGCTTGCGGTAGGCGCGACTGATGTCCTTCTCACTGGCGCCCGCGTCGACGCCGAGAACCTTGTAGTAGTCCGTGTCGAACCACTCGCGTTCGGCCATGTCGCCCTCTTATCCCTTCACGCGCACCATCGCCGGTCGCAGCACCGTGCCACGCCAGCGGTAACCGGCGCGCAAGACGTCCTCAACGATCGGCCCGTCACTCGTTTCGCCGTCGGCGTCGACGTGCGCGACCGCGTCGTGGATCTGTGGATCGAAGGTCACCGACCCGTCGTCAATGCGCTCGAGTCCTTCGCGACTCAACGTGTCGAGTAAGAGCCCTCTGGTCTGCACCAGCGCCGCTACCTCGTCAGAGGCGGCGTTCGCGAAGTGCGCGGTCGCGAGGTCGAACGCGTCAAGCGTGGGCAGCAGGCGCGCGACGAGATCACCCGCGGCGCGCGTGGCGGCCTCCTCCGAGGACCGCGCCACGCGCTTACGGTAGTTCTCAAAGTCGGCCTGCAGCCGTTGGAGCGCGTCGAGGTACTCGTCGCGTTCGCGCTCGACGTCGCCGCGCTCGTCGAGGACCTCGTAGGGCGTTAGCGCCTCGTCGTTCGTCTCGAGGACTTCGTCGCTCACGGCTCGTCCACGATCTCCGCGTCGACGATGTCGTCGTCGTTACCGGCGGGCGCGCTGGGCTCGTTGGCGTTGTTCTTCGCGGCCTCTTCGTAGAGACGCTGCGAGAAGCTCTGACTCGCGGTGAGTAACTTCTCCGTCGCGCTCTTAATCGGCTCGATCTCCGTACCGGCGAGGGCCTCCTTCAAGGCGCTCAGCGCGCCTTCGACCTCGTCGCGCTCGCTGCCCTGGAAGGAGTCCGCCTGGTCCTTCAGGAGTTTCTCGGTCTGGTAGACGAGTCCGTCGGCGTTGTTGCGCACCTCGGCCTCGTCGCGGCGACGACGGTCCTCTTCCGCGTGGGCCTCGGCGTCGCGCACCATACGGTCGATCTCGTCCTTCGACAGCGAGGAGCCGCCGGTAATCGTCATCGACTGGGTCGCGCCCGTCGCCTGATCCTTCGCCGAGACGTGGACGATGCCGTTGGCGTCAATGTCGAAGGTCACCTCAATCTGGGGCACGCCACGCGGCGCGGGAGGAATCCCGACCAACTGGAACTTGCCGAGGGTCTGGTTGTACGACGCCATCTCGCGCTCACCTTGGAGCACGTGCACCTCCACCGAGGGCTGGTTGTCGTCGGCCGTCGTGAAGGTCTGACTCTTCTTGGTCGGAATCGTGGTGTTGCGCTCGATGATCTTGGTCATGACGCCACCCTTGGTCTCGATACCGAGCGACAGCGGCGTCACGTCGAGCAACAAGATGTCCTTCACGTCGCCCTTCAACACGCCGGCCTGGACCGCGGCCCCAATGGCCACCACCTCGTCCGGGTTCACGCTCTTGTTGGGCTCCTTGCCGGTGAGGCGTTGCACGAGCTCTTGCACGGCCGGGATACGCGTCGAACCGCCGACCATGATGACGTGATCAATCTTGTCGAGGGTCAGTCCCGCGTCCTTAATGGCCTGATCGAAGGGACGCCGGCAACGCTCGACGAGATCGGCGGTGAGCTCGTTAAACTTCGCGCGCGTCAGCTTCAAGTCGAGGTGCTTCGGGCCGTCGGCCGTGGCGGTGATGAACGGCAAGTTGATCTGGGTCTCTTGGACGGCCGAGAGCTCGATCTTCGCCTTTTCGGCCGCTTCCTTCAGGCGCTGCACGGCCATCTTGTCGTTCGCCAAGTCCACGCCTTCGGTGTCCTTAAAGGTCTTCACGAGCCACTGCATCACGGCGTCGTCCCAGTCGTCACCACCGAGGTGCGTGTCACCGTGGGTCGACTTCACCTCGAAGACGCCGTCGGCGATCTCGAGCACCGAGACGTCGAACGTGCCACCACCCAAGTCAAAGACCAGCACGGTCTGCTCCTGGGCGCCCTTATCGAGCCCGTAGGCGAGCGCGGCGGCGGTCGGCTCGTTCACGATACGCAGCACCTCGAGACCCGCGATCTGTCCGGCCTCTTTGGTGGCCGTGCGCTGGGCGTCGTTGAAGTACGCGGGCACGGTAATGACCGCTTGGGTCACCGTGTCACCGAGGTAGGCCTCGGCGTCACGCTTGAGCTTTTGCAAGATGCGCGCCGAAATCTCCTGGGCCGTGTACTTCGTGCCGTCGATGTCGATGTTCCAGTTCTCGCCCATGTGGCGCTTGACCGAACGAATCGTGCGGTCGGGATTGGTGATGGCCTGGCGCTTGGCCACTTCACCGACGAGCACCTCGCCGGTCTTCGAAAAGCCCACGACCGACGGCGTCGTGCGCGCGCCCTCCGCGTTGGGAATAACGACGGGCTCGCCCGCTTCGAGCACCGACACCACTGAGTTGGTGGTACCGAGGTCGATACCTACTGCCTTGGCCATTGCGACTCCTTCAACACCGTTGAGCGCCCGAACTCTTCCGACGCCAAACTTGACGACTCAAGTATAGATAGTTGAGTCTCTCTTTGTCAAGAAAGTTTACGTAGTCCTTAATAGCCAACGCGAATCGCGCGAAATGCCAGTATTCGTAGGGTTTTGACGCCACCCGCCGAAAGACGCGTCGAAGACGGGGGCTACGCTGACCACGTGCCCGATCTCGTCTTGCTGCGCCACGGTCGCTCCGCGTGGAATGACCAGAACCTCTTCACCGGCTGGCACGACGTCGACCTCACCTCCGTCGGTGAGGCGGAGGCCCGCGAGGCCGGACGACTCTTAGCGGCCGAACAGGACCTCGACCTGCGCTTCGTGCACACCTCGGTGTTGACGCGCGCGATTCGCACGGCGAATCTCGCCCTCGACGGCGCGGACCGCGCCTGGCTCAAAGTCCGGCGAAGCTGGCGGCTCAACGAGCGCCACTACGGCGACTTAACCGGCAAAAACAAGAAGGAGACGGCCGAACAGTTCGGTCTGGAGCAAGTGACGCTCTGGCGCCGTTCCTACGACGTGCCGCCGCCACCACTGGCACCGGGCGATCCGCGCGACGTGGCGAAGGACCCGCGCTACCGCGACCTCACGCGCGAGCAGATTCCCCTCACCGAATGCCTGGCCGACGTGGTCACCCGAGTGAGTCCGTACTTGCGTGACGTGCTCGCGGAGGACCTTCTCACCGAGGGTGTCCGCGGTGGTGGTGTCCTCGTGGTCGCGCACGGCAACTCGCTGCGGGCCCTGCGGATGTTGCTCGAGCACCTGGCCGAGGACGAAATCATGGGCGTGGAGATCCCTACCGGGATTCCCTACCGACTCCGCCTCGACCAGGAACTCAACGTCCTCGACGCGCACTACTTAGGCGACCCCGCGGCCGTGGCGGCGGCGGCCGAAGCCGTCGCACGCCAGGCCGGCTGAGATTCTCGCTACAACGCCTCGGGACCGCGTTCGTTGGTGCGGATGCGCACCACGTGCTCGACGTCGCTGACCCACGCCATTCCGTCACCCACCGTGTCGGTGCGCGCCGCGTTGACGATGGCCTCGATGATGGTGTCGACGAGTTCGTCGGTGCAGACAAGCTCCACGCGGATCTTGTCGACGAAGTCGAACTCGTACTCCTTCCCGCGGTAGATCTCGATGTGTCCACCGGTGTGACCAAAGCCCCGCACCTGGGACACGGTCATACCCGTGACGCCCACTTCCTTCACGGCGACCTTGACCTCGTCGAGCTTGAAGGGCTTGATGACGGCAGTAACTAATTTCATGACTACTCCTTAAACGTTGTCGGGGTGCAGGTGGCTGGGCGAGGCGACCGGCTCACCGAAGGTGGGCTCGGGGAAGGCCTCTTCCTCGTGGATCGCGACGTCACCCAAGGCGAGCACCTCGTCAGACTCTCGCAGACCGCGACAGAGGAACTTGACGACGTAGAACACCACGGCCGTGCCGGCGGCGGTGTAGCCAATGATCCACACCGCGGCGAGGAACTGCTCCCAGAACTGGTGCCAGGAGTGCGTAAAGAACACGCCGCCGACCGAGAAGTTGCCGCTGCCCTTGTAGTTGGCGCCCTTGACGCCGTACTCGGTCATTCCCGGGTCGGCCAGGATGCCGACCAACAGACCACCGGTCAAACCAGCGAAGCCGTGGGTGTAGATCACGCCGAGGGCGTCGTCGACCTTGGAGAACGGGCGCAGGCGCGACACGTAGTTCCAGGCAATCCACACGATCGTCGAAGCGATGAGTCCCACGAAGATGGCGCCCACGCCGTTGACCCAACCGGCGCTCGGGGTAATCGCGACCAAGCCACAGATCATGCCGTTAATCGCGCCGAGGAAGGTCGGCTTCTTTTGCCGCGAGAAGTACATGTCCAGCAAGAGCCACGTCAACAGCGCGACCGCGGTCGCGACGTTGGTGTTCAACACGGCCGCGGCCGCGTCGGCGCCCGCGTAGAACGGGTCGCCACCGTTGAAGCCGTTCCAGCCGAGCCACAGAATTCCCGCGCCCACCGCGACCATCATCAGGTTGCTCGGGAACGCGTTCTCGCGGTCCTGCCAGCGACGAGGTCCGACGATCGCGGCGCCTACGAAGGCCGCCACGCCCGCTGAGAGGTGGATGACGTATCCACCGGAGTAGTCCACGGCACCCTTCTGCGCGAAGAAGCCGCCACCCCACAGCAGGGCCGCGTTCACGCAGTAGACCACGGTGATCCACAGCGGCACGATCAACAGCCACGCCTTGAACTTCAAGCGTCCCACCAGGCCACCGAGGAAGAGCAGCGGCGTGATCGCGGCGAAGACGAACTGGAAGTAGGCCAGTGTGGCGGTGGAGTAGTGAAACGGAATAAGGCTGTTCGCGCCCGAGACCGCTTGACCCTGTTCCGAGCCGGCGCGCGCCAGGGGCTCGAAGTGCCCAATAAAGCCGCTCCAGAACGATCCCGTCGGGCCGAAGTGCGAGAGCGTGCCGAAGGCCATGTTGTAGCCCCAGAGCATCCACACCACGAGGGTGAGCGAGAAGCCCGCGAAGACCATCAGCATGGTGTTGACGATCCACTTCTTGCGCACCAGACCGCCGTAGAGCACGGCGAGGCCCGGCAGACTCATCAGTCCCACCAACGTCGCCGCCACTAGCTGCCACGTGTTGTCAGCTGGATTCAGCCAATGGGGATACGGGATGTAGTTAGTTGCTGCGAGCACATCCACTCCTTTGATTGTTAGGAGAGGGCGACGTTGACCTCAAGTTACTAACTTGAGCGTGTCAAACGAGGATTTCGGAAACGTCAACAACGTGTTTCGGCTCGATGAACTAGGGGGCGGGTCGCGCCTCGGTACTTCCAATATTTCCCCTCATCAGAAGGGATTAACCGAGTGAGCGCTCGACTAGTTGACTGATGTCGAGCACCGAAACGTCGTCGCCGCGTCCGTTGGCCTTGACGGCGTCGTCGAGCATGATCATGCAGAACGGGCAGGCCGTCGAGACGACGTCGGCGCCGGTGAGCAAGGCCTCGTCGGTGCGGTCCATGTTGACGCGCTTACCGATATTTTCTTCCATCCACATGCGCGCGCCACCGGCGCCGCAACAGAATCCTCGTTCACGACAGCGCGCCATCTCGACGTTCTTCACGCCGGGAATCGCGTCGATGACGCTGCGCGGCTCGTCGAAGACTCGATTGTGTCGACCCAAGTAACACGGGTCGTGGTACGTGACGGTTCCCTGGTACGCCACGCCGGGCACGAGTCGTCCCGACGCCACGAGGTGGCTCAGGAGTTCCGCGTGGTGAATGACGTCGTAGTTCCCGCCGAGCGCGGGGTACTCGTTCTTCATGGTGTTAAAGCAGTGCGGGCAACTCGCGACAATCTTCTTGACGCCCGCGCCGTTCAACGTTTCGATGTTGGCCTTGGCCATCTCCTGGAAGAGGTACTCGTTACCCATGCGCCGCGCGGGGTCACCGGTGCAGGACTCGCGAGGCCCGAGGATGGCGAAACGCACGCCGGCGCGGTGCAACATGCGCGCCGTCGACTCGACCTGCTTGCGGCCGCGCTCGTCGAGGGACCCCGCACAACCGACCCAGTAGAGGTACTCCACGTCGTCGGGAATCACGTCCTCCACGATCGGCACCTCGAAGTCGAGGGCAGTCAGCCACTCGGTGCGCTTGGACGAACCCAGTCCCCACGGGTCGCCCTGGTTCTCCATATTGCGCAGGAGCAGGCTGGCCTCGCTCGGGAAGCGCGACTCCATTAAGACCTCGTAACGACGCATGTCAATGATGGCGTCCACGTGTTCGATGTCGACCGGGCACTGCTCCACGCAGCTACCACACGTCGTGCACGACCACAGAACGTCGGGGTCAATGGTGGTCGGCACCAACGTCGCGACGTCGCCCTCGTGCTCACTCGATAACAGTCGATCGGCGGACGCGAACATGTTGTCGCGTAGCCCCATTATGAGGAGCTTCGGGCTGAGGGGCTTGCCCGTCGTCCAGGCCGGGCAGACCGACTGGCAGCGTCCGCACTCGGTGCAGGTCGCAAAATCGAGCATCTGCTTCCAGGTGAAGTCGTCGACTTTGCCCACGCCAAAGACGGTGTCCTCGGTGACTTCGTCCATATTCATATTGGGGGTCTTGTCGAGTCCTCCCAGGGCTCGAGGGCGGCGCGAGAGACCGACGTTGATCGGCGCCAGGAAGATGTGCAGGTGCTTGGAGTACGAAACAAAAACCATGAAGCCCGCGATGACCGCGACGTTGGCTAATAAGAAGACGACCTCGAGCACGCTGTTCACGCCCACACCGAGCGGCGCGAGCATGGCCGCAACCGCCTTCGAGGCAAACGCCCAGGACGACGCGTGGTGATAAAAGAACGACGCGTTAAACGGCAGGTTCGATCCTTGGATTGGGGCGTACCCCGTCCAGCCGATATTGCGCGCGAAGGGGAAGTGTCCGGTATTGATCTGCGCCGCACGGTACAACAGCAGCGTCACGATGACCAGGGCGATCATGCCCAGTACCGCCCACGCCGCGCCGGTGTGTGAACCGTAGAAACGACTCGCGCGGTCCTTGCGCGCGGGGGCGTTGCGCAGTCGGATGATCGAAAACACCACGAGGCTCACGAGGACCGCGGTCGAGAAGAAATCCTCGACGAAGGCGAGCCAGTTGCTCTGACCGATCAGGGGGATATGGAAGCTGCGCTGAAAGAGCGCCCCGTACGCCTCAACGATGGTCGTGAGGAGCACCGTAAAGCCCCACATCGTGAAGAAGTGCGCGATACCCGGCACCGTCCAGCGCAACAGTTTCTGCTGCCCGGCGACCTCGACGACCTCGACCTCACTGACCTTGCGCAGTCCCTGCCAACGTCGTGGCGCCGCTTGACCACTACGAATCAACTTCGAGAGCCAGTAGAAGCGACGACCCGCGATCGAGAACGCGACGACCGTCACGACGAGTCCAATGATGATCCTGGCTAGCACGGCGTCCCCTTCATGGTGCTTCGTTACTTCTTGAAGTTTTCCGAGTAACGGCTGGGCGTGGGTCCGCGCTGACCCCGATACTTCGAACCAAGGCCCGACGAACCGTACGGCCGGTCGGCCGGGGTCGTCATCTCAAAGAAGCTGATTTGGCCGATCTTCATACCGGGGTACAACGTAATGGGCAGATTTGCCACGTTGGACAGTTCCAAGGTGATGTGGCCGTCCCAGCCGGCGTCGATAAAACCAGCCGTCGAGTGGATCACGAGTCCGAGTCGTCCGAGGGAACTCTTACCGTCTAAGCGCGCCACCAGATCGTCCGCGATCGCGATGCGCTCCGTGGTCGAGCCGAGCAGGAACTCCCCGGGGTGCAAGATCATGGGGTTCTCGGGGCCGACGTCGATGAGCTCGGTTAAGTCTTCTTGAGGTTCGCGGACGTCGATGACTCGTTGGGTGTGGTTACGAAAGACGCGAAAGTACTGATCCACGTGGACGTCGACCGACGAAGGTTGAATGCAGTCATCGCTGAGCGGCTCGACGATGATGCGCCCCTGCTCCAGGGCCTCTTTGATGGACCGGTCCGAGAGCACCATTAGCCCGTCACGTTAGCCGTTCTCCCGGGTCAACCCTGGGGTCGCGGTACCTCGCCGAGACCGAGGACCGGTGGACGCGGACCGGCGCCGACGTTGCCGTAGCGATGGTTCGCGACCGCGACACTCTGCTCGACGAGCCAGCGCGGACCCTCGACGGCGCCGCGCTGGGCAATGGGGCGTCGATCGAGCACGCAACCTTGCGTGAGGAGACGTAACGCCGGCGCCGGCTCGGCGCTTAACCAGCGCACTTTCGCGATCCGCGCCGCGCGCGCCGTCAACGCTTCGACGCTTTCTACGCGACGCGACAGGCGCGTCGCGACGGGTGTCGCGCTCGACAACGTGAGTGACACGCCCGTCATGGCCGACACGGTCGCGACGTAGGCGTCGAGCGTGGCGTTCCACGATCCGTCCACGCGTACGACTAGTTCGCCAGGGTACGGACGAAAACGGTGCACGTTGCGCTCGACGCGCAACGCCGAGGGGTCGAGCGCCCGCGCGCCCTCCTCGTGCCACCACGTCACGAACTCCTCGATCGCCGTGGCTTCGTCGTCGAGTGCTCGCCACGCGCACAGCGACGACACGTAGTGCGCGCCACCCGCCTTTGCGGTGGGACCGACGCTGGAGCGTTTCCAACCGCCGAAGGGTTGACGCGCCACGACCGCCCCCGTGGTCCCTCGATTTACGTAGACGTTGCCCGCCGCCACGTGCTCGATCCACCACGCGCACTCCGCCTCGTCGAGCGAGTGCAGTCCCGCCGTCAAGCCGAAGGCGACGTCGTTCTGCCAGCCCGTCGCTTCTTCGAGAGAGTTGGCGACCATGACCGCGAGTACGGGACCAAACCATTCACTACGGTGCGCCCACGAACCGGGCGCGACGCCCAGTCGTACCCCGGGGCGCCAAAGATAACCGGCGTCGTCGAGTTGGCGCGGCTCCACGAGCCACGACTCCCCGGGGTCGAGCTGCGTGAGGGCGCGGCGCAACACCGCCTCGGGCGGACGAATCAGTGGGGGCACCACCGAAGCGAGGGCCGTCGCGGGACCGACCTCGAGACTCTCCACGGCGTCGCGGAGCTGACGCACGAACGTGCCGTCAGTGAGCACGTCGCGCTCGACGATCACCACACTGGCGGCCGAACATTTCTGACCCGCGTGCGTGAAGGCCGAGTCGACGACGTCTTTCACGGCCGCGTCGACGTCGGCGCTCGCCGTCACCACGACGGCGTTCTTCCCACTGGTTTCGGCGAGGAGATTCATCTCCTCACGCCACGAGGTGAAAAGTTCCGCGGTCGTAATCGAACCGGTCAAGACCACGGCGTTGGTCCGCGGGTCACTCACGAGGACTCGACCCACGTCGTCGTCGCGCGTCGGCAGCCACTGCACCAACTCGCGCGCGACGCCGGCGCGCCAGATCTGGCCCACCAGCGCCCACGCGACCGCGACGGACTCGGGCGCCGGCTTCAAAATCACGGCGTTCCCGGCGGCCAGGGCCGCCAAAACCCCGCCCGCCGGAATCGCGTAGGGAAAGTTCCACGGCGGTACGACCACGACGACGCCCAGGGGCGTCGCGAGCGAATCGTCCACGACGCGATCGCCGTAGTACCGCGCGAAGTCCACCCCTTCGCTGATCTCGGCGTTCGCCTCGTGCTCGTTCTTGGCCGCGTCACGCGCCATGACCGCGGCGGCGACGGCCCGTCCGTCGTGCATCGATTCCGCGACCGCGCGTAAGAGTCGACGACGCGCGTCAGCCGGGGTCGCGCGCCAGGTCGCGCCGGCGCGCGTGGCGACGTCGAGCGCGTGGTCCACCTCACTCGGCGTCGCAACCGCGTAGCGGTACCACGGCTCGCCGCCGGCGTTGGGGTCGTGGCCCCACTCCCACTGACCCGTCGTGACCTCGACGCCTCCAACGACGAGAGGGATCTCAACGTCACTCGTAGCCCGCACGTCGTCGAGCGCGTCGCGGTAGGCCCGCCGCCAGACCTCGTTGGTCGGATCAGCGTTCGGCTCATTCGTGAATTCGTCGACGAAAGTACGGGTCGCGCCGTGACGACGTGAGGCCGTCGACACGTCGTGGCGCTCGCGTAACGCGTCGAGGAAGCGCCGCGCTTGCGCGTCGAAGACCGCGTCGTCGTGGTCCACGTCAAAGGCGGCGCGCAGATAGTTCTCGGGCGAGGTGTTCTCATCGAGTCGACGCACCAGATAGGCCACCGCGGAGGCGAAGTCCTCGCGCCGCGTCACCGGCGCGTAGAGCACGACGTGACGACCACGTCGCGACAAGGTGAGCGCCTCGGCGTTCGCCATTCCTTCGAGCATCTCGAGGTCCAGCTGCGTACTCACGGCGCGACGCTCGGCGACGGCGAGCGCGAAATTGAGGTGAAAGAGGTTGTGACTCGCCACGCCGACGCGCAGCGCGTCGGCGTGCTCGGGGCGTAGCGCGCGGTCAACCAGGCGCAGGTAACTCGCGTCGACGTCCGCCTTGGTGGGGTAGGGCGCGGCGCGCCAGCCCTGAAGCTCACTCTCGGTACGTTCCATCGCGAGATTGGCGCCCTTGACTAAGCGCACTTTGACGGGCGCCCCGCCGTTGGCCCGTCGCGCGCGCGCCCACGTGATCAATTCCTCGAGCGCGTCGTGGGACTCGGGCAAATACGCCTGCAGCACAATCCCCGCACACAGATCGCGAAACTCCTCTTCGTCGAGCACACGCAGAAACACGTCGAGCGTGAGACGAAGATCGCGATACTCCTCCATGTCGAGGTTGACGAAGACCTCTTCGCGCTTCGCCACGCGGTAGAGCGCGCGTAGCCGTTCACGGGCGCGCGCCTGACTCCCTTCCGGGTCAAAAGCGTTGAGCTGCGCGCAGATCGACGACAACTTCACCGAGACGTAGTCCACGTACGGCCGGATCATCACCGACGTGATAGCCGCTAGGCGTTCGTCCGCTTCGCGATGACCAAGCACCGCTTCGCCGAGCACGTTGACGTTGAGTCGCGCGCCGTGACGCCGACGACGCGCCACGTGACGCGCCAGCGCCGCGTCGTCGCTGTCCAAAATTAGGTCGCGCGACAGGGCGCGAACTCGGGCGTGCACCACGCGCAACACGATGCGTGGCGCGACGCGCGTGAGTCGTCCCAACGTCCATAGTCCCAGCGCGTTGACCACACCAAATCCGCGGACCGTCGCGCGCGCGCTCGCGCGACGAAACAGTACGGCGGCGGCCTTCGGGGACGCCGCACGCATGACCTGATCGGTCAACGCCAAGGTCACCGCGATGGCCTCGGGATCGTGAAACAGTCGCTCGAATCGTCGGCGCGTGCGTTGGTCGCGGCGCGTGCGTTGGTCGCGGACCTGACGAAGCAACTCGCGTGTTTGCGTCACGCACGAGTTTGCGAGATCGTCCAGACTTTGATCCGTTGCGCCACGTTGCGTCACCGCTCGTTGACGCTAGTCCTCCCGGTACGCGCGTCAGGAGGGCAATTGAAAATTAAACACGTCGTCGTCAAAGACCTGGTAGCTCGCGTAGTCCAAGAGGTCGTAGAGTTCCGCACGGGTCTGCATCTCGCCCAAGACCGACGCGAAACCCCCCTCGCGCCGTAACGTGGCGAGCCCGCGCTCGGTGGCGCCCATGGCCAGACGCAAAAGCGACACCGGAAAGATCACCATATTTACGCCAAGTTCGGCGAGCGGCGTCACGTTCAAGAGTTCTCCCTTGCCGAACTCCGTGGCGTTGGCGAGTAGAGGGACCGCGACCGCCGCGCGCATCCGCGCGAACTCGTGCTCGTCCAAGAGCGCCTCGGCGAAGATCGCGTCCGCGCCGGCGTCCGCGTAGGCCTTAGCCCGTTCGATCGCCTCGTCGAGCGAGTCGGTCGCGCGCGCGTCCGTGCGCGCGACGATCAGCAGATTCGGATCACGTCGCGCGGCCACGGCCGCGCGGAGTCGCTGTACCGCGACGTCACGGTCGACCACCTGTTTCCCGTCGAGATGACCGCAGCGTTTGGGATTGACCTGATCTTCGAGGTGCAGTCCACTCACGCCGGCCTCCTCGAGGAGTTGCACGCTGCGCGCCACGTTCATGGCCTCACCGAAACCGGTGTCCGCGTCCACGAGCAGCGGCAGGTTCGTCACGCGCGACACCTGGCCCGCGCGAAGCGCGACTTCGCTGGTCGTCGTGAGTCCCACGTCCGGCAACCCCAGATCCGCGGCGATCACGGCACCCGACAGATACGCCGCGTGGAAACCTCGCCGCTCAATCAACATCGCCGACAGCGGATTAAAGGCCCCCGGAAGTACCAACAACTCGCCGGTCGCGAGTCGTGCGCGCAGCGCGGCGCGCTTGGCGCTCGGCGGCGTGGGCGCGTGCAGCATCAGAAAATTCCTTGCGTGTGCGCAACGCCCTCGAAGACGGTGGGTAGCGCGGTGATCGTGAGTTGGAGGAGCTCTTCACTTACGAGTTGGTCGAGTCGCTGCACGAGGTCGAGGAATCGATCAGCCTCCGTCGGCGCCACAATCCCCCGCGTCAACTGGTGGAACTTCGCGATGTAGTCACCCCGAGTGAAGGGACGCTCGCCGTAGGAGTGCGCGTCGGGTAGCGCAATCTCATCGACGATCGACGTGCCGTCGCGCAGCGCGATCTCCACCCGACCCCCAAAGGCTCGCTTGCGCGGATCAGGATCGAGGTAGCGTCGCGACCACTCATCGTCCTCAACCGTGCGCACGCGTTGCCAGAGAGCGACGGTGTCCGCGCGGTGCGCTCGCGACGGCGCGTACGAGTCCTCGTGATGCCACCTTCCGTCTTGGAGCGCGACGGCGAAGATGTAGGGCAGCGAGTGATCGAGTGTTTCGCGCGACGCGTCGGGGTCGTACTTCTGTGGGTCGTTCGCGCCCGAGCCGATCACGAAGTGCGTGTGGTGTGACGTGTAAATAACAATTTCGTTGACGTTGCTCGGGTCTTGCACTTCGGGGTGCGTCTCGCGAAGACGGCGCGCCAAATCAATCCACGCCTGGGCCTGATACTCGGCGGAGTGCTCCTTCGTAAAGGACTCCAAGATGGCGCGCTTTTCTTCACCGGCGTCGGGCAGCCAGACGGCGTAACGCGCGTCGGGGCCGTCGAGAAGCCACGCGATCACCCCGTCTTCACCCTCGTAGACCGGCGCCGGCGCGCTCTGGCCGCGCATCGCGCGGTCGACGGCCTCAATCGCGGCCTTCGCGGCGAAGGCGGGGGCGTACGCTTTCCACGTAGAAATCTCGCCCTTGCGCGATTGACGCGTCGCCGTCGTCGTGTGAAGTGCCTGATTAATGGCTTGATACGTCTGCGTCGGGGGCAACGACAACAACGTGCCGAGACCGGCCGCGATGGACGGCCCCAGATGGGCAACGTGGTCAATCTTGTGCGCGTGCAGACTCACGCCACGCGCGAGGTCGATCTGCACCTCGTAGGCGCTCGCGATCGCCCGCACGACGTCGCCACCTCGGATCGCTCGACGCACCGCCACGTGCTGCGCGACGGCGAGGATAGCGGGCACGTTGTCACCGGGGTGGGCGTACTCCGCGGCCAAGTAGGTGTCGTGAAAGTCAAGTTCGCGCACCGCAACACCGTTCGCCCACGCCGCCCACTCGGGTGAGGACCGAACGTCAGACGGCGCGCCCCAGAGTGACGCGCCCGGTCGAGCGCCGTGGCACAGTGCTTGATCGCGCGCGGCCACGACGGGCGGACGCGCAATGGCCGCCATCGCGACCGCCACGTCGTCGATCACGCGATTAATAATCATCTCCGTGACGTCAGGCGCTACCGGTACGTCGTCGGCGGCGAGGTTCGCGAGCTTCCACGCCAACTGTTCCTCGCGCGCCAGCCCCTCGCGACTGCGGTAGACCCGTAGTTCGTGTTCCTTCACGGAATCCTCCGGGTTATCGCGGCGCTCGCGCGCTGGAGTTCCTTCACCAGTGAGTCAACGTCAAAAGGAATGTCTTCGATGTGTCCCGAGACCTGTAACGCGGCAATCACTTCGCCGTCGCGACTCATCACCGGCACCGCCACCGAAACACTGCCGTCTTCGCCCTGTCCTTGCCCCAACGCGAAGCCTCGCTCCCGAATCGCGCTCAAACTCTCGACAAACTCTTGACGATCCAGCACCCGACCACTCGCGAAGGGAATCTTGTCCACGCCTTCGAGCAGTCGATCCAAGTCCTGCGAGGACAGTCCCGCGGCCAGCACCCGTGCGCCGCCCAGGGTCAGGGGAACTTGTTCGCCGATGGTCGCTTGGTAGCGCGGCGAGGGCGAACTCAAGATTCGCAGTACCCGAACCTGCGTGAGGTCGTGGCGTACCGACAACATCGCGGTCAACTTCGTTGACGCGTTCAAGTCCAACAAAATGGGTTCGGCAATCTGGGTCAAGTTATTCGTCAACAGATAGGTGAAACCGTCGATCAGCGACACGAGGCCCAACCGGTACTCCACGCCGTCGCGCTCCACGTAGCCGTGCTTGATCAACAGGTTCACCAGACGCTGGGTGGTGGCAAGGTGCAACTTGGTCGCCGTGGCGATCTCGGTGAGTCGCATCGGCGCGCGATTCTCCCGGAGGACCCGTAACACGATGAAGGGGCGATCCAGCGAGCGAACGCCACTCGAGGACGCGTCGTCCCGATCTCGATCCGACTCCTCGGCGACCTCAGCCGACGACTCGGCGTCTCGCGCGGGCGGGGGCTCGAGATCATCGGCGTCATCGAGCGCCTCGGAATCCGACGAGGTCACTCGATTCACGCTTGCCTCACGCGCCCGACCCTAGCGAGTCGACACGCGAGTCCGGGCGTTGTGGCGACTCGATAGGTTTCGTCCACGGCGTACGTGCCCCTTCGTACGCGCGCGGACCGAGGCGAAAGTGTTGGGCCTGTTCTTCGGTCTCGATAAAGGGCAGGTCCATCGGAAAGAGGCGATCGCCTCGCGGCCGCGGTCCGGCTTTCGAAACGTGACCCCACAGGGCGTGGCCGACCACCTCTTCGGCCACGGCCGCCGCCTCGATGAGGCGGTCGACGTCAACGCCCGTCGAGATACCAAGTTCGTTGAGCAAATCGACGAGATCTTCCGTGGGAATCATGCGCGTCATGCGCCCGTGGCCACCGTACGGACAGCCACCCATTCCGCCAATGGAGGAGTCCAACACCAACGTGCAGTCGGGATCGAGCACCCGCAACGCCTCGTACGCCGACAGCAGAGCGACGCCGCGCGCGTCGTGCAGGTGTAAGTGGAATCGGGTGATCTCGGGCCAGCGCGCTCGAATGGCGCGCAGTTGCGCGGCCACCTGGTGGGGGAGATTCCATCCCATCGGATCGCCAATCCAGACCCGGTCCACCACGACGCCGGCGTCACGCCACTTGTCGTACTGGCGCTGGAGCATCTCTAGTCGATACGTTTGGCTGAACTCACCCGTCCAATTCGAGCCCCACGCCGCGTTGATCGCGATTTCGGCGTGCGTCGCGCCCGCGGCGAGCGCACGTTCAATCACCACGTCCCAGTTCGCCATCTCGTCTTCCTGGGAACGATTGTTATTGCGCCGAACGAACACGTCACAGAGGTGCACCAACGTTTGGGGCACCTCGCGGGGATTGGTCAGCTTCGATCCGTAGTGGCGCATCCGCTCGACGCCACGCTCGTTGAGCGCGAGTGCCGTGTACGTCACGCCGTCGACGGGCGTGAAGCGTTCGACGAGTTCATCAACGTGCGCCATCTGCGGCGTCCACTTCGGCGAGACGAACGAACCGACGACGATGGTGCGCAGTCCGGTCCGCGAAAGGGCGTCCAGGAGCTTCAGTTTCTGGTCAACGCTGATCGACGCGCTCTCGATCTGCATGCCTTCACGCATGCCCTCTTCGATGATTTCGACGCGTGGAAAGCCTGACGTCACCTCGACCTGGCTCATTGACTGCTTCCCCCCATGCTTAAACGACGCCCGCGTGTTTCAGCACCGCAATCTCCTCCGCGGCGAAGCCGAGTTCGTCAAGTATCTGCTCGGTGTGTTCGCCGAGGCGCGGTGGCGCGTTCGAAGGAACGAGTGCCCGTCCGTCCACGTGCACGCCACTGCCGAGCAGCGAAATACTCTCGTGGCCCGCGAGGTCTAAGGGGATCTCGTGGACCAGTGATCGCTCTCGGATCTGCTCTTGCTCGAGTGCTTCGCCGAGGGAGAGCACGCGACCCGTGGGCACGTTGACCTCGGTGAGAAGGGCCTCCCAGTCGATCGCGCTCTTCGAACTCAGCGCGAGCTCCAGTTCACCCGTCAAGAGCCCACGAAATCGCTTTCGGAGTTCCCGGGTCAAGAAACGTTCGTCGGTGATGAGATCCGTTCGTCCCACTACTTCGCACACTGCTTCAAATTGGCGTTGCGTGTTGGCCGCGATATTTAAAAGACCGTCACCGGTGCGAAAGGTCCCCGACGGCGAGGAGGCGGCGTTGTCGTTGCCGTGGCGAGTGGCGACCCGCCCCGAGATGAGGTGCTCCGAGGTCACCCAACCCATCGCGGTGATCGCGGACTCCAGCATCGAGACGTCGAGCTCGGCGCCCACGCCCTCGCGCTCACGACGCACGAGCGCGGCAGAGATTGACATTGCCGCCACGAAGCCGCCCAGGGTGTCGCACACGGGGAACCCCACGCGTAACGGGTCGTCCGACGGCCACCCGGTCACGTCACACATCCCCGAAAGACCCTGAATTATTTGATCGTACGCCGGCCGGTGCGCGAGGGGTCCCGTCTGACCAAATCCCGAGACGGCGCAGTAGACAATCTTTGGGTTGAGTCGCTGCAGCTCGGCGTAGGAGAAACCGAGACGGGCCAAGACACCTGGGCGCATATTCTCGACCAGCACGTCCGAGGTCTCAACGAGTCGAGTGAACACTTGGCGACCGCCGTCACTCTTCAAATCGGCGGTGAGGGAGCGCTTCCCCGCGTTTTGCGCCAGAAAGGACGCCCCCATACGGGCACTCGCCAATTCGCGATCGTCACCCATTTCCCGGGCGAGATCACCCTCCCCCGGAATCTCGACCTTGATGACGTCAGCGCCGAGCAGGCTCAACTGGTACGCCGCGAAAGGACCCGCGAGTACGGTCGTCACGTCGAGCACGCGCACACCGGCGAGAAGTCCTGACACGGTCTCTTTCCTCATCAAAGTCGCCTTCTTCGCGCCGCCCGCGTCGAAGACTGGTGCTTAGCGTGAACTCCCTTGCGTCGGACGGCGACGTCAACACGGTTCCGCGCGCGGCGGGCGACGATTCTCGTCGCCCGCCGCAACGGAACTGGGGGAATCTACGAAACCCTTACTTCGCTTCCTTCGCCACGACGGTGGCCAAGTTGGCCGGCGTCACGACTGCTCGCAGCACGTTATTCAGGCTTGAGTCGAAGCCGAGCATCTGGAAGCCACTGAAGACGTTGTGGTACTTGTTGAAGTCGTCGTTTCCAGCGGCACCGTCGTAGTTAATCTTGACGCCCTTCTTGATCAGCGCCACGCACGTCGCGTACGTCCCACAGACCTTGCCCGGCGGGTTCGAGATCTTCGTAACGTCCTTCACCCACACCTTGGGGTTCGTCGACTTTGCGTAGGTCATCGCCAGCGAGGCAATCACGACCGAGTCGTACTCGTTGAAGGTCGTCGGAATAATCGACGTCGTGCGCCACACCTGCTGGTAGTCGGCCAGGAAGTGGTTGTACGCGTTGTCCGCCGTGCTTGGCGAGGCCGGCAACGCCGCGGTCAGCTCAGTCGACGCGGTCGGTCCGAAGGACTTCGCGTAGGAGCCCTGCGGCGCGGACTGGAGGTCGTCACCGATCCACGGAACGTTCATGTAGCCCAACTGCTGACCGTCCGAGAACAGCGTCGCCGCCGTGTTGGCGTCCATTGAGTCAAAGATGACCGACGGGTTGCCCGCGAAGGCCTGCGTCAACTCGGTGCTGTAGGACGACTGACCGGGGGTCAACGTAATGTCCTGCTGGACGGTCCCGCCGAGCGCCTTAAAGGCCGCCTCGAGTGGCGCGACGAAGCCCTGCGAGTTGTCGGAGTTGTCAAAGATCAGCGAGGCGGTCTTCCAACCCTTACTAATCGCGTAGTAGGCCATGGCGATGGCCTCGTTCGAGTCCGACGACGACGTACGAAACACGTAGGGCTTTTGCATGTTGTCTAGCGTCGTCAGGCCACCGACCATAAAGTCGGCCACGTTGTTCGGCTGGAACTGATTAATCACCGCTTCAATCGTTGGCGAGAACGGCCCCACCACGAAGGTCGGGTGACTCAACATCAACTTGCGGAAGGCGGGCAGCGCGTCGACCGAGTCGGCCGCGTCGTCCACGTAGGCCGTCTTCAGTTTGTGGCCCAACACACCACCGGCTTGGTTCACCTCGTAAATGCCGACCGCGACACCGTGCGTGCCCCAGTTCGACAGCAACGACTTCGAACCCGTGAACGGAAACATTCCGCCCACGACGATGGGCTTAAGCTTCGGTGACGCGAGTGCTTGGCCGCTGCTGACGCCAATACCCACCACGGAGACCATCGTCGCGAAGGCCATTGTTAAGGCCGCTCCGCGACGGGTCACTGGTGACCGTCTAAATACTTTCATTTCGTACTTCCCCCTTGTTCTTCTGTCTCGCAACGACGGGAATTTCCCGTCTCTACGACCTTTTCGCCTCGGCGCGTCCCAAGAAAATGGACGCCAAATCAAGTACCGCGATTTCGGAGGCCGGACCGTGCACGTGGTTAGAACCCGCGACAAAAATGTGCACGAAGTCCGCGTGCTTGAGCGCGCGCTCCACGTTTTGCTCGACCACCAGCACGCCGGTGTTCGAGTTCTTAATGATCTCGATCTGATTCCACACGACGTCGGTGTACGCCGGGGAGAGGCCCGCCGTCGGTTCGTCCAACACGATGACCTTGGGCTCCACCATCAGCGCTCGCGCGATGGCCAGCAGGTTCTGTTGACCACCCGAGAGAAATCCAGCCTTCTTCTCGCGCGCTTTGGCGAGGTCGGTGAAGATGGAGAGAATATGCTCCATGCGCTCGCTGGAGTCACCCTTCGCGGCGAATCCCCCAACTTCCAAGTTTTCGCGCACCGTCAAACTCTTAAAGACGTTGTCGTTTTGCGGCACGTAAACCAAGCCGTTACGCGGTATTAAGTGACCGGGCATTTTCGTGATGTCCACGTCGTCAACGAGAATTCGTCCCGTGGTGGTGCGTAAAATCCCCACCAACGTCTTCGCGAACGTGGACTTACCCGCGCCGTTCGGTCCGACAATCGTCGTGATCGTCCCCACGTCCGCGGTCAGGGAGATTCCCGTGATGATGGGCGTGCGGCCGTAGCCGGCCGTCACGTTCTCAGCGAGCAGAGCTGGCATCAATAACCTCACCTAAGTACGCTCGGACGACTTCCTTATTTTCACGCAGTTCCGAGAGGCGACCGGTCGCGAGCGTACGACCTTCGGCCAGAACAATTACGTGATCACAGATCTTCTCGACGACGTTCAAGTTGTGCTCGACCATGAGGATCGTCACGCCCTTGGCTTTGAGATCGAGAATGTAGCCACCGATCTTTTCAATGAGCGCCGGATTCACGCCGGCCATCGGTTCGTCGAGCAACAGAATCTTGGGCTCCGCCATGACGGCGCGCGAAATTTCGAGCAACTTTTTTTGTCCGCCGGAAAGTTCACGCGCGCGATTATCACGCAGCGCGTACAGACCGTAGGTCTGCAAGACGTCTAACGCGCGTTGCGTGTTGGCGTGTTCCTCGCGCTTGGTCTTGCCGGGTCGAAAGAAGATGTTGAAGAGCGACTCACCCGACTGCGTCTTCGGCGCCACCAAAAGGTTCTCGAGTACCGTCAATCCGCCGAGTTCTCGCGAGAGTTGGAAGGTGCGCATTAGCCCCATTCGGGCAATTTGATAGCTCTCCCAGTTCGAGACGTCCGTCGATCCAATGTGCTCGGTCCCACCGTCGGACTTCATCGAGCCCGACAAGATATTGACGACCGTCGTCTTTCCCGCACCGTTCGGTCCAATGAGCGCCGTGATTTGTCCCTCGGGCACGCTGAAAGAAGCTCCGTTGACCGCGACGACACCTTGGAATGACTTCACGATCCCTTCGCAGCTCAACGCCGCGTTTGCAACCTCGTTCGTCGTCACGTCATTGACTGACACTGGTGGCCTCCTCATCGTGCAACGATTCGCCGACGGCGGACGCCCCGTTCGAATTCAACAACAACTTGTCGATAACCGTGCTCTTGCGAACGCGCTCGGGAACCACTCCCTGGGGGCGAAACCAGAGCATGACCATCAACAGAACACCGATCAACATGGCGTCGATGTACTCAATCAGACCTGGGTGGCCCGGAATCGCGGGCAGGAAGGCGGGCAGGTGGACGAGCAGTGTTTCCACCAGCAGCGAACCCATTAAGAGACCTACGTTGTTGCCGACACCGCCGACGATGATGACGGCAAACACGACGAAGGTCTCACCCGGTAACCACGCCGAGGGGTTGAACGAGCCGCCAAATTGGATGATGAGTCCGCCACCAATGCCGGCGTAGAACGAACCAATCAACATCGACGTCAACTGCTTGCGAAACACGTTTTTGCCCAGCGCGGCGGCCACGGTCTCGTCGTCGCGAATGGCTCGGAAGGTGCGACCCAACGGTGACTGCGTGATGCGGCTCATCACCCACCAGAGAAACATCGCGATAACTCCGGTCACGAGTGCGATGACGGGAATGAACGAGTTCGTCGTCAGGTGGAGTACTCCCGCCAACGGGGCCGGCACGTTGTAGAGACCGTCCGCACCGTTGAACAGCGGCACGAAGTTGTTGCAAATGTCGTAGAGCACCAACGACAGCGAGATCAACACCATTGCCAGGTAGTCCGTGCGCAGACGTCGTAGCGAAATCAGCGCGACGAGCACCGCGAAGGCCGACGCCGTAAGTCCGCCGATCAACAGATTGAACGGGAACGGCATGTTCAGGCCCAGGATGTAGTGCTGACCGGTCCCCACTGAATTAGGCAGGCTCACCGCGCCCGTGACGTAAGCACCAATCGCCACGAAGCCGATGTAGGCGAAATTCAAAATACCGGTCTCCCCGTATTGAATATTGAGCCCCATCGCCAAGATGAAGTAGTCAAAGAGAAAGAAAATAAGCGTAAAGACGTAGTAGAAGACCTGAGTCACGTCCTCACCCCTTTCCTGATCGTGCGAAGAGGCCGCTCGGACGGAACAACAGAGTCAGAATCAAAATAACGAAGGCCACGTCAAGCTTGTAGGCCGGGTTAATAAACGCCGCGGAGACCTCCGTGGCGAGACCAATGAGTACCGCCCCGGCCATGGCGCCGTAGATCGAACCAACGCCACCCACGATGACGGCGGCGAAGATGACGAACAAGAAGAGTTCACCCGACGCGGGCGTGAGGTTTCCCTCGGTCAGACCCAGCACCGCACCAGCGAGACCGGCGAGCATGCCCGAGAGGAACCACGTAATCGTCGTGATGCGCTTCGTGTCGATCCCGCTCGTCATCGCGAGGGTCGTGTTGTCCGACATCGCGCGCATGGACTTGCCAAGTCGCGTGGTCTTCAACAAGACGTGGACGCCGAGCATCAACACAACAGCGATAGCCATCACGATGAGTTGGTAGGCCGTCAACAACATTGGTCCGATATGCAACGCACGATTAATCGGGACGCTGTAGAACCGCACCGTCGCGCCCCAGATGGAGTAGATGACGTTCAGCAAAATGAGCGAGAGACCAAAGGTCACGATTAAGACGTAAAACGTCTTGTCGAACCGTCTCGCGAACGGGCTCAGGATGACTCGTTGAATTACGACCGCGAAGAGTCCCACCACAATCGCGGCGAGCACGATCGCCAACCAGATATTCCAGTGAAGCACTTCGTTGTTGAAGACGAAAGTGATGTACGCGCCGAGCGCCATGAAGTCGCCGTACGCGAAATTGATGTAGTTCGTGATGCCGAACTGCAGACTCAACCCCACGGCCGACACGGCCAGTACCGACGCGGTTACCAGCCCAAAACCGAACGACAGCCAAAATAGCTGCACTACTCCCCCCCTCTGTGCGCTCTCATCGGCCAAAACCAAATCGAACTTGATAGTTCCTATCAGAATCGAGATAGTTCGTCAAACGCTGAGGGCAAATATCTAAAAATACTGGTCAGAGGGGTTGCGTACTAATCGGTAAGGCCCTTGTCGCCGCGCGGAGCGTCGCTTTCCACCACGAGGGGTCCACCGAACTTGCGTTTTGGGTCAACCAACGCGACTACCCGGCGACCTATCGTCGCGTCGCGCGATCGAGGTTCCAGTGTCGTCCAACCGCCACACTCCAGGTGTCACCGTCCTCCGGCGTCAAGCCGAATCGCGAGACGAATCGCTGCCCACCCAGGTGATCACCGTAGAGAACGTCAATGAAAAGCCGCTCGCGGGCCGCGATCTTGCTCGCGACCAGGACAAATTCTTCGTCGTTACGGTCTCGATACGTGCCCTGCCAGAAACCCACGTCGGCCGGCGCGACGTAGAGACCACGCGTCAACGTGCGAAAGAGTTCGGGCGACGGTGGCTCTTTCGGCGCGCCAATCGCGTTGAACTCCATTCGCCAACCGTGCAAGACCGCTATGCCGTTACCGACGTTGCGTAGCAACATCGTGAGATAGATAGCGTCGTCACCGACCTCGGCCGATCCTTCGCCACCGCCCACGCGGACGCCGTGATCGTCAATGAATTTGATCATCATTGGCGAGTCCTCCGGCTTGGAGGGCATGAGTAACGGCCGTACGCCCGCGAGTAGCGACTCTTCGGCAATACGGGCTGAGCGATTCGCTGAACGAATCGAGGCGAAGGTCGCGATCGCGAGCACCAAGGTTCCCGCCGCCGTCGCCAGCGAAGAGATAGTGACCCAATTCGTACTCGCGACGAAGACTTCGAATAGCGATGATGGCATTGACGCATCGTAGGATCAGTGACGCTCCAGTTAGACACGAAAGTCACTAACGGTCCAAGGACTACGATGGACGTCGCGCGGGCGTAGTTCAGCGGCAGAACATCAGCTTCCCAAGCTGAGAACGCGAGTTCGATTCTCGTCGCCCGCTCCAACTGAACTGCGTCACGTCTGGTGGACGAGGCCTTTAGAACAACAAGACCTCGGTTGTCCTGGTTGCGTGACGTTGACCTTTTTGGACCCTACGCCACCCAAAAATGCCGCGAGCACCTTGACGACGGCCCGCTCAGTGTTTACGGCGTTCCCGTGGGGAAAGGTCCGTCATCCCAACTTCCGACCAAGCGCTCGGCGGCACGCGCCGCTCGAAATACGGTGGCCTCGTCAAACGCGCGACCCACGAACTGCGCGCCAAAGGGCAGTACGCCGTCGAATCCACACCGCATGGTGAGCGCAGGTTGACCGGTCAAATTGTGCGGGCAGTTGAGTCGCGTGAGGCTGTTGTCAAGCGGCTCACGGTAGCCGTCACCCCACGTCACCTCTTCGTCGTCGGGCCTTGGCGCCACGCCCGGCAGCGTCGGTATCAAGAGCACGTCAAAGTTCTCGAATTCTCGTCGCCAGGACTCCGTTACGCGTTCTTTTAGTCGCAGCGCGCGCAAGTAGGCCACGGCCGGAATCGCTTCCCCCGCCTCGAGTAAGGCGCGAGTGTGATCGAGGTAGAGGTGACCACGCTCCTTTAACATGGTCTCGTGATAGGCGCTCGCCTCCACCATGGCGATACAAAACTCAACGTCGGAGTAGATCTCCGCGTCGGGCGCCGTGAAGGACACCAACCGCGCACCCTCGCGCTCCAAGCGCGTCGCCAAACCTTGAACGCCCGCGACCACTGCGTCAGAACAGTGGTCGAAGAAGTAGTTGTCGGGAAAACCAATTCGCAGACCCGTCACGCCGTCTTCGACGCCATCTAAATAGTCGGGTACGGCGACGCGACTACTGGCGGGATCCATCGCGTCATGGCCCGCCATGAAGCCAAGAACCAGCGCGGCGTCTCGCACCGTTCTC
>JAGWHY010000082.1 GCA_028873575.1 Acidobacteriota bacterium | reverse complement strand
GGAGGCCGAGCCGTCGGCCTGCCAACCCGCGCCGCTCAAGGCCTTTTCCACGCCGGGGGCGAAGAAGGCCATGGCCACGATGAGCAAGAGCCAGCTCACGAAGACGTGGCGACGGTGGGTGACGGACCAGACGCCGAGTCGACCCAGTGGGCCCGGACCGGAGGCCACGGCCGGCGAATCGGGGTGGTTTTCGGACGTGGTGGCTGACGAAAGGAGAGTAGGCATTCGTCCAGTCTATATACCCCCTGCGGTATATGCAACACCGGTCAATTTTGCGCTCTACTCGCCGTCCAATCGTTGCCGGAGGCGCTGGGCCATTCGCGTGGGCGCGAGCGGCGGGAAGGGCGAGACGCAACTGACGTTGATCTCGCCGAGCACGTACCGAGGGCGCGCGTCGTCGTGGGTACCGTGAAAGAAAAAATCCGCGTCCCAGAGCAAGGGCAGACGCGCGTTCGCGATCCCCAACGTGCTCTGGAGTTGGGGAATCCACTCGTGTTCCATCGTCGCGCGCAGATCGCGTAACTCCGTCGCCGCGACGTCGAGCATGGTCTTGGCGCCGGGCAGTCCGAAGACCTGTTGGGGTGCGACCACGTCGGGCGCCGGCGGATACTGACGCGCGAAACCGATCACTTCGGACTCCACGACGTAGACCCGGACCATTCCCTCCCCCACACCCGGCGCGAAGGCTTGATCAATGATGACCTCACCACGCGCGAAGTCCTCGCGCCAGCGCGCCACGAGCGACGACCAGACCACGACCGCGCTCGCGCCGTCACGCGGCGCAGCCTCTTGCACGCGCACCGCAAAATCGCTCGACGCTCCCGGTAACTCGTGCGCGCGTTCGACCTTCCAGACGCCCTGGCCCCCGTTACCTCGGCGAGGCTTCAAGACGCGACGTTCACCCGCCCGCAGTCGAGCCCGCAGTCGATCCTCGACGTCGGCCACGTCGACGTAGCGATCCACGTCGAGACTCCAACTCAGCAAGCGCGTGTCGTACAGCACGTCCTTGGTCCCCATCCGCGCGATGGTGTCGGGGTGCGTCGACACCACGACGCCGCGGCGGGCGACCTCACGCAGATCATCGTCGAGACGTTCGCGCGTGCGCCCCGCGCTGAGCGGATCGACCCACACCAACACGGCGTCGCTCGCGAACGCCTCGTTACGCCAGGTCGACGACTCTTCCTCGTAGGCCACGAGCGTGACGTTAAAACCGTGCGCGCGCAGCGCCTCGTCGATCGCCGGGTAGCGCGTCGTTTCGAAGGGCGTTGGTCGCGGCTGATCCGGGTCGGGTCGCCACAACACGACTACTCGATTAGGTGCCACGTCCCACTATGACAAAGTTGTCGCCGCGCGCGCCACGACCGCGAGGCCACGGACTAGCTCACCGTCATACCACCGTCGACCGCCACGTTGGCTCCGGTCATCGCCGACGCCGCCGGCGAGCAGACCC
>JAGWHY010000052.1 GCA_028873575.1 Acidobacteriota bacterium | reverse complement strand
CGAGCCCACGGTTCACTGTTCGTCGCGCTACTTGCCTTTAGAAACTCGTACATCGAACGAACACGGTCCGCGAGAATCGCGCTGAGGGCCAGGCGTTGCTCGCCGTTGAGGCCGTAGCCGTCCACGAGCGCGACGAGGCGCGCCATGGCTTCGTGGTCGCTCAAGCCCGAGCGCGGTGAAAGCGCGACGAAACCGTGCGCCGCGTAGGCGAGATCGCCCAAACGCGTACCGGGACCGGCACCGTCCCAGTCGATAAAAGTGAAGTTTCCCTCGCCGCGCACTAGGTTCCAAGGGGCGAGGTCGTGATGGCAAATCAATTCTTCGCCGTCGCTCGACAAAAGTACGTTCCACGTCGCGTTGGTCGGTGCGTGAAACGTCGTCGCGACGTCGTGAAGCTTTCGTACGAGGCGGCCAATTATCCTCAGGTCCTCTAGCGAGAGATCCGACGGGTCCGGTGAGGCGCTGCCTTCGACGTAACGCGTGATTAGCCGACCTCGCTCGTCGTAGCCCAGGACTTCGGGAACGCAGGTGACGCCCTCGCGCGCGTAGTGCTCGAGGAGCGCGACCACGCTGGGCGTCGAGGGGAGGCTTGGGCGACGAACGGTTGAGCCGACGCGCACCACGCCTAGGGTCGCGTTGCCCCCGGCGAGGGGAATCTCGGAGTCAGAGTAATCCACGAAGGAGAATGGCTCGTCCGGGCCACTTACCCCAAGCGAGAAACGGTCATCGCGAACGGCGCGTTAGTTGGCGCTACGCAGCGCGTTCAGACGCTTCATGAGGCCGCTCTTCTTGTTGGCGGCCTGGTTCTTGTGAATGACGCCCTTCGCGGCAGCCTTATCGATGCGCTTCATCGCGAGGCGCAAGGCGGACTCCTCGTTCTCCGTGCCGACGGCGTTCACCGCGCTCTTGGTGCGGGTGCGGATCTCGCTCTTGACGGCCTTGTTCCGTTCGCGAGCGATCTCGTTCGTCTTGTTGCGCTTGATTTGGCTTTTGATGTTGGCCACGAAACAACCTCGTTCTCGTCGCGCGTGTCTTCGCGCGGGCCTAGAAATGCTAGCAGAGAACGCGCCTGGCCCCGCTTCGTGGCGTGGTCGCGGGCCGGTAGCCTTGAGTGACCGTGGCCGCCTCTTTCGTACCCGTCGACTCGACGAAGATCCGCAATCTCAGCATCATTGCCCACATCGACCACGGCAAGTCCACGCTCTCGGACCGCATTCTGGAGATCACCGGGGCCGTCGACCCGCGCCTCATGCGCGCCCAGTACCTCGACTCGATGGACATCGAACGCGAGCGGGGCATCACGATCAAGGCTCAGAACGTCCGGGTGTACTTCGAGGGCCACGTCATCCAGCTCATCGACACGCCCGGGCACGTCGACTTCGGTTACGAGGTGTCACGCTCGTTGGCGGCCTGTGAGGGCGCCGTCTTGTTGGTCGACGCCAGCCAGGGGATTCAGGCCCAGACGCTCGCGAACTGTTACCAGGCCATCGAGAACAATCTCGAAATCGTGGCGGTGTTGAACAAGATCGACCTACCCGCGGCCGACCCGGAGCGCTGCAAGGAAGAGCTCGAACGCGTGTTGGGGATCCCCGCGAGTGAGGTCCTCTCGATCTCGGCGAAGACCGGTGAGGGCGTGAAAGAACTCCTCGAGGCGGTGATCGCGCGCATTCCCGCGCCGAGCGGTGACCCCGACGCGGCGCTGCGCGCGTTGGTCTTTGACTCGACCTACGACCAGTACCGCGGAGTGATCAGTTCGATTCGCGTCATTGACGGCACGATGCGCGCGAGTTCGAAGATCCGCATGATGCAGGCCGGACAGAACCACGACATCGAAGAGCTTGGCGTGCGCACGCCGGACATGATCAAGGTCGCCGAACTCGGGCCGGGCGAGGTGGGTTACGTGGTCGCCGGCATCAAGGACGTCGGCGGCGCGCGCTCGGGTGAGACGATTACCGACGCCGTCAAGCCCGCCGCGGCACCCCTGGAGGGCTACCTCGATCCCAAACCGATGGTCTTTTGCGGGATCTACCCAATTGACGGCGACGACCTGGCCGACCTGCGCGACTCACTCGACAAGCTCAAGTTGAACGACGCCTCGATCACCTACGAGCCCGAGACCAGCCACGCGCTCGGTTTTGGCTTTCGCTGCGGCTTTCTCGGACTCTTGCACATGGAGATCGTGCGCGAGCGCCTGGAGCGTGAATTCAATCTCGACATCATCGCGACCGCGCCGTCCGTGGTGTACCGCGCGTACCTCACCGACGGCAGCGTGGTCCAGGTCGACAACCCGACCGAACTGCCCGAGGCCAGTCGCATCGATCACATCGACGAGCCGATGCTCGACATCTCGATTCTCACGCCCGCCGAGTACCTCGGCGCGGTCATGGACCTCTGTCAGAGCCGTCGCGCGGAGATGAGCAAGATGGAGTACCTCTCGACCGAACGGATTGAACTGCGCTACCGCGTCCCCCTCGCCGAGGTCGTGATCGACTTCTTCGACGCCCTAAAGAGTCGAACCAAGGGCTACGCCAGTCTCGACTACGAACCGAGTGGCTACATCACGTCGAACCTGGTGCGCGTGGACCTCTTAATTAATCACGAACCGGTCGACGCCTTTTCCACGATCGTGCACAAGGACAACGCCGACCTCTACGGCCGCAAGATGGCCGAGCGCTTGAAAGAACTCATTCCCCGCCAGATGTTCGACGTCCCAATCCAGGCGGCCGTGGGCGGGCGGATTATCTCTCGAGAGACCGTCAAGGCCCGTCGTAAAGACGTGCTGGCCAAGTGTTACGGCGGTGACATCACCCGCAAGCGCAAACTCCTCGAGAAGCAAAAAGAGGGTAAGAAGCGTATGAAGAACCTCGGGCGCGTCGAGGTGCCCCAGGAGGCCTTCGTCGCGGCCCTCAAACTCGAGGACTAGGCCACCTTCTCCACGCGCCGTCGTCGGCTCCGCGTTGGCACTCGGTAGAATCGAGTGCCAATAAGGAGGTGCCATGGCTAAACGCGCGAACGTCGCGAGCGACGAGCTCGACGCCCGCAAGGCGACGATTCTCCAAGCCGTCGTGGCCGAGCACATCGACACGGCCCAACCCGTCGGTTCCTCGTCGGTCATCCAGAGCGCCGACCTCGGCGTCTCGCCGGCGACCGTGCGCGCCGAGATGGTCACCCTCGAGCGCGAGGGCTACCTCGTCCAGCCCCACACCTCGGCCGGTCGCGTGCCGACCGACAAGGGCTACCGCTACTTCGTCGACCACCTCGAGGCCGGCGTCTTAGGTCCGGCCGAGCAAGAACAGATCAAGGGTTTCTTTAAGCGCGTTCGCGGTGAAGTTGAGGACGTCCTCGAACAGACCTCGACGCTGCTCAGTCAACTCACTAGTTACACCTCGGTGGTGGTGAACACGGCCCACGCCCACGCCACGATTCTGAGTGCGCAGCTCGTGAACCTCGACGCGCGCCACCACCTGCTCGTCACCGTCTTTTCCGACGGCACGGTCGTCAAGCACTCGGTGAAGGCGAGCTTTGACGCCTCGCACCTCGACGTCGCGGAGGCCTCGAAACAACTCAACGCGCTCTTGCTCGGCACCACGCTCGAAAGTCGCGTCCAAGTTCCTTCGCGCGCCGACAACGTCGCCAAACTCGTGCGCGAGTCGGTGTCGGTGCTGCGCGCCGAGCAACCTACCGGTGAGGACGAGCAGGTCTTCATCGGGGGCTCGTCGCGTGTCGCGGAGTCCTTTGACGGCGTCGAAACGGTCCGTCAAGTGCTCTCGATTCTCGAACAAGAGCTGCTGGTGGTCTCACTCGTGGAGGACATTCTCGATCGTGGTCTGTCGGTCGCGATTGGTTCAGAGCACGGCTACGAACCGCTGAGTTCGTGCGCGGTCATCGTCGCGCCGGTGGCGATCGACGGTGAGTCGATTGGTGTGGTGGGCCTGCTCGGGCCCACGCGCATGAAGTACCCCGAGGCGCTGGCCGCCGCGCGGGCCGTCAGTCATCACCTGGTTCGCCACTTCGGCGGGGAGGTGGAGAGTGAGTAACGCCAACCTCTACGAGGTGCTCGAGGTCGACCCCGGCGCGAGCGCCGACGAACTGAAACGGGCCTACCGACGTCTGGCGCGTCAGTTGCACCCCGACGCCAACCCCGGTGACCCCGCGGCGGAGGCACACTTTAAGGAGGTCTCCCAGGCCTACGAAATTCTCTCGGACCCCGAGCGGCGGGCCAACTACGACCGATTCGGTTCCGACGTCGGACCCGGCGCAAATCCCTTCGGTGCCGGCTCGGTCCAGGACATCTTCGACATGTACTTCGGCGGTATGGGCGCTCAAGGTCCCTCGCGACGCGGTCCCGCGCCCGGCCCCGACGCCGAGACCTCTCTCGAGATCACCCTCGACGAGGCCGCCTTTGGCGCGACGCGCGAGTTGACCTTAACCTTGCCGCTTCGCTGTGCGACCTGTGAGGGTTCGGGCGCGGCGCCGGGGACCTCGCCCGTGACGTGCGAAGAGTGCGGGGGTGCCGGTGAGGTGCGCCGGGTGCGCAACTCGATCCTCGGACAGATGGTGACCTCGTCGGTCTGTCCGCGCTGTCACGGTTACGGCACGCGCGTGGAGTCGCCGTGTGGTGACTGTCGCGGCGAAGGACGGCGCAATCAGAGTACGACGTTCTCCATTCAGATCCCCGCGGGTGTGGAGGAGGGTTCGACGATGCGTCTGGCCGACCGTGGGCCCGCCGGTCCCCGGGGTGGTCCCAACGGACGACTCTTCGTGCACCTCAGTGTCGCGAGTGATCCGCGCTTCGAACGACACGGCGACGATCTGCACCACGAGGCGCACGTCGCCTTCACCCAGGCCACGCTCGGCACGACCATTTCGGTGCCGACGCTACGTGGCACGCACGAACTCGAGATTGAGCCGGGCAGTCAAAACGGCACCGTGCACCGTGTCCGCCACGAGGGCGTCGAGCACCTCCACGGTCGTGGTCGTGGTGACCTCTTCGTGCACTTGGTCGTTGACGTCCCGCGTGAACTCGACGACGAGAGCGAGACGCTGCTGCGACGCTTCGCCGAGTTGCGCGGCGAAGCGGTCAACGAGTCGTCGTCAGGTCTCTTTCGTCGACGCAGGGCCAAGAAGTGAGCCTCACGCACTGGCCGCGTCGCGTGGACGCGCTCGCCCAGTTCAAGGTTCGCGACGTCGCGAGTCCCGCGCTCGATCACGCGGCGCGTCACCACCTCTTTGACGTACTGCGCGCGACGGACGGCGAGGAGATCGTCGTCACCGACGGCGCCGGCCGCTGGGCTTTCGCCGGCGTGAACGCGGGCGCGATACTGCGCTCGAGCGACGTCGGGCTCGACGAGCCACTCGCCGACACCGTCTTGTACCTGGCGCCCCTGAAGGGTGAGCGCAGTGAGTGGGCCATCGCCAAGATCACCGAACTCGGCGTCGCGCGCGTCGTGCCGTTGCTGAGTGAACGTCTGGCGACGCGCTTTAAGGGTGAGACGCGCGACAAAATCCTGAACCGTTGGCGCCGCGTGAGCGACGAGGCGGCCGCGCAGTCGCGACGCACCTACGACCTGTTGATTGACGCGCCGGTCAGCGTCGCCGACGTGCCCGTGCACGTGGCCGTGTGTGACTTTGACGGTGACGGCGACTGGTCCGGCGTGCGCGCCGTCGCGATTGGTCCCGAGGGGGGATTCGCGCCGGGTGAGTGGTCGGACGACCGACGCCGCCTGGGGCTCGGACCGAGCGTGCTGCGCGGCGAAACGGCCGCGGTGGTCGCCGGGGCGCTTCTGGCCTTTGGTACTGGTAAGTGGGGATTTTCACTGCGGGGCGCCGCCGATGAGTAATGATGGCGTGAGTAGATGAGTGACTGCCTGTTTTGCAAAATTGTCGCGGGGGAGATCCCCTCGAAGGCCGTCGCCCAGAGCGACGTCGCCTACGCCTTCTACGACGTCGCCCCGCAAGCGCCGGTGCACGTCTTGATCGTGCCCAAGGTCCACGTCGACAGCGCGGACGCTATTGGTTCGCACCACGGTGGCGTGGTGGACGCGATGATGGTCCTGGCCCAAGAGGTCGCCGAGCACGAGGGCGTGCGCGAGAGTGGTTACCGACTGGTCTTTAACGTGGGTCGTGACGCGCAAATGACCGTCGCGCACCTGCACATGCACCTCCTCGCGGGGCGCCGCTTGGAGTGGCCCCCCGGATGAGTTTGAACGCTTCGGGTGACGCGGCACTCACCGCGACGACCTTCGTGCCGAATACCCATCTGATGTCGGGTCTGCTCGGCGCGCGCGACGAGCACTTGCGGGTCATTGAACGCGCCTTCCCCGCGTCGAAGATTCGCGTGCAGGGCAATCGCATCTCCGTGGAAGGTCCCGACGCGGCGGGCGTGCTGCGGCTCTTCGACGAGCTGGTACTCGTCCTCGAGGCCGGTCAAGTCCTGGACGCGACCAAGATCGCGCGCACCATTGACATGGTCGCCGACGACCTTCGCCCGAGTGAGGTGTTAAAGCACGAGGTCGTGCGCGGCGCCAAGGGCAAAGCAATTCGCCCCACCACCGCTGGTCAAAAGCGCTACACCGACGCGATCGACAACTCCATCGTCACCTTCGGTATCGGACCGGCCGGCACGGGTAAGAGCTACCTCGCCGTCGCGCAGGCGGTCCAGGCGCTACACCGACGCCAGGTCCAGCGCATCGTCTTGACGCGTCCGGCGGTTGAGGCGGGGGAGAACCTCGGTTTTCTCCCCGGTGACCTCATGGCCAAGGTCGACCCGTATCTGCGACCGCTCTACGACGCGCTCTACGACATGGTTGGCCCCGAAGGAGCCCAACGATTGATCGCGAACGGCACCATCGAGGTCGCGCCACTCGCCTTTATGCGCGGGCGCACGCTGAACGACTCGTTCATCATCCTCGACGAGGCGCAGAACACCACGCCCGAGCAGATGAAGATGTTTTTAACGCGTATTGGTCAGAACTCGAAGGCCGTCGTCACCGGCGACGTCACGCAGATTGACTTAAACGGCAAGCGCAGCGGCCTGGTGCAACTCGAAAAGATGCTCCAGAACGTCGACGGCGTGAGTTTTATTTTCTTAAACGCGAAGGACGTTGTGCGTCACCGCATCGTGGCCGACATCGTCGCGGCGTACGAAGAACACGCGCCGTGATCGACATCTACGCCGCGAACGAGCAGGTTGACGTCGAGCTCGACTTGGACCGCTGGGTGGCGCTCGCCAACGGCGCCCTCGTCGACGAGGGTGTGCGGGGCCTGGCGGAAGTGTCGTTGATCTTCGCCGACGAGGCCACGATCGCCGATCTCAATCAGCGCTTCATGGGCAAGGTCGGTCCGACCGACGTCCTCAGTTTTCCCATCGACGCCGAACCCGAGCTCAGCGGTCGCGTCCCCGACGCGGGCGGTTCCGGTCCGGGTGATCCGCCGCTTTCCGAGATTCCCCAACTGGTGGGCGACGTGGTGATCTGTCCGGCGGTCGCCGCGCGCAACGCGATCGAGCACGAGTGCACGTTGGACGACGAGA
>JAGWHY010000081.1 GCA_028873575.1 Acidobacteriota bacterium | reverse complement strand
TTGCAGCCGCCCTTCTTCGGCGAGGACCGCGACGCGGCCGAGAACTTCGGCGCCATTGGCGCGGTGATTGGTCACGAGATCGGTCACGGCTTCGACGACCAGGGTTCGAAGTCCGACGGCACCGGTCGTCAAGTCCAGTGGTGGACGGCCGACGATCGGGCCGCCTTCGAGGCTCGCGCGCAGCGATTAATCGAGCAGTACAACGCGCTCTCGCCACGTCAGGCCCCGGGGCGCTTCGTGAACGGCGCCTTCACGGTGGGTGAGAACATCGGTGACCTCGGGGGCGCCGGTATTGCCTGGAAGGCGTATCAGCTCAGCCTCGGTGGCGCCGAGGCGCCGGTCATCGACGGGCTCACCGGCGCGCAGCGCTTCTTCTACGCTTGGGCGTTGGCCTGGCGCGGTAAGGGTCGCGACGAGGACGTCGCCTTTCTCTTAAGCGTGGACCCCCACTCGCCGAGCGAGTTTCGTTGCAACCAGATCGTGCGCAACCTCGACGCCTTCTACGACGCCTTTGACGTGACGCCCGCCGACGCCATGTGGCTCGAGCCCGGCGAACGCGTCACGATCTGGTAACCCGGCAACTCCCCGCGTAAGTAGTACTATATTCGGTACTATGATGGTGTGTCACAGAGAGAACGGCTTTGGGAGGCGGTCCGTCAAAGCCCCTCATCTGTTCGATACCAGGATCTCGAGCGACTGTGAGAGGCCTATTTTGGGCCACCCCGACGACAGGGTGGCGGTCACGCGGTCTTCAAGACACCGTGGCCGGGAGATCCGAGAATCAATTTTCAGCGCGGTTCCGGCGCGATGGCCAAGACTTACCAAGTGCGACAAGTTCTGGCAGCACTCGAAAAGCTCCACACGATGAAGGGTCAAGGTGATGTCCGTGACGACGCCTAATCACTACTCGTACCGGGTCTCGTGGTCGAACGAGGACGATGAGTACGTGGCCTCGTGCCTCGAGTTCCCGTCGCTATCCTGGCTCGCCGCGACCGAACTTGACGCCTTGCGTGGCCTGATAATCCTCGTCAGTGAGGTTATTTCGGACCTCAAACAATCCGGCGAGCCGGTCCCGACGCCACTGAGCGATCGCAAGTACAGCGGACGATTCGTCGTGCGCACCTCACCGCAACTGCACGCGCGACTCGTACGCGAAGCGGCTGAACAGGGTTCGTCGCTCAATCAGTGGCTCCTAACGAGGTTGGCGCAACCTTATGGGGGCGTCGCTGAGATTTCGTGATCGTCGTGACGGTGAAGTTCGGCCAAATACGGGAATTTGCCCAGCGACATATTTTTTCCCTAAGATAGAGAGTCCCCTCGGACCCGAACGGTCCGCCAGGTTTTCGCTGAAGGAAGAGTTGTGCGCACCTATTCACCCAAGGTCAACGAGATCACGCGCGAGTGGCACCTCATCGACGCCGAGGGCCTGGTCCTCGGGCGTCTCGCGACGGTCGCCGCGTCGCTGCTGCGCGGTAAGCACCGCCCCT
>JAGWHY010000080.1 GCA_028873575.1 Acidobacteriota bacterium | reverse complement strand
TGGTCGCGGTCGGCGTAGGTGGCGAAGGCGCAGTAGTCACAACGCTTCGCGCAAAACGGTACGTGCACGTAGACGCCGAACGCACTCACGACGCCACCGCCGCGTCGGCGCGCGCCTGAGCGAATCGCGCCAGGGCCTCTTTACGCTCCTCGTCCGCGTCGACCAGTGGCGCGGCGTAGTCGGCCGGCCGCAGCAGACCCGTGCCGCCGCCGGGCTGCAGACACTGCGGGGCCGCGACGTCAGTGAGCTCACGCACGTAGCGCCGCACGTACGCGCCTTCGGGATCAAAACGTTCGGCCTGCAGCGTCGGGTTAAAGACCCGGTGAAAGGGCGCGGCGTCAGTCCCGGTGCCGGCCGTCCACTGCCACCCGTGTTGGTTCGAGGCCAGGTCGCCGTCAATGAGGCGCCACATAAACCACTTGGCCCCCCACCGCCAGTCCAGGTGGAGGTGCTTGACGAGAAACGACGCCGCCACCATGCGCACGCGGTTGTGCATCCATCCTTCGTGGAGGAGTTGTCGCATCCCGGCGTCGACGAGCGGGTAGCCGGTGCGCCCCATCGCCCAGGACTGGAATCGTTCCACGGCGCGCGCGTCACGGTCGATTTTGAGTGACGCGAGCGACGGCTGCAGGACCCGCCACGTCGAGTCGGGCTGGTGAAAGAGGACGTCGGCGTAGAACTCTCGCCAACAGATTTCGCTGGCGAACGTCGCGTGGCCCGAGGCGAGACCGCTCGTTTCGCGCAAGACGGTGCGCGGATGCAGCGCGCCAAAACGAAGGTAGGGACTGAGGCGACTCGTCCCTTCGACACCCGGCAGATTGCGCGTCTGGTCGTAGTCGCCGACCCGCGAGGTGAACGCGCGGAGCCGCTCGAGCCCGGCGATCTCCCCGGCCGGGCCGATCGGTGCCGGCGGTAAGGCGGCGAGTTCGCCGAAGTACGCCGGCGCGATTGGCGCGGGGCGGTCGTCGAACGCGGTGAACTCCAAGGACGCGAGTCGTTCGAAGGTGGCGTCACGCGGGGCGTCGTAGGGTTCGTTCAACGGTTGTTCCTGCCAACCGCGGCGAAAGGCACTAAAGACGCGACTCGGCGATCCCGTCTTCGTACGCACGACGCCGGGGGCGACGACGTAGGGCGCGTCAAGCAAGGTCAGCCGGACGCCGACGTTGGCCAGCGCGCGTTCGACGCGCTCGTCACGCGCGCGACCCTTCGGCCCAAAGTCACGCGTCGCCACGACGTCGGTGGCGCCAGTTTCTTTGACGACTTCCTCCAGGACCACCGCGGGGTCACCGCGTCGTAGCACCAGCGTCCCGTTGAGCTGCGCGGAAAGCGCCTCAAGCGTGGCGCGCAAGTAGTTCACGCGCGTCGCGCCGGCGGGTAACAGAAAGTCGTCGTCGAGAATAAAGAGAGCCGCGACCCGACCTCGACCACGCGCGACCGCCTCGAGCAGGGCCGGGTGGTCGCTCAGCCGGAGATCCCGACGAAACCAGAAGACGCTGGGTGGAGTGGTCACGAGGCCTCGTACACGGGG
>JAGWHY010000012.1 GCA_028873575.1 Acidobacteriota bacterium | reverse complement strand
CGCGTGGCTGTTAGCGCAACTCGGTGACGAGCGCGCCGTGGCGCGGCACTTTGTCGCGGTCTCGACCAACGCGCGCGAGGTCGAAGCCTTCGGCATTGACCCGGCGCGGATGTTCGGCTTCTGGGACTGGGTCGGTGGTCGCTACTCCCTCGAGTCGGCGATTGGTCTTTCGACGATGCTGGCGATTGGGCCGGACAACTTTCGCGAACTGCTTCACGGCTTTCACGAGATGGACGAGCACTTCGTGCGCGCGCCCCTCGAGGAGAATCTGCCGGTCCTGATGGGGATGCTCGCGGTGTGGAATCGCGAGTTCTTGGACCTGGCGACCGTGGGCGTGATGCCCTACGACCAGTACCTGAAGCGTCTGCCCGCGTACCTGCAACAACTGACCATGGAGTCCAACGGTAAGCACGTCTCCCTCGAGGGCGTGACGCTCGACTACCCGACCGGCGCCATCTACTGGGGCGAGCCCGGCACCAACGGTCAACACAGCTTTTACCAGCTGCTCCACCAGGGCACCACCGTCGTGCCGGTTGACCTAATAGCCTTCGCGCGCTCGCTCAACCCCCTCGGTGATCACCACGATCTCTTGAACGCGAACGTCTTCGCCCAGGCGCGCGCGTTGGCCTTTGGGATGACCGAGGCGGAGGTGCGCGCCGAGGGCACGCCCGAAAAGGTCGTGGCGCACCGGGTCATGGAAGGCAATCGCCCCACCAACGTGCTCTTGAGCGAGACGTTGACGCCGCGCACCCTCGGCGCCCTCGTCGCGCTCTACGAGCACAGCGTCTTCACCCAGGGCGTGATCTGGGGCGTCGACTCGTTCGACCAGTGGGGCGTCCAGTTAGGTAAGCAGCTGGCCGCGCGGATCTACCCGGCGATCGCGCCCGGCTCGGCGCCGTCGCCCGACTTTGACTCATCGACCAACGCGCTGATCGCGCGCTACCGACAACTGCGAGACCAAGGAGCAGCGAGTGACGACTGAGCGACCAATGCGGATTGGCATGGTGGGACTGGGCCGCATGGGGGCGAACCTGGTGCAACGCCTGGCGCGCGACGGCCACGAGTGCGTCGTCTACGACGTGAACGACAAGGCCGCCCAAGCCCTGGTGGGTGCGCGCGTGCGCGCGGCCAGTTCGCTCGAAGATTTGGTAGCGCAACTCTCCGGGCCGCGCGTGATCTGGTTGATGTTGCCCGCCGCGGTCACCCACGGCGCGATTGAGGAACTCGCGCGTTACGTCGAGGCCGACGACGTTCTGCTCGACGGAGGTAACTCCTTCTACCAAGACGACATCGCGCGCGCGAAGGAACTCGCCGCACGCGGCGTGCACTACGTGGACTGCGGGACGAGTGGCGGCGTGTGGGGACTCGAGCGTGGTTACAGCTTGATGATCGGTGGTGAGAAGGAAGTTGTCGAACGCCTCGACCCCATCTTTCGCACCATCGCCCCCGGGGCGGACGGCACCACGCCGACCGTGGGGCGCACGCGTAGCGACGGCACCGCGCAACTGGGCTACCTGCACTGCGGGCCGGCGGGGGCGGGGCACTTCGTCAAGATGGTCCACAACGGTATTGAGTACGGCATGATGGCCGCGATTGGTGAGGGGCTTTCGATTCTGCGCCACGCCGACGTCGGCACTCGCGAGGTTGAGGCCGACGCCGAGACGACGCCCCTGCGTAACCCCGAGTTCTACGCCTACGACTTTGACCTGGCCGAGGTGACCGAGGTCTGGCGCCACGGCTCGGTCATTAGTTCGTGGCTGCTCGACCTCACCGCCGACGCGCTCGCGCGCTCACCCCAGCTCGAGGAGTACGGCGGACGGGTCTCGGACTCCGGTGAGGGTCGCTGGACGCTCGAGGCGGCGATCAACGAGTCGGTGCCGGCGCCGGTCTTAAGTGCGGCGATCTTTCAACGTTTCGAGTCGCGCGGGCTCGGCGCCTTCACGGCGAAGGTGCTCTCGGCGATGCGCGCGGGCTTTGGTGGACACGCCGAGAAGTCGGCGTAGTGGACCACGAGCTGCGACGCTACGCCGACCCCACGGCGACGAGCGTGGCGGCCGCCACGTTCGTTCTCGAGTGCGCCCTCGAGGCGGTTGAGCGTCGTGGCGCCTTTCATCTTGCGCTGAGCGGGGGTCGCACGCCCTGGGCCATGTTGGAGAACCTGACGACGTTGCCGATGCCCTGGGCGCGCACGACGATCTACCAAGTCGACGAGCGCGTCGCGCCCGAGGGGAGTGACGAACGCAACCTCACGCACCTGCGGGCGAGTCTCGCCGCGGTGGATCCGCGCGTCGAGGCAATGCCCGTCGCGGGCGACCTCGACGAGGACGCGGGTCGCTACGCACAACGTCTGCCCACCCACTTTGACCTGGTGCACTTAGGTCTCGGACCCGACGGTCACACGGCCTCGCTCATTCCCGGTGACCCGGTGCTGGACGAGACCGCGCGCCTCGTGGCACCGACCGGTCCCTATCAGGGACGACGTCGTCTCACCCTCACGTACCCGGGACTAGCCCGGGCGCGCCAGCTGCTGTGGCTGGTGGTGGGCGAGGCGCCGCGCGAGGCCCTCGCGGCGCTTCGACGCGGGGACCTCGCCATCCCGGCCAGTCGCGTACGCGCCGAGCGTTCGACGATCTTCAGCGACGAAGTGGCCGCCCCGTGACGCGCGAAGACCACCAGCGCGCCGCCGCGCGTCGGGCCGCCGCGCTGGTCGACGACGGCATGCGCGTCGGACTCGGCACCGGTTCGACCGTCGCGTTCCTCATCGAGGAGCTCGCCGCGCGTCGCCCCGCGGCGAGTTACGTCGCGACCTCCCCGCGCACCGAAGCGACGGCGCGAAGTTACGGTCTGTCACTCACCACCCTCGAGGACGGTCCGACCTTGGACCTCGCGATCGACGGCGCCGATCAGGTCGCGCCCGACGGTTGGCTCGTCAAGGGCAAGGGCGGCGCGCTCACGCGCGAGAAGATCGTCGCGAGTGCGTCGGCGCGTTTCGTCGTCATCGTCGACGAGACGAAACTGGTCGACGCGCTGCGCCCCCCGGTGCCGGTGGAACTGCTCGCCTTCGGTCTCGCCGCGACGTTGTCGCGCGTCGCGCCTCTTCGCCTGCGTGACGCGCCGCGCACCCCCGACGACGGCGTGCTCGCCGACTACCTCGGCGAGGTCGGCTCACCGGGCGCGCTCGCGCGCTGGCTCGAGGGCTGCGCCGGCGTCGTCGAGCACGGACTCTTCGCGCCTACGCTCGTGCACACGATCTACGTGGGCGCGCGTGACGCAATCCACCCACCGTCGACTGGAGACGTCGTATGAATCCCCACCCCCTGGCCTCAGACGACGTTCGTCCCGACCCGCACGTCATCGTCATCTTCGGTGGCACCGGTGACCTCGCGCACCGCAAGATCTTTCCCGGACTGTTCCACCTGTACCTCGCGAACCTGCTCCCCGAGCGTTTTCGCATTATTGGCGTGGTGCGCCCGCCGGCGAAGGGTTCGAACGACGACTTTCGCGCGCGCGTGCGCGACGCCATCGTGGAGTTCGGCGACGCCAAGCCCGACGGCGAGGAGTGGGAGGCGTTCATCGCGGCCGTGAGCGCGGTCGCCGCGGACGCGACGCACCCGGCCACGCTGATGGACGCGGTCGAAAGCGCCGAGCGCGAACTCGGCGAGGGCGCGCGCCGTCTGTACCACTTGGCCGTGCCGCCGGACGCCACGTTGCAGCTCATCACGATGTTGGGCACGACCGGCCTCAACGCCAACGCGCGCGTCATCTGTGAGAAGCCTTTCGGTACCGACCTGGCGTCGGCCAAGGTCCTCAACGAGACGATTCGCGCCAACTTCGACGAGACCCAGGTCTTTCGTATCGATCACTTTCTGGGTAAAGAATCGATTGACAACATTCTCGCGCTGCGATTCGCCAATCGGCTCTTCGAACCGCTCTGGAATCGTGACCACATCTGTTTCGTGCAGATTGACGTGCCCGAAAGCTTGACCGTGGCGGGGCGCGGCGCCTTCTACGAAGAGACCGGCGCCTTTCGCGACATGGTGGTGAGTCACCTCTTTCAAGTCATGGGCTATCTCGCGATGGAACAACCCACCAGCTTTGACGCCGGTCCCTTGCGCGACGAGATTCACAAGGTCTTTCAGACCATGCGCCCGCTCGACGTGGACAACGTGGTGCGCGGGCAGTACCAGGGGTACCGGGACGAACCGGGCGTCGCGCCCGATTCCACGGTCGAGACCTTCGTCGCGCTGCGCGTGGAGATCGAGAACACTCGCTGGAAGGGCGTGCCGTTCTACCTGCGCACCGGTAAGGGCATGGCCCAGCGTCGTCAGGTGATCACGATTGGTTTCGAGGAGCCGGTGATGCGTCTCTTTCCCCTCGCCAAGGACGCGCAGACCTGGCGGGGTAATCGGTTGGTGGTCGACTTCGACGATCCCGGTTCGATTCACGCGCACTTTTTGGCCAAAGAGCCCGGTCCGGTGATGCAACTCGGCGAGGCGACGATGTCCTTTTATTACAAGGACTCCTTTCGCCACGCGCACCGTCTCGAGGCCTACGAACACCTCATCTTGGAAGCCATGCTCGGCAACCGCGCGCTCTTTACGCGCTCCGACGGAATCGAGCGACTCTGGGAGGTCGCGGCGCCGCTGCTCGAGGTCGCCCCCGAGGTTGAGTTCTACGCGCAAGGCTCCTGGGGGCCGACGTCCATGGAACGTATCGTCGCGCCGCACGGGTGGTGCCTGCCCTAGTGGCGCGCGTGAAGCTGGTGCTCTCGGACGTCGACGGAACGCTCGTCACGTCCGACAAGCGCCTCACCGCGCGCAGCGTCGCCGCGGTGGCGGCATTGGGAGACGCGGGAATCCGTTTCGCCCTCACCAGTGCCCGCCCGCCCCAGGGACTCGCCGCCTACGTCGAGGCGCTGTCGCTCACGACGCCGCTCGGCGCTTTTAACGGCGGGGTCATCGTGGACCCGCAACTGCGCGTCCTCGCCGAAAGCTTGATCGAGGCCGACCTGGCCCACCAGATGATCGACGTACTCAAGACCCAGGGTCTCGCGCCCTGGGTCTACCAGGGCGCGCACTGGTACGTCACCGACGTCAACGCGCCCCACGTCGCCCACGAGGCGGCGGTGAGTCACGACACGCCCGAAGAAGTGGCGAACTACTCGTTTCTCGCCGGTGGGGTCGCGAAGATCGTGGGCGTGAGTGACGACGACACGCGCAGTGCCGCGGCGCTCGAGGTGATGCGCGAGCGCTTTTCGTCGCGCGCCTCGGTGTCGCGCTCGCAGAGCTACTACCTCGACGTCACCGACCTCGCGGCGAATAAGGGGCGCGTCGTGCACTTTCTCAGTGCCTACTACGACCTCGCGCCCGAGGAGATCGCCACGATCGGGGACATGCACAACGACGTGGCGATGTTCGAGGCGTCGGGGTTGAGTATCGCGATGGGCAACGCCGCGCCCGACGTGCGCGAGCGCGCGCACGAGGTCACGACGAGCAACGACGACGAAGGCTTCGCGACGGCGATCGAACGATTTATCCTCGACGCCTAGCGCCGCTACCGAGTGAGGTAGGGGCAGTGGCGACAACCGTTGCTACAGCACGAACCGCGCGCGAGGTGCGTCGCGACGGTCAAGACCGTGAGGCCGGTCGACGGATCGCGGTAATTCGCCTCGCCGGCGCGTACCGCCGCCTCGTGGGCCGCGAGGATCGCCGCGTAGTCGGCGCGCGTCGGGTCACAGCGCGTCGGGTGGGGGCGAGGGATCTCGTCGAGGGGCGCCACGACTCAGTCGTCCACGCGCAGCACGACTTTTCCGAACTTGCCGGGTTGCGCGAAGTAGGCGTAGGCCTCGCTGACCTGGTCGAGGTCAAAGACGCGCGCGATCGGCACGCGCACCTCACCGGTGCGCCAGCGCGGCACGAGCGTGTTGGCGACGCGCTCGAGCACGACGGTCTTTTCGTCGCGGCCGCGCGCGCGCAGCGTCGCACCCGTCACGCGCGCGCGCGAGGCCATGACGAGGCGCAGGTCAATCTCGGCGCGCGAGCCCGCGCCGACGCCGATCACGACGACGCGCGCGAAGCGCGCGAGTCGAGGCAGGACGCGCTCGAGGTGGGCTGCGCCGATGAGTTCGAGTACCACGTCGACGTCGCGCAGCGCGTCAACCTCCTCGAGGGTGATCGTCTGATCGGCGCCGAGTTCGCGCAGTTGGGCGTGGTGCGCGTCGTCGCGGGTGACCGCGGCGACCTCCGCGCCGAGGGCGCGAGCGATCTGGACGGCCGCGACGCCGACGCCGCCCGCGGCGCCCGAGATGACGACGCGCTCACCGGCCGCGAGTTCGCCCTGGGTGACCAGGGCGTCGTGGGCCGTCGTGAAGGCTTCGGCGAAGCCCCCGGCCTCGCTCCACGCCACGTGATCGGGTAAAAAGAGCAGGTGCTCGCTCGGTACCAGGCAGTGCGTGGCCTGCGCGCCGCCACCCACCAGCGCGCAGACGCGTCGCCCGAGGAGCGGTTCGTGCACGGCCTCGCCGACCGCCGTCACCAGACCGGCCAGTTCCATGCCGGGCACGTCGACCGGCCAACCCGGGGGCGCCGGGTAGAAGCCCCGGCGCTGCAAGAGATCGGCCGCGTTAAGCCCGGCCGCGCGCACCGACACGACCACGTCGAGCGGTCCCGGCACCGGGGTCTCGCGTTCGGCGAGGACCAGTTCGTTCTCCACAATCGTCACGCAGCGCACGCGACGAGCCTACGGGTGTTCGCTCGCGACGACGTTCCGTTAGGGTACGGCCATGACTCTCTACGACATCCCCGTCAACACGCTCAGCGGCGAGCCTTCTTCACTGGGCGCCTTCAAGGACCAGACCCTTTTGCTGGTGAACGTCGCCAGTAAGTGCGGCCTCACGCCCCAGTACGAAGGACTCGAGAACCTCCAGCGCACCTACGCGTCGCGCGGCTTTACGGTCCTCGGCTTTCCGTGCAATCAGTTCATGGGTCAAGAGCCCGGCAGCGCCGAGGAGATTCAGAGCTTCTGCTCGACGACCTACGGCGTGACCTTCCCACTCTTTGAAAAGATCGAGGTCAACGGCGAAAACCGTCACCCGATCTACGACGAGTTGACCAAGGTCGCCGACGCCGAGGGTCACGACGGCGACGTGCGCTGGAACTTTGAGAAGTTCCTCGTAAGCCCCGACGGCACCATCGAGCGCTTCGCGCCGCAGGTGACCCCCGAAGACCCCGCGCTCATCTCGGCGATCGAGACCTCGCTCAACTAGGCGTCGATCACGCGCCGCAGGCGCGTGAAGGTGGGCACGAAGCCCGCGCGTCGCCAGAACCGCTCCGCGTCGCGGTTGGTGACGCGCCAGTGCACCTCGGCGTAGCGCGCGCCGCGCGCGGCGTGCGCGGCCAGGACCTGCTCGACCAATATCCGACCCAGACCTCGACGACGGACGTCGTCGCGCACCACGACCCCACTGAGGTGCACCACGTCGTCGAAGGAGCCGCGCCGCGGGTCGAGGGGATAGCTCACGCACTGGGCGAGGACCTCGCCGCCGCGCGCGAGGACGTGCCAGTCAACGTCGGGATCGTCCAACGTCGCGGTGATGCTTTCACTGGGCAGCGCCGGTGAGAGAAAGAAATTCGGCCCCTCACGCTGGGCCGCGTCGAGGTGCGCGTCGAGCACTTCGGCGACGGCCCACTCGTGGTCGTGGCCCGGGCGCAGCTCGAGGCCTGGGGGAAGCGGCGCGGGCGCCAGGTCCGTGAGCGCGCGAACCCCTCGTCGGTGCTCTTTGGCAAACCCCAGTTCGCTCCACGGGAGAAAGGCGTCGACTCGGTCGGGCGTCCAGACCCAGTGCTCGAGCGCGCCGGCGTCGATCCACGCCTGACCGGCGCGCGCGTAGAGCGCGTCGAGGGCGTCGGGCGCGTCAAAGGAGACCCCGTCGGGTCCGACCCACGCCGACGTGCCGCGCGCGTTCGCCAACACGGCGCCGTAGAGATGCCCCACGAGTACTCCGTGGCGAATCGCGACCCAGACGTGCGCGCGCTGCGCGCGCAGCGCCTCGTCAAAGAGTTCGTTATCCACGACGTGATTAATGGCTGGCTCGAGGGCACTGGCGTGGGCGAGTTGCTGGTTGACCAGGGCGACCACGGCGCCCACGTCGTTCACTTCGAGCCGTCGCACGTGGACCATGGGCTCAGGGTAGTTCTGGCGCTGTGTCAGAGTCGAGGCGTGAAACTTCGCGCGACGCTCTTCGACATGGACGGACTCTTGCTCGATTCCGAGATTCTCTGGCACAAGGCCGAGCTCGAGGTCTTCGGTGAACTCGGCGTGGTGATTGACCGTGAGGGTCGCTCCACCAAGGGCATGTTCGTGGGCGAGGTCGTGGCCCACTGGTACGCGCGCCAACCCTGGACCGGGCCGAGTCCCGACGAGGTCGTGGCGCGCCTGCTCGCGCGCGTCGGCGACCTCGTCGAGCGCGAGGGACGACTGCTTCCGGGCGCGACGCTTGCCCTCGATCTCACGAGCGCCTACGGGCCACTCGCTCTCGCGAGTTCGACGCCACTCGCGCTCATCGAGCGTTGCCTCGCGCACTTTTCGCTTCGCGACCGCTTCGTCTCGCTGCACTCGGCCGAGTTTGAGCCCTACGGCAAGCCACACCCCGGAGTCTTCTTGAGCGCCGCCGCCGCGCTCGGAGTTGAACCCAAGGCCTGCCTCGTGTTCGAGGACTCGGCCGCCGGCGTGCTCGCGGGCAAGGCCGCCTCGATGAGCGTGGTCGCCGTGCCGACGCCCGAGGACCGCGCCCTCGCGGCCTACGCCATCGCGGACCTCGTGCTCGATTCGCTCGACGAGCTCGACGACGCGTGGCTCAGCGAGCGTTTCGCCTAGAGAGGCTTCTTGAACCGAAAGGCGCCGCCGTGCGAGTGCGCGCCCGAGGGGAAGTCCTCGATTGGCCGCCAGCCGGTCTTCACGTAAAAGGCCTGCGCTTCGGGTTGGCGGTCGCCGGTCTCTAAATAGATTTCGCGAAAGCCGCGGGCCTTCGCGACGACGAGCGCCTCGTCCATCAACTTCTCGGCCAGACCCTGGCGCCGCAGATCCGGGCGAATCCAGAGGCGCTTGATCTCCCCGAGGTGCAGTGCCGCGTCGCCAATCGGTCGCACGCCCACGCCGCCGGCGAGATGCGTCGCCACGCGCGCGACGAGAAAGAAGCCCGCGGGCTCACGAAGTTCACCGAGCATCTCCGCGCGGTCGTCGGCCCCGGGACCGTAGCGGCGCGCGAGTTCGTCGACCGCGGCGTGAAAGACGCTCAGCGCGCCGCTCGTGTCGATCGGCTCTTGGGTGATGGTGAGCTCTAGCACCGGACCACTCTAGGAGTGCGAATCGAGGCGTTCACTACGATGGAGAGAACCCTGGAGGAGTAGTCGTGTTTCGTCCCGTCAGCGCTGACCTGGATTTCGTGACCATGGAGGCCGCCGAACTGGCTCGGTGGAAGGCGCACGACGTCTTCGCGCGCTCGACCGCCCAGCGCGCCGGCGCCGAGCCGTGGGTCTTCTACGAAGGCCCGCCCACCGCCAACGGGAAGCCCGGCCTGCACCACGTCTGGGCGCGGGTCTACAAGGACCTCTTTTGTCGCTACCACACGATGCGCGGTCGCTCGGTGTCGCGACGCGCCGGCTGGGACACCCACGGTCTGCCGGTCGAGGTTCAGGTCGAAAAGCAGCTCGGCATCTCCGGCAAGCGCGCCATCGTCGAAGAGGTCGGCGTGGCGGAGTTCACGCGCCTGTGCAAGCTCTCGGTCCTTGAGCACATTGACGAGTTCGAGAAGCTCACCGAACGCATCGGGTACTGGCTCGACCTCGACGACGCCTACTACACCTTTACGCCTAGCTACGTCGAGTCGGTGTGGTGGCAGTTGAAGCAGATCTTCGACAAGGGTCTGCTCTACGAAGACTTGAAGGTCGTACCTTACTGTCCGCGCTGTGGCACCGGACTGTCGAGCCACGAGCTCGGCCAGCCCGGCGTCTACACCGACGAAGAAGACGAGTCGGCCTACGTGCGTCTGCCCATTGTCAATCTTGACCACCCGGGCCTGCACGGCGCGACCCACCTCGCGGTGTGGACGACGACGCCGTGGACCTTGTTGTCGAACGTCGCCGTCGCGGTCAATCCCGAGGTGACCTACGCGGTCGTGAACGAAACGCTGGTCGCGCGCGACCTCGTGGCGTCGGTCTTCGGTGAGGACGCCGTCGTCAGCGCGACGATGGCGGGTCGTGAACTGCTCGGCGTGCACTACGCGCGACCCTTTAGTGACGTCGCCTTCGACGAGGGCGTCGACGCCTGTTACGTGGTGGGCGCCGACTACGTGACGACCGAGGACGGGACGGGCCTCGTGCACCAGTCGCCGGCCTTCGGTGAGATCGACCGCGAGGTCGCGCGCGCGAACGGCCTCCCGACGTTGAATCCCGTCGGACCCGACGGCACCTTCACCGCGGCGGTGCCGTGGCTCGAGGGCGTCGCGGTACGTGAGGCCAACGCCGCGATCAACGACGAACTCGAACGGCGCGGACTGTTGCTGCGTCGTATGAACTACGTGCACGCGCTGCCGCACTGCTGGCGCTGCTCGACGGTCTTGATCTACTGGGGCAAGCCCAGTTGGTACATCGCGACGAGTCGGGTGAGCGCCCAGATGGTCGAGGAGAACGCGACCATCGATTGGCACCCCGGTCACATTCGTGAAGGGCGTATGGGGGTGTGGCTCGAGAACAACGTGGACTGGGCGCTCTCGCGCGACCGCTTCTGGGGTACGCCGCTGCCGATCTGGCGCTGCGCGAATAATCACTTGACCTGCGTCGGGTCCTTGAGCGAACTCTCCGAGGTCGCCCAGCGTGATCTGAACGATCTCGACCCGCACCGCCCGACCATCGATGAGGTGACCTTCGCCTGTGGCACGTGCGGCGAGACCGCCCGTCGCGTGGAGCCCGTCATTGACGCGTGGTTCGACTCGGGCGCGATGCCGGCCGCCCAGGTCGGCTTTCCTCACCAGCCGGGCTCTACGGAGAGGTTTCAGTTCCCCGCGCAGTTCATCGCCGAGGCGATCGACCAAACGCGTGGCTGGTTCTACTCCCTGCTCGCGGTGAACACGCTGGTCTTTGGAGAAAAGCCCTACGAGCACGTGTTGTGCCTCGGGCACATCGTCGACGAGTCCGGCAAGAAGATGAGTAAGTCCCAGGGCAACGTCATTGACCCCTGGGAGGTGCTCACGACGCGCGGGGCCGACCCGCTGCGCTGGTGGATGTTCTCCCAGGGCTCGCCGTGGACCTCCACGCGCACGAGCCTGAGCGCCATCGACGCGTCGTTTCGCGTCACGCTCGCGACGCTGTGGAACACGTTGTCGTTCTTCACGACGTACGCGTCGCTCAACGGCTTTGACCCGAGTGACCCCGAGATCCCGCCGGTCGAGGCGCGCGCCGACGTCGACCGGTGGATCTTGTCGCGCTTAGAGGCGACCCACGCGGCCCTCACCAACGCCCTCGAGGGCTACGAGCCCCTGGGCGGCACCGACGCGCTGGTGGAGTTCATCGACGATCTGTCGAACTGGTACGTGCGGCGCAGTCGCCGGCGCTTCTGGCGGACCGACCCGAAGACGCCGCGTTCGGACTCCCTGGCCGCGCAGGCCACCCTGCTCGAGGTACTCCAACAACTCGCGCTGCTGCTCGCGCCCCTGACGCCGTTCTTGGCCGATCGTCTCTACCACGAGGTCTTCGACGTGGCCGAGGGTGACTCGGTGCACTTAGCCGACTGGCCAAGTGCGCGGCCCGAGCGACGCGACGACGCTCTCGAGGCCTCGATGAAGGTCGCGCGCCGTCTCACCACGCTCGGCCGCGCGGCGCGCGCCGAAGCCGGCGTCAAGGTCCGCCAGCCGCTGTCGCGCGCGTTGGTCTTTCTCCCGAGTGGCGCGGCGCGCCCGCCCGCGGGCGTCGTGGAAGAAGAGCTCAACGTGGACGAGCTCGACTTCGGCGCCGAACTCGGCGAGGTCTTGAGTTTTGAACTGGTGCCGAACTTTCGTAGTGTCGGGCCCAAGCTGGGCGAGGCCGTGAAGGAGCTGCGCCCGGCGCTCGCCGCACTCGACTCCCTGGCCGCCGCGACCGCGCTCGAAAACGGCGACGCGATCGAGGTGACGCTTTCGACGGGCCACTTCACGCTCACCAGTGAGGACGTGGAGCTGCGCGTGAAGAGTCAGGGCGGCTTCGCCGTGTCGCGCGACAGCGTGGAGGCGATCGCCCTCGATCTGACGCTCAACGACGACCTCCGCCGGCGCGGTCTGGTGCGCGACGTCGTGCGCCAGATTCAAGACCTGCGCAAGAACTCCGGGCTCGACGTCGCCGACCGGATCGACGTGCGCGTGAGCGGCCTCGACGATCTCGTGGGTGCCTTCGACGAGATCGCGACCGAGGTCCTGGCGCGTCACGTGGCGCGCGAGGCGGGGGTGGGTGAGGGCACGGCGCTCGAACTCGACGACCAACGCGTGGCGCGGGTCTGGATCGAAAAGGTCTAGGCGACCGCGATCAGTTTGTTGAGCAGTTCACTCAACGTCTCGCGCTCGGCGTCGCTGAGACGCGTCGCGAGGTTCTCGTCCAAAAAGGCGAGGTGCACGTTGAGAGCCTCGTCGAGTTTGGCGTTGCCCGCGTCGGTGATGGCGACGTAGATCGCGCGACGATCACTGGGACAGTTCTCGCGGCGCACGTAGCCGGACTCTTCGAGCCGATCGATCAGGCGCGTGGTGCCGCCGGTCGAGTGGACGATGGCGTCGGCGATCTGGTTCATCTTGAGACGTCCGTCGGGGGTGCGGCGCAGCTGCAAGAGAACGTCGAACCAGGCGAGGGGCAGGTCGCACTTGGTCTCGAGCTCGGCCCCAAAGTCCTTGGCCAGGCGGGCGTTCGTCTCCAGCAAGAGACCAAAGAGGACGACCTTCTCGTCGCCCGACGGGCAGTGGTTGGTGTCGAGTCTCATGGTCGAATCCTATCTAGTCACTTGTCAGATAAATAATTGCTTGACAAGTAGTTGCATCAACAACTATAATACAGACAACACAAAATGTGCCAACTATTTCAAGGAGATTCCTATGACGAACCTTTCCGAAGCTCGTTCAGCCCAGGGTTCGGCTCTGCCGGAGCCGGGCGTCTACACCATTGACCCCGTCCACTCGACGGTGAGCTTCGTCGCTCGCCACCTCGTCGCGGCCAAGGTCCGTGGCCAGTTCACCGAGTTTTCCGGCACGATCACCGTCGGCGAGACGCCCGAGACCTCGTCGGTCGAGGCGACCGTCCAGGCCGCGAGCATTACGACCAACAACGAGATGCGTGACGGTCACCTCAAGAGCGGGGACTTCCTCGACCAGGAGAACTTCCCGACGTTGACCTTCAAGTCCACCAAGATCGAAGCCAAGGGCTCGGACTACGCGCTGACCGGTGACCTCACCATTCGTGGCGTGACCAAGTCCGTGACCTTCGACCTGGAGTTTCTGGGCGGCGGCGCGTCGATGACCCCCGGCGGCGTGGTCGCGGGCTTCGAGGCGCGCACCGAGATCGACCGTCGTGACTTCAACGTCAACTTCGAGGGCACCCTCGAAAACGGCAGTCTGGTCGTCGGCAACAAGATCGTCCTCGAGCTGTCCATCGAGGCCAGCAAGTAAGCATCACCGCCACACGTGACGCGCGCCCGGGGGTGAGAGCCCCCGGGCGCGGTCGTTACGATGGGGTGGTGAGCGAACATCAGTCCAAGGGTCGCGCGGTGAAGTCGAGCCTCGGCGTCTTGGGAGCGCTGGCGACCATCATCTCCGTGTGGTGGTTCGCGCTACGCCCGCGCCGTAAGTCCGAGGAGTAACGCCCCGTGCGTCCTCGCTCCCACGACGCGGCCTAGACGCCGGTGGCCCTGACCTCGTTGGCCCCGCTGCGCCATCGCAGCTACGCGCTGAGCGCCACCTCGTCGTTCATCTCCTCGATCGGCACCTGGATGCAGAGCGTCGCGCTCGGGGTCTACCTCACGGTCACGACGCACAATCCCGTCTGGCTCGGCCTGATCACGATGGCCCAGTGGCTGCCGGCCATTATTGGCTCACCCCTCGGTGGCGCGATCGCCGACCGCTGGGACCGCCAACACTGGATTCAGGCCTGCAACCTGGTGATGGCGCTCACCTCGGGCTCACTGGCCTACCTCGAGCTCACTCACCACTTACGACCGATTGACGCCGTGTACCTCGCGATCGGTGAGGGCTTCGCGAGCAGCGCGTCGTGGGCCGCCTTTCAGTCGTTGCTGCCCGACCTCGTCGAACCCGACGAGGTGCTGGCCGCGGTCAGTTTGGGCTCGGCGCAGTTCAACCTGGGACGCGTGATCGGCCCCGTCCTCGCGGCGGTGACGCTCTCGCTCGGTTCACCGGGGATCTGCTTCTTGCTCAACGCGCTCAGCTTCGTCTTCGTGCTCGTCATGTTCTCCTTCGTGCGCACGAAGCCCCGCGCGCGCGTCGAGACCAAGTTGCGCCTCGTCGCCGAGACCAAGGTCGGCGCGAGGCGCGCGTGGTCGGTGGCCGGATGTCGCAATCCCATTTTGGGCGTGGCCACCGTGGCCTTTATCGTGAGCCCCTTTATCTCGTTGGTCCCGGCCATGGCCATTGAGGTCCTCCACGCCGGCAAGGTCGGCACCTCGTGGTTGGTCACGGCCCAGGGCGTGGGCGCGGTCGTCGGCGCGTTGACGCTCCCGACGCTCGCCAAGCGCACCACGCGGATCTTCGTGCTGCGCGCCTCGCTCACCACCATGGTGGTCGCGGTCGCGCTCTACGCCGAGGCGCCGACGTTGGTGACCTCGGTGGTGGCGCTGTTCTTTCTCGGGGGTGCCTACGTCGGCACCTTGACGGGACTCAACACCTCGGTGCAGCTGCACGCCCCAGTCGCCGAGCGCTCACGCATCCTCGCGCTCTACACCTTGACCCTGTCGATCTTCTTTCCCTTTGGCGCGCTGGTCCAGAGCGCGCTCGCGAAGCTCTGGGGCGTGCGGGTCGTGACCCTCTCGTCGGGCCTGGTACTGGCGGTGGCGCTCACGCTCGTGACCTGGCGCGCGCCGCGGTTCTTTCATGAAATGAGTTCACCCTCGGTGGGCGAGGGCGCGGTGCTGGCAGACTAGGGACATGCCCTTTGTCGCCACGAATCCCGCCACCGAAGCCGTCCTCGCCGAGTACCCCTCGCTGAGTAACGCCGAACTCGACGCCGCCCTGCAGCGCTCCCACGAGGCCTACCTTGCCTGGCGCGCGACGCCGATGAGTAAGCGCGAGGAGCTCTTAAATCGCGCGGCCGAGCTCTTGGAGAGTGAGGTGCCCGTGGTGGGTGAACTCATGACCTCGGAGATGGGTAAGACCTTCGCCGCCGCCAAGGGCGAGGCGGCCAAGTGCGCGATGACCATGCGCTACTACGCCGAGCACGCCGGGCGGATGCTCGTGGAGGAGTCCGTCGCGACCTCGGGGTCGCGCAGTGGGCTGCGCTACGACCCGATCGGGGTCATCTTCGCGGTGATGCCGTGGAACTTTCCGCTCTGGCAGGTCGTGCGCATGGCGGTGCCGACGATAATGGCCGGCAACGTCGTCGCCTTTAAGCACGCGCCCAACGTGCCGGGTTCGGCGCGCTACTTAGAGGACCTCTTTCTTCGCGCGGGCTTTCCGGCCGGGGTACTCGCCAGTCTCTTCGTCGAGGTCGACCAGGTCGCCGGCATCATCGCCGACGACCGCGTGAAGGGCGTCTCGCTCACCGGTTCTGAGCGCGCCGGTCGTTCCATCGCCGCCGAGGCGGGCAAGAACTTGAAGAAGTGCGTCTTGGAACTGGGCGGGTCGGACCCCTTCATTATCGGCGCCTCCGCCAACCTCGATCACACCGTGCCGCTCGCCGTGACCGCGCGCGTGCAGAACAACGGTCAGGCCTGCATCGCCTCCAAGCGCTACCTGGTCGTGCGCGAGCGCGCCGACGAGTTCCTCGAGCGTTTCGTCGCCGAGATGGCGGCCGTGAAGGTCGGCGACCCGATGGACCCGGCGACGGGACTCGGGCCCCTCGTGAGTCGCGCGCAGCGCGACCTTTTGGCCGCGCAGGTGTCGACCTCGCTCGCCCAAGGGGCGATTGCCCTGACCGGCGGCGCGCCGATCGAGGGGACCGGTTTTTACTACCCCGCGACGGTGCTCGTGGACGTGCCGCGCGACTCGCGCGCGGGCTGTGAGGAGCTCTTCGGTCCGGTCGCGGTCGTACGGGTCGTCGACGACCTCGAGGCCGCCATTGACGAGGCGAACAACACGCCCTGGGGGCTCGGGGGCTCGATCTGGGCCGAGGACCAAGCCGAGATCGACGCCGCGATCAAGGGCCTCGACGTGGGCATGGTCTTCGCCAACGCGATCGTCGTCTCGATGCCCGAGTTGCCCTTTGGCGGCACCAAGAACTCGGGCTTTGGTCGTGAACTCTCGACGTACGGCGCGCGCGAGTTCACCAACGCCAAATCGTTCTTCGTGGCGTGAGCGAACTGCTCTACTTCGACCACGCCGCCTCGGCGCCGCGTCGCGACGAGGTCACCGAGGCCATGGCCCCCTGGCAGCACGGCGTCGTCGCCAACCCCTCGGGGGCGCACCGTCCGGCGCGCGAGGCGCGACGCGCCATTGAAGAGGCGCGCGACGTCGTCGCCGACTTCGTCGGTGCCAAGCCGGCCGAGGTGATCTTCACCGCCGGCGGCACCGAGTCGTGTCAGTTAGCCCTCGAGGGCGTCGTGAAGGCGCACCGGCGCACGCACGAGTTCAGCGAGATCATTCTTTCGCGCGTCGAGCACCACGCGGTCATCGACGCCGCCACCATGCTCGCGCGTGACTACGACGACGTCCAACTGCGCTACCTCGAGGTTGACCACGACGGCGTCGTGGACCTCGACGCGCTGCGCGAGATGATCTCGCCGTCGACCGCGATCGTCTCGGTGATGACCGCGAACAACGAGACCGGCGTGCGTCAACCCCTCGACGGCGTGAACATGATGGCGAAGACCACCCTCGCGACCGACGCCCTGACCCACACCGACGCCGTCGCCGGCGCGCCGTGGCTGAATCTCGCCGTGGTCACCGCGTCGATCGACCTGGTGTCGTTGTGCGCGCACAAACTCGGTGGCCCGGTGAACGCCGGCGCCTTGATCGCGCGAAACGACGTGGCGCTCGAAGCCATGATGCCCGGCGGCGGTCAAGAGCGCGGGCGACGCGGCGGCACGGTCGACGTGGCGGCGGCCGTCGGACTCGCGAAGGCCCTCGAACTCACGAAGGCCGACCTCGCGCGCAACGTCGAACACGTCCTCGACCTTCAACTGAAGCTCACGAGCGCGCTCAGCTTCCTGCCGGGGTGCGCGGTCAGCGCCCCCGGGGCGGTCAAGGTGCCCGGCACCGTGCACGTCACCTTTGAGGGCGTCGCCAGTGACGAACTACTTTTCCTGCTCGACCAAGAGGGCGTGGCCGCGTCGGCGGCCGCGAGCTGTTCGAGTGGCGCCGGGGAGATCAGCCACGTCTTGAGCGCCATGGGCGTGGCGCACGAACGCGCCAAGGGGTCGCTGCGACTCTCCATGGGGGCTGAGACCACCGAGGTCGAGGTCGAGCGACTCATCGAAATCGTGGCGCGCACGGTCTATCGCCTGCGCGACGGCGGCTGAGCGCCGCGTCCCTGGCAGACTAGAGCGGTGAAGATTCTGGTGGCCATGAGTGGCGGCGTCGACTCCTCGGTCGCGGCCGCGTTGCTCGTGGAGCAGGGTCATGAGATCGTGGGCGCCACCTTGAAGCTCTGGGGCGGGAGCTCGGATTCGGGCTGTTGTTCGGTAAAGGACGTCGACGACGCGCGACGGGTCGCCCAGCAGCTCGGCGTCGCGCACCACGTCTTTAACTACACCGAGGAGTTCGAGCGCTTCGTCGTCGACCCCTTCGTCGCCGGCTACGCGGCCGGCGCGTCGCCCAATCCCTGTATCGAGTGCAATCGTCACGTGAAGTTCGATCTCTTAATTGAGCGCGCGAAGCGCCTCGGCTTTGACGCGCTCGCGACGGGGCATCACGCGCGCGTCGAGACGCGCGCGGGGCGGCCCGTGCTGGTGCGCGGCGCCGATCCCGCGAAGGATCAGAGCTACGTCCTCGGCTATCTCCAAGAGTCGCAACTGGCCATGTTGTCGCTCCCCATCGGGGGGATGACCAAGGCCGAGGTCCGCGCGCACGCCGAGCGCCTGGCGATGCGCACCTGGGACAAGCCCGACAGTCAAGACGTCTGCTTCATCGAGGCGAGTAAGGGTCGCGAGGCCTTTTTGTCGTCGCGCGTGACGCTCACGCCGGCGACCTACGTGGACCTAGCGAGTGGCGAAGAGCTCGGCGTCGCGCCGGCCGCGCAGTTGGTCACCGTGGGCCAGCGTCGCGGCGTCGTGCCGGAGCGCGACGGGGAGCGTCGCTTCGTCCAGCGCGTCGACCTCGCCGCGGGCAAGATCTTCGTGGGGCGACTCGACGACGTGCTTGTAACGCGCCTCGACCTCGACGAGGCGTCGATGACCTTCGCGCGCGAACCCCTCGCGAGTGGCGCGCGGGTGTGGGCCCAGTGCAGCGCCCACGGCGAGCCCAAGGCCGCCACGTTGCGCTTCGACGATCGTTGGTGGATTGACCTCGACGGACCCGCGCGTCCGGTCGCCGCGGGTCAGTCGGTCGTGCTCTATCGCTTCGACGAACCCGACGTGGTCGAAGGGGCGGCGCTGGTCGTTCGACCGTGAGTGACGCCGCGCGCGTCCACGAGTTGCGCGGCCTCATCGCCGCGCACGACGAGGCCTACTACGGCCACGACGCGCCCACCGTCCCCGACGCCGACTACGACGCGCTGGTGCGCGAGCTGCGCGCCCTCGAGGCCGCGCACCCCGAGTTAGTCGACACGGACTCGCCCACGCGACACGTCGCCGCGGCGAGTTCGAGCGTCTTTTCACCGGTCACCCACGGCGAGGTCATGCTCAGTCTCGACAACGTCTTTGACGTCGAGGAGTTGGGGCAGTGGTGTGAACGCACGGCGCGCGCCCTCGACCTCGACCCCGAGGCGCTGGCCTTCGCGGTCGAGCCCAAGATCGACGGACTGGCCCTCTCGATTACCTACCGCGACGGGCAACTCGTGCGCGCGGCGACGCGCGGCGACGGCCGCGTGGGTGAGGACGTGACCGACAACGTCAAGACCATCGCCAACGTGCCCCACGAACTGACGAACGCCCCCGGACTTTTGGAGGTGCGCGGCGAGGTCTTCTTGTCGCGCGAGGACTTCGCCGCGCTCAACGCGCGCCAGCGCGACGCCGGCGCGAAGGAGTTCGCCAATCCCCGTAACGCGGCCGCGGGATCGCTGCGCCAAAAGGACCCGCGCGTCACGGCCTCGCGCTCACTGTCCTTTCTCGCCTACCAACTGGCGGTGATCGACGCGCCCCTCACGTTCACCTCGCACGTCGCGACACTCGCGGCGATGCGCGCCTGGGGTTTTTTCACCGCCCCCGAAACGACGCGCGAGCTCGGCGCCGCGGCCACGATCGCGCGCAGCGACTGGTTCGCGGCGCACCGCCACGACGTCGCCTACGACATTGACGGTGTGGTGATTAAGGTCGACGACCTCGCGCTGCGCGAGGCGATGGGATCGACCAGTCGCGCGCCGCGCTGGGCCATCGCGCGAAAACTCCCGCCCGAAGAGCGCAGCACGCGCCTGCTCGCCATTGAGGTTTCCATTGGTCGCACCGGTCGCGCCACCCCCTACGCCGTCTTAGAGCCGGTCGTGGTGGCCGGGTCGACCGTGGCGATGGCGACGCTGCACAACCAGGACCAGGTCGCCCTTAAAGACGTGCGCCCGGGCGACCTGGTCATCGTGCGCAAGGCCGGCGACGTGATCCCCGAGGTCGTCGGCCCCGTCCCCGAGAAGGGCCGTCGTCGTAAGGGTGCCTGGCACTTTCCTTCGACGTGTCCCCAGTGTCACGGTCCACTCGAGCGTCGTGGCGAAGAGAGTGACACCTACTGCGTGAACCCGAGGTGCCCGGCGCAGCGCCTCGCCCAGATCGTCCACTTCGCGTCGCGCGCCGCGATGGACATCGAGGGTCTCGGCGAACAGCGCGTCGCGCAACTCTTGGCGCTTCGCCTCATCGACGACGTCGCGGACCTGTTTTTTTTGCGGGTCGAGGACCTCGTCGACCTAGAGGGCTTCGGCGAGCTCTCGGCCAACGCGCTGATCGGCGCGATTGCGGACGCGAAGGAACGTCCCTTAAGTCGGGTGCTGATTGGACTGGGTATTCGTCACGTCGGTCCGGTCGCCGCGCGTGAGGTGACGAAGCGGCTGCGCACCTACGACGAACTGGCGTCCGCGAAGTTAGAGGACCTCGAAGCCATCGAGGGCATTGGGCCGATCATCGCGGGCTCGTTGTACGAGTACCTGCGCGAGGAAGAGACGATCGCGCGCGTGCCGAGACTGCGCGAGGCCGGACTGGCGCTGCGCGAACCCGACGTCAGCGCCGGGGTCACCACGACGTTGGCCGGGCGCGCGGTCGTGGTGACCGGGGCGATCGCGGGCCTCTCGCGCGACGAGGCCGAGGCGGCCATCGTCGAACGAGGGGGGACCTCGCCGGGTTCGGTGTCGAAGAAGAGCTACTGCGTGGTGGTGGGCGAGGCCCCCGGCGCGTCGAAGCTCACCCGGGCCCGCGAACTGGGTGTTCCCTTGATTCCGGCGAGTGAGTTCGCGCGCCTACTCGAAACCGGGTCGTGGGAAGCGACCTGGTCCGACGCGTAAGTAAGGTTTGAAGCAATGCCACCTACGTACGCACCCGGCCACGTCATCGCGGGGCGCTACCGCGTGGTCGAACTACTCGGCGTCGGCAACACCGTGGAGGTCTACCGCGCCGAGGACACCTCGTTGCAGCGCGTGGTGGTCGTCAAGGTCTTGGTGGCCTCGCTCGCGGTCCACGAGGACGTGCGTCGCGCCTTTCGCGACCACATCGTGCGCGCGGCCACGCTGAGCCACCCGCACCTCGCGCGCGTCTTTGACGGTGGTCAAGAGGCCGGCGCCATGTTCATGGTCACCGAGTACTTAGCCGGGGGCTCACTCGAAGAGGCCCTCAACCAGGGCCACCTGTTGAGTGTCGACGACGCGGCGCGACTGGGTCGCGACGTCGCGAGCGCGCTCGCCTACGCCCACGAGAACGGCTTCGTCCTCGGCGCGCTCTCGCCGACGAAGCTGCTCTTTGACGCCGAGGGTCAGGTGCGCGTCAGCGACGTCGCCCTGGCGGGACTCTCGAGCGGGTACCGCGAGCACTTGAGCGTCGCCGACGCGCGCTACCTCTCACCCGAGCAGGCCATCGGTGAGGCGGCCGACGCGAAGTCCGACGTCTACGCGCTCGCCCTGATCCTCTTTGAAGCGGTCACCGGTTCGGTGGCCTTCGAGGGCACCTCGGCCGAGGCGGTCTTGCGCGCGCGACTGAGTGCCCCCTTGCCGGTGCGCGTGGAACTCGGCACGCTCGACATGATCTTGGCCCAGGCGACCGTGCCCGACGCCCAACTGCGCCTCGACGCGGAGGGCTTCTCGAGTCGTCTGGGCGGGGTCGTCAGTGATCAGGCGCCCTTCACCCTGGCCGGACCGGGCGCCGCGGTGCCGCTCCTCGCGCGCTTTACGCCCAACGAGCCGCGTACCTCGATCGGCTTTCGCGCGCCCTCGGCCGATCAGATCGTCTCGAGCGCCAATCAACCACGCGTGCGCCCGGCGCGCCCGGGCGCGGGACCGGGTCGCCACGAGGCCGGCGCCATTCTCGACCGGGACTTTCGCCGCGCGCCGCGTCGGCGACTCGGCGCGCTCATCGTCGCGGCCGTTCTCTTGCTGCTCGCCATCGGCGCGGGCGCCGCGTGGCGCCTCGGGGTGTTCACGACAAGTCACGCCGTGCCCTCGTTGGTCGGTCTCACCTACCAACAGGCCGGCACGACCGTCGCCGGCGACGGATTTACCCTGAGCGAGAGTGCCAAGGTGCACTCCGCCACGGCGCCGCCCAACACGATCGTGGCCCAGTCACCGGCCGGCGGCACCGTCGTGAAAAGCGGCGCCACCATTACCGTCACGGTGTCCGACGGTCCACTCCTGGTGACCCTGCCCACCAACCTGGTGGGTCAAGACTGCGTCAGTGACACCGCGACGTTGGCGAAGCTTCACGTCAACGCGCAGTGTCCGAGTACCGAGTCGATCTACTCGGCCAGCGTGCACAGCGGCAAGGTCGCGCGCGTGCTCTACAAGAAGACGCCGAACCCGGTGGCCGTGCCGGCGAACGCCACGGTGGTGCTCCAACTCTCGAAGGGTCCGAACCCCGCGACCACCACCACGACGACCACGCCCCCAGGCGCGACCACGACGACCACGCCCTCGAGCGCGACGACGACCACTACGTCCACCACGACCACGACGACCACCGCGCCGACGCACCCTAAGGTCGCCGTGCCGAACGTGGTCGGCATGGACCAGGCCCAGGTCTACGCGGCCTTTAAGAAGGCCCAGCTCTACTTCACCACCAGTGGCCCCGGGGCCGGTACGACTAAGTGGACCAAGGTGCTCTCCGAGGTGCCGGCCGCCGGCACGCTCGTTGCCTGGCACTCGAGCGTGTCGCTCAACGTCAATTGAGTAGCTGTCAACTCTGCGAGGCCGCGGTGCTCTCGACGCGCTACTACGACGACGACCAGTGCTGGATCGCCGATTGCACGATCTGTCTTGTGCCGATGGTGGTGTGGCGCGTCCACGACGCGCACCCCAGTGACGAGGTACGCCTCGCTCTACACGCGGCGCTGGCGGTCGTCGCCGACCAAGAGTTCGGCGCGGGGGAGTGGCGGGTCGACGATCACATGCGCAACATCCCCGATCACTACCACGCCCACGCGCGACCGCCCTCGTTCTGGCGTCGCTAAGGGACGTGCGCCGACAACCTGGGCGTGGAGAATTACGCTGGAACGGACTCGACGAAAGGCTTGACATGGTTGCGCGCTGGAGCGTCGTCGCGGGATCGGCCCCGGGTCGTCGAGCGCGCGCGGACCACGCGTGAGCGACCTCGGAGCGTCGTCGCGCCTCGACCGCGAGGACCCCGACCAACTCCTCGACGCGCGTAGCGACCCGGCCGGCGCGGCCTTTGGCACCAGCGGCTCCGAGGCCAGTAGCGACCTCAACTGGATCTTGTTGCTGCGCCAGCGCGTTCAGGCGCGCGCCGAAGGTTCCTCGCGCTACCCGTGGTGGGTCCTCTGGAGTCTGTTAGCGGGACTCCTGGCGCTCAACTTCACCTTCACCGTCTTTATCGTGGCGCTGCCCCAAGTCGCCGGTCAGTTCCACACCTCGGTCACGGTGCTCACCTGGACCATGGTGGGACCACTTCTCGCCTACGGCCTCGCGGCCCCGATCTTGGGCAAGACCGGCGACATCTACGGCCATCGCCGCCTCTACCTCTTTGGACTGGCGGGCGCGATGGTGTCGGCGATTTTGACCGCGCTCGCGCCCAACGTGACGATGCTGCTCCTCGCGCGCACGCTCGACGGTATCCAAGGCGCCGCGACCGGCACCGCCTCGGGGGCGCTCATCAATATGGTCTTTTCGCGCGAAGAGCGCGTGAAGGCCATGGGCTGGTGGAGCTTGATTGGGGCGGGTGGACCGGTCATTGGCGTCTCCCTCGGCTCACCGATCATCGCCGCCTACGGCTGGCGCGCCCTCTTCTGGTTCCAGCTGGTCTTGATCGCGGTGGCCTTTGGCGTCGTTGCGGTCGTGTTGCCGCGCCGGCGCGGCAGCGCCGCGGAAGAGGCCGACTCGAAGTCCCGCGCCCGCGCCGAGTTTCGCCAGATGGACTGGGTGGGGAGTTGGTCACTCTCCATCGCGGTCACGTTGGTGATGCTCGGGCTCTCAATCGCCCCGGCGCTCGGGTGGAGTGGTCCCTGGACGATTCTCTGCTTCGCCGGGAGTCTGCTCTTTCTCGCCACCTTTATCTACCGCATCAACCACGCGGCCTTTCCCCTCATCCCGCCGCACTACTTCAAGCGGCGCAACTTCGTGATGCCGATGGTGCTTCGGGCCTGTTCGAACTTCGCCTACTTTGGCGCCTTCTTCTTGTTCCCGTTGTTGATGGAGCAGGGGTACGGCTACTCGATCCCGCGGGTGGGCGCGCTCGCGATCGCGCGACCCTTGACCTTCGCGCTCTCCTCGCCGATCGCGGGCTACGTGGCGATTCGTATTGGCGAAAGGGTCAGCGCCGTCGCCGGGGCGGCCTTTCTGGCCGGTTCGATGGGGCTTTTCGCCCTGCTCCAACCGAGCAGCGGCGCGTGGATGGTGGCGCTCGCTCTCGCGCTGTCGGGCCTCGGCATGGGAGTCGCGATGCCCTCGTCGAGTTCGGTCATGGCCAACGAGGTCAAGGTCAGTGAGTTCGGCGTCATGTCGGCCGCGCAGCTTCTCGCGATGCAAGTGGGCGAGGTGGCGGGCATTCAAGTCCTCGAGACCGTGCAACAGGCCCTGGTGCGCCGACGCGGTCTGACCCACGCCCACCCGGGGGCGGCCCTGCTCGCCACCTTTCGCTTGCCGTTTTTGATTGGACTCGGGGTCGCGCTCGCCGGTCTACTCTCGGCGACCTACGTGCGCTCCATTGATCGATCGCGCGCTCGCGAGGGCGTTACATCGCGTTAGTGCAGCCCGACGACCAGCGCGAGGGCATCATCGATAGCCCACAACTCTTCGACGCTGACGGTGCCGACTCGCTCGTTTGCGCGTCGTACGTCCACGGCGCCGAGTTGCTCAACTAAGACGCGTGTAGTCTCACCCCCGACCGTGATTTCAGGTCGAAATGTTGCCGCGAGTGCGCTGCGCGAAGTCGGTGCCACGATGAGCGTTGAGAGTGGCGCCAACGCGTCGCTTTGCAACACGACCCCGAGTCGCGCCCCTCGTTGCTCATGACCTGCGCCCGCCGGTGGGCGCAGGCGCACCACGTCACCCCTCACCACGCAGACTCTCCATCATTGCCGCAACCTCAAGCATTTCTTGCCGATCTTCCTGATTCTCCGCGAGTCGCGCGGCCTCGGCGCGAATCGCTTCACGGTGCCTAAGTCGTTCGGCGGCGACGCGCAGGCCGAGGCGAATCGCCTCGGAGCGAGTGAGACCGGTCTTCTCGAGGGTGCGTAAGTCGCGTCGTGCCGTTTCGTCGAGGCGGATTGAGATGGCAGTTGACGTCGACGACTCCACGAAACGATTGTATTACATTTTGTCGTACACGAGTGAGGATCCGACTGTGGGCGGTCGCGCGTGAGGCGATGGATAGGCTAAGGGCCTTATGACGACCACGATTCTGCCCGGCGCCGAACCTCTTTTCGTGAACCAGGGACCTGACGGGGTCCTGGTTTTGCACGGTTTCACCGGTAACCCGACCTCCATGCGCGCCCTGGCGACTCGCTTCGTCGACGCCGGCTACAGCGTCTCGCTGCCGCGCCTGCCCGGACACGGGACGAGTGTCGAGGACATGATGACGACCAACTGGGCCGACTGGTCGAGCGCGGCCTTGGCTGCCTACGACGAACTGGCCGCGACCTGCGCGCGCGTGGTCGTCGTGGGCCTCTCCATGGGCGGTGGTCTGAGCGCCTACGTCGCGGAGCGCCGCGAGGTCGCCGGCGTCGTCTTCATCAACCCGATCGTGAAGCACCCGGGCAGTGAGCTCGCCGACGGCATCCAACAGCTAATTGACGGCGGCATGGAGAGCTTTGAGTCGATTGGCTCGGACATCAAAAAAGAGGGCAGCGTCGAGTCCTCCTATTCGGCGACGCCACTGCGCTGCGTGCTGAGTCTCTTCGGCGGACTCGACGAGGACGTGACGCCCGGCTTGGCTACGATTTCGGCCCCGGCGCTGTTGTTCTCGAGCCGCGAAGACCACGTCGTGACCCCCGACAACGGCGATCTCTTGGTGGCGCAGGTCACTGGTCCAATCGAGCGGCTCTGGCTCGAGGACTCGTACCACGTGGCGACCCTCGATAACGACGCGGCGTTGCTCGAGCGCACCGCGCTCTCCTTCGTCGCGAAGGTCTTCGCCTCGTGAGCGCCGAGCTCACGAGAGACGACGTCGCCAAAGTCGCGCGCCTCGCGCGCCTGACGTTAAGCGACGCCGAACTCGATCTCTTCACCGAGCAGCTGCGCGGCATCTTGGACCACGCCGAGGACATCGCGGCGCTCAACTTAGAGGGCGTCGAGGCGACCGCGCACCCCTTCGGGCTCACCAACGTGGTGCGCGCCGACGAGGTGCGTCAGAGTCTCTCGCGCGACGAGGTCTTGGCCGCGGCCCCCGACGCGCGCGAGGGGCGATTTGCCGTGCCGCGTATCTTGGGCGAGGCGCCGTGACGAGCGCCATATCCATCGCTCGTGAGGTCGCGAGTGGCGCGACGAGTGCCGAGGCGCAGTTGGAGAAGTCACTTGAAGCAATCGCCGCGCGCAACGACGAACTGAACGTCTTTCTCTACCTCGACGAAGAGGGCGCGCGCGCCCAAGCCCGCGCGGTCGACGAAAAGGTGCGCGCCGGCGAGCCGGTCGGTCCCTTGGCCGGGGTGCCCATTGCCCTAAAGGACAACTTGTGTCAGCGCGGCGTGCCGACGACCTGCTCGTCGCGAATCTTGGAAGGCTGGCGCCCGCCCTACAGCGCGACGGTGGTTGAGCGCGTGCTCGCCGCCGGCGCCGTCGCGGTCGGCAAGACCAATTTGGATGAGTTCGCGATGGGCTCGTCCACCGAGACCTCGGCCTTTGGCCCGACGCGTAACCCCCTCGACCCCTCGCGGGTGCCCGGCGGCTCCTCGGGCGGCTCGGCGGCCGCGGTCGCGGCCCAGATGACGACGATCTCGCTGGGTTCTGACACGGGTGGCTCGATTCGCCAGCCGGCCGCGCTCTGTGGGTTGGTGGGGATGAAGCCGACCTACGGACTGGTCTCGCGTTACGGACTCATCGCCTTTTCGAGTTCGCTCGACCAGATCGGACCCTTCGCCGCGAACGTCGCCGACGCCGCGCTCTTGCTCGAGGTCATCGCGGGCCACGACCCCAAGGACTCGACCTCGCTGCCCGAGCCCTCACCCTCACTCCTCGCCCACGTCAACGACGGCGTCGCCGGCAAGCGCGTGGGCGTGGTGCGTGAACTCATTGAGGGCGCCGACGACGAGGTCGTCGCGGCCGTGAACGCGGCCGTCGCGGTCTTACGTGACGCGGGCGCCGAGATCGTGGAACTCTCCATTCCCGAGACGCGCCTGGGCCTAAGTGCCTACTACCTGCTTGCCCCGGCCGAGGCCTCGTCGAACCTGGCGCGCTTTGACGGCGTGCGCTACGGACTACGCGTCGACGCCGAGGACGTGACGGCGATGAACGAAGCGACGCGCACGCTGGGCTTTGGCGCGGAGGTGAAGCGCCGCATCATGCTCGGGACGTACGCGCTCTCGGCCGGGTACTACGACGCCTACTACGGCCAGGCCCTGAAGGTCCGCACCCAGATGATCCACGCCTTTCGTGAGGCGTACCAAAAGGTCGACTTCTTGATCGGGGCCACCACGCCCTCAGTCGCCTTTAAGTTCGGCGAGAAGAGCGACAACCCCATGGCGATGTACCTCTCGGACGTCTTTACGATCCCGACCAACCTGGCCGGTGAGGCCGCCGTCTCGGTGCCCTTCGGACACGGCGCGTCGGGTCTGCCTATTGGGGTTCAACTCTTGGGCCCGGGACGCAGTGAGGCGATGCTCTTCGCCGGCGCGCGCGTGCTCGAAGTCGCGGAGGGACGCTGATGGCGCTACCCGACGGCTGGGAGATGGTGATCGGACTCGAGGTCCACACGGAACTGAAAACCGCGACCAAGCTGTTCTGCGGCTGCGCGAACATGTTCGGTGACGAGCCCAACACGAACATCTGTCCGGTGTGCCTGGGACTGCCCGGGGCGCTCCCGGTACTGAACGAGCGCGCGGTCGAACTTGCGATGGCGCTCGGCTTCGCGCTGCACTGTACCGTCGCGCCGTCGACCTTTCACCGCAAGAACTACTTCTACCCCGACATGCCCAAGGACTTCCAGATCTCCCAGTACGACCTGCCGATTAATTCGAATGGGTACCTGGACCTACCCGACGGGTCGCGCGTCGGCATTGAGCGCGCGCACTTAGAAGAAGACACCGGTAAGTCCACGCACTTAGGCGGCTCGGGACGTCTGCAGGGCGCGGACCGCTCGCTGATTGACTACAACCGTTCGGGCGTGCCGCTGGTGGAGATTGTCTCAGCCCCCGATATTCGTAGCGCCGCCCAGGCCCGCGCCTACGCGGCCGAACTGCGCGGCATCTTGATCGCAACCGGTGCCTCGGACGGGCGCATGGAAGAGGGCTCGATGCGTATGGACGCCAACGTCTCGGTGCGTAAATCCGGAGCACCTTACGGCACACGCTGTGAGATTAAGAACCTGAACTCGCTGCGCTCACTGGTGCGCGCCATTGAGTACGAGGCGCTGCGCCAAGTGGAACTTCTCGAAGACGGCGGCGTCGTGCGTCAAGAGACGCGCCACTGGGACGAGAACCTGGGGGAGACCTCGACGCTGCGCGTCAAAGAAGAGGCCGAGGACTACCGCTACTTCCGCGAACCCGACCTCGTGGACTTAGCGCCGAGTGACGAGTGGCAGTCGCGCGTACGCGCGGCCCTACCGCCCATGCCCGCCGAGCGTCGTACGACACTCGCGGCCAAGTTGAGTGACCCTACCGAACAACAGCTCGACGCCGTCACTTTGGCGGTTGACCTCGACCTTGACGCCTACGTACTTTTCGCGTACGCCAAGGGCGTCGAGATGCCCTTGGCGTTAAACCGCGCGACGAATGAACTGGCGGCGAGTGAAGTCGGCGTCGTTAATCTCTCACCCGAGAACTTTGCCGAGACGCTCTTGATGGAACAACGCGGTGAACTCTCGGCAACCCAAGCCAAGACCGTGCTGAGCGACATCCTCGCCAATGGCGGAGAGCCCAAAGCCGTCGCTGCCGCGAAGGGATTTGAGCAACTGAGCGAGGACTCACTCGTCGCCACGGTTACGGGACTGATTGAGGCGCACGCCGACGAGTGGGGCCGTTACCGCGACGGCGACGACAAGTTGGCGCAGTTTTTTATTGGCCAAGTCATGAAAGCGACCAAGGGTCAGGCCAACGGTAAGGCGGTCATTGAAATTCTCGTACAGCGCCGCGCGGGGTCTTAAGGATTCGGATCTCCGACACGAACAATCGGCGATCAATGTATTCACCAGTAGATACAGGATCTCAATTTCGATCCACCAAGTTCGTTCGCGCTGTGAAGAACAACGGACTGCTCCGATCAATGGGTCGCGTGGCCGCCAGCCGCGACCACGCGCGTACAGAGTTTTTGCACGCAATCCCGCAACAAAACGTGCCCAACACTAAGAAATGGGAGACGCGCGTAGAACGTCCTCTCCCCATTGTCACGTGGATGGAACTGACCTATCGCCGCCGTCTGCCCCGCGTGGGAAATGATTTAGATTCCGGCAAACTCATGGCGAAGCACTTTTTACTCATCAGTCAAGGACGCGTAGGCATCTGCCGACCCGCTCGGTTACGAGGTTCACGAGATTGACAGGCATCGGACCATCCAGCGTGACCACCTCAGAAGTCTTGGCCGCGTCGGCAAACGCGTCCGGGAGAATTGCTCCCAGTTCTCGAACCCGCTCGATTAATGCATCCGGGTCCAGACCCAGCTCGCTCGCGGCCTTTGTCCAATTGTTGCGTTCTGGAAAAATCCGGTAGTCGCCTCCTATTTTCATGGCGAGGCGAAGCTTTTTCTCGTGGACTTCATAGGGCAACGCTGACGCGATGTCGTAGAGAGGGGCGAGTCTCACTTGATCGCCCGCGAGGAGTAGGGAGTAATTTTTCGCGTGGCCGTCCGTTCCGGCAATGAGCCAATTCCAGATCAGGGCATCAGTAAATCGCCTCACCGCTTCGTCAGCGACCTGAGGAGACATGGCTCGTCTCAAGAGATCAGCAATGGTGGCCGGACTCGGGCCGCCGTCGTTCTGATATTTTTCCGTCGGAGGAATCCCGAGCGCTTGGCACAGGTCTTCTTGGTGCACGCGGACAATTGTGCCGCCTTCGATGGTGCGGTCATAGCGATCAATCACGACCGCCGATTCATCGCCAAATCGAGATACCTTGGTGCGGACCGCTAGGAGGCCAGCTAGACGAGACGCACTGAGACATAAGTGCTCGTTGAGATCGTGATTTTCAAAACCAGCGACGGCGGGCTTTAGAATGTGCGTGGTTGGTTCCGCACCTGTTGGCTGCCCCCAGTGGCCATCCACGTACAACAACGCAGTCTTAGCTTGCGCGCCGGCCAAGCTGAATTGGCCGTTAAATTCGCGGCCCAGCCAATTTGTCGAGTCTTCTCGGAGTTCCCTAAGGCGACTCGCCACCTCTTCACTGCTGAGCCAATCGATGGTTCCGGATCGGTTGAGAGCGCGGTCTAACTGTTCCGGTTTGGCGAAGCGAACCGCCCCAGCGCAGTCTTCACCTACTTGCGTCGACAAGAGGGCAAACGGCGTGCGCGAAACTTGGAATCGCCGAGCCCAACGAGTCAAAACCTGATCATTGTCGGGAAGAAGCCCCCAGAGCCAAGGCGTGATGACGTTGTCATGGTGGACCGGTACCTGAACGGGCATAGATAACGAGAGTGGTGTCGCGTCTCCACGGTCCTTGTAAGAATCGTCGTACGTGAATCGAAGTCGTCCGCTCGGCAGTTTTTCAATCGTTCCGGCGAGAACGTCCTCCAAGATGACGTGGAGCACGTCGGTCATAAATCTCGAATCTTCTTGAGAATCGAGTCCAGATCCACCGATGACCCCTTGTGCGCGTCGCTTACATTCATGGGCGCTGGAACATCCCTGACTCCACTGAAGAGATCGCTGAGATTTGGCGATGGAGATACATCCATCTTGAGGTCCATGGCACCCAACAGTCGAAGGACCAGGCCAAAATTGACCGAGCGCTTACCGGCCTCGACTGCGGAAAGCCAAACTCGAGAAACGCCGGCACGCTTCGCCATATCCGCTTGGCTAAGTCCTAAGTCGTGTCGGCGACCCCGGACTACCGCCGCGAGGTCAAGTGCAGAATTGACTTTCATAGGAGGATCACCTTTGCCAACGTACGACGACAATTATGTTGTGTCTGCGTTCGTCGTCAAGTGTATCATGTAAACGCTCATTTATGAAACGTGCATGTACACAATCATTTACATCCGAGCATGTCGCAATGGCGGAAGCCTGAAAACTATGCAACTAAACGCAGAAAGCTTGACCTCATAAACTTCGTGCATGGCGAACCACCCCACTCCGCGCAGTACGGAAGTCACTCTTGGCAAGGGCCGCGCGCCAGCGCGCGCCATGTTGCGCGCGATGGGCCTGACGGATGAGGACATGGTTAAGCCCCAAATCGGTGTTGCCTCTAGCTGGAACGAAGTCACGCCCTGCAACCTGCCCCTCGAGCGCTTAGCTAAACGAGCCAAGGTCGCCGTGCGCGACGGCGGCGGGGTGCCTTTTGAGTTCGTGACGATTGCCGTCTCGGACGGCATCTCGATGGGTCACGAAGGAATGCGTGCCTCGTTGGTTTCGCGTGAGGTGATCTGCGATTCGGTCGAAACGGTTATGCACGCCGAGCGCTTCGATGCGATGGTCACCTTCGCCGGCTGTGACAAGTCGCTGCCGGGGATGTTGATGGCGGCGGCGCGCCTCGACGTGCCGAGCGTCTTCGTCTACGGCGGCACGATTCTTCCGGGCACGCACAACGGCCAAGCCCTCGACATCACGTCAGTCTTCGAGGCCGTCGGCGCGAACGCCGTGGGCGCGATGAGCGACGAGGAGTTAAAGGCCATCGAGTGCGCGGCCTGTCCCGGTGAGGGCAGTTGCGCGGGGATGTTCACCGCCAACACGATGGCGAGCGTGGGCGAGGCCATTGGGATGTCGCTACTTGGTTCCGCGTCGGTCCCTTCGATTGACCCCAAGCGCGACCAGATCGCCTACGACTCCGGCACCGCCGTACTGAACCTTTTGGACCGCGGGATCACGGCGCGCCAGATCATGACCAAAGAGGCGCTCGAAAACGCCATCTCGGTCGTGATGGCGCTGGGTGGTTCAACCAACGCGGTACTGCACCTGCTCGCCATTGCCCACGAGGCGCGCGTTGACTTGGCCCTCGACGACTTCAACCGCGTCGCGAAGCGCGTGCCGCACTTAGCCGACACCAAGCCTCACGGGAAGTACCACATGAGTGACCTCGACGAGATCGGTGGCGTGCCGGTCGTCTTGGCGCACCTGTTGGAGAAGGGTCTGCTGCACGGCGACGTCATGACCGTGAGCGGTAAGACGATGGCCGAGAGTTTGGCGGAGTTTGGTGCGCGCCCGCCCGACGGCGAGGTCGTCCACGACTTCGACCACCCCATCCACGTCCAAGGTGGCATCGCCATTCTTAAAGGTTCCCTGGCGCCCAAGGGTGCGGTCGTCAAAGTCGCCGGCATCGACCAGATGTCCTTTACTGGAACCGCGCGGGTCTTCGACGGCGAAGACGCCGCCATGACGGCGATTATGGCGAACGAGATCCAGCCCCAGACGGTCGTCGTCATCCGCTACGAAGGTCCCAAGTCCGGACCGGGCATGCGCGAAATGCTCGCGATTACCGGCGCCATGAAGGGCGTCGGTCGCGGGGGAGACTGCGCGCTGATTACCGATGGTCGCTTCAGTGGTGGCACGCACGGCTTTTGCGTTGGTCACGTGGCGCCCGAGGCCCTAGACGGGGGACCGATTGGTCTCATCGAGGACGGTGACGTCATTGCCATTGACGTCGAAAAGCTCTCCATTGATCTGCTGGTCGACGAGGCCGAGCTCGCCACGCGCCGAGAGCGCCAGTCGGACTTCGTGCCGCGCTACACGACCGGCGTGCTCGGAAAGTTTGCGCGTCTCGTTCAGGGGGCGGAGAAGGGCGCGGTCACCTCGGCCTAAATCGCGGTTGTGCGCGGGGGTCTTGGCGCGTAGACTGGCCGACGTGACGACGACCATTGCGATTCTGGCGGTAGTAGGCGCAAGGCGCCGGTAGTCACGTCGTTACGTACACCGGAGGCCTCCCAGTAAGGGAGGCCTTTTTGCTTATCTAGGGGAAAAAGGAGCGGCGTGCAACTCACCGGAGCGCAAGCACTCATCAAATCGTTGGAACAAGAGGGGGTCGAGGTCATCTTCGGCCTGCCCGGTGGCGCGATTCTGCCCGTCTACGACCCGATCATCGACTCCTCGATTCGCCACGTACTGGTACGCCACGAACAGGGCGCCGGCCACATGGCCGAGGGCTACGCCCTGGCGACCGGGCGACCGGGTGTGGCCATGGTCACCAGTGGCCCCGGCGCGACCAATATCGTCACCCCCATCGCCAACGCCCACATGGACTCAACGCCACTGGTCGTGATCACCGGCCAGGTCGCGACCGCCGCCATTGGCACCGACGCCTTCCAGGAGTGCGACATCACCGGCATCACCATGGGCATCACCAAGCACAACTTTCTCATCCAGAGCGCCCAGGAGATTCCCCGCGCCGTCGCGGCGGCCTTCCACTTGGCGACGACCGGTCGCCCCGGGCCGGTTCTTATTGACGTGCCCAAGGACGTCACCCAGTCGATGATGGACTGGTGGTACCCAAGCTCCATTGACGAGCTCGACCTTCCGGGCTATCGCCCCGAGGTACCGCTTGACGCGGATGCCATCAACGAGGCCGTGACGCTCATCAACGCGGCCGAGCGCCCCGTCCTCTACGTGGGCGGGGGCGCGCTGAAGTCGCGCGCCGAGAGGGAACTCCTCGCCTTCGCCGAGCGCACCAAGATGCCGGTCGTGACCACCTTGATGGCGAGGGGTGCCTTCCCCGACTCCCACGAGCAGCACCTCGGCATGCCCGGCATGCACGGCATGTACGCGGCCGTCACCGCCATTCAAAAGTGCGACCTGTTGATCTCACTAGGTGCGCGCTTCGACGACCGCGTGACCGGCAAGGTCTCGGCCTTCGCGCCCCACGCGAAGGTCATCCACGTCGACATCGACCGCGCCGAGTTCAACAAGGTCCGCGAGAGCCAGGTCACCATCCAGAGCAACGTCACGGCGGCCGTGTCGGCGCTCGACGCGGCCGGCGCCACGCCCCAGAACTTGGAGGTCTGGTGGAAAGAGATTCGCACCTGGCAGGAGCGCTACCCCCTCGCCTACGACGAACCCTCCGACGACGGGCTACTTCGCCCCCAGCGCGTGATTGAAGAAATTCTCGCCGCCTCGGCGCCGGGGACCATCGTCGCCTCGGGCGTTGGTCAACACCAGATGTGGGCCTCGCAGTACTGGAAGTTCGAAGAGCCCGGGACCTGGGTGAACTCCGGGGGTGCGGGCACCATGGGCTTTGGGGTGCCGGCCGCCATTGGCGCGAAGGCCGGGCGACCCGACAAGACGGTCTGGTGCATCGACGGCGACGGCTGTTTTCAGATGACCGCGCAAGAGTTGGTCACCGCGCGCGCCGAGGGGATTCCGATCAAGGTGGCGATTCTCAACAACGCGTACTTGGGAATGGTGCGCCAGTGGCAAGAGATGTTCTACGAGGAGCGCTACAGCGAGGTTTACTTGAATGCGGACCTGCCGGACTACGTGAAGTGGGCCGAGGCGATGGGTTGTGTCGGACTGCGCGCGCGCACCATGGACGAGATGAAGGACGTTATTCGCCAAGCCAACGAGATCAACGACGTGCCGGTCGTCATTGACTTTCGTACCGACTCGTCGGAGAAGGTCTTCCCGATGGTGGCGGCGGGCGCGAGTAACGACGACATCATGGTCCATCCGAGTCTGCGAGGTGAGAACTAATGGCCCCCGAACCGTACCTAGGGCCCGAGACCCACACCCCGGTTCGCCACCACATCTTGTCGGTGTTGGTGGAGAACAAGGCCGGTGTCTTGGCGCGCGTCGCGGGGCTTTTCGCCCGGCGCGGCTTCAACATCTACTCCCTCGCGGTGGCGCCGGCCGAATTGCACGAGCGATTCTCGAGGATCACCATCGTCGTCGACGCCGAGTCCGCGCCCTTGGAGCAGATTGTGGGTCAGCTCTACAAATTGGTCAACGTCGTCGACATCTCGGACTTAGCGCCCAGTGACGCCGTGGAGCGTGAGTTACTGCTCGCGACCATTCCGACCAACGTCGACTCGCGCACCGGGCTCCTTGACGTGATTGGCGAAGCCAACGCCGCCATCGTCGACGTCGACGCCCACCACGTCACCGTCATGCTGGCGGGTACCCCCCACGGCTGTGACGCCTTTGAAAAGGCCCTCGAAAGCTACGAGGGCGTCGAGCTTCACCGAACTGGGCGCGTCGCGCTCCCTAGACTGGGCACTCCGCCCGAAAGTGAGAAGGACCCCGAATGACCACGATGTACTACGAAAAAGACGCCAAGCCCGAACTTCTAAAAGACAAGAAGATTGCGGTGCTCGGTTACGGCAGCCAGGGCCACGCCCACGCGCTGAACCTCAAAGACTCCGGCTTTGACGTGCGCGTGGGACTTCGTCCCGACTCCTCCTCAATTTTGAAGGCCGAAGACGCCGGACTCAAGGTGCTCTCGATCGCCGACGCCTGTAAAGAGGCCGACGTCATCATGGTGCTGGTGCCCGACACTGAGCAAAAGCGCACCTACGACGCCGACATTGCGCCACACCTCACCACGGGCAAGATGTTGATGTTCGCCCACGGCTTTAACATTCGCTTCGACCTGATTAAGCCCCCGGCCGACGTCGACGTGACGATGATCGCCCCCAAGGGCCCCGGTCACTTGGTGCGTCGCACCTACACCGAGGGCGGCGGCGTGCCGGCCCTCATTGCAATTCACCAAGACGCCACGGGTCACGCGCACGACCTCGCCTTGGCCTACGCCTACGGCATTGGCGCGACGCGCGCCGGGGTGTTGGAGACGACCTTTACCGAAGAGACCGAGACGGACCTCTTCGGTGAGCAGGCCGTGCTCTGTGGTGGCGTATCGGCGCTCGTGAAGGCGGGATATGAGACCTTGGTCGAGGCCGGGTATCAGCCCGAGAGCGCGTACTTCGAGTGCCTGCACGAGCTCAAGCTCATCGTCGACTTGATGTACGAAGAGGGCATTACCGGTATGCGCTTTAGCGTCTCGGACACCGCCGAGTACGGGGACTTAACGCGTGGTCCGCGCGTCATCACCGACCAGGTGAAGGGCGAGATGAAGAAGATCTTGACCGAGATCCAAGACGGCACCTTCGCCAACGAGTGGATCAAGGAAAACGAGATTGGTCGCCCCCGGTACCGCGAACTGCGCGACGCCGGTAAGCGCCACCCGGTCGAAGAGATCGGCAAGAAACTGCGTGCCATGATGCCCTTCGTCTCGGCCGGCAAGCAGA
>JAGWHY010000051.1 GCA_028873575.1 Acidobacteriota bacterium | reverse complement strand
TCGGGGAGCGAACGCTCGTGCGTCCCCCAACCCATCTCCGCCGGGGCGACGCCCTCTTCGTAAAACCCGTCGACACTCCAGGTATTGACGAACTCGCCTACCTGCTTCGGGACGTTGGTAATTTGCGTGTCACGCTCGGACACGTGAATGACTTTTACGTCCAGGGCGTGGGCCAGGTCCTGGTAACGCTCGGCCGCGAGCGCGTCCTCAAGCGCTGACGTGCGCGTCGCGCCCAAACCATCGTGCAGCACCTGTTGGGCGATCTCCACCAGGGCCTGTTTCGTGAAGTGACTCACGAGGCCGGGATTCGCCCCGTGTTCGACGACGGCCGACGGGCCCGCGTTGTCACCCCACGACGCCAGTAGACGACGTAACGCCATGTGGCGCCAGTACAGCGTCCGTTCCTGAGGTGAGGTGAGGGCCGGATCAAGGTAGGGATCCCAAACCTCCACCGACGTGTTGAGGTAGCGAACGTCGTGATCGCGGCACCACTGCAGGAGTTCGCCGAGATCGATATTCCAGGCGAGGTCGATCAATAGATCGCCACTGCCGAGGTAGGTACTCAGCGTTTCGACCAGATTCTCGGGCGTAATTTCGTGGCGAACGTAGTGCACACCGCGTTGCAACAGATCGCCCACCCGTTCGCGATGGTCACGGCTCTCGAGAATCGTAACGATTCGGGGGTCAAACTCGAAGTGGTCGATGAGCAACGGCAGCAGGCACTGCGCCACCGAGCCGCACCCGAGCATCAGAATTCTTGACGGCGCCGTGATCTCAGCCAATTAAATCTCCTTTGGTGCGTCCGACACGCGAACGCGAGGCAACATCATAGGTCGGGGCTGAGGTGGCTCTACGTTTCGCGCGCCAGCCAGGCCGGCGGGGCGACGTCGATAGGCGCGAACTTCGACGCCACCGGCGCGAAACGCTCGCTCCGCGACGCCCACGCGCGATAGGCGTCCGCGATCTCCTCACGACTGCGCGCGACGAAATTCCACCACATCACGAGGGGTGTCTCGAGCGGCACGCCACCGATCAGCATGACCGTGGACGCGTCACCCGTCGACAACACCAACTCCTCGCGACCCGGCGCGAGGTAGGCCATCGTTCCCGGCGTCAGTATGGCACCGGCGACCTCGGTGGCACCCGCAATCGCGATCACCCCGTACTCGTAGTGAGGATCAGCCTCGACGACGGACGTACCGGTGCGCAGTTGCAGTTGCGCACCGACGAGGTCACTGTCGCGTCGAGCGGGCGACGACGTGCCCCCAAGAGAACCGAGCAAAACGGTCGCGACGCCGGCGTCGAGGTCACGCTGGGGGACGTCGGCGAGGTGTTCAAAGGCCGACGGCCCCCAACGCGTGTGCTCGGGTTGGGCGACCCACAACTGAATTCCGTGCAAACGCCCCTCGGGCTGACCGGGATCCTCTTCGGCGTGCGCGACGCCGTTGCCAGCGCTCATGAGGTTGAGCTGGCCCGGGCGAATCAGCTGCTCGGAGCCCAGCGAATCGCGGTGCAGAAACGCGCCGTCAAAAAGCCAGGTCACGGTCTGTAGTCCGACGTGGGGATGCGGCGCGACGTCGGCGCTCTGACCCGGCGTTAACGAAACGGGGCCAAGATGGTCGGCAAAACACCACGCCCCAATGTTGCGCCGCGCCCGGGTGGGCAGTGTACGACGCACGTCGAGCGCGGCCACGCGCGCGTGACTCGCGGTGACGATCTGCGCGTCCGACGTGCTCACCGACTAAGTCTGTCACTCGCTCGCGCACTACCGGCGGGCGATGACCTCACCGTGTACGACGAAGAAAACACCCTCAGGTTCACGCGACCACTCACGAAAGGCCTGGGAAAACGCCGCCAGATCATCACGGGTCGCGAGTTCGTACTCGAGCGCCTGCTCGGCGAAGCGACTTTCCACCACGCGGTCGGCCCACAGACCGCCCCACCACGCTCGCTCCTCGGGCTGTTCAAACGTCCAGTTGGAGGACGAGACGTCGAGCTCGCGAAATCCGGCCTCGTGCGCCCACGCCTTGAGGCGCCGTCCCGCGTCAGCTTGGGCTCCGTTGCGACGAGTCATCTCGTGGTAGATCGCCAACCAGCGAGAAAGTCGTTCGTCCTCGGGATACCAGGTGAAAGCGCCAAAGTCCGTGTCGCGTACCGCGACGAGGCCGTCGGGCTTGACGACGCGACGCATCTCGCGCAACGCCGCGACCGGATCGGTGACGTGCTGGAGGACCTGGTGCGCGTGGACCACGTCAAAACTGTCGTCGGCGAGGCCGGTGGCGTAGACGTCGCGAACCTCAAAGGTCAGATTCGTAAGGTCCGCGAAATCGGCGTCGATCGTGGCCTGCTCGATAATGGTGGCGGCGTTGTCGATCGCGAGGACTCGTCCCCGGGAGAGTCGGCGCGCGAAATCGGCCGAAATCGTGCCCGGTCCGCATCCCACGTCCAAGAGCGCCTGATCTTCTCGCAGGTGCGCGAGCAGGTACGCCGCCGAGTTCTCCGCCGTTCGCCAACGGTGCGAGCGCAGCACCGATTCGTGATGTCCGTGCGTGTAGCGATCATTGCTCGACATCTTTCGACCCTACCAATCGAGGCGCCGTCACTAGAGTCAAAACGTGCCGTGGCCCGACGCCGAATTCCTCGTCACGACGTCGCTCGTTCGCGAACTTCTTCGTCGTCAGCATCCCGAATTCGCGCAACTCACCCTGCGACGGGCCGGCGAGGGATTCGACAACGTGCAGTTTCGCCTCGGCGCGGATTTGGTCGTACGGCTACCGCGTCGAGCAATCGGCGCCGAGCTAGTGGTGAAGGAAATTGAGTGGCTCGCCGAGGTGACGCGTGATCTTCCCGTGACGACGCCCGCGCCCGTCGTCGCCGGACACCCCGAGGACGTCTACCCCTGGCCCTGGGCGATCGAACGATGGATTGAGGGGCGGGCGGGTGATGGTGTAGCGCTCGCGACGCGCGCGGCCAACGTCGACGTCATCGTCGAGATCCTGCGGGGCCTACGTCGCCCCGCTCCCTCGACCGCGCCCCGAAACCCAGTGCGTGGGTGCGCCCTCGTCGCGCGCCAACAAGCTTTCCTAGAACACCTTGGCGCGCTCGAAGGCAATCGACACGAGTGGCTCGACCGCTGGGCTTGGGCCCGCGACGCGGCCGCGCCGAACGAGGAAACCTGGCTCCACGGCGACCTCCACCCTGGAAATCTGATCTTCCGTGACGGCACCTTGGTGGGCGTCGTTGACTTCGGTGATCTGGGCGTCGGTGATCCCGCCACGGACCTCGCCGGCGCGTTGCTGCTCGTTCCCTTCGCCACGACCCTCGAGATCGTCGCGCAACTGCAGCCCGAAGCCGACGAACTACGTCGCGCACTCGGCTGGGGCATGTTGTTCGCCAGCGTGTTCCTCTCTCTGGGTTCACGGCGCGCGTCCTACGCCCGAGTAGGTGATCTCGCGCGAGCCAACGTGACGCAATGGATGAAGCAGATTGGTGGAGTCTGATTCGACGACTCGACGTCAATCGTGCCTTCGTGTCATGCGCGACGATGCTCTCGACCCACAGTAGGTTGGCGAGTGGAAGGCGGGCTTTTGAAACTCCGCCACCAGTGACGGAGTGAGTCGTGAACCGCATCGCGCTCGAAATCGGTCGACGAACCACGTTCGCCGTCGCGCTCGATTGGCCGGGCTGGTGTCGCGCGGGCAAGACCCCCGACGGCGCGCTCGAGGCCCTACGGGCTGCTCGCGATCGCTACCGACGAGTTCTGCGACGCGAAGGTCCCGACGACCAACTGCGGGTCGTGGGTGAAGTCGCGGGCGACACGACGACGGACTTCGGCGCGCCCGCGATCATCGGTCCGTGGGACGAAAAGCCGCTCACCCGACGCGAACGCGACCGCCAAACGGCCATCCTCGACGACTGCTGGAATTACTTTGATCGCGCGGCCGCGGTGGCGCCCGACCTCCTGCGCAAGGGTCCGCGCGGCGGCGGTCGCGACCGAGTGAAGATGATTGATCACGTGCGCAACGCCGAACGCGCCTACGCCAGTCGACTCGGCGCTCCAGTCGCCCCACGAACGCCGTGGTCCGAGCAGCGCGCGACTGTCAGGAACGCGCTTCGCCTACCACTCGCCGACGCTCGATGGCCCACCTCGTACGGCATTCGACGTATTGCCTGGCACGTGCTGGATCACGCGTGGGAGCTTGAAGATCGCGGCAACGGACCGCTCGCGTAACCGACCGCCAATCGGCGATACAGCACGCGACATTGAAAGTTCGTTCGCACGTGGACGAACGTAGCGTGTGGGGCAAGTGTGGTCACCGTCGCCGGTACGTCACGCCGACGTCGCCGGTGCGTGCGCCACGACCACAAAAGAATGTTGCGCTCAGGTTCCCGGGAAAGAAGATTTCGCCACTGTTCGCGATTGTCGTTCCACAGCCTCCTTCGAAAGGCCACGCGGTACAACGTCCGACGAACCAACCGTCCCATCACGCGCGCTCGAGAAAAGTCGAGAAAGATAATGAGGTCGGCTCGTGACCAAATTAGATCGCGCACGACCGAGTAGTTGCCTTCACAGATCCAGTTCGACCCCGCGACGAAGGCACCCACGCGTGAACGAAACGCGTCGTCGTCGAGGGGGGTCCAGTTCGCTTGGTGGTAGAGCGCGTCGAGCTCGAGCACCGGCACGCTCCCCAGATCCCCCAGGCGTCGCGCCAAGCGTGACTTACCCGATCCCGAGGCGCCCAGAATCGCGACGCGACACGCGACGAGCGGATCGACTCGGTGGGCCACGCCCGAATCGTAGTGAGGCGTTCGCTAGGTTGACCTACGTGCCGGTCGAACGACAACGCCCTCGAAAGCTCCACGCCGGGGATCGCGTCGCGGTCATGTCACCGTCGTCGGGCGTGGCGGGACTGTTCCCGGTCGTTCACGAGCGCGGCGTCGCCGCCCTCGCGTCGGCGTTCGATCTCGAGTTCGTGGAATTTCCGACGACTCGTCAGCCCGGCGCCAGCGCCCACGAACGGGCGCGTGATCTCAACGCCGCCTTCGCCGATCCGTCCATTCGCGCCATTATGGCCACACTGGGCGGTAGCGATCAGATCACCGTGCTACCGCATCTCAATCCCTCACTACTCGGTGACGATCCCCCCGCCATCTTTGGCTACAGCGACAACACGAATCTCCTACTTTGGCTCTGGCGCCACGGCGTGTCGAGCTACCACGGAGGATCAACGTTGGTGCACATGGCGCGACCCGGTGGACCGCACGACGCGCACCTCGCGTCACTGCGCCACGCGCTCTTTGACGACGGACGCTACGAAATTCTTCCGCAGCCTCGTTTTACCGACCTCCAAGGTCGGTGGGAAGACCCCACGACCCTGGACCACGAGTTGGCGACTTTCCCCGAGAGTGGCTGGTACTGGCGAGGCGATCACGTGGTCACCGGCGTCACGTGGGGCGGCAATCTCGAAATACTGCATTGGAATCTGGCCGCTAATCGTTGGATCGGCGCGAACGACGACTTTACCGACGGCGTGTTGCTCCTCGAAACCTCGGAAGAAATGCCCGAGGCCGAAGAAGTTTCGCGCATGCTCCGCAATATGGGCGAACGAGGACTCCTCGAGCGTTTCGCCGCCGTCGTGATGGCGAAAGCCAAGGCGTGGTCCACCGAGCGACCCTTAGGCGTCGAAGCGCGCGAAGAGTATCGCCGTGCGCAACGTGACGTTCTCGTCCGGGCGTGCGACACCTACGCGCCGCACGCCGTCGTGGTGTACGGCCCCGACTTTGGTCACACCGACCCTCAGATTGTCGTCCCCTTCGGCGCCACGATGACCGTCGACCCGCTCGCGCGAAAGATCTGGGCCAACTACTAGCGCGATCCCGTCACGCGAATCTCGACGCGCGGGCGGCGCCTTAGTCGAGCTTCGATTCGTCAATCAACGAGTCGAGAAGGTCTCGGACTCGATCGCGAATGTCGTCGCGCACGCCCCGCACGAAAGCGAGGTCGCGCCCCGCTGGATCGCTCAACTCCCAGTCCACGTAACGTTTCCCGGGGTAGACCGGACAGGCGTCGCCACAACCCATAGTGATCACGACGTTGGCCTCGAGCGCCATCTCGTTCGTCAACACTTGGGGCGACTGATCCGTGATATCGATGCCCACCTCCGCCATGGCCGAAACGACCGCGGGGTTGAGCGTCTCGCTCGGATCCGATCCGGCCGAGAGAACGCGCACGCGACCCTGCGCGAGCTGACGGGCGAAGGCCGCCGCCATCTGCGAGCGTCCCGCGTTATGCACGCACAAGAAGAGAATGGTGGGATCACTCATCGGGCCACCCGCGCCGCGGTGAAAAAGCGAATGAGAAGGACGCCCACCACGAGGCCCACCAGTTGGGCGAGGACGAAACTTGGCGCCGAGCCGGGCGCGATCCCGGCGAAGGAGTTCGTGAAGATACGTCCCACCGAGATGGCGGGATTCGCGAAACTCGTGGACGACGTGAAGAAGTAGGCCCCGGTGATGTACGCGGCGACGGCGGCGGGAACGACGTGTTGGTGCGCGCCTCGGTGCGTGAGATGAATCACCATCAACAGACCCGCGGTCGCGATGACTTCGGCCACGAAGTGCGGACCGCTCTGGCGCATCCGCGTGGAGAGACCTTGCGGCACCGTGAAGAGGTAGTTCGCGGTGACGGCGCCGGCGACGCAGCCCGTCACCTGCGCCGGGAGATAGGAGAGGACTTCGCGCCACGAGCCTTCACCAAGCGCGAGTCGCGCCAACGAGACCACGGGGTTGAAGTGACTTCCCGAGATATGCGCAAACGTGACGATGAACGTGAACAGGCCCACGCCGGTCACGAGAGCGTTTTCGAGTAGTTCGAGACCAACGTTGCCCGGTGAAAGACGTTGCGCGGCGATGCCCGAACCCACGACGCACAAGGTAAGCAATGCACTGCCCAAGAACTCGGCGCCGACGCGCTGGGTCCACGCGGGACTCACGGGGCGCTCGGCGTGTTGAGCAACGCCACGTTGGTGCCGTCTCCCCCGCAGCAGAGATTGGTCGTCTCGGCGTGATCCGAACTGTCGACGAGCACCACGTAGGTCTCCCACCTTGAGCCGTCGGGTGACGTCGCCCAAACCTTGTCCTGCACCGCGTAGCAGCAGTCCACGTGCTCTTCAACCTCTACTTCGAGTCCCGCGTCGCCCAGACGTTCAACGGCCGAGCGCACCTCCTGCGTACTTTCCACCTCAACTCCGAGATGATTGATAGATCCCGGCGCCCCCGCACCTTCAAAAAGAACGAGCTTCAACGGGGGGTTCTCGATCGCAAAATTCGCGTAACCCGGACGACGTTTCGTCGGCGCGGTGGCGAAGAGGGTGGTGTAGAAATCGACCGCCGCGTCAAGGTCTTCGACGTTGAGGGCGAGTTGCAGGCGCGACACGATGCTCCTTAGATTGACGTTTATCAATATGAAGAGTAGCCTTTATATCGATGAACGTCAATGTGAAGTCACCCGGATCTGAACCAACGGCGGAACTCGCGACGTGGTGCTGCGCCCCCGTCGACACCGAAGCTCTCCGTGATGACCAGGCGAGCGCGCTCGCCGACGTCTTCGCCGCGCTCGCCGACCCGGTACGACTGCGAATCTTCTCGCTCATCGCGAGTCAGGGCGAAGTCTGCTCCTGCAATCTGGAAGCACCACTCCAGCGCAGCCAGCCGACGATCTCTCATCACACGTCGCGGCTCGCGGTGGCGGGTCTCATCGTGGGCGAAAAACGTGGACGTTGGACGTGGTGGCGTCCCGTGGCCGGACAAGTCGACGAGCTCACGCGCGTACTGCGCGTCACGCCGTCGACCGATGACGTCGACACGCTCGCCTAGGAGCGCCGCACGAGACAGAACGGATGACCGGCCGGGTCGAGGTAGACCCGAAACGACGTACCCGGCTGCACGGTCGCCTTCGTTGCCCCGATCGAGAGCACGAACGCCTCACCAGCGTCGAGGTCGTCAACGTCGAAATCGAGATGAAGTTGTTGGGGCACCACACCTTCCGGCCAGGTGGGCGCGACGTAGTTCGCCACTTTTTGAAACGCAATGGTGGGACGCCCCTCGTGCAGGAGCTCGAGCCACGTCACTTGGTCTTCGGGAAACCCCTGCAGCGGTTCGACCTCTAACCCACTCAGCGCGGAGTAAAACGTCGC
>JAGWHY010000050.1 GCA_028873575.1 Acidobacteriota bacterium | reverse complement strand
GTGAAGGAGTTCAAAATCTTCCTGCGCCTGCGACCCTCGAAGGGTCAACTCGCCATCGCGCGGCCGTTTCTCGTGGCGCTCGGTGTCGCCCCCGCGTCGTGAGTTCGCCTTCGACGCCCTCGCGGACTTAGGCCGTCACGCGACAGGTGTCGTCGCCGCGCGCGCGCGAGGTCAAGGTGACCTGCGTACGCTCCGCACCCAGGCCCTCGAGCATGCCCGCGATCAGTCCACGGTCGACCGCGCACAGCACGGGGTGGTGCGTCGCGGCGGTCCCGAAGGGACAGTTGTCCGACACGACCGAATTGGTGGCGGCGTCGCTCTCAGCGCGCGCGTTGAAACCGTGGGCCGTGAGCAGGCCCGCGATCGAGGCCATCGCGCCCTTGACGGACTTGGTGGAGTCGCTCGGGCCGACCTCTTCGACGAGGGCGCGGCCGTACTCGACGCCGACGTCGTGGGCCATCGCCTCGGCGGCGTCGGGTCCCAGGCGTTCGAGGGCCATCTCGAGGAGCGCGACCAACAACGCGTCACGACGTACGGAGCCCTCGAGCGTGACCGTCTCGTCCACCACGCGGTAGCCCTTCGCCGGACGGCCGACGGTGGTTTTGCGCACGTTGTCGTAGGTGACGTAGCCGCCGTCGTGGAGCTTTTCGAGGTGGTGGCGCACGACGTTGGCGTGCACCTGGCAGTGCGTGGCGAGTTCGGCGGCGGTCGCGCCGGGATTTTCGCGCAAGAAGAAGTAGATCTTTCGACGGGTGGAGTCGCCAAAGGAGTGCGTGAGACTGGTCACCGTGGCGGTGAACAGGGCCGGGTCGAGCTCGCTCTCGGGGGTCGTACTCACGTGGAAAAGTCTAGGAGTTGAGGGTTCGAGCGCGACGGTAACCTCAGAATCTCAGATAAAGGACCGCCGTGACCCTCAACCAACCACTTCGTGCGCGCCTCGGCGCGATTAAAGAGCCCCAACTGGTGCGTGGTCTCGAGGAGATCGGCTTTCTCGGCACCGTCGCGGCGGACGGCACCCGCGTCGAGCTCGTGGTGCCGGTGAGCAACTGGCCCCACCTGGAGCACCTGCGCGACGAGGTGCTCGAGGTCGCCCCCGACGCCGAGGTGATGGTGCGCACCATGAACGACCAAGAGCGCTTGGAGTTGCGCAACTTCCTGCGCGGCGCGATGGCCGCGCCGCCCGGTCCGGGGCACCACGACCACGGTGACGCCGCGCCCAAGGTGCTCGATCGACTCACCAAGACTCGAGTACTCGGCATCTCCTCGGGTAAGGGCGGCGTCGGCAAGTCCTCGGTGACGGTCAATCTCGCCATCGCCCTCGCGAAGATGGGCTTTGACGTGGGCGTGCTCGACGCCGACGTCTACGGTTTTTCACTCCCCAAGATGCTCGGCGCGACGGACGACCCCATCGTGCTCGGCGACACGGTGATCCCGACGTTGGTGCACGGGGTGCGCGCGATCTCGATGGGCTACTTCGTCGACGACGCCCAGCCGGTGATCTGGCGTGGGCCCATGTTGCATAAGGCCATCGAACAGCTCGTCACCGAGGCCTGGTGGGACGAGCCGGACTTCTTACTCATCGACATGCCGCCGGGCACCGGCGACGTGGCGTTGACGCTCTCGGAGATCGTGCCGCGCGCCGAGATGTACGTCGTGACGACGCCCCAGGCGGCGGCCCAGCGCGTGGCGCAGCGCTCGGCCTACGCGGCGCGCAAGTTGAAGCTGGCGTTGCGCGGCGTGATCGAAAACATGAGTTGGTTCGACGCCCCCGACGGCGCGCGTTACGAACTCTTCGGCGCCGGCGGCGGTGAGCAGTTGGCGCGCGAATTGGGCGTGGCCCTGCTCGGTCAGATCCCACTCGACCCGGCCCTGCGCGACGGTGGGGACCGCGGCGCGCCGATCGTCGTGAGTGCCCCCGACTCGAGCGCGGCGGTGGCCTTTCGCGCCCTCGCCGAACGCGTTTCGCAGCAGGGTCCCGCGCGGGTCTATCGTCAAGAACTCAAGCTGGTCTAACCAGAGTCAGGGGGCGACGTGGACGTCGACGGCAAGGTTGTGGTCATCACCGGGGGCGCGAGCGGCATCGGTCTCGCGAGCGCGCGCGCCTTCGCCGCGGCGAAGTCCAAGCTCGTGCTCGGCGACGTTGAGGCGGGTCCCCTCGAGGCGGCCGTGGCCTCGCTAACGGCCGAGGGCGCCGACGTGGTCGGCGTCGTCACGGACGTCACGCGCGAAGCCGACGTGCTCGCCCTACGCGACGCGGCACTGAGCAACTTTGGCGCCGCGCACGTGATCTTCAATAACGCCGGCGTCGCGGCCGGTCCGACCATCGGGACGCCGACCAAAGTCTGGGAGTGGGTGCTCGACGTCAACCTAAACGGCGTCATCTACGGGCTCAACGCCTTCTTGCCGCTCTTCCTCGAACAGAACGAGGGCCACGTGGTGAACACGGGCTCGCTGGCCGGTCTCGGCGGCGTGCCGGGTATGGGGGCCTACTGCGCGAGCAAGTTCGCCGTCGTGGGAATTTCGGAGTCGCTCTTTCACGAGTTGGCACTCAGCGGCGCCAACGTTGGGGTGTCGGCGCTCTGCCCGGGATTCGTGAAGACGCGAATCTTTGAGTCCCAGCGCAACATGCCCAACGAACTCGTCAGCTACAACGAGGACCCCCGCGCGCGCGCCATCGCCGACATCGCCCAAAGCGCGGTCGAGGCGGGCATCGACGCGAGCGAGGTCGGCCAGCGCGTGCTCGACGCGGTCGTCCAGCGAAAGTTCTGGATTCTCACCCACGAGCACGCGGCCCTGCGCACCACCGAGCAGCGCCTCGAGTGGATGCGCGGCGGCCCCGCCCCCGGCATCAATTTGCAGGCGGCGACGAAGCCCTAGCTAGTTCGTCAGGTCGCGCACGACCTGGGCGATGCCCTGGCCCCACGCGCTCAGTTGGGGGTTCGGGAGGTAGGAGACGCCCTTTTTGGTGTGATCGACCATGGGGGCGGCCAGGTACTGCTCTTGACCGCGCGCGTTGATGAAGTAGGTAACCGACGTGTGCTGCACGTCGGCGGTCGGTGACGAGGACTGCACGTCGATCCCGTACGCCTCCCAGGTCTTCAGCAGCGCTGGGAAGGAGCCAGTCAAGAAGTGCCAGGTCGGAATGGAATTGAGATTGTGTTCGTTCGAAAACTTGTTGACGTCGGCGACGGTCGTGTTGTACTGATTGACGTTGATCGCCAAGAAGACCGTGTTCTTCGCCGTGGCGCCGAGGTCGCGGTTGGCGTCGATGAGCTCCTGGGAGACGATGGGACAGACGTCCGTGCAGTGCGGGTCCATAAAGTTCAACACGACGTTCTTGCCGCGCAGATCGTGCAGCGACACCGTCTTGCCGAACTGATCGACGAAGGTGAAGTCGGGGGCCGCGCGGTGCGGCAGCGGGGAGAGCGACATCAGATTGATGGTGGCGTCGCTCAAGTTGCCCGGCACGCCGTAGGGGCGCGGAATGGTCGGCTGCGCGCTACCTCGTTGCTGGTGCAGCGCGAAGACCAAGAGGCCCGCGGCGACCACGATGGAGACCGACAGACCAGCGACGAGCGCGACAAAGGGTCGGTTTTTCACGTCTCGAGCGTAGTGGGTCGGAAAAAATTTCTGCGGCCGCGAACGCGCTAGCGATCAATGCCGCTCGGCAACTGGTCAGCGGGCCACTCGAGGAGGTCCGTCGCGGCCCGGCACGCGAAACGATCCGTCATCCCCGCCACGTACTCCACGGCCGCGCGCAGCGTGCGCGCGTCGGTCGCGACGAAGTCCTCGTCGGCCGCGACGTTGGGGATCAGGAGGGGGTGCTGCGCGTAGTACTCGACGAGGGCGCGCAACATCGCCACGACTTTGTGCGCCTGTTCACGCGAGGGACCGCGCAGGTAGATGCGCTCGTAGTTAAAGCCTCGAAAGGCGGCCAGCGCCTCGGCGTGGCGCGCGTCCATGCCGATCACGCCCTCGGCGCGTACCGTCGCGATGACCGCGTTAATGAAACTGCCCAACTGTTGACCGCGGCGCTCGCCGCAGCGCTCGCGCACGACCATCGGCAGTTGGTCGACGTCGACGACCCCCGCCGAGAGCGCGTCTTCGAAGTCGTGACAGACGTAGGCGATGCGGTCGGCCCACGAGACGACCTCGCCCTCGGGCGTGGCGGGGGCCGGTCGGGACCACGAGTGATTACGAATGCCGTCGAGGGTCTCCTGGCAGAGGTTCAGTTCGCGCAGGGCCACGTCCGCCCCCCACGTGGCGTGGTCAAAGCCGCCCTCGACGTAGGGGTCGAGGGCCTCCTCACTGGCGTGGCCCCCGGGTCCGTGACCGCAGTCGTGACCGAGGGCGATCGCCTCGGTGAGGGCCACGTTGAGCCCGAGGGGTCGGGCGATACCGCTCGCCACTTGGGCGACTTCGAGCGCGTGGGTGAGGCGCGTGCGCATGTGGTCCTCGGGAAAGACGAAGACCTGGGTCTTACCCGCGAGGCGACGAAAGGCGTTGGAGTGCAGAACCCGGTCGCGGTCGCGCTCGAAGCAGGTCCGCCACGCGTCGGGCTCCTCGTCGCGCCGACGCCGTCCCGCGCCGCGCGCGCGGGTGGCGCCGGAGGCGAGTTGCGCGTCGAGTTGCTCCTCGCGTCGTTCGCGCGCCATCGCGCCGCGCGCGTCCACGCGCGCGCGGGAGTTCTCGTGCGCGACCGTTAGGGCGTTGCCGTCGCCCTCGAAGCCCTCCATGGTCGCCGCCCAGCGGCGGTTGCGCTCACTCGGGACGGGCGTACTCACGAGACACATCTTGCCCCAGCGCCGTAACATGGGAAAGTTCCGCACGCTAGAGGAGAGCCGACATGGAGATTCGTATTGGCATCGTTCAGTCGATGAAAGAAATCGACGTCGAGCTCGCCGACGACGCCGACCGTGAGGCCATCGCCGCGCAGGTCGAGGCCGCCCTGGCCAACGACGCGATGTTGTGGCTCACCGACCGCAAGGGTCGACGCGTGGGCGTCCCGGCCGCGCGCATTGCCTACGTCGAACTCGGCACGCCGGCGCGCGAGCGAGTGGTCGGCTTCGGCACCGTGTAAGTAGTGCTCGACTACCACCTCCATCTCTGGCCGCACTCGGAGTCCTCGACCTGGTTTCGACTCGATCAGATCGCCGCGTACTGCGAGGAGGCCGCTCGTCACGGGGTGCGTGAACTGGCCCTGACCGAACACGCCAATCGCTTCGTGCAGGTGCGCGACGTGGTGGGGCCGTGGTGGCTGCGACAGGGTCACGAGCCCACCTCGTCGGTGATGGCGCAGTACTGGGACTTTCACGCGCGCAGCTCCCTCGACGCCTACGTCGAGCTCGCCCAGCGCGCGAAGGACGAGGGTCTGCCGGTCAAGATCGGCCTCGAGGTCGACTATCACCGCGGGCAGATGGACGAACTCAGCGCGCTCTACGCTGACTACCCCTTTGACGTGCTGATCGGTTCGGTGCACTGGCTGGACGCGTGGGCCTTCGACGATATCGATAACCCGATTTCGATGGGTGAGTGGACGCGACGTGACGTGGCGCGTTGCTGGGACGAGTACGCGCGCGCGATCGAAGAGCTCGCCGCGACCGGCGCCGTCGACGTGTTGGCGCACCCCGACCTCATTAAGGTCGCCGGCTTCGTCCCGGCGGCCCCGCAGGAGTACTGGGCGCGCTTGAGCGAGGCGGCGCGCGCCGGGGGCCTCGCGGTCGAGTGCTCGTCGGCCGGGTGGGCCAAGCCCGTGGGCGAGCAGTACCCGGCCGAGGGACTCCTCGACCTCTTCGTGGCCGCGGGCGTCGCCTTTACGACCGCCTCGGACGCGCACCGACTCGACAAGGTGAGCGCGCGCGTTGAGGAGCTCGCCGACTTGCTCGAGGCGCGCGGCGTGCGCGAGCTCGCCTCTTTTGACGCGCGCGTGCGCTCGATGGTGCCGTTAAGGAGCGCCTAGTGGCGACCCTGGCCGAACTGGCCGCGCTGCGGACGCGACTCGACAAGGTGAGCGTGGAGCACTTGGTGCGTCTGGTCGCGTCGTGGTCGCTCCTGGCCGACTTGGCCTTCTCGGACCTGCTCTTGATGACGCGCGTCGCCGAACCGGAAAACCGCGGCGAGAAGCACCTGGTGGTGGTCGGTCAGGTGCGTCCTAATAATCGCTCGACGTTGCTCGGTGACGACCTGGTCGGCACCACCCAGCGCGTCGACGCGTGGCCACTGGTGCAGCGGGCCTTCGAGGAGCGTTCCCTCGTCGTGGGCGAGGGGCGCGTCCACGGCGTTGACGACGCCGTCTCGTTGTGGTGCGTGCCGGTCATCGTCGGCGGTGAGGTCGCGGCGGTCATGGTCCGCCTCCAGGGTCCGACGCAGGTGGGCGCCGCGCTCTACGAGAAGGTCTACCTGTCGCTCTTTGAGCGCATGTGCACCATGGTGAGTGACGGCAGCTTCCCCTTTCGCGAAGAAGACGTGGCCGGTCCGGGCATGCCCCGCGTGGGTGACGGCGTGATCTTGCTCGACGGTGAGGGTCGCGTCGAGTTCGCGACGCCCAACGCCACCAACGCGCTGCACCGACTGGGTATCTACGCCTCGCCCGAGGGCCGCACGCTGCGCGAACTGGGGCTGCGCGCGCGTTTCGTCGAGCGCGCGCTGGAGTTCGCTCTGCCCACCCTCGAAGAGGTGGACCGTGGTCACGACGTGGCGATTCTCTTTCACTGCGTGCCGTTGATCGAGCGCCACCGCGTGACGGGCGTATTGGCGCGGGTGCGCGACGTGTCGGACCTGCGTCAACTCGACCGCATTGTGTTGAGCAAAGAGGCGGCCGTGCGCGAGGTGCACCACCGCGTGAAGAACAACCTCCAGACCATCTCGTCACTGTTGCGTCTGCAGGCGCGACGCAGTGACGAAGCCGAAACCCAAGTCGCGCTGCTGGAGGCGGAGCGGCGCGTGCGCTCCATCGCCGTCGTGCACGAGGTGCTCTCACGCGAACCGGGTGAGGAGGTCGTGTTCGACGAGATCGTCCGCTCGCTCGTCGCCCTAGTCGAGGACACGGTGTTGGCGCTGCACCCCGTGGAAATCGTGGTGAACGGCGAGCTCGGCGTGCTTTCGACGGACCTCGCGACGCCGCTCGCGGTGGCCCTGACCGAACTACTCACCAACGCCGTCGAGCACGCCTTTAGCGATCAGATCGCCGAGGTCCCCGACGCGGGCATCGTGACACTCCAGTTGCACCGCGACGAGGGCCACGCCGTGGCGGAGATTCGTGACAACGGGCGCGGCCTCGGGGCGAATTTCTCACTCGAGGTGCCCACGAGTTTGGGGCTGTCGATCGTGCGCGACTTAGTGCGCACGCAACTCCACGGCACCATTGAAATGTCGTCGGTTGACAGTGACGACGGTGGGGGTACCTACGTGCGGGTCAGCGTGCCGCTCTTGGAACGCGACTAACTACAGCGTGGTGCCGCGGCGACGCGCCGCGAGCCACTGCTTGCGCAGTTTGCGCCGCTCGTCTTCGGTCGTGCCACCCCACACGCCCGACTCTTGGTTGGTCGCCAGGGCGAACTCCAAGCAGGCCGGCTGGGCGTCGCACTGGAAACACACGCGCTTGGCCGACTCGATCTGGTCGGTCGCCATGCCCGTCGTGCCGATCGGAAAGAACAGCTCCGGCTCGGTGTCGCGACAGGCGGCCGACGAGCGCCAGTCGGCGTCGTCCCAGGCGTGAGTGCGGTTCCAAATCAACGACATAGCAGACCTCGTGTGGTGGGGGGAAAGGCGGTCCGACAAGCCCCGCGGGCGCGAGCGAACCGGGGAAAATTCTACTGAAAATCAAGGGCGAACACAAGGGCATTTCGCGTCTTTCTGCACCCCGCGCGGGGCCGAGGCGCCTGAAAGACTGGCGAGATGAGCAAAGTCTTCGCCCACCGGGGCGCCCACCACAAGGCCCGCGAGAACACCCTGGACGCCTTTCGCGCGGCCCTTCGCCTGGGCGTGGACGGCGTCGAGCTCGACGTGCGTCGCTGCGCTGACGGGGCACTCGCCGTGCACCACGACGAGGCGTGCGAAGGTCGACTTATTGCCAAAACGCCCTATCGCGAGCTCCCCGGCTACGTCGCCACGCTGGCCGAGGCGTTGGCGACGCTGTCCGAGGTCGAGGTCAACGTCGAGATCAAGAATCTGCCCCACGAAAAGGGCTACGACGACTCCGGCG
>JAGWHY010000079.1 GCA_028873575.1 Acidobacteriota bacterium | reverse complement strand
CAGATTGACGAGAGTCTGGCCGACGTGAGGGTTGACGCCCAGCTGAGAGAGCCGTTCGATGTGCTGCTGGGCCCCGAACTACGGGCGGCGAGTGGCTCTTCGGATTCTGGTGGGGTGCGCCCTGTCTCATCGGACGACGATCGAGTCGAGAACTCGCCAGTTGGGCTTGCCGGCGTAGAGCAGGGCGCGGATCCGGTAGTTCTGGAAGTTTCGGAAACCAAAGCCGATCCTCTTGATCCGCTTAATGAGGTTGTTCAGCGCTTCGGTGGGTCCGTTGCTGATCCGAGCCAGGTGGAAATTGCAGATCTTGTCGAACCAGTCGCGGATCGTGCGTCCGAGTTTTTGAATCTCGGGCGGCATCTCGCGGCGCAGACAGTGCCCCTTCAACTCGTCGAGCATGGCGCGCGCGTGGACGGGATCGAACGTCCGATAGAAGTCACGCAGCCGCTCTTTCACTCGGTAGGCGAGCGCGACCTCGGCGTTGGGGTCACCCAGTTCGAGTAGTGACTGCAAGCGCCGCGATCCCGACTCGTCGAGTTTCTCCTCACCCAGCAAGAGCACGCGCCGAGCCCGGTAGAGAGGGTCGTCGCGGCGTCCGCGATGCCCGAGTTGCTCGACCTGGACGCGTCGGCGCACCGCGTCGAGACTGCGATTGGCGAGTGCGATGACGTGATAGGGGTCGACCACCTGGGCCGCCTGGGGTAACGCCACCGAGTAGACGGCGGCGTAGGCGGGGGACATGTCGAGGGCGCCGTAGGCAATGCGCTCCTTCCAGGACGCGGGTTGGCGGTTCACCCAGGCGGCCACGTCCTCGTAACGACGGGTGGGGAGGATCTCGATGATCTGGTGGTTCTGGACGTCGGCGACGGTGGTGGCGTAGCTCGCGTGGAGGTGGGTGCCGAGCTTGACGAAGTTCGTCTCGTCCAGGCCAATGGCCGTGGTCTGGTTGCGACGCTTCTTGTCGGCGGCGAGCAGGGCCTCACCGTAGGTGAGAACGGCGTCGTTGACGGTATGCCAGTCACAGTTGAGCTCGTCCGCGACCTCAGAAACGGTGCGGCCCTGGCCGACCTGGTTGGTCGCCCATTTGGCGGCGCGCGTCGTCAGCAGACAGCCCTTGGCGGCGATGCGGTGGTCCTCGACCATCCAGGTCGTCACGGGGCAGTCCACGTTCACGCAGCGCAGTCGGTGCTTCTTCCAGGTCAGCGTCATGGGCGAGGCGTAGACCGGCAGATCGACGTAGGAGACGACGGGGCGGTCCTTCACGCGGGCGCGCTCGCGACAGCGGGGACAGACCACGACACCGATCTCGCGTTCGATCACCAGTTCGACGTCCGGCCCGCGACGCTCGAGGCGCAGGATCTTGACGTCTTTCAAGCCGACGAGGGCCTGGAGTATCTCGGTAGGGTTGGACAGGACGAAGGTGTTTCCAAGTTTTTTGCTCACACTTAAAGCATGGAGCACCTTCGTCCTTCACGAGGTCACCTAGAAATCGGCGTCACCCCACTGAAATCCGATGACCCTGATTCACGCGGCGCCGGCGGGCGCCGAGGCGGACGCTCCTTAAGCCTTAGCGTGTAGATTTCGCTTCAGTGACCCAG
>JAGWHY010000049.1 GCA_028873575.1 Acidobacteriota bacterium | reverse complement strand
GTTCATAACGACGGCCGCGCCGTGGTGTGGTCGGGGCCGCGTGAGCGCGCGGAGTCCTACTGCGTCAAGTTGCAGGTCTCGGGGCTCCAGAGCACCGTCGAGCAGGACGCCTAGGTGGCCGCGCGGCTCTTCGTTCGCCGCCGCGACGGCCGCGTTGAGGTTCGCTTGAACGACGACGGACGCGCGTTCGTGCGCGCGCTCTTCGCCGAGGTCGTGGCCGCGGAGCGCGACCCCAACCACGTTTGGCGCGGCGGACTCCTGCCACCGATTGACCCCAGCCGTGACGAGGACGATCCGCTCACGGCGCTCCAACGCCAACAGCAGATCGCGACGAACGCCGAACTGGCACTCATGACCATCGACGATCAGTTTTTGAACGAACCCGAAGCCTGGGTGTGGCTGAGTACGTTACAAGTAGCCCTGCGCGCGACCGCGCTCACGCACGGCCTGCTCGACGACGAGCGGCTCGCGGGTGCCGAGCCCGCGATCGTCGAACAGGTGCACGGCATGCAGCAACTCCTCTTCGAACTGGCCGATTGCCTCTGAACCACGTGCGACCGTCGTGGCGTGCCGACGAAGTCGGCGGCGGCTAGTCACCCTGTCGCGCGAAATTTGCGAGGGCGTCGTGACTCAATCGAAAGCGAGTCCACTCGTCGAGGGCCCGCGCGCCGAGTCGTCGGTAAAAGTCGATTGAGGGTTCGTTCCAGTCGAGGACCGACCACTCGAAGCGGGTGAGACCCTCGTCGACGCAGACGCGCGCCAACGTACGCATGAGCGCGAGGCCGAAACCGCGGCCTCGGTACTCGGGTTGGACGTAGAGGTCTTCGAGGTAGAGCCCCGACGCGCCGGTCCACGTGGAGTACGAACGAAACCACAGGGCGAATCCGACGACGACGTCGTCAATCTCAACCACGTGACAAAAGACGTGCGGGTTCTCGCCAAAGAGCGCTTCGGCGAGCTGCGCGTCACTCGCGGTCGCCTCGTGCGCGGCGCGTTCGTAGCGGGCCAGGTCGCGCACGAGTTGGTTGACTGTGGTCACGTCATCACGACGAGCGAAGCGAACGAGCATCCGAGCACGGTAGCGGAACGGTCGGGGTGACGAACGTGGCGTGCGCGGGGGCAATAGGCTCGTTCAATGACTCTTCGACGCCCCCTTGCCCGTTTCGCCCTTTTCGCAGGACTCGTCGGCGGCGTACTCAGCACGCCGGTGCTCGCGAACGCCACCACCTCGCCCACGGTGACCTCGGTACTAAGGGCCGCGAACGCGCAGTTGGCCAAGGAGACCTCGGTTCACATTGAAGTGCAGTCAATCAATAAGTCCTCGACCTCTTCCATCAAGGTCGATCTCGGGACCTCGACGGGCGACGAATTCTTAGTGTCGGGCAAAATGAAGGTCGCGATTCTCGTGACCCCGAAGGCGGCCTTCTTAAGCGGTAACAAGCTGGGTCTGACGACCGTCATGGGGCTCACCAGCGCACAGCAGAAGAAGATCGGTTCGAAGTGGATGGAGATGTTTAAAGGTACGGTGCCGTACACCAATTTGGAGAAAAATCTCACGACCGCGGTTCTGACGCAGATTCTTCCCAAGGCGAGTGGGACCAAGCTCGCCACGACCTCGGACAAGGCCAAGAACTTTCAGCTCTCCTGGACCACGGCGGCCGGTGCGGCGCCCGCGTCAAAGAACGTGCTCGTGATTGCCTCGGGATCCACCACGTTGCCAATCAGCCAGACGATCACGTCGTCTACTGGTCACGGCACGACGACCTACTCCAAGTGGAATCAACGCTTCAGTGTGGTGTCACCTAAGTCCTCGGACGTCGTGACCTACAAGTCCGTCTTCGGCCACTAAATCTCGATCGGTCGTCGTTCGCGCGCCTCGCGGCGCGACGTGCGCGGTTTTCAACCTCGAAGGTGACGGGTACGTGGACGGTAGAGGAGCGCGACGGGCGTAGAGCGTGCGTGGTCGTTACGTTGCTACTCGTCGCGCTCGTTTTGTCCGTGCGTCACTTGCGGGGTGACACGCCAGGGCCTCGCCGTTGGGTCCCGATATTGGGCGGGCGCCGTCACGCGTTTCCTGAAACGAGATACGTCTTCGGCCGCCCGCGTTGTACTACGCCTTGGCGCCGTGAAAGACAAACTGGTGCGCCGGCCGGGACTTGAACCCGGAACCTGTTGATTAAGAGTCAAATGCTCTGCCAATTGAGCTACCGGCGCGGATTGAGTCTATACGACCGAACGCCGAGAACTCGTCGACTCAGTTGTGCTGAATGGCCTTCACTTCGAGGAACTCCTCAAAACCGTAACGACCAAGTTCGCGACCGATGCCGGACTGCTTGTAACCACCAAACGGCGCCACGATGTTAAAGGCACCGCCGTTGATCTCGACTTGACCGGTGCGAATCTTGCGCGCTACTTCGAAGGCTTTCTCGTCGCTGCCGGCCCACACGCCACCGGCGAGGCCGTAGTTCGAGTCGTTCGCGATGGCCACGGCCTCTTCTTCAGTGTCGTAGGGGATGATCGAAAGCACTGGACCAAAGATCTCCTCTTGGGCGATGGTCATGTCGTTGGTGACGTCAGAGAAGATGGTCGGCGCGACGTAGTAGCCCTTTTCGAGACCTTCGGGTGGCGTGACGCCACCAAGAATCAATCGGGCACCTTCGTCAATGCCCTTGGTGATGTAGTCGCGAACCCGCTGTTGCTGAGCGGCGCTGACCAGGGGGCCGAGCAGGCTGGCGCCGGTGACTGGATCGGCGGGGGCGAGACCCGTCGCGGCCGCGATGGCGAGGTCTTCAACTTCGCTCAACTTAGAACGCGGCACGACCATGCGCGTCAACGCCGAGCAGGTCTGTCCTGAGTTCAGGTAGCACTTGAAGACACCGTCGCCGACGGCGCGCGCGAGGTCGGCGTCTTCCAGGATGATGTTGGCCGATTTGCCGCCTAATTCGAGCGACACGCGCTTGACCATCTCGGCCGCGATCTGCATAACGCGTTTCCCGGCGCGGGTCGAACCAGTGAACGAGACCATGTCGGTCTTGGGGTGGGCCACGATGGCCTCACCCACGACCGGGCCGAGGCCCGTCACGAGGTTAAAGACGCCCTTGGGCAGTCCGACTTCGTGGATGATGTCGGCCAACATAAAGGCGTTAATTGGCGCGACCTCACTGGGCTTGACGACGACGGTGCAACCGGCCGCGAGTGCGGCGGCCACCTTATTAGCGATCTGGTGGAGCGGGTAGTTCCAGGGGGTGATGCAGGCGACGACGCCGGCGGGTTCGCGTACCAAGGTGGAGTTGCCCACCTCTTCCTCCCACACAAAATCCATGGCGCGCTGAGCGTTGTCGGCGAAGGTCGCCGTCGGCAGACCCGCTTGAATTCCCTTGGCCAACATCAGCGGCATGCCCACTTCGTGCGCGATGTCAAGGGCGATGTCGTCGCCGCGCTCGGCCAACTTCTCCGAAATGCGTAAAAGAAACTCGCCACGTTCCTTCGGGCTCGTGTTGGCCCAGGCGGTAAAGGCTTGCGCGGCCGCTTCGACCGCGAGGTTGGCCTCGTCGACGGTGCCGACCGGAACGGTGGCGTAGAGCTCGCCCGTGCCCGAGGTCGTGACCTCCAACGTTTCCGCTGAAGTGGCACGAACCCACTCGCCGTTGATGTAGAACGAGTCACGAACGATGGTCATGTCAACCCCCTAAGGGACCCGGCCTGGGTCACTAGAGCGAAATCTACACGCTAAGGCTTAGGGAGCGTCCGACTCGGCGCCCGCCGGCGCCGCATGAATCATTGGGGTGAGCGACGGGGGTCGAACCCGCGGCCTCCAGGACCACAACCTGGCGCTCTAACCAACTGAGCTACGCCCACCAAGAGGTTCCAGTATGGCACACGGCGGGAAAATTCCCAAAGCCACCGAAAGGTTGTGAACGTCTCGTCCGGAAGGAGGTCACTACGCTTCTAGGTACGCCCCTGTAGCTCAACTGGATAGAGCAGACGGTTTCTACCCGTCAGGTTGCGGGTTCGACTCCTGCCGGGGGCACTTCATTGAGTGGACCGCGACGATCAACTTCGTGATCACTTTTTCGTCTAGTACAAATTCGTCAAATTCGAGTTCTACCGGTGACGCCGATTTTCAACCCCGTGGCATCAGGTCTTTCGAGTAACACGAGTAATCGTCAACGGCGGCACTGTCGATTTTGTGCTGACGGCGTCACCGTAAGATTGGCAGCGCTAATTGGTGATCGACTCGGACGCCGGACGAGCGGCAGATCGGCGTAAACGGAGTTTCGATGACGGACTACCAGCGGGTGCTCGAACGCCACGGCTTCGACGTGCTCTTTCGTGGTCACCCCGACGCGATCTACGTCTTTGACGTCGCCGGCAACTTTGTGGCGGGCAACGACGCCCTCAGCGAGTTGACGGGCTACACGCGTGACGAACTCCTCACTTCTAATTTCTTACCGCTGGTCGCACCGGAAAGTCGTGAACAGACGCAGCAACTGTTTCTTGCCGCTTGTGACGGGACGCCCCAGCGTTATACATCCGTCGGCGTCGCGAAGGACGGACGGCGATTTCATCTCGACGTCACGAATCTACCGTTGCGCGACGAGACGGGCGAGGTTGTTGCCGTGTTGGGAATGGCGCGCGACGTTACCGAATTTCACCAAGCGGTCGACGAACTCGCGGTGCACTCGTCAATCTCCCAAGTTTCAAGTCGGGTGGCGCGGGTCGCCGGGTGGTCCATCGATCTCGACAAAGGGGAACTGCGCACCAGTGACGAACTCTTCGCCCTGATCGGCGCCGCACCCACGCACGCACCTTCGCTCGACGAGTCGATGAATTTCTACGACGAGCCTTACCGCAGCCGCGTCACGCAGGCGCTGCGACGTTGCCAAGAAGAAGGGACTTCGGTCAACCTTGAAGTGGAGGTAAAGACCGCCCAAGGTCAGCGACTGCGTGCGCAGCTCATGGCCGAAGCTGTTCGTGACGACGCCGGACGCGTAGTGCGCATCGACGGCGTCCTCCAAGACGTGTCGGCGTGGGCCCGCGAACGAGAGGCCTTCGCTGAAATTGAGCATCGGGTCGCCGACACGATTGGACAGCTGGCCGTCCCCTTGTACATCATTGGACGCGACTGGCGACTCGCGTTCGTGAATCGCGCGGGTTGTGCGTTGGTCGGCATGTCCGAAAGCGATTTGATTGGTTACTCGATCACCGACGTCTTTACCGAGCAAGCCAACCACGCCTTTAGAGGGGTCAGTCAGCGAGCCATGGATCTGGGTGAAGTCGGCACCACGACCGCCTACTTGGATCGGTTTCAGCGTTGGATGGAGGTGACGGCGTACCCGATTCGTGACGGAGTCTTGTTGACGGCAACGGACGTCACGTCGCGAATCGAAACGCAGCTCGAAGTTGATCAGGCCGCTCGTCGAGCGGAGTACCTGGCGCGCATGTTGAGTTTGGCCAAAGACGCCATGATTATCCACGATCTTCGCGGCGGCATCTCCTATTGGAATCCCGCGGCGCAGCATCTCTACGGGTGGTCGAGTGATGAGGTGCTTTCGAAGAATCCGACCGATTTTTTGTACGACGATCCTGCGTACGCGAATCAAGCGGTGGCGATGGTGTTGCGCGACGAATATTGGACGGGCGAAATAGAGCAGCGCACCCGTTCTGGCGGGCTCGTGACCGTAGACGCGCGTTGGCAACTGGTGCATGACGACGGCGGAGAACCGGTCGCCATCTTTGAGGTCAACACCGACGTCACGGAGCGGAATCGTGAGATCTTCACCCGAGCTCGCAATCAGCGAATGGAGAGTTTGGGCACCCTGGCCGGGGGAATTGCGCACGACCTGAACAACATCTTTACCCCAATCATTATGTCTCTGGAGCTTTTACAGGGACGCGAGACGGACGCGACCAAGCGCGACGTACTGAACTCCATCGAGCGAAGCGTGCATCGTGGCGCGGACATGGTTCGTCAGGTTCTGCACTTCGCGCGCGGCGTCGAAGGTACGCGCGCGGCCTTTGATCCGATACAGGTCCTTCGCGAGGTCAAGCAGTTCTGTCAAGAAGTGTTGCCGAAGAACATTGTCGTGGTCGCCGATGACTCACCGCAGTTGCCTTTCGTGGTCGGTGACGAGACGCAGATCATGCAGGTCCTGGTCAACTTGGTGACGAACGCGCGCGACGCGATGCCGAACGGGGGACGTCTCACGCTTCGCGCGTCGCTCCAACACCTCGACGGTAAGGCCGTCCAACCGAGTTTGAAAACGCTTAACGGTGAATTTGTGGTGTTTGAAGTCTCCGACACGGGGATTGGCATGGATAAAGAGACGATGAGCAAAATCTACGAGCCGTTTTTCACGACGAAAGACGTTGGGCACGGCACCGGACTGGGCCTCTCCACCTCGCGGGCCATCGCGCGCAGTCACGGCGGCGTTATGGACGTCGACAGTTTGCCCGGCTTTGGCACCCGCTTCGATCTCTACCTTCCGGCCTCGGCGAACGCGACGATCTCTTCGCCACCGGAACTCGATCGAGCGCGCGTGAGGGGGAACGTGCAGCAAAAGCGCGTGCTCGTGGTCGACGACGAAGAGGCGATCTTGATGTTGCTCCAGGAGGTCATGAGGGCCGAAGGTTTTTATTTCATCCTGGCTCGTAACGGGATTGAGGCGCTCGACCTGGTGATCGAACGTGGCGAAGCAGTGGATTTGGTGATCACGGACCTGAACATGCCCAAAATGGACGGCCTCGAATTGGTGGCGAAATTACGCGAGCGACGGCCCGACCTTTCCGTCATCGTGATGAGTGGTCTCGCCACCGACGCGACGACGGCCGGGCGACTCGAAAAGAGCGGAGCGAAATTTTTGGCGAAACCCTTTACGGTGTCGCAACTTCTGAACGCCGTGTTCGACACTATGGGGCGCCGCTGAAGCGCAGCTCGCGACTACGGCGACGAAAATCAACGCAAAATAGTGCAAACGCACTAGGGCTCACGCCTCTACATTTCTGAATGCAAATTATTCTCCCCTATTGCCAGCGTGTCGTTTTGAAGTAGACCATTTCAACCGTGGAGGAGGGCGCCGTGTCGCGCCTCAGTGAACTCATACGTGGCAACGGCGTAGACACCATTCTGCGCGACTACCCCGACGCGGTGTACGCCTTTGACCTTGAGGGACAGTTCATTGATTTCAACGACGCCCTCTGCGTCATGACCGGCTACACCCGTCAAGAACTATTGGGCCACGAGTACGGCGACCTAATCGATCCGACGCACCTCGCGACGACGCGCGAAAACTTCGCCGCGGCGGTCGCGGGCAACACCCGCCGTTACCGGTCACGTGGTCGACGAAAGTCGGGCGAAATTTTTGACGTCGACGTCACGAACATGCCCGTGCGCGACGACGAGGGTCGGGTCGTGGCGGTCATGGGCCTTGCGCGCGACTTCACGGCCGAAACGCGTCTCTCCGAGTGGGCTCGAGCTAATGAGTCAGTCGCCAAAATCGCCGCGCGTATGGCTCGCCTGGCCGGTTGGTCGATTGACGCGAAAACCGAGACGCTGGAGTGGAGCGACGCGCTTTTCGACATTCTCGGCTTCGAGGTCGAGGGGCCGCCCACCTTAGAGGAGTCGTTGCTCAAATACTGTGGTGACTCGTCAGCGCGAATGGCGACGGCACTGCGTCGATGCCTCACCACTGGTGAATCTTTTGACGAAGTGGCCATGATTGAAACGGGCACGGGTGACGTGTGGGACGTGCGCGTGATGGGCGAGGCCGTCCGCGACGAAAATGGTGACATCGTGCGCGTCGTCGGCGCGTTATACGACATCACGGCGCTGGTTCAGCAGAGTCGCGAGGTAGAGCGTCTTGAACGACGTATGACCGAAACGATGAATGGGCTCCAGTACCCGTTGATCTTCGTGCGACGTGACTGGGTCGTCGAGTGGGCCAACGACGCGGCGTGCACGCTCTTCGAGCGACCACGGCACGAAGTCGACGGGGCGTCGGCCTACACACTGTTCCCCGACTTTGAACAGACGCAGTCGTACACGACGTACCTTCGCGCCATGAATGAAGGCGTCTACTCGGAAACGACGGTCTTCGATCCGCGGCGCCAGAGATTTTTTGACGTGAGCGTGCTGCCTGCTCCCGACGGAATAGTCGTGGCCGTACGCGACGTGACGGCCGAAGAAGAAGCCAAAACTATGGCCGAGGAAAGTGCCGCGCGTGCCAATCTGCTCGCGCAGATGGTCGATCGATCCAAAGAAGCAATGATCATCCGCGACTTTAAACGCGGCGTGACGTATTGGAATCGCTCCGCGGAAGAGCTCTACGGGTGGAGCCACGAAGAAGTCCTTCGTCGCCCACTTCTTGAACTGTTCTACGACGACCCCGAAGAGGCACGTCGCGCGCTCGCGATAGTTGAGCGCGACGGTTACTGGACGGGCGAAATAGAGCAGTTGACGAAGAGTGGCGCGAAGATCACGGTCGAGGGGCGCTGGCAGTTGATTCGTGACGCCGAGGGCAA
>JAGWHY010000048.1 GCA_028873575.1 Acidobacteriota bacterium | reverse complement strand
AACCCGAAAACTCCTACCGAGGTCACTCCAAGAAGCAATGCCACTAACGCCCGACGCATACAGAAAGTGTAGCAGTCTCCCCCTACTTGTGCGCCGATAATGTTCGTTATGTAAAGTTACAGAGAATCCCGTCCACGGTGAACGGAACCTGCGTCGCGAACCCAGTTCCCCCAAAGACGTTCCGATAGTTTCGTGGTACCCATGGCCAGTCTGACTCTTACGCCCCGCCAGTTCGCCAAGGCGTTGGCCGCGGTCTTCGTTGGCGGGGCAATTGGGACGTTTTTACGCGACGTCGTGTTAAAGATCGATCCCGTACCGAAGGTCTCGAACGTCTGCCTCGGGCATGCCATCTTCTCGAGCGGCGGCACCGTCTGTCCGGACGGGACTGCCCCCGTGTGGTGGTTTCACGACGTTCCTTGGGTGCTTCTCGTGATCAACGTCCTCGGGGTCTACCTCGCCACGCGTCTCCTGCGCGGCGCCCTGCGCGGACACGACCCCAACGACCTCACGCGTCTGTTCGTCGTCACGGGTTTCTTTGGGGGATTCACGTCGTACTCATCACTTTTCGCCGACGTCGCGCCTATGTGGAATTCCTCACCACTCGGCGCGACGATCGTCGTCACCTTCGCCGTGCTCTCCGGCGTGGCAGCGGCCTGGGCCGGTCTGCGCCGTCACGCGAGGCCCTTGTGACGGCCCTGCTGGTCGCTCTCGCGGGCGGTGTAGGGGCCGTAGTGCGCTTCGTGATGGAGTACGTCGTTCGACGACGGCACCCGACGCAACGTCCCTGGGCGACCGTCGCGGCCAACGTCGTGGGCACGGCCCTCGCCGGTTACGGGGCTTATCGACTAACCGGCCTCGCCGACGTCCACCTACGCAGCGTCGTGCTGACGGGCGTGTGCGGCGGCATGACGACGTTCTCGTCAGCGTTTGCAGTTCCGGCGATCATCGCGCGCGAACATCACCCCAGATATGCCGTCGCGCTCGTACTGGCGACACCGTTACTTTGTTGCGGCGGCTTTCTGGTGGGCATGTCACTCGCCCACTAGTCGTCAGCCCGAGCTACACCTTCTGAGGTCCCTGATCAGAGGTGGTTAAACCGGAGAAGTCGGCGGTGCCCGACGGGCGTGGTGACATCACGAGAGACGCGACCAGACCGAGCACCAAGATCACGAGCGCGGCGTAGGGCGCGTAAACGGTCGGAGCCGTCACCTTGTAAATCGCTCCGTAGATTGCCCCAATCGTGACTAGCCCTCCGGCCGCAACCGCGAGAAACAGTTGCGGGCGCTTGTCGTCGCGGCGTAAACCCCGCACGGCACCCACGGAGATCAACAGATAGATCATCGCGATGGCGAAGCCTCCGTAGGTCGACATCCACGAGAACATCGAAAAGTACTCGGGGTAGCCACTCAGGGCGAAGGCGCTACTCCACTGCACGAGTCCAATGACGACGGCGTACCCCGCGAGCACTAGCAACAGCGCGCCGGAAGGCGTTCCGCGCGAAGAGATCTTCGTCAGCGGCGCGGGTAAGCGCTCGTCACGGGCCAAGGCAAAGATGCCACGTGAAGCCGACACCGCGCAGCCGATCAGCACCGCGAGCATGTCAAGAATCACGACCAATTCCACCAATCGTCGAATGGCCGTGCCGGCGAAGCCTCCCCCGGCGTGAGGGCCCGCCAACGTGAAGAGCGGTCCCGCGCTGTTGGCCGCCGCGAGAGCCTTCAACGAAAAGTGGAAGCCCGACACCTGCGCGAACGTGCCGATGACGTAAAACCCGGCAATAGTGAGCACCGAAATGAGAACGGCGCGCGGAATATTCCGACCGGGATTAACGGTCTCTTCGCCCAAATTTGCCGACGTCTCGAATCCCGTGAAAAGCAGCACGCCGTAGAGGACACCAAAGAGAACGCCCTTCCAGTGCTGGGGGGATCCCGACGGCGAGAAACCCTGGGAGAGGTGGTGCACGCCTCCGCTCTTCACGATGACGTAGACGGAGAAGACCAGTACTACGGACACCGAAATCAGCGCCAGGGTGAGCTGGACGCGGGTCGACAACGCGACACCGAGATAGATGACCGAACCCACGATAAGAAAGAGCAGTACGTCCCACACGAAGTACGGCAGCGGCTGCTTCGAGAACTCGCCCAAGATGATGTCGTGAATCGTGCCGCCGATCATTGGCAAAATCCCGGCACCGAGGGCCAGTATGCCGGTGTAGTAAAGCCAACCAGCGGCGGACCCCACTCGCCCACCCAAGCCGTCGGTCACGTAGTCGTACAACGAACCCGCGGCCTGGATCTTGCGGGTGTACTCAGCGACAATCCAACCGAGCCCCACGACCCCCACGGCCGCGATCAGTACCGAAAGCGAGGCTGCGGTACCCGCGCCGTTACCCGAGGCGTTTAGTCCTACGAGGAGCGGTACGAGGAACGCAATAGAAAAGACCGGACCCATGAGTCCGACGGACTGCGCAATCGTGTCGATCAGGGTGAGCTTTCGCTTCCCCCCGAGTTCGGTCTTTCGAGTGCGTTCCTCCATTGGTGGCCTCCCCCTGCAGCGCGTCGTGCTCGACACGGTGTCCCCAAACCGTAAGGGTTCAAACGACATTCGTCAAGCATCCGCGCCCGCGTCACAATTAGTCGAGCTTTTCGACGTCGCGACGTCGACTGCTGCCCCTCGTGATCGCCGCGCACCTTCTGCGCGAGCGGACGACTCGGTCGACCGGCGTGGGCGCGGCGGTGGCGAAAGTTGTGGTGTAATTGCCCAATCGTTTGGAAACAAACATCCCTGGGGGAAACGTGAACCAGCCGCTCGCCGATATCACTAGCCACGACACGTACGTCGACGGCGTTCCGCACGAGACCTTCGCTTACTTACGCGAACACGACCCCGTGCACTGGACGGAAGAGAGCGACGGCGGCCGTGGCTTTTGGAGCCTTACCAAGTACGACGACGTTCTCATGGCCTCACGCAACACCGACGTCTTCTCCAGTCGCCTCGGCATTCGCCTTGAAGATATGGACGAAGAGGAGACCGAAGCTCGTCGCACCTTGATGGAGATGGACGCCCCCGAACACACGCGCCTACGGCGTCTGGTCAGTCGCCCCTTCGCCCCCAAATCCGTGCAAGGTTACGAAGACGCGGTGCGCGATCTCGCGATCGAGGTGCTCGACGCCCTCGACGGCGAACGCCACTTCGACTTCGTGCGAACCGTCGCGCGAGAACTTCCGATGAAGATGCTCGGCCGACTTCTCGGACTGCCACACGACGACCTCGAGTGGCTTGTCCAGCGTGGCGACGCCCTCATTGGCAACACTGATCCCGATTTCACAGACTTCGTCGTTGACCAAGTCGACACGTCGGCCTACCGACTTCTGCCCTTCCGCAGCCCTGTCGCCGCCGAGCTCTTCGAGTACGCCGCTATCGCGCTCGAGGAGCGTCGCCTCTCCCCCACCAATGACATCCTTTCGGCTCTCCTCGAGCCGACGTCAGATGGTGAGTCACTCGACGACAAGGCACTCAAGAACTTCTTCACGTTGATGGTCGCGGCCGGAAACGACACCACGCGCTACTCCATGACGGGCGGACTCCTCGCCCTGATTGAACGGCCCCACATTCTTGAAGCCATTCCCACAATGTCGCTCGAGCAGCGAAAGATGCTGGTCGACGAGATGCTTCGCTACACGACCGTGACGATGCACTTTCGTCGCACCGTCGTGCAAGACCTCGACCTCCGCGGCAAAACCCTGCACGCCGGCGACAAAGTGGTGATGTGGTTTACGTCGGCGAACTTCGACGAGGAGCACTTCGCGCAACCCTTTTCCTTTCAGCCGGAACGTTCGCCCAACGACCACGTCGCCTTCGGTCTCCACAGCCCGCACCTTTGTCTAGGCGCACACCTGGCGCGCCTCGAGATGCGCGTTCTCTTTGAAGAGATTGCTCGTCGCTGGTCCCACGTGGAACTGGCTGGTGAGACCGAACGACTTCGCTCCAATTTCATCAGCGGCGTGAAACGTCTCCCCCTCGAAGTGACGTGGCGTTAGAGGAACGGGAGATACTCTCGCAGTTCCCAGTCGGTCGTCGCGGCACAAAAGCGCTCCCACTCCGTGCGCTTGACCATCACGTGTTGCGCCACCAACTCCGCGCCCACGGCCTCGACGAGGGCCTGGTCGGCCTCGAGCTCACTTAACGCCTCGATGAGTGACGCCGGTACGCCAACCGTGGCTTCAATGGTGTCGAGTCCGTTACCCCCCTCGGCGAGACCAGGATCGACTCGGTCAACGACACCCAGTCGCGAAGCCTGCAGGACAGCCGCGACCGCCGTGTGCACCACGGCGGCGCCGTCGCTCTGGCGATGCTCGAGGCGCGCCCCGGCTCCGCGCTCGGCGGGCACGCGAATCGTGGCTCCGCGATGGTCGAAGCCCCAGTTTGCCCAGTAGCCCGACAACGACGCCGGGCGCAGACGCTTATACGCGTTGACCGTGGGGGCGCAGAGACCCGCGAGGCTCCGGTGGTGCGCGATAAGGCCACCAATAGCGTGGCGGGCAACGTCGGAGATCCCGTCGGCGGCGTCGGCGTCGTTGATGACGTTCTCTCCCGTACTCGTGCGAAACGAAAAGTTGACGTGTAGTCCCGAGCCGCCTCGATCGCTCAGTGGCTTACCCATGAAGGTCACCAATAGACCGAGACGATGACCCACCTCGCGCGCGAGCACCTTGAACAAGAACGCGTCGTCGGCCGCCCGTACGGCGTCCGCGTAGCGCAAGGTGAACTCGAATTGACCGGAGTCGTACTCCGAGTTCACCGACTCCAGGGGCAGCTCCGCCGCCGCGCAGGCGGACCAGATCGCGTCAATAAGTCCGTGCGGGTCGACGGCCGGACCGGTGCCGTACACGAACGCCCCGGGCGTGTCGAGTGGCTTCCACCCACCCGCTCCGTCGGGCGTGAACACGAAGGCTTCGAGTTCAATGCCTACGAAGGGCTCGAGACCCATCGCGCGCCAGTCCTCCACGGCCTTGCGCAGGGCGCCCCGGGGCGACACCGCGAAGGGAACGCCGTGACGCTCGAGATCGGCGACCACGACTCTCGTGTTCGCCTCCCACGAGGGCCGTAGGTCCGCCATGTCAAAGACCGCGTCGAAGTCGGGAAGCCCCTCGTCCCAGTGACTACCGACCGTGTAGGGCGTCATGCCACGGTCGTACCCGAGGGCCCAAGTCCCGGTGCAGTGTCGCGCGCCCTTGTCGGCCAGGCTGGCTGGCAGGTATTTACCTCGCGCGAGCCCCAAATGATCGGGCCACAGCACACGAACGCGGTCAAACGAACTACTCATAGTCCCCCCTCGTAACGTTGGCGAACGTAGCACGTCAATGGGGGAAGGTTTGTAGAGTGTGAGAATCATTTGCTAACAAACGACTTCGGAGGTCTTGTGGAGTTTCGTCGCGTTCTCCTCGACGGCTACGAGGTTGAGGTTCACCTCGACGGGACGGAACTCGTCGCGGGTGACGGCCGACGTGTTGACGCCGCAACCGCGACGCACCTCGTACCCGTCAAGCCGTCAAAGATTTTGTGCTGTCACCTCAACCACGTCTCGCGGGTACGCGAATTTCGCATTTCACTTCCTCCGGCACCCACGTGGTTCCAAAAGCCCGTCTCGGCGCTCAACGCGCACCTCGGCGCCGTCGTGCGACCAGCCAACTGTCGCTTTCTCAATTTCGAAGGTGAGGTCGCGATCATCATTGGCCGAACGGCGCGCAACATTTCGCTCGACGACGCCGATTCGTACATTGCCGGGTACTCCATCGCGAACGACTTTGGGCTGCACGACTTTCGCGACACCGACGCGGGCTCCATGCTGCGCGTGAAGGGGGCGGACACGCTGTGCCCCGTTGGTCCCGGTGTGGTGACCGACTGGGACTTTCACGGTAAGTCGATTCGCACCCTCGTGAACGGTGAGGTTCGTCAAGATGGGTCTACCGACGAGATGGCCTGGGACATGCACTACTTAGTCACCGACCTCGCTCGACTCATCACGCTCGAGCCCGGTGACGTCATTCTCTCGGGAACGCCGGCGTTCTCGCGTCCCGTGGAGCCCGGCGACGTCGTGAGCGTCGAGGTCGAGGGTCTTGGCGTGCTCACCAATCACGTCGTCGCTGGTCCCGCACCCGTCAGTGCGGAGGTTGGCGCCCAACCCACTGCCAGCGAAGAAGTTCGCTCGACCGCGCTCGGTGGCGACTGGGAGTATCGGGGACAGCGAGCGCCCTACGCCACGAGGCGTGAAGACCTCCCCTACCCTCTCGTTCGACCGCGGTTCGAGTCGTGAGCCGTCGCGTTGAGGTCGCTGGCGTGAGCGTCGCGACCGGCCACTTCATCAACAATCAGCGCCACGACGACACCGACACTTTTGAAGATCGGTCGCCCCTTGACTGGTCACTCAAGCTTGCCGACGTCAGCCGGGGCAACGCCGAGACCGCGGACGCGGCCCTGCGCGCGGCCCACGACGCCTTTCCTGGGTGGGCGGCACTAACGACGCACGAACGTGGTCGCTACCTCACGCGCCTGGCTGATCTCATCGACCGCCACGTCGACGACCTCGCCCGCGTCGAATGTCTCGACATGGCGATGCTCGAAGAGAGTTTGCGGCTGCGCGTGATCGCGCGTGGCGCACGAAACTTTCGCGCCTACGCCGAACTCGCGCAGAACTACGTACCACGGAAGTGGGACTCCAACACGACCCACAACACGGTGCTGCGGATGCCGGCGGGGCCGACCATCGTCATCACGCCGTGGAACGCACCTTTCATGCTCTCCACGTGGAAGTGCGCGCCGGCGCTCGCCGCCGGCAACACCGTCGTCCTCAAACCGGCCGAATGGTCACCACTGAGTTGCTCATTGCTGATGGATCTCGTCGCAGAAGCCGACTTTCCCCCGGGGGTGTTCAACCTCGTCCAGGGGTTTGGCAACGAGGTCGGCGCGGCGCTCGTCGCGCACCCTCTCGTTCGTCGGATCTCGTTCACCGGTTCGCCCGAAACCGGACGAACCATTGGTGTCGCGGCGGCCCAAAACCTCGTGCCCTTCACGGCGGAACTCGGGGGCAAGGGGCCTTTCGTCGTCTTCGCGGACGCGGACCTCGCGCTCGCGGCCGAGCGCGCCGCCGTTATGTACGACGACGCTGGCCAGGTCTGTCTTGCCGGTACGCGCCTCCTCGTTGACGCGACGATCAAAGATGAGTTCTTCGAGCTCTTTCAATCCGCGCTACGCCGCCACGTCCTTGGCGATAGCCGCGACCCGACGACGACGATTTCCCCACTCATTCATCCCACTCACTTGGCGCGCGTCGAGGGATTCGTCGAACGAGCGCGCGCGAACGGTGATCGCGTCATCTTCGGTGGCAAACGCTGGAAAGAGAACGGTCTCTGGTACGAACCCACGTTGATTGAGCCGCGCGACAACGCCGCCGAGATCGTTCAGCGCGAAGTCTTTGGGCCCGTCTTAACGTGGCAGACCTTTCGCGACGAGCACGAAGCGATTGACCTCGCGAACTCAACCGCCTACGGACTTTCCGCGATGGTTTTTACCCGTGACGACGCGCGCGCTCAACGCTTCGCCCTCGGCGTGCGCGCCGGCACGATCTGGGCCAACTGTTTCTTGATTCGCGACCTGACTGCCCCCTTTGGTGGTATTGGCTTGAGTGGCGTCGGACGCGAAGGGGGCGACTACGCCCTGGACTTTTACAGTGATCTCAAGACCTTCCAGGTAAAGGAGGAGACCACGAATGGGTGAAATCATTGGCGCCGGCCTCTTAGCGCACGTCCCCACCATCGTCCTACCCGACCAGGAACGACGGGCTCTCAACGACGGACGCGAGAGCTCCCTCTACACGGGTCTGCACCAACTGCGTCGCGAGGTCTTCGACGTCCTACGCCCCGACCTTGTCGTCGTCTTTGACAGTCACTGGTTTACGACGGTTGAATTCGTCATTACCTCGGCGGAACGACGTCAAGGCCTCTTCACTTCCGAAGAACTGCCGCGAGGAATGTCGAGTGTCCCCTACGACGTTCCGGGCGCGCCGGCCTTCGCGAAGTTGGTCGGCGACATCGCGGCCGACACCCCCGAATGCTGGATTACGCCGATCGAAAACCCCCACCTCCCGATCACCTACGCCACGACCAATTTCCTCGGTTTCCTCCAAGGCGGCGAGTCGTGGGTATCGGTGAGCACGTGTCAGACGGCGGAGCCGAGCGATTTCGCGAACGTCGGACGAGTCATCGCTGACGCGGTAGCCGCGAGCGACCTTCGCGTAGTGCTCATCGCGTCGGGCGCACTCAGTCACACGTTTCACCCGCTGCGCACGCTACGCGACCACGAGGCCGCCGACGAACGCCACATCTTCTCTGACGCGGCGCGCCAGGCCGATCATCGGGTTATCGACGCCCTCGAACGCGGCGACCACGCGCAGGTGCTGCGCGAGTTGCCCGACTTCGCCCTCGTGAAGCCCGAGGGTCGTTTTGGTCACTACCAGATGATGGCGG
>JAGWHY010000078.1 GCA_028873575.1 Acidobacteriota bacterium | reverse complement strand
ATTACTTAGCCCTGAGCGACGAACTTCGCCAGACGCTCGAGCCCCTCGACGAGGTCGTCGTCGCCGAGGGCGTAGCTCAGGCGAAAAAAACCCGGGGTCCCGAAGGCCTCCCCCGGCACGACGGCGATCTTGATGGTCTCGAGCAGGTTCGCCGCGAGTTCTGACGAACTCGTCGACACGCGCCCGCCGAGCGAGCGACCCAGCAACCCTGTGACGTTGGGGTAGGCGTAAAAGGCGCCTTCGGGCATGGCGCAGGTCACGCCGTCAATGGCGTTGAGCATCGCGACCATCTTTTGGCGCCGGCGGTCAAAGGCCGCGCGCATCTCGGCAACGGCACTTAGGTCCCCCGTCAGGGCCGCGACCGCGGCGCGCTGGGAGACGTTGGCGATGTTGGACGTTGTCTGACTCTGGTAGTTGACGGCGGCGTCCATGACGTCGGGCGCGCCGATCATCCAGCCGATGCGCCACCCGGTCATGGCGTAGGTCTTCGCGACGCCGTTCACCACGATCCAGCGATCGCCCAGTTCGGGCGCGACGACCGGCATCGAAACGTGTTTCGCGTCGCCGTAGACCAGGTGCTCGTAGATCTCATCCGTCATCACCCAGATATCGTGCGCGGCCGCCCAGCGTCCAATGGCCGCGACCTCGTCGGGCGCGACAACCGCGCCCGAGGGGTTGGACGGCGAGACGAAGACCAACAACTTGGTCTTCTCGGTACGGGCCGCCTCGAGTTCGTCAACCGTCACGCGAAAGCCGTTGGCTTCACTGGTCATGACCGGTACGGGAACGCCGCCGGCGAGGTAGACGGCCTCGGGGTACGTCGTCCAGTACGGCGCGGGGATCAAGACCTCGTCACCGGGGTTGAGCACCGTCATAAACGTGGTCGCCACGGCGTGCTTCCCGCCATTCGTGACGAGCACTTGGTTTGGTGCAATCTCCAGGCCACTGTCGCGCTTGGTTTTGGCGACGATGGCTTCGCGCAACTCGGGCAGTCCGGCCGTCGGGGTGTACTTGTGGTTCTTGGGGTCCAAACAGGCCGCGGCCGCGGCCTCCACGATGTGGGGAGGAGTAGGAAAATCCGGCTCGCCGGCGCCGTACCCAATGACCGGCTCGCCGGCGGCCTTGAGGGCCTTAGCTTTGGCGTCCACAGCCAGGGTCGCGCTCGGCGCGAGTCCTAAAAGTAGGTCACTTACCCGGCTCCGCATGGCTCTCCCTTGATTTCCGTAAGAATAAGTCTATGAGTTCCCCCGAGACCATCAAGATTCCCGCCGAGCTACTCCCGAGAGACGGACGCTTCGGCGCCGGTCCCTCCAAGATTCGCCCCGAACAGCTCGAGGCGCTCGCCGCCAGTGGCTCGTCGTACCTCGGTACCTCGCACCGTCAAGCGACCGTGCGCAACAAGGTCGCTGAGGTCCAAAACGGCCTGAAGGCCCTCTTTTCTCTACCCGATGGGTACGAAGTGCTTCTCGGTAACGGCGGTACGACCTGCTTCTGGGACGCGGCAACTTTTCACCTCGTGCAAGAACAGTCCCAGCACCTGAGCTTCGGCGAGTTCTCCTCGAAGTTCGCGCAGTGCGTCACCGACGCGCCGCACCTAAGGAATCCCCAAATCATCAAGAGTGAGGTCGGCACGCACCCGACGGCGGTTTCCGACGACGCGGTC
>JAGWHY010000047.1 GCA_028873575.1 Acidobacteriota bacterium | reverse complement strand
ACCCGCGAGGTGAACGCGCGGAGCCGTTCGAGCCCGGCGATCTCCCCGGCCGGGCCGATCGGTGCCGGTGGTAAGGCGGCGAGTTCGCCGAAGTACGCCGGCGCGAGCGGCGCGGGGCGGTCGTCGAACGCGGTGAAATCCAAGGACGCGAGTCGTTCGAAAGTGGCGTCGCGCGGGGCGTCGTAGGGTTCGTGCATCGGTTGTTCCTGCCACCCGCGGCGAAAGGCACTAAAGACGCGACTCGGCGAGCCCGTCTTCGTTCGTACGACGCCGGGGGCGACGACGTAGGGCGCGTCAAGCAGGGTCAGTCGAACGCCGATGTTGGCCAGCGCGCGTCCGACGCGCTCGTCGCGCGCGCGGCCCTTCGGTCCAAAGTCACGCGTCGCCACGACGTCGGTGGCGCCAGTTTCTTTGACGACTTCCTCCAAGACCACCGCGGGGTCACCACGTCGTAGCACCAGCGCCCCGTTGAGCTGCGCGGAAAGCGCCTCGAGCGTGGCGCGCAAGTAGTTCACGCGCGTCGCGCCGGCGGGCGAAAGAAAGTCGTCGTCGAGAATGAAGAGGGCCACGACCCGACCACGACCGCGCGCGACCGCCTCGAGGAGGGCCGGATGGTCGCCCAATCGGAGGTCCCGGCGGAACCAGAAGACGCTAGGTGGAGTGGTCACGATGCCTCGTACACGGGGCGCACCTTAATGGTCGAGCAGTGGTGTGACGGGCGCGGTGGCGCGCGGCGCGCGAAGGCGACGACCGAAGTGATTCTCAATCGCCTCTTGGGTCAGGGCCATCACCTCGCCCGTCCCCGGCGCGTCGGTCTCACTTAAGACCCCCGCCAAGTCGCCGCCGGTGATGCGTTGGAGCAGCGTCAGCGCGTCGTGCGAGAGGGCGATCCCGCGTCGATCACTCGCGCACAGCGCCCCGCCCGCGACCGCGTCAAAGGCCACGAGCGGTCCGGGCGAACCACACAGCACGCACTCGTCGAGCACGGGTGCCGAACCGTCGAGCGCAAGTAGGCGCAGATAGAACGAGGCCGGCACGAGTTCGGGATGAAAACGTTCGTCGTTCAGGGTGGCAAGCACGCGCGCGAGCAACTCGAATATGGCCTCATCCGCCGTCTCCTCGGCGGGAATCGCGTCCACGACCTCCACGACCGCGTAGCCCGCGGAGATTCGCGCGTACGACGACCGCAACGTCCGCAGCGCGTCTAAGTGCTGCACGTGACGCGCGACGTAAAACGCGCCGCGCGACTTCACGACGTCGACGCGCACCGCGCCCAGCGTTTCGAGCGTGGCGCCGAGACGGCTCGAGGGCTTACGGGCCCCCTTGGCCAGTACGCGCACCTTGCCGTGCTCTTTGGTGTAGAGCACGACGACGCGATCGGCCTCGCCCGACTTATACGTCCGCAAGACGAAGGCGTCGTCGCGGAACTCTTTCACGACTCGCTCTCGTCGTCGCGCTCGGCGAAGTGCTGGCGACGCGGGGTGAGTCCGAGGTAACGATTCAGCCGCACGCCCAGGGCGACCATGACCGCGAGCGCCAACGGTACGGCGAGTGGTTCGATGAGACTGCTCGCCCCCGAGAGCGCGATCGCCCACAACAACACGTACAGGGCCAGCGCGACGACCAACGTCACGCGGCGCACGCTCACTTGTCGAGCCCCCCGAAGCGACGTTCGCGTCGCTGGTACTCGCCAATGGCGTCGAAGAGGTCCTCACGACGAAAGTCCGGCCAGAGGACGTCGGTGAAGACCAGTTCGGAGTAGGCCATTTCCCACAGGAGAAAGTTCGAGGTGCGAAACTCCCCCGACGTGCGCACGACCAGGTCGGGGTCGGGCAGTTCGGGGTGGTAGAGCCGACGGCGAATCGCCGCTTCGTCAACGTCTTTCGCGCTCAACCCATCGGTCATGAGCTCACGAACCGCGTCGACGATCTCGGCGCGCCCCCCGTAGTTGAAAGCGATATTGAGCGTCATCACCTTGTTCTTTTTCGTTAGTTCGCGCGCCTCGTCCATGCGCGCGGCCACGCCCTTGGGCACGCGCCAATCGCGTCGACCCGAAAACACGATGCGCACGCCCTCCTCGTGGAGTTCGTGTTGACGGCGTTCGAGGAGGCCCTTATTGAAATTCATAAGAAAGCGGACCTCGTCAACGGGTCGGCGCCAATTCTCCGTTGAAAAGGCGTAGACCGTGAGCGCCTTCACGCCCAAGCTGAGCGCCCCATACGTCGTGTCGACGAGCGCCGTTTCGCCGGCGGCGTGGCCCTCGGTGCGCGCCAAGCCCCGGCGCTGCGCCCAACGGCCGTTACCGTCCATGACGATCGCGACGTGCGCGGGAATGGAAGAGCGCTCGAGAGAGCTCGGCGGCGTCACGAAACGCGGATCTGGCACGAATCAAAACTACTTCGCCTCTGTGTGGCGTGGTCCTGACGGGATTCTTTCTGTAAGGAACCCGCCGACGCGCACAGTGACACGGTGAGGGCTACCTTGGCCCGCCGCGAAGGAGTCACGCAATGAGCAGCCCCGTCGAAACCTCGAGCCCACGACGCGCGCCAGGTCTACCCCTTTCACGTCTCGGCGTGGTGGCGGTGATCGTCGTCGCCGCCGTTGCTGTGTACGCCGTGGGGCGTTCCTCGTCGTCGCGTACCCCCACCCGAACGATCTTCGTGACCGGGTCCGGCACCGCGACGAGTGTCCCCGACACCGTGACGTTCCAGCTGGGCGTCACGACCCTTCGCGTGAACGCCGGTGACGCACTGCACGTCAACAATCTGCGCGTGCGCGCGCTCGAAAAGGCGCTCGAAGCGCAGGGCGTCAAGAAGAAGAATCTGCAGACGAGCGGTCTCTCGATCTACCAAACAACCAATCAATTCGGCACGCCCACTGGCTTCAGCGTCTCCGACACCTTGCAGGTCATCACGCACGACTTCCGGCGCGCCGGCAGCGCGATCGACGCCGCGGTCGCCGCGGTCGGCAACGGCGTCACCTTTAACGGCGTCTCGTTCTCACAGTCCAACCAGTCCGCCGCCCTAACCCAGGCGCGCGCCAAGGCCATCGAGGCCGCGCGCCGCGCGGCCTCCACGCTCGCGCGGGCGGCCCAACTGACGCTCGGCGCGCCCCTCAAGATCGTTGATCAAGAGAACCAGAGCTCGCCGACCCCCTACCCGCTGGGCTTCGCGACCGCCGCGGGCACGGCGGCAGTCAAGGGCGCGCTCTCGACGCCGTTGTCACCGGGAACTGCCACCGTGAGCGTGCAGGTGAGCGTCACCTACCAAGTCACGTCGTAGCGCACCGTCGCGGCGCCGGCGCGCCTCTACAGTCGTTCGGTGCGAAGTTTTGATCCCGACGAGGAGACCACTCTCCCCGAACCGGGCGACGAGGGCGGGGTGCAGTTGCGCGACGACGTCGCCGACGTCGACGTCAACGCCGCGCTCGAACTTCTCGAAAGGGTGACGCGTGACCTACCGGGCGGTGGCGAACGGCGCGAGGGCCAGCGCGAAATGCTTCGGCTGGTCGCCGGCGCGCTGAGCCAGCGAACGCACCTCGTGATTCAAGCCGGCACCGGCGTGGGAAAGTCTCTCGCCTACTTAATTCCGGCGATACTGAGCGGCGAGCGCGTCGTGGTGGCGACCGCCACGAAGAACCTCCAAGATCAATTGGCGGCCAACGACGCACCCCAGCTTCGCCACCACGTCGCCCAACTCCGCGTGGCCGTTTTGAAGGGACGTCAGAACTATCTCTGTCGCAATCGTGCCGCGCACGTCGGGGGTGGCGCCCAGCTGAGCCTCGACGACGGATCGGACGCCCCGAAGAGCGTGACCGACCAGACCAAGCGACTCCTGCGCTGGATGGACGAAACGACGACCGGCGACCGTGACGAGTTGACCTTCGAGGTCGACGCGCGCGCCTGGCGGGCCCTGTCGGTCACGCCCCAAGAGTGTTTAGGGCGCGCCAAGTGTCCCCAGGGGGCGAACTGCTTCAGTGAACTCGCGCGCGACCGCGCCGCCGAAAGCCAGATCGTGATCGTGAACGCCCACCTCTACGCCAGCCACCTCGCCTCGGGATCGATGCTGCTGCCCGCCCACGAGTACGTCGTCTTCGACGAGGCTCACGAGATTCGCGACATCTTCGCGACACTGCTCGGCACCTCACTCAACGCCACGCGCCTGCACGCGGTCGCCTCGTTGGGTCGATCGCTGCTCACGAGCGCGGCGCGGAGTTTCTTCGACGAATTCGACGACGCCGTCCAGCGACTGGCGAGCGCCCTCAATGAACAGTTCGCCGCCGATCATCTCCGGGGACTCGACGAGGCCCCCGCCCTGGCGCTCGCGAAGGTCAGCGAACTCACGACGGCCCTGGTGGAGCGCGTGCGCGAACATCCGAGCCTCGACGCGGACGAGGAGGCCCGCAAGACGCGGGTTCTCGGCCCGACCGTGCACGTCTTGAACGACCTCGAACGGCTCCGGCGCGTGCGCGGCGAGGAGTTGCTTTTTCTCTCCAAACGCGGCAACGACGTGGACCTCGAGCTCTCACTCATCGACGTCGGTCCGCGACTCGCCGAGGACCTCTGGGGCCAGGTGACGGCGGTACTCACGAGCGCGACTATTCCCGACGCGCTCCCGCGTCAACTCGGACTCGGCGAACTCACCGTGACGCGCGTGGCCAGTCCCTTTGACTACGAGCACCACGCCCTGCTCTACGTGCCCTCGGACTTTCCCTCGCGCAACGACCCGAGCGCCGAAACGGCGATCATCAACGAACTCGTCGAGCTCATTGGCGCGGCCGGTGGGCGAACGCTCGCGCTCTTTACCAACCGCGCGGTCATGGCGCGCGTCGCCGAGGCCGTCGCGGCGAAGATCGACACCCCGGTGCTGGTCCAGGGGGGTCTGTCGCGTCAACGACTCTTGAACGAATTTCGCACGAACGACGAGGCCAGCCTCTTCGCGGTGACGAGCTTTTGGCAGGGCGTCGACGTCCCGGGCCACTCATTGAGTCTCGTCACCATTGATCGACTCCCCTTCTCGGTACCGAACGATCCCCTCGCTGAGGCTCGTCGCGAACGCGCCGCGAACCCTTTCTACGAGGTCGACCTACCCCGAGCCACGATGCTCCTCGCCCAGGGCGTGGGGCGCCTCATTCGTAGCGCGAGCGACCGCGGGGTGGTCGCGGTGCTGGACACGCGCCTCGCGACCTCGAGCTATCGATCGACGATGTTTCGGTCCCTGCCGCCCATGAAACGCACCCGTGACCGCGCCCTGGTGACGGCCTTTCTACGGGAGCTTCGCGCGCCGTCTCCCGAGGCCTGAAAATCTCTGAACAACCTCGTCAGACCCACTCTTCGATATATACTAGTATTTTACTAGAATTTATAGGTATAAGGAGAGACGTGCACCTCGACTTCGTGTTGATCCTCGCCAGCGCCGTGGTGGGCTTTCTGGTGGGACTCACCGGCGTCGGCGGCGGCGCGTTGATGACGCCGATGCTCGTTTTGCTCTTCGGGGTCGCGCCGAGTGCGGCGATCACCTCAGACCTCGTGGCGGCCCTCTTTATGAAGCCCGCCGGAGTGGCGGTGCACTGGCGGCGCAACAACGTCAACGGCGAACTCGTGCGCTACCTCTGCTACGGATCACTGCCCGGCGCCTTTGCCGGGACGTACGCGCTGTCGTTGCTCGGCCAGACCTCCGCGTCCGAACATCGGCTCCAGATCTTTTTGGGCGCCGCGCTCATCGTCGGCGCCGTGTCCATCCTCACGCGCGCGCTGCGCACGTCCCACGCCACGACGCCCTCGGTCACGACGCGCCGCGCGCCGACCATCGTGGTGGGCGCGTTGGGCGGCTTCATGGTCGGGCTGACCTCGGTCGGCGCGGGTTCGTTAATCGTCGTGTTGTTGTTGTTCCTCTACCCCACCATGCGCAACGATCACCTGGTCGGCACCGACCTCGCCCAATCGGTCCCGCTGACGTTGAGTGCCACGCTGGGCACACTGCTCTTTAACCACGTGAACTTCTCGCTCACGATTTCCATCATCCTCGGATCGGTCCCGGCCGTGATCGTGGGCTCACTGTTGTCCTCACGCGTCAACGGCTACGCGCTGCGCCTCGTTATCACCGCGACCGTCTTGTTGAGTGGCCTGAAGTACGTCGGGACGCCGGTGGGCGCGCTCGGCGCCGCGGCGGTGAGTCTGGCCGTCTTGGTGGGGTTTCTCGTGTGGCGCCGTCGGGCACCCGCGTCAATACCCGAAGCGGTCGAGGACGTCGTTGCGCTTCTGCCAACCCGGTTCGACTGAGACGCGCAACTCGAGGTAGCAGCCCTCGGGCAACTGGCGCCGCGCCGCGATACCGACGTCCTTCAAGAGTTGACCGCCCTTACCGATCACCATCCCCTTTTGCGAGTCGCGCTCGACGAGGATCTCGACGGTCACGTGCGGCCAGGCGAACTCACTCACCCGACAGTGAATCGAGTGCGGGAGTTCCTGTTTGGTCTTACGCACGAGTTGTTCGCGCACTAACTCGGCGATCCACGTCGCCTCGGGCACGTCGGAGATCTCGTCCTCGGGAAAGAGGTAGGGGCCCTCGGGCATCAAGTTCTGAAGGTACGTTAAGAGTGCCGGGGCGCCTTCACCAGTGCGCGCCGACGTCGGGAAGTACTCCACCACCTCGGCGAGTTCGGGTCGATTCATCGTTTCGGCGACTTCGCGCACGGCGTCGCTCACCGCGAGCAGCTGTTGGGCGACCTTTTCGCGCGCCACGCGGTCCATCTTGTTCACCACGACCAACGCGCGCGCGCCGTGGTCGCCCTTGGCGTGTTGCAGCATGGTCGAAAGGGCCAGGCGGTCGCCAGGCCCAATCGCGGCCGACGCGTCGACCATCGCGATCACCACGTCCACGCCGTCACTGGCCGCGCGCGCCGTCTCGTTAAGACGACCCCCGAGCGACGTCTTAGGCCGGTGCAGACCCGGCGTGTCGATGAAGATGACCTGGACGTCGTTCTCGGTGACCACGCCGCGAATCGCGTGACGCGTGGTGTGCGGGGTGGCGGCGGTGATCGAGATCTTCGTGCCGATGATCTGATTCAACAGCGTCGACTTACCCACGTTGGGTCGACCGAGGATGGCCACGAGCCCCGAGCGCGTCACGGCGCGTCGTCCTCGTCGTCGTGACCGCGCGGCTCCACGAGCACACTCTCGATACGTCGTCCGTCCATGCGCACCACGGTCAGGCGGTAGTGGCGCGTCGCGAAGACCTCGCCCACGCTCGGCACGCCCCCGGCGAGGTCGAGCACGAGTCCGCCGACGGTGTCCCAACCGTCTTTTTCTAACGCCAGGCCGAACTCTTCGTTAGCGTCGTCGATGTTGAGACGTCCCGAAAGTTCGAGGCCCCCTTCAATGGTGCGCGCCTCGTCCAGTTCCTCGACACTCGGATCCGACTCGTCGGTGATCTCGCCGACTAACTCTTCGAGAACGTCTTCGAGCGTCACCAGTCCCGCGGTACCGCCGTACTCGTCGACCACCACGAAGAGGTGCACTTTGGATTGGCGAATCTCACTCAAGAGCGACGCCACGCGCTTGGTTTCGGGCACGAACGAGGCCTGCCCCATGTGCGCGTCGACGAGTTCGTCGCCTTGACCGTTCGCGACCAGCCGGGCGAGGTGACGCAAGTTCACCATCCCCACCACGTCGTCCACGCTCTCGCCGAGTACCGGAATGCGCGAACGCCCCGTCTCGATCGCGAGGTCCAGCGCGTCACGAATCGTGGCGCCACTCGGTACGTCGACGATGTCGATGCGCGGGACCATGACCTCACGCACGATCGTGTCGCCGAACTCAATCACCGAGTGAATGAAGTTGCGTTCCTCCGAGGCGATCGCGAGGTCCTCGTGCGCCACGTCAGCCATGGCGAGGATCTCGGACTCGGTGACGCGCGAACTCGAACCGGTCCCCCCGACCAGCGCGATGACCGCGTCGGCGACTGAGAGCAGGACCGACGAGAGGAGCCGAATCGGCGCGAAGGCTAAGAGACGGCCAATGACCGGCGCGCTTAAGAGCGCCGCCTCGTCTTGGTGCTGGACCGCGTAGTTCTTCGGAATGGCCTCAAAGGCCACGAAGATAATGATGACTTCGAGGGCCGTGGCGACGAAGACACCCGCGGCGCCAAAGAGGTGTCCGGCCAACACGCCGACCATCGTCGCCGAGACCAGCTGACAGATCAAGATGAGGAGGAGGAGAGGGTTTAAAAAGCGCTCGGGCGATTCCGTCAGGACCACCAGCGCCTTGGCGCCACGGCGTCCTTGATCGCGCAGCGAACGCGCCCGTGACTTGTTGGTCCGCGTCAGCGCCGTCTCGGCCATCGCAAAGAACCCCGAGAGCACCAACAACACCCCCACGCTCAGCGCGAGGGCGGTGTCGCCCGACGACCAGATAACGCCAATCACGCGCGATCGCCGTGGTAGTGGCGCGCGAGGAGTTCGCGCTCGCGCGCCTCCATCTTCTCGGCCTCGTCGTCGATGACGTGATCCCAGCCGAGCAGGTGCAACACGCCGTGCACGACCAGGAGCGCAATCTCGTCGTCCAACGTGCACTCGTGCTCGATCGCGTTGCGCGCGGCGACCGCCGGACAGATCACCACGTCGCCCACCAGTTGGGGAATCTCGGAAAGCGGCGGATCACCCGGACCGGAACCGCCCGCGTCGGGGACGCGACCGCTGAGC
>JAGWHY010000077.1 GCA_028873575.1 Acidobacteriota bacterium | reverse complement strand
GCCGAGCGCCACCACCAACCAGCCTCGGCGCCGCCGCCGCGGCGTTGACGCGCGCGCGGGCGCGACGTCCGCGGTCTCCAAAGCGCTCAGGGCCGCGCGCGCCTCGTGAAGGGCGCGTCGTTCCCGTTGGTCAATCGCGTCGAACTCTTGGTCACTCAGCTCGCCGCGATCACGCTCGCGACGCGCGTCCTCGAGGGACGCCTCGCGCAACGTGATCTCGTCGCGCAACTGATCGCGGTCACGCGTCACGATCGCCGTCGCCACAGACGCGCGCCACTCACGACGAGTAGGACGCCCACCAGGACTGGACCGATCCAGAGCAGCGATCCGAGACCCGACGTCGAGGGGCTGAGCAAGATCGCGCGGCCGTAGGTCGACTCCAGACTGGTCAAGATCGCCGTGTCGCTCTCGCCCGCGCGCACCTTCGCCTCGATCTCGTGACGCACGGCCACCGCCGCGGTGGCGTTGCTCTGGGCGACCGAGAGATCCTCACACGAGGGACACTTCACCAGGGACTCGAGGTGGGCCACGCGCGCGGCGCGCGTGTGGGGGGCGCCCTGAGCGACGACGACCAACGCCACGACCGCGATCAACGCCACGACCCACAGTCCGAACGAGGCGAAGAACTTTCGTGCCGTCATCGCCGCACCCGCGCGACGACGGCCTCGAGTTGTCGGGCACTGACGGGCCCGAGCAGCGTGGCCGCGACGCGGCCGCGTTGATCAATGACGAAGGTGGTGGGCGGCGAGGTGACGCCGTAGCGATTCGCGATCACGCCGCCTTGGTCAATGACCGACGGGTAAAGCGAGCCGTAGAGACGCGCGAAGGCACTGGCCGACGACAGCGCGTCGTCAAAGACCACTCCCACCAGTTTGACGGGACGCGCGCGCTCGTCGAAGGCGAAGGTCGACAGTTCGGGCGCCTCCAGGCGACACGGCCCGCACCACGACGCCCAGAAGTTCACCACGACGACCTGACCGCGCAGCGCGGCCAGCGAGAAGTGCCCGCCCCCGAGCTCGGGCGCCGAGATCGTCGGCGCGACGCGACCGAGCAGCGGACTCGGGGCCTCCGTGGCGTCGGTGACGGGGTGACGCGTCGCGAGCAACACCGAGAGTCCCGTCACGACGACGAGCACCGCCAACGCACTCACGAGGACCGCGCGTTTCACGATGCCTCCACGTAGCGACGGCGAAAGAACGACAGCGCGGCCCCCGCGCCGACCATGAGTCCGCCGATCCACAGCCACGCGAGTAGCGGCTCGACCGTGACGCCGACGACGACGGACCCGGTGGGCAGTCCGGTTTGAATCTGCGCCCCCGAGGTCGAACCGGTTCCCCCGACCGCGTCGAAGGTGACGTACACGTCGCGCCACAGGCTCGAGTCAATGGCGGGGGTACCCACGGTCTGACCGTTACGTCCGTGAAAGGTCGTCACCGCCGGGAACAACGCGTGACCCCCCACGCGTACGCGTAGTTGCGTCGCGCTCTTAAGCGCGCTCGACACGTGGCGCAGACCGTAGAAACCAATCTCTTGACCGTCGACGATCGTACGCTGACCCGGCGCCAGGGTGACCTCGTGACGCTGCGCGTACGTCGTCGAGCTCACGATCCCGAGCGCGAGCACCACGACGCCCAGGTGCACGACCATCCCGCCGGTGGAGGGCGCGCGCAGGATTCCGAGCC
>JAGWHY010000076.1 GCA_028873575.1 Acidobacteriota bacterium | reverse complement strand
TCGCCGCGCTCGCACTCTTACGCTCCGGCGTTGGCGCACTCACGTCCCACCCCCGTGTCGAAACGTCACCACGACGTCCCATCCCACCACGCTACGACGCGACGACCTCCGCGAATCGTGCGGTGGTAAACGCGATATTCATGGGCACGCTCAGGGCGAAGTTCACCAGCATGAGCGTCACGACGAGCAGTGGCGCGCCGCGCACGTGATCGTGCACGAAGGCGAACTCAATCATGCCCGCCACGATGACGTAGGCCACCAGCGCCCAGCGATAGACGAGACGAAAAGTGCGCCACGAGAAGTTCGCGATACCTCGCAAAAGGGCGAACGACGTCATCATGAGGAGCGAGGCGACCACGGCGAGTGTGGTCGGCAGCGTCAGTGGCGCGCGGCGCGCGTAGGACGCGAGGTCGATACCGCCGACGATGACCAGCACCAGGGCCACGCTCGAGCACCACGCCACCGGGGGCAGTCGACGTCCGTGGAGGTCGATCGCGCTCATCGTGACGATAACCGGGTCATGATCGCGAACGTGGCCACCTGCATCGCCCCGGTGATGCCCGCGGTGTAAATAAACCGCTTCATGAGCGCGTGGATCCGCTCACCGTCGGGTTCGGGTTTGTTCATTTCGAAGAGCACCGCGATGTTGGCCGGCTCGAGAATGGTCAGCGCCACCCCCGCCAACACACCCACGACGCAAAATGACACGACGAGCCAGACGTGGTTGGGATTGGCGGGCGCCAGATTACCCAGCATACGCGCGACCTGGAACCCCGACGCCAGGGTCATCGTGACGACGGTGGGCATAATGATCACCATCATCGGCATGAACCGCGCGGAAAATTCGGCGCGCGCGGGAATCGACAGACGCCCGAGAATCGGCCCCACCACGAAGCCGACGAACAGGTCAATGCCGGTCCACAGAGCGCCCCCCGCCACGTGACTGAACATCAGTCCCCAGCGCCAGTTAAAGCCAATGGAAAGCGCCACGAAGAGAAGAATCGCGCCGACGAAGGGCAGCCCAGCGAGCGGCACGACCTGAATCCGAGGTCTCGACGAATCGCCCGCCGGCGGGCGTTGGGTGGTGACGGCGGTGTCGCTCACGAAACGCCTCCTTAGATAAACGGCTAAGCCAAATCACTCTAAGTATTGCCCATAGCACCCTCGTTGGCGGGACCTGACTTTACAAATATTTTTGGCTTTCAGAGGCTGTGGGAAGTCCAATTTGGCCGTACGAAGTGCGACACGTCCACCGCGAACCTCCGCGCGGGGTTGGCGGCGGTAATGACCTTTGGCGTGGTCGTCGATAAATTGATGGGCGCGCGCCACACGATCACACCACGCTCGTCTGAAATCTGCGGAGACAAAATGCCGAGTTCGTAGGTTGGATCCGATAGGGGCTACGACACGACAGTGGTCACGCCATCTCTTTGCTTTCTCAGAAGCTGATTGCTCGGGGGCATCTATGGACTTTTGAAACTTTTGTGACGAAATGTCATCGGGTGCACGGTTCGACGACCCCAACGTGACCACTCGTTAGCGTTATGTCAGAACTTTTCTTCCGGTAATTTAGTTAAATTATATAGAATATCTAGGTAAAGTTCCCGCGTCGAGACCACTTCTTCTTTGTACTGCTTTACGAAGGTGCTGGTTACGTTCTAGCGAGACCTCGAGGGTCTTGGAACGACTCGTGATGGGGCCGAGAC
>JAGWHY010000075.1 GCA_028873575.1 Acidobacteriota bacterium | reverse complement strand
GCGACGTTTTACTCCGCGCTGAGTGGGTTAGAGGTCGAACCGCTGCAGGGGTTTCCCGAAGACCAAGTGACGTGGCTCGAGCTCCTGCACGAGGGGCGTCCCACCATTGCGTTTCAAAAAGTGGCGAACTACGTCGCGCCCACCTGGCCAGAGGGTGCGGTGCCCCAACAACTTCATCTCGATTTCGACGTTGACGACCTCGACGCCGGTGAAGCGTTCGTGCTCTCGATTGGAGCAACGAAGGCGACCGTGCAACCGGGTACGTCGTTTCGGGTCTACTTCGACCCGGTCGGTCATCCGTTCTGTCTCGTGCGGCGCTCCTAGGCGAGCGTGTCGGCGTCGCCGGTCGACGGCGTGACGCGCAGTACGCGCGCGACCTCGTCGACTTGTCCGGCCACGGGACGCCACCACGTCCAACGTCCACGTTTTTCACCCACGATGAGACCCGCCGCCGCGAGTCGTGACGTGTGATGTGAGATCGTTGGTTGGCTGCGCTGGAGTGGAGCTTCCAGATTGCACGAGCAGACTTCGCCCTGACTCGCGATGAGCGAGAAGATTCGTAGACGTACCGGGTCGGCGAGCGCGGCGAAGACGTCGGCGAGCGCGCTCGCCTGGTCATCACGGAGAGCTTCGGTGTCGACGGGGGCGCAGCACCACGTCGCGAGTTTCGCCGTTGGTTCAGATCCGTGTGATTTCACATTGACGTTCATCGATATAAAGGCTACTCTTCATATTGATAAACGTCAATCTAAGGAGCATCGTGTCGCGCCTGCAACTCGCCCTGAACGTCGAAGACCTTGACGCGGCGGTCGATTTCTACACCACCCTTTTCGCCACCGCGCCGGCGAAGCGTCGTCCGGGTTACGCGAATTTCGCGATCGAGAACCCCCCGTTGAAGCTTGTTCTTTTTGAAGGTGCGGGGGCGCCAGGATCTATCAATCATCTCGGAGTTGAGGTGCAGAGTACGGACGAGGTGCGCGTGGCCGCAGAGCGCCTGGGCGACGCGGGACTCGAAGTAGAGGTTGAAGAGCGCGTGGACTGCTGCTACGCGGTGCAGGACAAGGTGTGGGCCACGTCACCCGACGGCGCAAGGTGGGAGACCTACGTGGTGCTCGCCGACAGCTCGGATCACGCCGAGACGACTGATCTCTGCTGCGGGGGAGACGGCACCAACGTGGTGTTGCTCAACACGCCGAGCGCCCCGTGAGTCCCGCGTGGACCCAGCGGGTCGGCGCCGAGTTCTTGGGCAGTGCGTTGCTTACCTTGTGCGTCGTGGGTTCGGGCATCGCCGCGCAACGTCTTTCACCGGGCAACGTTGGTCTTGAGCTACTCGAGAACGCTCTCGTCACCGGCGTCGGCCTGTTCACGTTCATCGTTATGTTCGCGCATGTCTCGGGAAGTCACTTCAACCCCGTGGTCACGTTGGCGCGACTCGCGCTCGGTGAAGGCTCGTGGCGCGAAGTCCTCTCCTATCTCCCGGCGCAGGTGACGGGCTGCGTCGCCGGCGCCGTCACCGCGAACTACCTCGTCACGGTGCCGCAAGGTCTCTCCACTCGGGTGCGCCTGAGCGGTCCGCACTTCGTAGCCGAAGTCATCGCGACCGCGGGTCTGTTGATGGTGATTCACCTCACGCACCGAGGCGCGCACCAACACGTCGTTCCCGCCGCCGTCGCCGCGTACATCACCGGGGCCTACTTCGTCACGTCGTCCACGAGTTTCGCCAATCCCGCCATCACGGTGGGA
>JAGWHY010000011.1 GCA_028873575.1 Acidobacteriota bacterium | reverse complement strand
TAGATCGCGCGCGAGCGCGCGAAAGCATTCAGGAGGCCTCGCGACGCTTCGGTCTCGAGGTTGACCCTGACGCCGTCGTCGAAGAGCTCCCCGTCGGGATTCAACAGCGCGTGGAAATCCTTAAGGCGCTCAACCACGACGCCCAGCTCCTCATCCTCGACGAACCGACCGCGGTACTCACCCCCCAGGAGATTGACGCGCTCATTGGCATTATGCGCACGTTAAAAGAGGCTGGGAAATCGATTCTCTTTATCTCGCACAAACTGCGCGAAGTACGTGAGGTCTCCGACGTCATCACGGTGATTCGACAGGGCCGGGTCGTGGGCACGGCCGAACCCACCGACTCTGAAGCGCAACTCGCGTCACTCATGGTGGGACGTGAAGTGTCACTGACGGTCGCCAAAGAGGCGCGCGAAGCCGGCGCGGCGCGCCTCGAAATTCGCGATCTCGTCGTACGCGACGATCGCGGCGTCGCGGTCGTCGACGGCATCTCGCTCGACGTACGCGCGGGCGAGATCGTGGCACTCGCGGGCGTGCAGGGCAATGGACAGACCGAGCTCGTCGAGGCGCTGGCTGGGGTTCGACCAGTGGAGTCGGGCACGATTACCCTCGACGGACGCGACGTCACGAACGCGACACCCCGTGAGGTCCTCGACGCGGGTCTCGGTCACGTGCCCGAAGATCGCCAGCGCGACGGCTTGGTCTTGTCGATGTCGGTCGCGGACAACCTGGTGCTCAACACGCCGCGCGCCGCTCCTTTCGCCCGACGCGGCTCGCGTCGCCGCGGCGAGGTCCGTCGCAACGCGGAGGCGCGAATTCGTGATTTCGATATTCGCACCGAATCGCCCGACGCGCTCGTTAGTTCGCTCTCGGGCGGTAATCAACAGAAGGTCATCCTGGCGCGCGAGCTTTCGCGACCCTTGAAAGTTCTCGTCGCGGCACAACCTACTCGAGGGCTCGACGTTGGCTCAATCGAGTACGTTCACCGTCAGATCGTCGAAACGCGAAACGCCGGCCAGGGCGTCTTAATTGTCTCGTCAGAGTTAGACGAGGTACTCGCGCTCGGCGACCGCGTCGCCGTCATGCACCACGGAAAGATTATGGGGGTCGTCGCGCCCTCGACTAGTCGCGAGACGATCGGTCTGTTGATGGCCGGCGTGGGCCTTGAGGAGGTCACGAGTGCGTAGATTGGCTCGCTGGTGGCGAGCACTGTACGCGAGTCCCGTGCTCTTGACGGCCTTCGCGGTCGTGCTCGGACTCGTCGTGGGAATGTTCGTCATCATCTTCACGACGACGCCGGTACTCGACGCGTGGCGTGGCTTCTTTAACTCTTGGGGCAGTCCCGGTCACGCGTTCAAGGCGACGCTCGATTACGTCGGTGCCGCCTATCGATCGATGTTTAACGGCGCGGTGATTGATCCGGCGTCGCTGTGGAACTCGCTACGCACGGGCCAGGGCTGGACGCAGACCCTGACCCCCTTGTCCGAAACCCTGACGTACGCGACACCCTTGACCATTGCCTCCATCGGCGTCGGGATCACGTTTCAAACGGGACTGTTCAACATCGGCGCGAACGGTCAGGCGATTGTCGGCGGCATTATTGGCGTGGCCGTCGGCTCCTCCCTGCATCTGCCCACCGTCGTACTGATACCTCTGACGTTGCTCGCGGGCGTCGCGGGTGGTGTCGTCACCGGCGCGATTCCGGGCCTGCTGAAAGCCTTTACCGGGGCGCACGAAGTCATCGTGACCTTGATGTTCAACTACGTAGCCAATCTCTTGTTGATCTTCGCGCTCTTGTCGACCCCGCTGCAACAGCCCGGACAGGGTAACGACATCTCACGGATCTTGCGACCAGGGGCGCTCTTGTCGCCGCTCTTTGGCGCCACGTCGGGACTGCGCGTGAACTGGGGTCTGTTCATCGCGGCCGCCGTCGTCGTCTTGGCGTGGTGGTTCCTCGAGCGCTCCTCACTAGGCTTCGAGTTCCGCGTGTCCGGCGCGAATCCGCACGCCGCCCGCGTGTCGGGCATCAATCCCCGCAAGGTCACCATCGTCGCCTTCCTCATTTCGGGTGGGCTGGCCGGATTGGCGGGGATCACCCAGGTGGCCGGCACCACGCACTACATCGACGGGGGATTCTTGGTGGGCAGCGCGGGTATCGGTTTCACCGCGATCACCGTCTCGTTGCTGGGTCGCAACCGACCCATCGGCATTATGTGGGGTGCCCTCCTCTTCGCCGCGCTGGGTGTCGGGGGGCGCTCGATGCAGGCCACGACGGGAATCCCCCTCGACCTCGCGACCATCATCCAGTACTCGATCGTCTTATTCATCGCGACGCCCGTACTGGTCGAAGAGATCTTCCGCCTGCGCGCACGCGGCGTCGGCGGGCTCCAGCTCGCGTCACAAGGGTGGAACACGTGACCACGACGCTCTCGCACACCGCCGTGGCCGCCCCTCGGCGCCGACTCCAGCGCGATCAGGTGATTGGCCTGTTGATGGTGGCCCTCGGTCTGTTCACCGCGTGGGCCTTCGGCCTGGGTTCGGCCGGCCGGTCGCACTCCCAGTTCACCTTTAACCCGGTCAACACCTCGGGTACCGTGCCGTGGCATCTCGGCGCGCTGACGCTACCCACGCGAGTGAGTTGCCTGCTCGCGGGTGCGTTGATCGTCGCCGGGGGCGTCGAAATCCTTTGGCGCCGCCCGCGACGCGCGCTCATGGCGCGATTCGGTGGTGGCGCCGTGCTCTTCTTCCTCGCCATCTTGCTCTGGGCGTCGCGCACCCACGGCCCGTCGCAGGTGAGTTTCGTCAACTTGACCTCGGTCCTGGTGGGCGGCGTCGCGCCGGCCGTCGTGCTGATCTACGGATCACTGTCGGGGGTGCTGTGCGAACGAGCGGGCGTCGTCAACATCGCCATTGAGGGCCAGTTCCTCGCGGGAGCATTCCTGGGATCGCTGATTGACTCGGTGACCCACAACTTCTTTTTCGCCACGCTCGGCGGCGTCGTCGTCGGCGCAGGGATCGGCGCGATCCTCGCCTTCTTCGCCCTGCGCTACCAGTCCGACCAAATCATCGCCGGCGTCGTGCTCGCGAGTCTCGTAATCTCACTGGGCTCCTACCTCAACCTGCAGGTACTCACGCCCTATCCGCAGTACAACGCCGGCTCGCCCGCGCCCAACCTCACGATTCCCCTCCTGGCCAAGATCCCCGTCTTGGGCCCAGTGCTCTTCGACGAAAACGGCTACTTTTACCTCGCCGTCGTGCTGGTACTGCTCATCAGTTTCGGCCTCTTTCGCACGCGCTGGGGTCTGCGCGTACGGGCCGTGGGCGAACACCCCAAAGCCGCGGCGTCGGTGGGCATCGACGTTATTCGCACGCGATACGTCAACGTGATCTTGGGCGGCGTCGTCGCGGGCGTCGGCGGTGTCGCGCTCTTCGCCTGGCAGGGTCAGTTCCAGCCGGGCATCACCTCGGGCTACGGCTATATCGCGCTCGCGGGGCTGATCTTTGGTCGCTGGCGCCCCTCGGGCGTCGTCGTCGCGGCGTTGCTCTTTGGGATGTCGGTGTACTTAGCGAACAACCTGCAGACCTACCAGGTGCCGGTGTCGACGTCGATTCTCCTGATGTTCCCCTACGTCGTCACCATCTTCGTCGTGTCCGGTCTGATTGGACGCGTGCGCGCCCCGGCCGCCGACGGTATTCCCTACCAGCGCGACTAGTTCGGCGCGCCCAGCTCGCGAATGGCGCGCGCGCCGGCGTCCATCGCGGCCTGCAGCGCCGCGACGATACTCCCGCCCCCAAGGCGAGAACCGAGGTAGGCGCCGGCCGACGCGTCGCCGGCTCCCGTGGTGTCGCGCGCCACGACCGCGTGCGCCGCGACGCTGTGGCGGCGACCGTCGGCGTGGAGCCAGGCACCCAGTGAACCACGCGTGACGAAGACCTCATCGTAGTGACGGGACAACCCGCGCACCGCGACGTCCAGATCAGATTCGCCGGCGAGCACGAGGGCCTCTTCGGCGTTCGCGAACAGCCACCGAGCGTCCACACTCGCCTCAAGAAAGCGCTCCGGAGTGAGCTGGCGTAGCGGTGCCACGGAGCAGACGTCGAGCGAAGTACTGAGACCTCTCGTCGCGGCCTCGGCCAGTACCGCGCGCGCCACGTCGCGCGTCGCGTCGTCCAGCACTAAGTAGCCCGAGACGTGCACGTGGTCGAAGTCGGATAACCCGTCAAGCACGAACGCGCGCGCGAGCTCTCGATTCGCGCCACGATCGGTGAACATCGCGCGTTGCGCGTCGTGGTCAACCATGGCGACCACGACGCCGGTCGTCGCGGTGGCGATCTGCAAACGAGGCGTCACGCCCGCGGCGACCAACGTGGACGCGAAGAGATCAGACGCGGCGTCGTCGCCACTGGCGCCGACGAACGTGACCTGGTGACCGTGTTGGACCAGCGTGACGGCGAGCGTGGCCGAAGAGCCACCGCGCACCACACGAATCTCCGCGGGCGTGTCGCTGGTCGGCGCCGTAGGGGCGGTCGGTCGCACCACGACGTCCAACATGACGTCGCCGACCACCAGTACACGCTTCGCGCTCACGACGCGCTCCAGGACCGGGCGATCTCGCCGGCGAGCCGGGCGTTCGCGACGACCAGCGCACGATTCGCCTGGACACTGACCCCCGCGCTCTCACGGGCAAACTCTTCCAGCAACACGGGGGTGACCTCTTTTCCGCTCACGCCACGCGCGGCAACGACCGCCAACGCGCTCGCCAGGGCGGCGTCGTGCAGGGCGGGATCTAACTCATTTTTTGCGTCTATTGGCTGGGCGACCAAGACGCCGGTGGGCGAAGTCACGCGGTGGGCGCGGAACGCGTCGGCCGCCTCACGGGGCGAGTCAACCGACCAGTCGAGGGAGAATCCCGAGTCGCGTAGGTAAAACCCTGGAAATCGCGTCGTGCGATAGCCCCACACCGGTATGCCGAGTGAGTCGAGTCGCTCCAGGGTCGCGCCGACGTCGAGAATCGACTTGGCGCCAGAGGCCACGACGAGTACGGGCGTGCGCGACAGCGCCGTCAAATCCGCCGACTCGTCAAAACTCTCGCTCGCGCCGCGATGAACACCGCCGAGCCCACCCGTCGCCATGACGTCAATCCCAGCTCGGTGCGCGACGGCGATCGTCCCGGCGACGGTGGTGGCCCCGTCAAGGTGTCGCGCGACGGCGTAGCCGAGGTCGCGCGTCGAGAGTTTCGCGACCGTGCGCGACGGGTCGGCCAAGGCGTCGATCTCCTCGACCGAGAGCCCGACACGAATCTCGCCACCGAGTACGGCGATCGTGGCCGGTACGGCGCCCGCGGCGCGCACGGCCTCTTCACATTCGCGCGCGACTTCCAAATTCACTGGCGCCGGAAGGCCGTGCACCACGATTGTCGACTCCAGCGCCACGACGCCGCGGCCGTCGTTGAATGCGTCACGCACCTCGTCAGACAGCACGAAAGAAGAAGGAAGGGGAGGAGTCACGCACCGCGAAGTGTACTGTGAGGTCGTGATGCCCCTCGTCAACGTGGACTGGCACCTCCTGCGCGCTCGCGCCCGCGACGCCGCCACCAGGTCCTACGCCCCCTACTCGCGGGTGCGCGTCGGCGCGAGTGCGCTGACCAGTTCGGGCGAGATCATCGAGGGCTCGAACGTCGAGAACGCGAGTTACGGACTCACGCTGTGCGCCGAATGCGCCTTAGTAGGTGACCTCGTACGCGTCGACGGTGGGCGACTGCTCGCGGTCAGCGTCGTGGCCGGTGACGGCGAACCACTGACGCCCTGTGGGCGCTGCCGTCAGCTGTTGTTTGAACACGGCGGCGCCGAACTCTTGATAGACGCCGGTGAGGGCGAGACGCCCCGACGCCTCGACGAACTCCTGCCCGGGGCCTTTGGCCCCGAGGACCTCAAAACCCGCGCCACGTCGTGAGTTACTCGACGCCACTTCTTATTGCCGCGAAGCGAGACGGCCAGGAATTGAGTGACGCCGCCATTACGTGGTTACTTGAGGCGTACGACCGTGGCGACGTCGCCGACGAGCAGATGTCCGCGATGCTCATGGCCATCTTCTTTCGAGGTCTCGGTTCGCGTGAACTCGGGACCTGGACCAAGGCCATGATCAACTCGGGCGAACGTCTCAATCTACGGGGTCTTTCGCGGCCCACCGTCGACAAGCACTCCACGGGCGGCGTCGGCGACAAGATTTCGCTGATTCTGGCGCCGCTCGTCGCGGCCTGCGGCGCGGCGGTGCCCCAGCTCTCGGGGCGTGGACTCGGTCACACCGGCGGGACCCTCGACAAGCTCGAGTCAATCCCCGGTTGGCGCGCCGCGCTCACTAATGACGAGGTCTACCAACAACTCGAAAACGTCGGCGCGGTGATCTGCGCGGCCGGTTCCGGACTCGCGCCGGTCGATCGACGGCTGTACGCGCTGCGCGACGTGACCGCCACCGTCGAATCCATACCCTTAATCGCTTCGTCCATCATGTCGAAGAAAATCGCCGAGGGAACCGACGCGCTGGTGTTGGACGTCAAAGTAGGTCGCGGGGCGTTCCTCAAGGACCGAGAGAGTTCACTTCGTCTCGCGCGCACCATGGTCGATCTCGGCACGTCGCACGGCGTTCACACGGTGGCGCAGCTGACCAACATGGACGAGCCACTCGGGCGCAGCGTCGGGAACGCCCTCGAGGTAGAAGAGTCGGTGGAGGTTCTGCGCGGAGGCGGCCCGCGCGACGTGCGCGACCTCACCGTCGCGCTGGCGTCCATCATGTTGGAACTCGTTGGGCTCGACGATAATCCCGCCGCGCGGCTCGACGACGGATCGGCGTACGACGTCTATCGCGCGATGATCAGTGCCCAGGGAGGTGACCCTGACGCGCCGCTTGCTCGTAGCGCCCATCGCGAGACGATCGTCGCGCCGCGCGCCGGCGTCGTGCAATCCATCGACGCCTACCGCGTCGGCGTCGCCGCGTGGCGCCAGGGCGCAGGACGGGCTCGCAAGGAGGACCCCGTGAGCGCCGGCGCGGGCGTCGAAGTACTCGTTCGACGAGGTGATCACGTGGAGACGGGCCAACCGCTCTTCGTCCTGCACGCCGACGACGAGGCGCGACTGCGCGCCGGTCACGACGAGATTGTTGGCGCGCTGATGATTGGCGACGAACCCGTCGTCGAGACTCCCCTGCTCTTCGAACGCGTCGACGCCACGAGCTAGTCGTCGCTAGCCTGGGTCGATGACGGCAACGACGCTTTCACGAGACGAAATCCTCGCCGCCCCTAAGGTTCTGTTGCACGAGCACCTGGACGGCGGGCTGCGACCACAAACGATGATTGAGTTAGCGGCCGAGATTGGCTACTCCGGCCTGCCCACCACGGACGCCGACGAACTCGCGAGGTGGTTCATCGCCGACGACGAAGGTGGGGATCTGGTTCGCTACCTCGAAGGCTTCGCGCACACCGTCGCCGTGATGCAGACTCGCGAGCAGCTCGCGCGCGTGGCGCACGAGAGCGCACTCGACCTCGCGCGCGACGGCGTCGTGTACGCCGAGGTGCGCTTCGCGCCCGAGCAGCACCTCAATGAGGGACTCTCTCTCCCCGACGTGGTGCGCGCGGTGCTCGAGGGCTTTGTCTCGGGCACGCGCGCCGCGCGCGAGGAGGGTCACGTCATCGTCGTGCGCGCCATTCTCTCCGCGATGCGTCAAGCGGCCCACAGCGAAACCATCGCGCGACTGGCCGTTGACTTTCGCGACCAGGGTGTGTGCGGCTTCGACATCGCGGGACCCGAAGACGGTTTCCCACCCACCGAACACCTGCGCGCCTTCCAACTCGTCCAACGCGAGGATTTTCACATGACGATCCACGCCGGCGAAGCCTTCGGCCTTCCGTCAATTTGGGAGGCGGTCCAATTCTGTAACGCGGAGCGCTTGGGCCACGGGGTCCGCATCGTCGACGACATCACCGAGACCGACGGGGAGTACACACTCGGGCTCCTCGCGAGTTTCGTGCGCGATCGACGTATTCCCCTCGAGGTCTGCCCCACCTCCAACGTGCACACCGGCGCGGCGAAGTCAATCCTGGAACACCCCATCGAACTCTTGCGACAACTTCGTTTTCGCGTCACGCTCAACACGGATAATCGCCTGATGAGTGGGGTCACGCTCAGCTCGGAATTCGAAACGTGCGCGCGCGCCTTTGGCTGGGATCTCGACGACGTCGAGTGGCTGACGCTCAACGCGGCGAAGAGTTCCTTCTACCCCTTCGACGAACGGCTACGCCTCATCAACACGGTGATCAAACCCGGCTACGCGCGACTACGCGACGCGCGACGCGAGCGCACGCACGTCGTCACTGATCGCGCGTAGGCGGCGCGCGGCTGCCTCGCGGCGCTCGTCCAACGTCGCGCCAGTCACTCCGGTCACTTCCACGTAGAACTTCACCTTGGGCTCGGTGCCTGAGGGCCGCACGACGACGCGACCGTCATCACCGAGATTAAAGAGCAGGCCGTCCGTCGGGGCCAGGGCGCGCCAACCGTCACGAAGGTCGACGACCTCACGCACGGCGAGACCACCCAGCGTCGTAGGCGCGTGCGCGCGCAACGCGGCCACCACGCGACTGGCAGTGCCTTCGTCGGCCAAGCGCAGCGAGACCTGCGTCGTGGCGTGCACGCCGTAGCGCTCCTCGAGTTCGTCGAGTCGGTCCACCAACGTTTGACCCCGCGCGCGAAGATCGTGCGTGAGACGCGCGAGTGCGAGAGCGGCCGAAAGCCCGTCCTTGTCCGAGACGGCGTCGTCGACCGCGAAACCCAAAGCCTCCTCGTAACCAAAGGCCAGACGACGCTCGCCCGCCGCGCGCGCGATCCACTTAAATCCCGTCAACGTCAACGCGAAAGAAACGTCGGCGTCACGAGCCATCGCCTCCAAGAGTGTGGAGGAGACAATTGTCGTCGCGACGACGTCCCCGGGCGCGACGCCGGCGTCGAAGAGCGCCGAAGCTAAGAGCCAACCGATTTCGTCTCCGCGCAGGACCCGCCACTCCCCTCGGTCCGGCACCGCCGCGCCGAGGCGATCAGCGTCGGGGTCATTCGCGAGGACGAGGTCAGCCTTCGTCTCGCGCGCACGACGAATCGCTAAATCGAGTGCGCCCGGCTCTTCGGGATTTGGGAACGGCAACGTCGGAAAATCGGGGTCGGGCGCGAACTGCGCGTCGACTACGTGCACGTGACGGTACCCGGCGCGTTCGAGCAGGTCACGAGCAGACGCACCACCGACGCCGTGCAGCGGGGTGTAGCAGATCACGAGGTCGCTTCCTCCCCGTGGCGCGAAGCGCTCCATGAGGTGCGCGCGGTAGCGCTCGAGAACGTCGTCCTCAATCCATTCGTGCCGGTCACTCGCGCGCGACCCGAGTGGCGGCTGTAAGGGCGCGGCGCGCGCGAATCGCTCGACGACCTCGTCGTCGGGTCCGAGAATTTGCGCGCCGTCCGCCGCGTAGAGCTTGTAGCCATTGTCCTGGGGTGGGTTGTGGCTGGCCGTGATCATGATCCCCGCGACAGCGCCGAGCGCCGTGACGCAGTACGGCACGAAGGGTGTGGGCAGCGCGGAGGGCAACTCCAGCACGCGCGCGCCTGCGCCGAGCAACACGGCGACGACCTCGTCGGCGAACGCTTGCGATCCGTGTCGCGCGTCGCGGCCCACGACGACGCCGCGTCCGAGATCGTCACCGCGCCACTTCAGCCAAGCGAGCACTCCTTGAGTCGCGCGCCGTACGCTGTAGCGATTCATGCCGGCCGGCCCGGCCATCACGGGACCACGCAAGCCGGCGGTCCCGAAGCGCAAGGGGTGCGCGAATCGAAGTGCCAGTTCGGCGTCGTCGTGGCGCGCTAGCAGCACGCGCAACTCTTCGCGGTTCGACTCATCTGGATCGCCCGCGATCCAGGCCTCGACCTCGGCGTCCCAACGACTCACAAGAGGGCGAGCACGGCCGCGAGCAAGGCGCCGAGCGACGGCGCGGCTCGCTGCCCGGCTTCGAGAACTTCGAGGTGATCTAACGGACCGGCCACGACGCCCGCGGCGTGGTTCGACACCAGGGAGAGTCCGACGACCTCCGCGCCCAGGTGACGAGCGGCGATGGCCTCGAGGACGGTGGACATGCCGACCAACGTGGCGCCGAGCGAGCGCGCCATGACGATCTCGGCCGGGGTCTCGTAGTGGGGACCGCGCAGACCGAGGTACACGCCCTCGCGCAGGTCCGACACGTTCGTCGTGATGCGCTCGCGTAGCCGCGCGCTGTAGAGGTCGCTTAAGTCGACGAATCGTGAGCCGTAGCCCTCCGGTGGCGCTTCCCCCTCGAGGGGCGACGTCCCCGTCAGGTTGAGGTGATCACGAATGAGGACGGTGTCGCCGGGGTTCAGTGAGGGATCGACGCCACCGCACGCGTTGGTCAAGATGACGGTCGACGCGCCCGCCGCGATCAAGGTTCGCACCGGGTGCACGACCTGCGCCGCACTTCGACCTTCGTAGAGGTGGACGCGTCCGGTCAACAGCGCGACGTGCAGCGCGCCCACGTGCAGGGAGAGTACGTGGGCGCCGTGACCGGGCACCGTCGGCGCGTAAAAGCCGGGCAACGCGCTCGTCGCGACGTCGTGCTGCACGTCGCCGAGGACGCCGACACCTTCACGCCAACCCGAACCCAGGACGATGGCGACGTCGTAGCGATCGACGCCGGCCCGCGCACGGAGCTCGTCCGCCGCCGATTGGGCGAGGGCGTAGGGACTGTCCACTATTGACCCACCGTGTGCCACACCGTCGTCGTCTCAATGAAGGTCCGCAGTCGACGCAGCGAGTCCGCGTCGCTGGCGAAGCCCGCGCGAACGACACGCTTGATGGACTCCGCGCTCAGCGACCTGAGTTCACCCAGGAGCGCGTCGTCGACGCCCGAGAGGTCCACGCCGTCAACATCTTCGTGTGCGCACACGACGGGCGCGAGTTCGTCGAGCGAGCCCGTTAACACGTTGAGCACGCCCGGGGGAAAGTCCGCGGTCACCGAGAGTTCGCCGAGTAGCACGGCCGGCGTCGGATGCCGTTCGCTCGCCACCACGACGACGGTGTTGCCGGCGGCGAGGGGCGCCATGACCTGGTCGATCAACCCTTCGAAGGACGTCGGGTGCGCCAGGACCGCGACCACGCCCGACGGCGTGGGGTGCGAAAAGTTAAAGAACGGTCCGGCCACGGGGTTCGTCGAGCCGTAGACCTGCGCAATCTTGTCGGTCCATCCGGCGTACCAGACCACGCGGTCGATGGCGCGAGCTACCGCGGCTACGGCCTCTGACGCTTCGGCCAACGCGACGTGGTCGCGCAACTCGTCGCGACGCGACTCCGCCATCTCCGCGAGTCGGTAGAGGACCTGTCCGCGGTTGTACGCCGTGGCGGCCCACCATTTCGCTTGGGCCGCGCGCGCCGCCACCACGGCGTCGCGCACGTCCTTTCGTGAGGCCCGCGCGACGTTCGCGACGAAGGTTCCCGACGCGTCGACGATCTCGTAACTACGGCCGGACTCGGACCGCACGAAGGCGCCGTTCACGACGAGTTTGTACGTCTTTCGAACGTCGAGGCGAGGGTTAGACGTCAAGGTAGGCCTCAAGTCCCTGACGGCCACCCTCGCGACCAAACCCCGATTGACGAACGCCGCCGAAGGGGCTGGCAGGATCGAAGCGGTTGTACGTATTAGCCCACACGACGCCCGCGCGAAGTCGTTCGGCAACCCACATCGTCCGGCTCCCCTTCTCGCTCCACACCCCGCACGCCAGCCCGTAGGTCGTGTTGTTCGCCTTCGCGACCGCTTCGTCCGGCGTACGAAAGTTCAAGACCGACAGCACCGGCCCGAAGATCTCTTCGCGCGCCACGCGCTGGGACTGCGAAACGTTTGAGAAGATCGTCGGCGCGAACCAAAAGCCCTTCTCGGGCAGGGGGCACGAACTCGAAAATCGCGTGGCGCCCTCGAGCTCGCCCGACGCGGTGATCTCCTCGACGCGCGCGAGCTGCGCGGCCGAGTTGATAGCCCCGACGTCGGTGTTCTTGTCCAACGGGTCGCCGACGCGCAGCTGTTCCACGCGGCGCGTCAGTCGGCGCAGGAGTTCGTCCTCGATCGTCTCTTGGACCAACAGTCGCGAACCGGCGCAACAGACGTGACCCTGATTGAAGAAGATGCCGTCGATGATTCCTTCGACCACTTCGTCAAGTGGGGCGTCATCGAAGACGATATTCGCGCCCTTGCCGCCGAGTTCGAGCGTGAGGTGCTTGCTCGAACCCGCGACGTGGCGCTGAATCTGGCGACCGACCTCGGTCGAACCGGTGAAGGCGATCTTGTCGATACCCGGGTGATCGACGATCGCCGCGCCGACCGAGCCGTCACCGGTGAGGATGTTCACGACGCCAGCGGGGAGCTCCGCCTGCTCGAAGATCTCCGCGAGAAGCAGGGCCGTCAGTGGCGTCGTCTCGGCCGGCTTCAACACGCAGGTGTTCCCGGCCGCGAGCGCCGGGGCCAACTTCCACGCGGCCATCATGAGCGGGAAGTTCCAGGGAATAATCTGGCCGGCCACCCCGAGGGGCTTTGGCGCCGGTCCGAATCCGGCGAAGTCCAATTTGTCGGCCCAGCCCGCGTAGTAAAAGAAGTGCGCGGCGGCGAGGGGAATATCGACGTCACGTGATTCGCGAATGGGCTTGCCGTTGTCCAGTGTTTCGACGACCGCCAGTTCTCGCGCACGCTCTTGAATCAGTCGAGCCACGCGAAAGAGATACTTGGCGCGCTCCGCGCCGGGCATCGTCGACCAGACGTCGTCGTAGGCACGGCGCGCGGCGCGAACGGCGAGGTCGACGTCGTGCGCGCTCGCTTGGGTCACGCTCGCGAGGGTTTCCTCGGTTGCGGGGTTGATCGTCACGAAGTGTTGGTTCTCCGCGCCGTCACGAAAAACGCCGTCGACGTAGAGCCCGTAGTGTGATCGCAACTGCACCGACGCCGTCGACTCGGGAGCCGCGTCGTAAATCAGTGCGCCGAGACGTGACTGCAGTTGATCGTCGCTCACGTCAGTCTCCACTGAACTCGTCGGACCGCGGGTAGACGCCACGGCGTTGTTTGTAGCGTTGCATCAAGAGATCATTCAGCAGCGACGACGCCCCCACGCGGAAGTAGTCCGCGCTGAGCCATCGCGCGCCCACCGTTTCGTTGACCACGACCAGATAGCGCAGCGCGTCTTTCGCGTTACGTACGCCTCCCGCGACCTTGACCCCAACCGGGCGACCCGCGACCTCCGCGAAGTCGCGCACGGCCTCGAGCATCACGAGCGCGAAGGGCAGCGTCGCGTTCACGCCAACTTTGCCCGTCGAGGTCTTAATGAAATCGGCGCCGGCGAGCATGGCCAGCCAACTAGCGCGACGCACGTTGTCGTACGTGACGAGCTCACCCGTCTCAAGAATCACCTTGAGCCTCGCCGCACCACACTCCGCCTTCACGGCGACGATCTCTTCGAAGACTCGTCCGAGCCGTCCGGCCAAAAAAGCCCCGCGGTCGATCACCATGTCGATCTCGTCGGCTCCCGCGGCCAGCGCCTCACGGACGTCGGCGAGTTTGACCGCGAGCGAGGCGCGCCCCGACGGGAAGGCGGTCGCGACCGAGGCAACCGCCACCCGCGATCCCGCCAGCGCGTCGCGAGCGACGCTCACTAAGTCAGGGTAGACGCAGACGGCCGCCACGTTAGGTACGGCGGCGTCGTGGGGATCGGGACGGCGAGCCTTGTGGCAGAGCGAGCGGACCCTGCCGGGCGTGTCCGCACCTTCTAGCGTCGTGAGATCGACCATTGAGATAGCGAGGTCCAGTGCGGTCAGTTTCGTCGATTGCTTGAGCGAACGCGTGGACAACTTCGCGACCCGCGCCTCGAGGCCAACCGCGTCGACTCCCGAAAGGCTGGACAGCAACGTGCGCAGTTGCGCTTCGGACTCGACCTCCAGCACTTCGTTACGTGGCGCGAGGGTGACGTACGCGCCACCGCGCGCGACCGAAGACGACGTGGTCGAACTCACCTTGCTCACGCTACCAAGGACGCGTGCCGACCTTCTAGAGAACGAAGTCTGGCAGTTGGTTCGCGGCGCGGCGCTCCTCGAGCGTCGGCGCCTTCGCGTCCTTGTCGCTCAAGATGGGGTCGCCCTCGAGCGGCCACGCAATGGCGAGGGCCGGATCAAAGGGAGTGATTTCGAGCTCCATCGGTCCGTTGTAGGGCGAGGACAAGAGGTACGTCAACACGCCAACCTCACTCGTCACGCAAAACCCGTGCGCGACGCCGGCCGGGACGTAGACCGACGACGTCCCCTCGGCGCTCAGAGTGACGTACTCAACGACGCCGAAGGTGGGTGACCCCACGCGCACGTCAACCAGCACGTCCACCAACTCTCCCCAGGCACACGTCACTAACTTGGCTTGGCCTTCGGGGGCGAGTGAGTAGTGCAGACCGCGTACGACGCCGCGCTTAGAGAGCGAGAGATTGGCTTGACGAGCGGTGAGTTCGGGGCCGTCGTCACTTAGGACGTCGCGCTGAAACCACTCGCGAAAATAGCCGCGATCGTCACGCCACAGTGGTGAGTCCAGGACGTACGCGCCCGTCACGTTGAGCGAACGACGCGTCACGCGCGACCCTTGAGCGGACGCCACCACGACTCGTGGTCGCGGTACCAAGCCACGGTCGCGGCCAACCCCTCTTCGAAGTCAACGCGAGGGCGATACCCGAGCTCGTCACGAATCTTGCCCCAGTCCACGCTGTAGCGACGGTCGTGACCGAGGCGGTCCTCCACCGGCTCAATGCTCGACTCGTCCGCGCCGCAGAGTTCGAGCAGCATTTTGGTCAACGCCCGATTCGTCAGTTCGGTACCGCCGCCAATGTTGTAGATCTCGCCCGATCGGCCCCCTTCGAGCACCGCCAGCAGACCCCGGGCGTGGTCGTCGACGTGGAGCCAGTCGCGCACGTTCTCGCCGTCACCGTAGAGCGGCACTTTGGCGCCGTCAAAGAGGTTCGTCACGAAAAGGGGGATGACCTTCTCGGGGAATTGGCGTGGGCCGTAATTGTTCGAGCAGCGCGTCACCGACACGTGAAGTCCGTACGTGCTGGCGTAGGCCAGCGCCGCGAGGTCCGATCCCGCCTTAGACGCCGAGTAGGGCGAGTTCGGCTCGAGCAGGTGATCTTCGCGCCACGCCCCTTCGTCGATCGAGCCGTAGACCTCGTCGGTGGAGACGTGCACGAAACGCTCGACCCCACCGCGCCGCGCGCTCTCGAGTAACTGTTGCGTACCCAGCACGTTCGTTTCGAAGAACGTACGCGCGCCCGTGATCGAACGATCGACGTGGCTCTCGGCGGCCAGATGCACCACGGCGTGCGCGCCGGCGAGTACCTCGTCGGTAATCGTCGCGTCAGTAATCGAACCCTGCACGAAACGAGTGCGCGAGTCCGCCAGAAACGTCTCGAGGTTCTCCCGGCGACCCGAATACGTCAGTGCGTCGAGGACGACGAGTTCGTCGTAACCGAGGCGCTCCGCGTCGTTTAACAGCAGTTCGGCGAAGCGCGAACCGATAAATCCCGCCGCCCCAGTAATCACTACGCGCATAGCTAACCTCGCCAAAAGAAGGGGGATTTCAGGCTCTTATACTAATGGAGTGAAGGGAATCATTTTGGCGGGCGGCAGTGGCACGCGCCTTCACCCCATTACCCGTGCCGTGTCCAAACAGTTACTGCCGGTCTACGACAAGCCGATGGTGTACTACCCGCTGAGCACCTTGATGCTCTGTGGCCTACGGGAAATCTTGCTCATCACAACGCCCCACGACCAGGCCGCCTTTCAACGACTCCTCGGCGACGGATCGCAACTCGGTCTGGAACTTCACTACGTCGTCCAAGACCAGCCCAACGGACTCGCCGAGGCGCTCCTGTTAGGTGAGACGTTCCTCGACGGTGACAAGTGCGCGTTGATCCTCGGCGACAACCTCTTCTACGGCCCCGGGCTCGGGACTCACTTACGCCAAAACGTCGACGTCGACGGCGCGCTGATTTTCGCCTACCAAGTCAGCGACCCCTCGGCCTACGGCGTGGTGGACTTTGACGAAGACGGGCGCGTACGCTCCATCGAAGAAAAGCCCGCGCATCCCAAGAGTTCTTTTGCGGTTCCTGGTATCTACTTTTACGACGAACGCGCGTCGCGTTTCGCGCGCGCCCTCACGCCGAGCGCGCGCGGCGAACTCGAGATCACCGCGCTCAATAACGCCTACCTCGAGCGCGGTGAGCTTCGCGTGGAGGTGCTTTCACGCGCGACGACCTGGCTCGACACCGGCACGCACGAATCGCTCTACGAAGCCGGCGGACTGATTCGCACGTTGCAACACCGCAACGGCCTTCGCATCGGCGACGTCGAGCAGATCGCCCGGGACCAGGGCTGGATCTAGGACGCTTCGCGTAAAGTGTCGAGTCGAATCTAAGGAGCCTGATGTCCACGATTGCCCTGCCCACCCAACGTCGCGTCCTCGCCGATCTCGTGCCCGGCACGTGGTTGGTCGAGAGCGCCCTCGTCGTCGGCGCGGCCGTGCTGGTCGGACTGCTCGCGCAAGTCTCGATTCACCTCGGCTTCACGCCCGTACCCATTACCGGTCAAACCCTGGGCGTCATGTTGGCGGGATCGGCGCTCGGTTGGCGTCGGGCCGGTCTCGCGCTCTCGCTGTACGTCCTCGCCGGCGTCGCGGGCGTCCCGTGGTTCGCCGGACACGCCAGTGGCTACCCCCAAGCCACGTTCGGGTACCTCGTGGGCTTCGTGATCGCCGGCCCGGCGCTCGGGTGGTTCGCCGCCCGAGGGGCTGACCGAACGGTGACGCGCGCGCTGGTGTCGATGGCCCTCGGCGACGCGCTCATCTTCGTCGTGGGCGTCGCGTGGCTCCAGCACGCCCTACACCTGTCGACGGCGACGGCAATCGCCGACGGCTTTACCCCCTTTGTTTGGGGTGAACTGATCAAAGCGGGCGTGGCCGGCGTCGTGCTGCCGTCGACCTGGCGGCTCGTCGGGCGCGCCACCAACGACGCCGCCTAGCGGCGAAACCCCAATCGAGCGGCCGTGGCGCCGTGCGCGAGGTGCTTGTGCTTGCTCAGTGCCTCGACACTCAACGCCGCGTGGCGCTGCGCAATCTCGATCGAGCGCGTGAGCACCTCGTCGGCCCCCACGACGTGTTCGACGATGCCGTGCGACTGGGCCTCGGGAGCGCTGTAGCGCCGAGCCGTAATCGCCGCCTCGATTGCCGTGGCGCGCGGCAGGCGATGTTCGATAATCAAGAAGAGCTTTTCGTCTAGCGCCAAGCCAATCTCGGCTTCGTTCATGCACCAATAGCCACGGTCCTCGCGCATTACGCGCGTGTCAAAGCCGCAACTCATCAGCGCGCCACCGGCGAAGGCGTGTCCGTTTATGGCCGCCACCGTGTAGCGCGGAAAAACTAAGAGGCGACCAACGGTGCGTTCGAGCTCGTCCACTGTCGCGGCGAACTCGGTCGCGTTAGCGCCAAAGCGCGCGAGATCCAGTCCGTTCGAGAAGAACTTACCCGTTCCCGTCATGACCAGCGCGAGGGGCCCTTCGATCGTGGCGAGTTCGTCAAGAACTTCGTTGAGCCGCGCCAGCGAATCGAGATTGATCCGATTTTCTCCGTCGTGCCACGTGAGTATCGCGACGTCGGCGTCGCGGGTAAGCGTCATCTCCATTCGCCGAGCATACGCACACGAACGCGGTGTAAGTTGCGAACGTGAACGACAACCACGACAGCCTCGAACCAGACGTTTCGGCAGAAAATCCCCTCTCGGAAAACTGGGTTTGGATTGGACCCCACCGCCCTCCCGTCCCGCGCGTCATCTTCGAAAACATGACGCGCGACTGGGCGCCGCACGCGGCCAACTCTTCGGTCCACCCGATGGCGCCCTTCTGCGCGCAGCGACGCCAACGCCTGGGCGAGCTCTTCGCCAACACGACGCTCGTCATCCCCACCGGTAACCCCAAAGTTCGCGCGAACGACACGGACTACCGCTTTCGACCCGGTTCCGACTTCTTTTACCTCACGGGATGCGAAGAGCCCGACGCCGTGCTCGTGTTGCGCCCCGGCGCCGAGGAACCCACGGCGGTGCTCTACGTGCCGCGCCGACGTGATCACACGACCCACGAGTTCTTCACCGACGCGCGCTACGGCGAGCTGTGGGTCGGGGCGCGACGTGGCGTCACCGAAGCAGCCAGCTACTACCAGATCGCGACCGCGGCGCTCGAGGACCTCGAGGCCGACCTCGCCGAACTAGCCCCCTCGGACGTGCGCACGATGCGTGGCGTCGACGCCCGCGTGGACGGCCTCGTCAAGGTGAACGAGGAAGATCACGCCCTCGCCGTCGCCCTCAGTCAACTTCGTCTCGTCAAGGACGATTTCGAGATTGCTCAACTTCAGTTAGCCGTGGACTACACCATCAAGGGCTTCGAGGACGTCGTGCGCGCGCTCCCCGTCGCCGTCGCGCGTGGTGAGCGCGTTATCGAAGGCGTTTTTCACCTGCGCGCGCGCGTCGAAGGTAACGACGTGGGCTACGACACGATCGCCGCGAGTGGCTCGCACGCCACCACCTTGCACTGGACCCGCAACGACGGTCCGGTGCGAGCCGACGATCTTCTACTCCTCGACGCGGGGGTCGAGTGTCACCACCTCTACACCGCCGACGTCACGCGCACTATCCCGGTAAGCGGCACGTTCTCACCGATTCAGCGCAAGATGTACCAACTGGTGCTCGACGCGCAAAACGCGGGCATTGCCGCGGTGCGACCCGGTGCTCCCTTCATGGCCGCGCACGAAGCGGCCATGTTGGTCATCGCGCGTGGCTTGCACGAGTGGGGCATTTTGAAAGAAGATCCCGAGATCGCGGTGCGCAAAGATCGCCGTCTTCAACATCGCTACACGCTGCACGGCACGAGCCACATGTTGGGCATTGACGTGCACGACTGCGCGAACGCCCGCGACGACGTGTACTTGGGCGACCTCGCCGAGGGCTACGTCCTCACGGTCGAGCCGGGCCTGTACTTTCAGCCCAACGATCTCACCGTGCCCGAGGAGTACCGCGGTATTGGCGTGCGCATTGAAGACGACATCCTGGTGACCGCCGACGGCGCGCGCAATCTCTCGGGCGCGCTGCCGCGTGAGGTTGACGAAATTGAGGCATGGATGTCGCGACTTCTCGCCGAAGGTCCCACGAACCTCGGTCTCTAGAGCACCCGCAAGGGAATCGCGCGCGGTCCGCGCACCTGACCAGGGGCCCAGGTCACCGGTTCATCCTCGTCGAGGGTGAACCGCGGGAAACGCGCGATGAACTCTTCAATCGCGACGCGCAGTTCCATGCGCGCGAGGTTCGACCCGGCGCAACGGTGAATGCCGAGGCCGAAGGCGGCGTGGCGGTTGATCGCGCGGTCGATAATGAACTGGTCCGCGTCCTTAAAGACCGCCGGGTCACGATTGGCCGCGGGAAAACCCAACAAGACCCAATCGTTCGCCTTGAAGTCGTGCCCGTGAAACTCCATGTCCTCTTTCACGAGGCGCGCCATGGTAACGGGCGCGTAGAAGCGTAGAAACTCTTCGACCGCGACCGGCATGAGGTCCGGTTCGTTGACGAGACGCGCCAAATCCTCGGGGTGCTGGGCCAAGTGCCATATCGCCGAACCGATAGCCGACCACGTCGTGTCGATACCCGCCACGAGCGTGAGCACCATCGTGCCGCGCACGTGCTCGGGCGAAAGTTTTTGACCGTCAATTTCCACGTTGAGGAGATAACTGGTGAAGTCGTCGCGCGGGTGGGCCACGTGATCGGCGATCTGTTGGTCGAAGTAGTCCGTCATGGGCGCGAAGAGTGGGATTCGCTCCTCGGTCGGTAGATCGATGAGGTCAAGCACGAGGTGCACGAAGTCGCGAAACTGATCCTCGTCTGCTTCGGGAAAGCCCAGCATGCGTGAGATGACGCCCGGCGAGATGTAGCGCGCGAAGCGCGCCCCCGCGTCAAAACGCGTTTCGCCGGTGAGCGCGTCAAGGTGCTTGGCGCACAACGCGCGTACCTGATCTTCCAACGCGCGAACCGGGCCCGGCGCAAACGCGGGCAGAATGAGGCGGCGCGCGATTTGGTGAAAGGGTGGATCGGAGGTGATGGGTGGGGCGCCCCCGATGGGCGCCGGGGGCATGAGTTCCGGATTCTTGTTGTGGACGATGACGACTTGGCGACTGGTGAAATGCTCGGTGTCGTTCGCGATCTCGGCGATCATCTCGTGAGTCGTGGGAAACCAGCCGCCGCCGTAACGCTCCGTGTGCGCGACGGGGCAGCGCTCACGAAGATCGTCCCAAATCGGGTAGGGATTATTGACCCACTGCGGATCGGTGTGATCCCAGTCAGTGGCGAAGTCAGTCACCGGCTCTTTGTGCATAGACGATTAGCGCACCCGAAGAGTCAAGCTCCGCGGACCCCGGACCTGCCCCTGGGCCCAGGTCACCTGCGCGGGGTCGGCTAACTCGAAGCGGGGGTAGCGCTTAATGAACTCCTCAATCGCGACGCGCATCTCGAGGCGAGCCAAGTTCGAACCGGCGCAACGGTGGATGCCGAGGCCGAAGGCGACGTGACGGTTTTCGGCGCGGTCGATGATGAACTTGTCCGCGTCTTTAAAGACGACGGGGTCACGATTCGCGGCCGGAAAGCCGAGCAGAATCCAGTCGTCTTGCTTCATCGGACAGCCCAGGTACTCCATGTCCTCTTTCACGAGACGGGCCATCGTGACGGGCGCGTAGAAGCGCAAAAACTCTTCAATCGCGACCGGCATGAGGTCCGGCTCATTCACGAGGCGCGCCAAATCCTCCGGGTGCTGCGCCAGGTGCCACAGGGACGCCCCGATGGCCGACCAGGTGGTGTCGATTCCGGCCACCAGAATCAAAATCATGACCCCGCCGATGAGTTCGTGGGAGAGTTTCTCGCCCTCGAGCTCCACGTTCAACAGGTACGACGTCAGGTCGTCGCGCGGGTTGGCCACGTGGTCCTCAATTTGCGCGAGGAAGTACTCGTTGATCGGTAAAAACTCCTCGAGGCGCTCCTCTTCGGGCTTGTCGACGTTCTCCAAGACCACGTGCACGATCTCGAGAAACTTCTCCGTATCCGCTTCGGGAAAGCCGAGCATCTGGCGAATCACCGAGGGCGGGATGTAGTTCGCGTAGCCCAGCCCCGCGTTGATCACGTCGGCCTCGCCGAAGCGATCGAGCAGTTCGACGCAGAGCGCGCGGATTTGCGGTTCGAGCGCGTTCACTGCGCCCGGCGCGAACGCCGGCAGAATCAACCGACGCGCGATGGCGTGAAAGGGCGGGTCGGACGTAATCGGCGGCGCGAGGCCGATGGGTGCGGGGAGGTCTTCTTCGCCCGGACGACCGTTGCCGACCACGACGCTGCGACTCGTAAAGTGGTCGGTGTCCTTCGCGATCGCGGTCACGCCCGCGTGCGTCGCGGGGAACCAGCCGCCGCCGTAGCGCTCCGTGTGCGCGACGGGGCAACGACTGCGAAGGTCTTCCCAGATGGGGTAGGGATTGTTAACCCACTGGGGATCGGTGTGATCCCAGTCAGTCGCGAAGTCGAGAACCGGTGGCTTGTCGCTCATTCGTCGTCCTCAATGAAGATGGCGTGCTCGGGGCAGTTGGCCATCGCGAGTTGCGCGAGCTTGAGTGTTTCGCTGGTCAACGTGCCGTCGCCCAGGACTACGCCGTTGCCGAGATCGTCGAAACCAAAGACGTTGGGCGCGATCGAAAAACAACGCCCCTGGCCCTGGCAAAGATCCGCGTCGATGACTACCTTCACCGCTCCCCCTCCGTGCTTATCGGCCGACCTTACTACTTGGTAAAGCCGAGGGGTGAATCACTTACGGCGTGTCAATTTCCTCGCGCGAAATTCCCAAAAAGTACAAGACGGCGTCGAGGTACGGCACCGACAGCGCCGCGTCGGCGTGCTCTTGGACGACGGGCTTGGCGTTGAAGGCGATGCCGAGTCCCGCGACCGAAAGCATGTCAATGTCGTTCGCCCCGTCACCCACGGCCACGGTCTGTTCGAGGGGTACGCCCACCTCGGCCGCGAAGCGCTCGAGCGCGCGCGCCTTGGCCGCGCGGTCGACGACCGGCGACGCGAGGTGTCCGGTCAAGAGGCCGTCTTTAATCTCGAGTCGATTGGCCTCAAGGTAGCCCACCTGCAATTCACGCAGTAGTGGTTCGAGCACTTCGACGAATCCTCCCGAAACCACCGCCGCCACGTAGCCCAGTCGGTCGAGGGTGCGCAGCAGCGTGCGCGCGCCTGGAGTGAGGCGTAGCTTCGCGCGCACGTCGTCGAGCACGCTCTCGGGAAGTCCCGCCAGCAACGACACGCGTCGACGAAGCGATTCGGCGAAATCAATCTCACCGTTCATCGCCGCTTCGGTAATCGCGGAAACTTCCTCGGCGCACCCACACTCGTCGGCCAGAAGGTCGATGACTTCGTCTTGCAGCAACGTCGAGTCCGCGTCCATGACCACGAGGTGCTTCGCGCGACGGTGCAGTCCCGCGCGTTGCACCGCGAGATCGAAACCGTTGAGCTTCGCGGCCACCGTTAACAACTCGCGCAGTTTCGCGTGGTCGGGTCCGCGAACGATGAGTTCGTAACAGTCCACGGGGTAGGCCGCCAAGTGCACGATTCGCTCACACGTCGATTCACTGGCGGCGATGCCCTGAAAGACGCTCTCGAGCTGGTGCGCGCTAATCGACGGGGCGAGCAGCGTGACGAGCAAGCGACGCCCGTCGACGACCTCGCCCGCCGTGACCGACTCCACCTTCACGCTGATCCCCTCGCCCTCAATCGCGCGAGCGCGTAGCGCCTGGTACACGTCGTCGAGACTCAACGGACGTTCCGCGGAGACTTCGGCGCAGAGCACGAGCGAGCCCCGGATCGTGATCTGGGCGACGTCGTTCACGCGAACGTCCGCGTGTTCAAGGGCGTGCAGCGCACTAAAGAGTTCGGCGCCCACCCCAATGCGGTCGGGGCCACTGACGGTCACGAGATAGGCGGTACTCATGGCCAAGAGCGTAGAGCGCGCTCGACCTAGGACTCGTGCGCCCGGCGCGCGCGTACCTCGGCCACGTGCGGGTCACTCGACGCGTCGAATCGCCAGAGCGAGGGCAAGGCCGCCGCCAGCGCGACGATGGAACCCGAGCAGGCCAGCCCGCCCACGGTCAGCGAGAAGCGAATCGTCGTCCACGCCGCCATAGCGCCGGCGCGAAACTGGCCCACGGTTGGCCCGAGCGCGTAGGAGATCATCTCAATTCCACCCATCCGACCCCGGACGTCAGTCGTGATGGATTCGTTCCACATTGACTGGCGAAAGATGCCACTCACCGCGTCGGCCCCGCCCGCGACGACCAGTCCGAGCATCACCACGACCAACGACGTCGAGTACCCGAAGATCGCGATGCCGATCCCCCACCCCGTCGCCGCGAACACGATGACGCGACCGTAACGTCGCACCCGACGCGTCCACGCCGACGTCAACGAGGCCAAGAGTGCGCCGAGTGGCAGTCCGCAGTAGAGCAGCGAAAGAGCGTAGGCCTCGTGGAAGCGCGCCGCGACGAAGGGCATCATTAACACCGGATAGGCGAGCGTCATCGCGATCAGGTCAACGACGTAGGTGCCCACCACGTCCGAACGCGACTTCGCGTAGCGCAGCCCCTCCAGAAGCGAGTGGAGTTGCGAACGCGTCGCGCGCTCTTCACGCGCGACCGGCGCGAGTGAGAAGAGCAAGGAAAGCGAGAAGACGTAGGCGAGCGTCGTCGCGACGAAGACCCACCCGGGACCAAACGCGACCACCGCCAAGCCCCCGAGCGCGGGCCCGATAATCGACGCCGTCGTCATCCGCACGTTCGCGAGCGCCGACGCCGCGCGCTGGAGGTCGTGCGCGACGAATCGTTGATTGAGTGCGGTCAAACTTGGCGTTTGCAAACTGCCCGCCGCCACGATGAACATGTCGTTCACGTAGAGCAGCCAACTCGCCGGGTGCGCTCGCGCGCTATTGAGCGCCAACGTGGCCGTCGTCAGGAGTAGTACTAACTCCATCGCCACGATGAGCTTTCGACGATCGAAGCGGTCCGCGAGCACCCCGCCGTAGAGTCCAAAAATCAACAACGGCGCCACGTCGACGAGACCGAGTACGCCCACCGCCAGCGTCGAACCGGTCAACACTTTGAGCTGGTAGGCCACGGTGACGTAGGTGGCCTGCCCGCCCAGGGCCGAGAAGAATCCCGCGACGTAGAGACGGCGATAGGCCGGCGACGCGCGCAGTGGTGAGAGGTCGAGCCCGAATCGCGACCCGCTCACGCGGGCGCTCCGTCTTTCCACCCCTCACCGTGGACGTAGTGACGCAAGACGCGCGCGGGCACCCCGCCGAGCACGACGTGATCGGGGAAGTGGCCCCGCACCACCGCGCCCGCCGCGACGACCGTGTTGCGCCCGAGTTGCGTACCGGGCAAAATCACCACGTTGGCGCCCAGCCACGAACCAGCGCCAATCTTGACCGCCGCCTCGCGAGGCGGCTGCCAACCGATTGCCGCGTCGGGATCGTCGTAGGTGTGGTTCTGGTCCGTCACGTAGACGTACGGTCCCGTTTGAATCTCGTCGCCCAGCTCAATCGACCAGTGCCCCACGAAGTGCGACCCTCGTCCAATCACGCAGCGTCGTCCAATCGTGACGACCGGGGCGCTCAGCATCTCTTGGGTGGGCGAGATACCCGCGCTGAGGCAGACGTTGGGACCAATGAGGGTGCCGTCGCCGATCGAGAGATAGCGCTCGTTGTAGATCACGCCTTGGGGGGCGAGTAACGCGGCGCCCGATCCGAAGTAAAAGAACTCCTTGGCGTAGTCGTCCAAAGGGCCCACGGTGGCGACCTCATTGACGTAGCGCCGCGCGCGACGAACGAGTTTGCCGAGTTCCCGCCGGAAGATTGATCGCCACGTCACCGGCGCCACGCTACAACGACGGGTGCTAACGCTCGCGTCGCGCGAACGCCACCACCCGTCGTTGAAAGAGACGTGAGCTAGTCGAGGCTGATTGGCGCGTCGACGTCAAGACCGTCGACGCCACCCACCACGTCCGGCGCGATCTCGTTCGCCAAGTGCGCGCGTACGCGGCCGTCAATCTCGGCCATGGTCTGAGGATTCTCGCGAAGGAACGTCTTCACGTTCTCTCGACCTTGACCCATCTGTTCACCCTCGTAGGTGAACCAGGCGCCGGCCTTCTTCACGAGACCGAGCTCTACCGCGACGTCGAGCACTGAACCTTCGCGGCTAATTCCGAGGCCGTACATGATGTCGAACTCGGCCTGTTTGAAGGGCGCGGCGCACTTGTTTTTGACGACCTTGACGCGCGTGCGGTTTCCCACGACGTCGGTGCCGTCTTTGATCGACTCGATGCGGCGAATGTCGAGGCGCACTGATGAGTAGAACTTAAGCGCGCGTCCACCGGGGGTCACTTCGGGCGAACCGTAGATCACGCCAATCTTTTCGCGCAGCTGATTGATGAAGACGGCCACGGTGTTGGACTTTGAGAGGCCACCGGTGATCTTGCGCAACGCCTGGCTCATCAGACGCGCCTGAAGGCCGACGTGGCTGTCGCCCATGTCACCTTCGATTTCGGCCCGTGGCGTCAGCGCCGCGACGGAGTCGATGATGAGAACGTCCAACGCGCCGGAGCGAATCAGCATGTCGGCGATTTCGAGGGCTTGCTCCCCGGTGTCGGGCTGAGAGATCAGCAGGTCGTCGACGTTGACGCCAATGGCGCGCGCGTAGACCGGGTCCATCGCGTGCTCCGCGTCGATGTAGGCGCACACCCCACCGTTGCGCTGCGCCTCCGCGACGACGTGCATCGCGAGCGTCGATTTACCCGACGACTCGGGACCGTAGATTTCGACCACGCGCCCGCGCGGCAGTCCGCCAATCCCCAAGGCGAGGTCGAGGGCGAGCGCGCCGGTCGGGATCGACTCAATATTCATGTGCAGGTTTTCACCCATGCGCATGATTGAGCCTTTGCCGAACTGCTTTTCGATCTGGCCGAGGGCGGCTTCGAGAGCCTTCGCGCGGTCGTCGGTTGCCATTGTGGTCTCCTTCTTTTTCGTCACGGCGCGCACCCTAGGGAACGGCTGTCACACGGGCCTCCACCCGAAACTCACCGTACTACGAACAAGTGTTCGCTTGAAGGATTTTCGGAGAATTCTTTTAGTCCACGAGCGCTTGGTACACCAGGCGCTGGAGTTGGCGTCGCAACGGGAACGTGCTGCTCGGCAGGAGCTGCGTGTAGAAGCACACCGTGAGATCTTCAGCGGGATCGACCCAAAAGGCCGTCGACGCCGCGCCACCCCAGGCGAAGGTCCCCTCCGAAAAGAGGCTCTTGTTGGCCGCTTGATCAATCACGACGGAAAAGCCCAGGCCAAATCCGACGCCGGCCATGTCCGTCTCGGCGAAGGCGCCGACCGCGAAGTGTTCGAGGTCCGTGTTGCCGGGGAGATGATTACGCGTCATCAGGTCCAAAGTACGTGGACTGAGGAGTCGAACGCCGTCGAGCGCACCCCCACCCAGCAGCATCGAGGTGAAGCGGTGATAGTCACGCGCCGTCGAGAGCAGTCCACCGCCCCCGTCGAAGAGGCGGCGCTCGCGCCGGGCGGCACTCGCGAGTTCGCTCAAGGGGTAAATCCCCTCGGGTCCGAGCGCGTAGAGCATCGCCAATCGTTCCTCGTCCTCGGGCGTGCACCACCAGCGCGTGTCGGACATACCTAAGGGGTCACTCACGCGCTCTTTGATAAAGACGTCGAGACGTTGGCCACTCCAAATCTCAATCAAACGACCGAGCACGTCCACGCTGACTGAGTAGTTCCAGTGGCTGCCCGGTTGAAACAGCAGGGGTGCCGACGCCCAGTCCTCCACCGCTTGAGCGAGGTCCGCCCCTTTGGCGTAGCCGAAGTCGTATCCCTTGGCGCGGTAGATCGCGTCAACGGGGTGCACGTACTGAAACCCGTAGGTCAGCCCACTGGTGTGGGTCAAGAGGTGGTGCACGCGTAGCGGTTCGGTGAGGCCCTCGGTCACCGGGTTTTGGGACGTGCCGCCACGGAAGACTCTCGCCGTCTTGAACGACGGGATCCACTTCGACACGGCGTCGTTGAGATCGAAGTGACCCTCCTCGTAAAGGATCATGGCCGCCACCGAGGTAATCGGTTTGGTCATGGAGAAGATTCGCCAAATGGTGTCGTCGGTGACGGGAAGACTCTGCTCGCGGTCGCGCCAACCACCTGAGCCCTTCCAGACCAACTCGCCACCGCGCGCGACCGTCGCGAGCCAACCCGGTAATTCACGCCGTTCGACGTAACCGTCGAAGAAGGAGGTGACACGCTCGAGGCGTAGTGGATCAACACCAAAGGCCCTTGGGTCGACGTTGACTTCTAACTCACTCATGTCGGCTCCTCCCCACCGAGGACCTTAGAGGTCAGCGCGGCGCGTCTCGTTGATCGATTGCCCGACGCAAGGCGTCGAGCGCACTGATCGCGCTGTAGGCCCGCACGCGTGGCCGATCTCCCGGCAAACGCAATCGCACGTGGCTGACCGCGCCCTCGAGATCGAGTCCGACGAACACGGTGCCCGGGTCGTGACCGTCTTGGGGGTCGGGTCCCGCCACGCCGGTGACCGCGAGTCCCACGTCGGCGCGCAAGAGCGTCCGCACCCCGGTCGCCATGGCTTGCGCGGCCTCGGGCGAGACCACGGGCCCCACGGGAACGTCGAGTACTTCGTACTTCACCTCGCTGGCGTAGCTCACGACGCCGCCGCGGAACCACGTCGAGGCGCCAGGCACGTTGACGAGTCGACTCGCGATGAGTCCACCGGTCAACGATTCGGCGACCGCGAGCGTGAGGTCGCGATCGCGCAGGCGTCGTGCGATCGCGTCTTCCATGGTCTCGTCGTCTACCCCGAAAATCACGTCACCGAGGCGCTCGCCGATCAGTCCGCGAATAAGGGCCTCCTCTTCGCCCAGTAGTGCGCGGGCCATCGCGTCGTCGTCGCCGCGCGCGGTGAGACGCACCTTGATGCCTTCGATACCCGACGCGAGAAACGCGATGGTGACGCGACCACTCTGCTCGAGTTCCGTAAAGCGATCGGCGACGGCCTCGGCCAACGCGGACTCGCTCGAACCCCACGTGCGCAGCACGCGACTCTTAATGACGGCACGCTCACCCTGCTCGCGTTGACGAGCCAAAAGATCGGGCAAGATGGCCCGCTCGAACATCTCCGTCATCTCGTAGGGCACGCCGGGGACCGCGTACAGGACCTTTTGACCGATGGGACAGATCAGTCCCGGCGCGGTACCTCGAGATTGGGCGATGACCCGCGCGCCCTGGGGCACGTCGGCCTGCAAGAGATTGTTGTCGGGCATCGCGCGCGAACGCGCGTTAAACATCGTGCGAATAACGTCGACGATGGTTTCGTCACGGACGAGCGGCACGTTCATCACTTCGGCGATGGCCGCGCGGGTGATGTCGTCTTGGGTTGGACCGAGACCGCCGCACACGATGACCGCGTCGGCGCGCGCGAGGGCGGTACGAAAGGCGAGGACGATACGTTCGAGATTGTCACCAACGTGCTGGTGGAAGTGCGACGACAACCCGTTCGCCGCTAACTGCTCACCGAGCCACTGTGAGTTGGTGTCGGGAATCTGGCCCAAGAGCAGCTCGGTGCCCACGGCCACGACCTCAACGCGCACGAGCGAAGATCTTTCTACCGTCGACGTAGTAGCGCCAGCCGGTGTAGAGCGTCATCGCGACCGCGATCCAAATGGTCGTCGTCGCGATCCACGTGTGGTGCGCCGTGAAGGGCAGCACGCAAAAGGCGATGGCCCAGTCCTGGACGAACGTCTTCCACTTCGCCAAGGGGCTCGCGGGAATCGAGACCCCGCGCTTCGCGGCGCGTGATCGATAGACGCTCATCCACACTTCGCGAATCGTGATGATGATCGCGGGCACGATAAAGGTCTTGACGCCGTGGGGGCGCGAAACCACAAGGGCGTAGAGACCGCCCAGCACGATGACCTTGTCGGCAAGTGGGTCGAGAAAGGCGCCCGAGGTCGTCGTGCCGTGACGACGAGCGACGATGCCGTCGAAGTAGTCCGACGCCGCCGCCAGCAGGCCCACGAGCGAGGTCCACCAGGAAACGCGATGGAAGATAATCAGGTAGATGAAGAAGGGCGCGACGACGAGACGAAACGCGGTCATGAGATTGGCCGGCGTCAGCAGCGCGGTCGGCCCGTAGGTTGGCTCGACGCTCACGCCACGACCGCCTCGAGGTCCGTACCCCGACTCGCCACGATTCGCCCCTCCACCATTGAACCCACGCTAAGTGACGGGTCGACGAGCACGACGCCATCGATCTCGGGACACTCACGAACGCTGCGCGCGACGCCGGGCGCGTCCACGAGCAGAGTCTGGGTAGAACCGACCAACGCGTCACGACGACGCGCGCTGATGGCGTCTTGCAGTTCGGTGACCTCGCGAAGGCGCTCCAGCGCCAGCTCGTGGGGTACCTGGTCCGTCGCGTCGTGGGCCGGCGTGCCGACCTCGGAGGAAAACGTGAAGAAACCCGCCCAGTCAAGCTGGGCCGCCTCGAGAAAGTCCAGCAGTTCACGCTGGTCGTCCTCGGTCTCCCCCGGGTAACCCAGAATGAACGACGAGCGAAAGGTCGCGTCGGGTGACGCGTCGCGAATCGTCGCGATGCGTTCGAGGAATCGGTCCGCGTCACCCCAGCGACGCATGGCGCGCAGCAGCGGCCGCGAGGCGTGCTGGAGAGAAAGGTCGAAATAGGGAACTTGCGTTTCGAGTATCGCGTCGATAAGTCCTTGCGTGAGCCCGGAGGGGTAGAGGTACAAGAGTCGCACCCGATCGACCTCGCGCGTGAGGGCTCTCGTCAGTTCGATGAGCGGCTGGGTGCCACCCGCGTCAAGCACTTCGAGCGCCTCGCCGCGTCCGGCGCGCCGGCGGTCGTGCCCCCAACTGGCGAGGTCTTGGGCAATGAGGACGATCTCGCGCACGCCACCCTCGACCAGGGCGCGCGCTTCACCCACGATTTCGTCGGTCGAACGCGATCGCTGATCACCGCGAAAAGTGGGAATGGCACAAAAGCCACAACGGCGATCACACCCTTCCGCGATTTTCACGTACGCCCACGGCGCGCTGGACTTCGGGCGAGGGAGATTTAAGAGATCGAAGGCGGGGGCCTTCGTACGCAGCGTCACCTTCGTCACCGGCGCGAAAAGACTTTGGTTGAAGCCCGCGACGAGGTCGACCTCGGGCAACGCCTCGGCCAATTCGTCGCCGTAGCGTTCGGCCATACAGCCCGTCACCACGAGTCGCGCGTCGCGCAACTTTCGATCCGCAAGGTCCAACACGGTTTCGATGGACTCTTCGCGAGCGGCCTCGATGAAGGCGCAGGTGTTCGCGACGACGAGTTCCGCGTCCTCAGCTCGGGTGGCCGGCGCGTAGCCCTGAGCGACGAGGAGCCCCGCGAGCTTTTCTGAGTCGACGTGATTCTTGGGGCAACCCAAGGTCTCAATCCAGTACCGCACCCGTGACTCCTCTACGTGGCAACACCGAGCGCTGCGCGCTCGGTGTTGGTGGCGGAGAGGGAGGGATTTGAACCCTCGGGCCCACTTTCGCAGGCCGCATTCTTAGCAGGAATGTGGTTTAAACCGAACTCACCCACCTCTCCAGAGACCCCATTCTATTGGATATTCGCGTCGCCTCCCGAACGGGCTCTCGGGCGCACCCTAGACCGTACGCGCGCCCGACGCGCGCGGTCCTTACGACGCGCGAGCGCGCAGCTCCGGAAGCTGCGTCACGATGTCGAAAAGCTCTTGATCGCGCTCCCACGTGAGGTTGCTCCGGACTTTCGCGACGGGGACCCACACCAACGCATCCACTTCGTCGTTAGGCGCGAATTCGCCCTCGCGAACGGTCATGAGGTAGTACGCCACGATCTTGGGACGTCCCTTGCGGTGCGTGTAGTTCGTCGCCCCAACAAAGCGCACGATCTCACAGCGCATACCCGTCTCTTCGAAGACTTCGCGCAACGCGGCCTCCTCAAAGGTTTCGCCCGGATCGAGCTTTCCCTTGGGAAACGTCCAGTCACCGCGCGCCTCGCGGTAGATACACGCAATCTCGATCCGCCCTTGAGAGTCGTAGCGATGGACGACGCCGCCGGCGGCACGAATCAGGCCGTCGGGCGCGTCGCGAGGGACGACGAGCTCACCACTCACGAGGTACACGCCGCTAACGGTAGAAGACGTCTCGCGGTCGCGGGGGGATGAGGTCGTCCACGTTTGAAAAATCTCATCGTACGTAGAGTAGTAACAATGCTCGCGGTCGCCCTTGCACTTGCGTGGCGGCTCGCGATCTTCTTCTCCGCGGGGGTCGGCGCGGGCGTGGCCAACGCCGTCGCGGGCGGTGGCACGTTCATTACTTTTCCGACACTGCTCGCCCTCGGCGTGCCGGCGCTTCAGGCGAACATGTCCACGACCGTCGGCGTGGGACCGAGTTTCCTAGCTTCACTTCGCGTCTACCGCCACGAGTTACGCGCGCACTGGCCGCTGCTGCGCGCGCTCGCGCCGGCAACCGTCGTGGGCACGCTGAGCGGCTGCGCGCTGTTGCTGCGCGGCTCGCCGGGCACCTTCCGTCTCGTCGTGCCGTGGCTCATCGGCACCGGGACCGTTCTCTTCGCCGCGGCACCGTGGATCACGCGTCGCCTCGCCCACGTCGACCACCGTCACCCGGCCCGACGACGCGCGCTCTTCGCGGGGGTCTTCGCGATTTCGCTCTACGGCGGCTACTTCGGTGCCGGACTCGGCATCTTGCTACTCGCGCTCACGGCGCTGACGTTGCCCTACGACGTGCACGAGCTGCAGGTGTTGCGCAGCGCCTTGTCGTTACTCATCACGATGGTCGCCGCGGTCGTCTTTCTCCTGCACGGGCACCTAGCCGTCCAGGCGGTCCTCATGCTGGTGGCGGGCACCTTGGTGGGCGGGTGGCTCGGGGCGTGGGTTGTCAAACGACTCTCGGCGGCGTGGGTGCGCGCACTCGTCATCACCCTCGGCGTCGTGACCACACTTCGCCTCGCGATTTGACCTGTCACAATTGATGACTATTTCACTAGACTTTGTTAGGTGAAGAACTTTTTCTCCTTTCCCAATCCGGTGGATGACGCCGCCGCGCGCAGTGTCGCTCTGGGCGTCGTCACCTTGGCCGTCGTGACGTTCGTCACCGGCTGGGCGTGGCTCTTGATTCCTCTCACCTACGGTTTCGCGGCGCGCGTCGCGGCCGGGCCAAAAATCTCTCCACTCGGCCGCTTCGCCGTTCACGTCGCCGCCCCACGACTCGTGCGTTGGCAACGTTTCGTCGCCGGTCCGCCCAAGCGGTTCGCCCAAACTATTGGCCTCGCTTTTTCAGGTGTTGCGCTGGTGCTGTGGCTCAGCGTCGGGTGGCTCGACGCGCGTTGGGTGCTCCTACCCCTCGTCGCGGCGGCGTCCCTCGAGGGCTTCTTCGGCTTTTGTCTGGGCTGCGCGATTTTCTCCGGCCTCATGCGCGTCGGCCTCATTCCCGAATCGGTCTGTCGTGACTGCGCCGACCTCTCCGCCCGCTACGCGGCGGCCGGGGTGCGCGTCGATCCGGCGAATCATTTTTAAGAATCCCCGAGGTGCGGACCGAACCGACGACTGACTTCGTAGGCTAAAGGCCATGCGTCGCCCCCCGCGCCATTTACGAACGCTCAGTGCCATCGCGAGCGTCAGCGTGCTCGCCTTGGCCCTTCCGGTCACCAACGCGCTGTCGGCGACGCCGCGCGTCGTCGTCGCGAGCGCCACCACGCTCACCCACGGTGAGACCGTCGCCTCGCCCGGGGGCTCAACGAACTTCGACGTAGTCCTGCGCCAGCCCCACCAACGCGAACTCACCGCGTTTCTGTCGTCGCTCTACAACCCCCGTTCGCCCAACTTTCGTCACTTCGTCACGCCGTCAACGTTCGCCCGGCGCTTCGGCGCGTCGAAAGCGAGCGTGCGGGCGGTCCGCGCCTACTTCGCGAGCTACGGCGTACGCGTCACCGGCGTGAACAAGGCGCGCACCCTGGTCTCCCTGCGCGGGCACGACGCCGACGTCGCGCGCGCGTTCGCGACGAGTGTTGAAAATATCCGCACTCCAGGTGGCGTCGTGGTGGCTCAGTTCGCGCGTGCGGCGAGCGTGCCCTCGTCACTCGCCCCTGACGTCGCCGCCGTCGTCGGTCTTTCGACACCGGGAATCGCCTCGCCGCACCTAAGTCGAACACTCACCTCCAGCGCGCCCCACGGACCCACCACCTGTCCGTCGGCCGGTGACGCCACGACCAACGGACCTAATCAGCTCTACGGCTACACCGCGCAGCAACAGGCCAAGCTCTACGGTTTCGATCAGGCGTGGGCCGCCGGCAACACGGGCGTCGGACAGACCATCGCGGTCTACGAGTTAGGCCTCTTCAGCCAAAGTGACGTCAACACGTACTTCTCGTGCTACGGCGTCTCGCCCAACGTCACGGTGACCAACGTCGACGGTGGACCGGGTAGCGGCTTCAGCGACGAGGCCACGCTCGACACTGAAGAGGTGGGCGTACTCGCGCCCGGCGCCAAAATCGAGATCTACCAAGGACCAAACAACAACTCGGGGCCGCTCGACGTGTACGCCCGCGTCGCCGACGACAACACCGCCAACGTGCTCTCGGTCTCGTGGGGAACCTGCGAGACCGACCCCAACGGCGACACCACTGGCGAGCAGGCAATCTTCGAACAGATGGCCGCGCAGGGCCAAAGTGTGCTGGCCTCCGCCGGCGACAGTGGGTCGTCGGATTGCACCGGCGGTTCGACCAGTTCGACCGCGCTTGCGGTAGACGATCCCGCCTCCCAACCCTTCGTCACGGGCGTCGGGGGCCTAACCGTCACGAGTATCTCGCCGCTGAACGAAACGGTGTGGAGCCAGTCCTCCGCGGGCAGCGCCTGCGGCGGCGCGGGCGGCGGTGGGGGTGGCGCGTCAGTGATCTGGTCACGCCCGAGTTGGCAGGTTACGACCGGACCGACCGCGAGCGTCACCACCCGTATGGTGCCGGATCTTTCCGTTATGGGTGACCCGTCAACGGGCTTCATTCAGTACTTTCCCAACAGCGGCGGTTGCGCAACCCCCGCCTGGTTCACGATCGGGGGAACGTCCATTGGTTCACCGCTCGTCAGCGCCCTCGTCGCGGTCGCGACCCAGGCCTGCAACGTCGGACGACTCGGCTTTTTAAATCCGCAGCTGTATCAGATGCCTTCGAGTGACTTTGTCGACGTGACCACTGGATCAAACGACGTGTACGGCCTTGGCAACTACAGCGCGGGCCCGGGTTACGACATGGCCTCGGGGCTGGGAAGCCCAAACGGCGCCGCCTTTATCAGCGGACTGTGTCCTGACAACAACGTCGACCCGTCAAAGAGCAGCTTCACAAAGTCCACCGGCACACCGGTGGCCCCGTCGGGAACCGCCACGGTGAGCGCGACGTTGCACAACGCCAACGGCGCGGCCCTCGCGAACCAGATCGTGAACGTCGAAGCGACCTCATCGTCGGGCGAGCTCACCATCGACGCCGACGCCACGAGCCGCCAGGGCCCCGGCCACGCGAGCTACCCCGTCACCACCGACGCGAACGGGTCCGTCTCGTCCTCGATTTCCTCGACCGCGGGGGGTCCAGTGCACGTCACCTTGACCTACCACGGCGCCGTGATCTACGAGACGACGTTCGACTTCGTCGCGGGTTCCACCTCGCCGAAGACGCCGCGGGTTGTCGCGATCACGGCGACGTCGGGGGGCTTCGTCTTGCGCGTCCAATCACCCACGACGAACGAGTCAGGCGTGACGCGCTTTCAGTACTCGCTTAATGGGGGCGCGTCCTGGGTGACGTTCACGTCGACGACCGTGAACGTGCGCAATCTCTTAAAACATCACGTCTATCTCGTGCGCGTGCGCGCGCTGAACGCCGCGGGCGTCTCGCCGGCGAGCCCGACGCGACGAGTTGTTACAAAATCGTAGTAATCGACGTCGTTGTCGGGCGACCCCGCGCGCAATGTTGGCGTCCTAAACTCGTGATGGTGCTGGTCCCCGTGCGGACGGTGTGCACCTCCTAGGGGACTTGAGTGAAGCGACGTCGACTAGCGGTGCTGTTGGTCATCTTGGCCAGTACCACTCTGTGGCCGGCAATCACCCGTGGCGCGACCTCGGCGAGCGCGTCGGGTCTCCCGCTCTACCAATTCGTCGACACGGGTGTCGCTCCGTTGCCCTGGAACGCCGTGTCTCTTCAGAGTCTGTTGCACCATACGACGATGGTCGGCGGTCCCCACGGCGCGACGAACGCCAACGGTGGTGCCCTGGCCTACCGCGACACCAGTGGCGACCTCATCGTGGTCACGGTCGCCAACGACAACACGATGCAGTGGAACGATCTCACGACGTCCAACGACGTGCCGGTGCCGGCCGCCGATCCCATCCCCTTCTTCGACCCCTACGGCAACGTCGACGTGATCTACGTCGATCAAATCGGTCACGTCATCTTGGTCTCTCCCAACGAAGCCCTCACGCCGTGGTGGGCGCGCCTTCATCGCGGCACGCCGTGGCGGCCCTTCGTGCACACCGATCTAAGTAACCTCACCGGCGTGCTCGCGGCTAACGGGCTGCCGAGCGTGCAAGTTGCCGCCTCCACCGGCACCGTGGCCTTTCGTACCTCGAACAACTCGATCGAGGTGCTTCGTCTGACGTGGAACAACCTCGACCCGTTACCCATTTACGCCGGGGTGCAACACACCATTGCGCCACCCGCGACGAAGACCACGACGACGACGACGACCACTACCACCACGTCGACGACGTCGACGACGTCGACCACCACGCCCCCATCCTCGACCACCACGACCACCGTCGCGACGCCGTCCCCGGCCTTCTCGAGCGACCCAATCGTGCTACCCGGCCTCGTCGCGGCAGTCGTCACGACATTGAGTAGCGGCACGCTCGTGGACTACGTCAATACCGGCAGCTCCTTCGCCTCCTGGGGCACTCAAAACATCACGGGCGCAACGGGCGCGCCCAAGGTCAACGGCGCGTTAAGCGTCGCGCACTCCACGAGCGTGGCCGACGTTGCCGCGTTGACCAACTCGGGCGCGGTCGAGCTCTTCACCACCACTCTGAGCAACCTCGTCACGTCACCCGCGCCCTCCACCTCGACCACTACGAGTACCAGCCCGAGTACCACGACGAGTACGACGCAACCCCCCGTCATAAGTGTGGTCACGCCAAGTCTGCCGACCGGCGCGACGACTTGGAACGCCACCGCGGTGACCTCCCTCGCCACGGGCGCGCCACCACTCGCCGGCGCCCTCGCACTTAACGTCGCGGGAAGCCAAGTGAGCGTCGCGGGTCAGGCAGCGAACTGGGGAGACCTCTTCGTACTGACGAGCACGATTGGGACGTCGTCGTGGACGTCGACGGACGTGTCGGTGACCGCGGGATCGAACGCGCGTACCGTCAGCAACGTCGTCACGGGCCTGAGCGTCAACGGTGCGCTGACGCTGTACGCCGCGGGCGTCTCGTCGCCGCCGCCCCAGGGCGTGGGCGTGTACGCCATCCCCAGCGCGAAGTGGTCTCAGTCCATTCAGGACGGCTGGCCGATTATCTCCGACACCGGAGGACTCGGGACGATGAGCGCGCCCTGGGTTGGCTTCACCTCCTCGAGCAGCGTCGCGAACTCACCAGATTTTCTCCTCGGTCAAACGATCTACAACGCGCACAAGCGCGTCACGTGGCTTTCGTTTTGGACGGTGAGTGGTCCCCTCGCCAAGGAAGCCCAAACGGTCACGACGTACTACCAACACGGCTTCAGCGCTGGCGCGTGGGTCGCCACGCAGATCGACGCCTACCGCGGTCTCGGCGTCGGCCTCAAACCCGATTGGGTCATCTTCGACCCCGAGGGCTACCCCGATAATCACTCGCACCTCGACGCGCCCGGTGGGGCGTCGAGCGCCACGCTGGCCCAGTACGCGACGTACTGGGCGGCCATGTTGCGGGGCTGGGCGAGTGGTCTTTCGTCGGTCGATCCTTCGCTCAACGCCGGCGTGTACGCGAGTCAATCCGAGTACCGCAACTACCAACTCTCGACCTCACCACTGCCGGTCTTCATGGCCGTCGCGTTTTCGGGCGGGGGGCCCATCCCGGTGCCGGGCGCGAGTGGCGCGAACGTGCGCGGCTTCATCTCCTTTGGCGCGCAGTGCACGCCAAAATCCACCCTTTCCAAGGAAGAACAGACCCTCGCCAACCCCCCGTGGTCCGGACAGTTCAATACGTTGCAGTTCAACTACGGGGTCTACTGCGCGCCGTAGTCTTAGTGGCGTGAGCGACGCCGACGAACCAACGAACAAATCCCAAGACCTGAAGAGCCGGTTTCGTCAGTTAACCCAGCCCCTCGTCGACACGCTCGACGGCAAACTTCGCGATCAAGTCGACAAGCGCGTTGACGAGCGCGTTGACGAAGCGATGGCCGCTCGATTCTCCGTCCTCGAGCGCGCCATCGCCGATCTCGATCGCACCGTGCAAGAACTCCAGCGACGCCTGAACGGCGACGCGTCGTAAGGCACTACTTCGCTTGGTCGCCTCGGCGAGCCCGGTCACGCACAATCGCCCAACGCACCGTCAACACGACGAGGACGACGAGCGCGACGACGAAGATTCCAAAGACGGCGGCGAACACCTCGTCAGATTAGGTCGTGTCACAGGCGTGACGCAGACTCGTCGCATGACTTCACTGCTTGACACGCCTCCCCTGGGACTCCTCGACAGCCTGCGCGGCGACCCCTCGCGGCGACCCGCGCGCGACCTCGCCACCGCCCCCGGCCTGCGCGCACACCTCGAGGACGAGCTCTTCGCCCTCTGGGGTGATGTGGTCGCCGACGCGCCACTCGTCATTCGCGCGTCGTCGCTGCGCTCGACGTACACCGGCGACGTCGCCCCCCCGCTCGCGCAAGCCCGCGGTGTCTTAGTCAACCAAGCGTTGCGTTTGCTCTGCGTGGGGGCGGACCTGGAGCGGCCCTTTGAGTCCGCGCTCAACGCGTGGCGCTGCGAGGTTGGGTCCAACGACCTCGTCGACTTTGTCGACGGTCTCGACGCCGACGAACGCGCCCGCCTGGCCAGCGCCGTCGACGCGCACGCGCGCACACTGTCTGGCGTCTTCGGCCCCGTCGGCGGTCGTTGGCTCCCGCGGACGGGCGTGCGCGCGTCGCAACGTCTCGCCGGCGGGAACCTCGTGCTACGCGACGTCGTCGATCTCATGGTGGGGTCGACCGCGACGCCACACGCCTCCGTCGTTTTGCTCGACGTCACGACCGCGCCCTTGGACGAGAACATCGAACGCGTCACCCGCTTTCACGCTCTAGTCCAGACGTTGCGCACGTCCACGACGCCACTTCGCACGTCGGCCTTCTCCACGGCCACGGGCGAGCTCTGGAGTCGCGACGTCGACGCCGCGCTCTTGCACCGAGGACTCGAGGAACTTCTCGACGTGGTTCGGGCGGCGGGAGTTCGCCCGTGACCACGCTCACGCACCGACGCAGCGCGCCGAACGCCCTCGACGAACTCGTCGCGGGCGCGCCCGCAACCAGCGCGTGTCTCAACGACGATCACCGCCGATCACTCGCCGCGCGCTTTCGCGCCGTGCCTACGAATCACCATCGGGCCATTGACGCCTGGATGGTGGAACACGGCGGACGCCCCCACGACGGCTTCGCCTGGTCCCCCGTGATGACCCGACGCGCGCTCGCCAACGGCGCACTTCGCCGAGCGCGCGCGCACGATCTCAGCGTGCTCGAGGCGGTCAGCCACGAGGTGGACGAACTCATCGTCCGGGCGGCCGCCGGGTACGGGCGCGCCGGCTCGCTCGCCAGTTACCTCGCCCAACTCTCCCCCGAGGCGCGCGCGATCGTCCAGGCCGAGGCGGCCTCGTGGGCCGCGCAGTTGACCGAGGTGGCCACCGGTCTCGCCCACCCCTGGTCCGTCGCCGTCGCCGACGCCCACTACGACGTCGAGCACGCCCGCACGTCGCTACGCGCACGCCGCGACCTCGTCGTCGAAGGTCCCCACGGTCGGGTCGTGGTTCGCGTGCGCGCGGGCGCGCCGGGCAAAAGTGCCGGCCCGGGGCTTCGCGCGGACCTCACGATCGACGCGCTGAGTGACCCCGAGGGGCGCCCCAGCACGCGATTCGTGGGCCTCTGGCCCGAAGCAGGCGTGCTCTTGTGCGTGGACGGGACGATGGACAATCTGCGCGCCGGCGCGCGCGACCTGGTGCGTACGGCGGTCGCGTGGGGGCGTTACCGACTGTTGAGCGCGGCCTAGATTCCTCGACGGCCCGCGCCTACTAGCGTGGTTC
>JAGWHY010000046.1 GCA_028873575.1 Acidobacteriota bacterium | reverse complement strand
CGCCGTGTCGGGCACCCTGATGACGATCGGTACGCGCTTAGAGACCCGCATCGTCGCGGTCGACGGCCACGCCGTCGAGATCTCCCCGGCCAGTTCGATGCTCGTCGTGCACAACGACGACCGCCCGGGCATGATTGGCCTGGTGGGACTGGCCCTCGGAGAGGCCAATATCTCGATTATGTCGATGGCCGTGGGGCCCGACACCGCGACCAAGACCGCACTGATGGTGCTCTCGACCGCCACGCCGACCCCCTCGGACGTGATCGAGCGCCTGCGCGCGAATGACGGGATTCAAGACATCCACCTCATCTCGCTGCGCTAGGGTTCATCCGCTCTTATCGTTGAGAGCGAGCCTCGCCCGCGGCGCGGGGTGTTGGTAGTAAACAAGGGCGATGACCTACGAGCCGGCGCTCTTTCACCGCCACCTCGAGGCGCTGGCCAACACGGCGGAGAACTTCGTGGCGATCGCGGCGCTTGATGGCACGGTGCTCTGGGTGAATGACTTTGGTCGCGCGATGGTGGGGATGCCCGACGACTTCGATGTGACGACGTCGAGCATCGCCGACTACCTGACGGACGAGGGTCTGCGCGCGAGCGTCGAGATCGAACAGCCCGCCGTCGTGGCCGAGGGATCCTTTGCCGGGGTGACCACGCTCAAAGACTGGCGCACCGGCGAGGGAATCCCGGTCGAGGTGAACTCGCGACTGCTCTTTGACCCGTCGACGAACGAACCCTACGCGCTCGCGACGATTCAACGAGATATTCGCGCCGACCTGGCGCGTCAGGCGGTGATCGATCAACTCACGCGCGAACGTGAAGCCTCCCGGCGTCTCGAGAGCCTGGGGGAGTTCGCGAGCGGCATCGCGCACGACTTCAACAACATTCTTGGCGTGATCGTGATGGGCGCGGACTACGCCCTCACGAAGGCGCCCGAGAGCGAACTGGTCCGAGAACTCAACGCCATCAAGGCGGCCGCGCTGGAGGGTTCGGCGCTCACGCGCCAGCTCCTCTCCTTCTCGCGGCGTGACTCATTTCAGCTGGAACGCCTCGAACTCGGCGAGGTCGTGAGCAGCGCGCTCGCCCTGGTGCAGCGCATGCTCGATAGCTCCATCGAAGTCGAGGTGCGCCGTACGGCGAGTGACGTGGTGGTCGTCGCTGATCGCAACGCCATCTTTCAAATCTTGTTGAACTTGGTCCTGAACGCGCGCGACGCGTTGGGCGCGCAGGGACGCATTTCGGTGAGCGTGGGCGCGGTCGATGGCGACGCGGGCGCGCCTACCGCGGCGTGCGTGGCGGTGGAGGACAACGGCGTCGGCATGACCGCGGAGGTGCGCGATCGGGCCTTCGAACCGTTCTTCACCACGAAGTCGCGAGGCCAAGGGACGGGTATGGGACTCGCCACGACCCACGGGATCGTCCAACAGCTCGGGGGCACCATTGCCGTTGAGTCCGAAGTTGGTAAAGGCACGCGCGTCACCGTGACGCTGCCCGTGGCACCCCCGGTGAGTGCGTCGTGACCCGCGTGCTGCTCGCCGAGGATAACGAGATGATCCGGACGTACCTCGAGTTAATCCTCCGTGACGAAGGCTTCGACGTCGTCGCTATCGGCGACGGTCAGGCCGCGTGGGACGAGTTCGCGCGCGCGTCGCACGAGTGGCACGTGGTGCTGACTGACGTGGGTATGCCGCGACTACGCGGTGACGAGCTCGTGCGGCGGGTGCACGCCCAGTCAAAGGTGCCGTGCATTTTGATGTCGGGGAGTGAGGTGTTGAGTGACGTGCCGGCGCGCGCGGTACTGCGCAAGCCCTTCGGTCGAGACGAGTTAATCGCGGCCCTCGTTAAGGTGGGCGTGGCGAGCGCTCCCACGGGTAAGTGAGGTATCTCCGCACCCGCACCCGCACCCGCACCCGCGCGAGCGCGGAACTCTCATCGGCCAGTGGCGTCGCGCTCCACGACGAAAGGTTCGGGGAACATCTCAAAATTCAGCAGGCGCCGGCGCGTGGCGCGCGCGTGGCGCGCGCTGAACTCGAGGTCGAAGGGGTTCGAGAAGACGTCGAGGGGTGGGACGTGAGACCAGTGGCGCACGGCGGCTCTTTTCGCTGAGGGAACATTTCTCAGTGTGCCCGAGCGAGCCGTGAACGCGACGAGAAGTACGCGACGCTCCCGTGAAGGCGACGAAAATCTTTGGCGAGGCGCGTGTGGCCGTCGTCCTCTTCGAGGGCGACGGCGATCTACACCAAGATGCGGCGCATCTCGCGTAAGAGTTCGTTGACCTTGTAGGGCTTGGCGACGAAGGCGGCCCGGTGCGCGAAGTCAGGGTCGTAGACGAGATCGCTCACGGGATAGCCCGACACGAAGACGATTTTCATCTCCGGGTGCGTCGCGAGGATCTGGCGCGCGAGGTCGGGACCATCGAGGTCGGGCATGTCGACGTCGGTCACGAGGAGCGGGATGGGACCGTCGTGCTGCGCGACAACCTCGAGGGCCTGAAGGCCGTTGGGAGCGGTGAGTACGTGAAAGCCACGCTCACTGAGGGCCGTGACCAAGAGTTCGCGCGCGAGTTCGAGGTCTTCGACGACGAGCACGGTCTCGTCGCCCCCAAGCTGGGGGTCGTTCAGGTCTTCGAGTACCTCGCCCAAGGTCAGTAGTGGAGAACACGGCAAGTAGAGCCGGAACGTGGTGCCTCGTCCGAGCTCGCTCAGTACCTCCAGGCCACCACCGCTCTGGCGAATGACGTTTTCGACGGTGGGTAGCCCCAGTCCCGTGCCGTGCGTTTTGGTCGTGTAGAAGGGCTCGAAAATTCGCGCGCGCGTCTCGTCGTCCATGCCCACGCCGCTGTCGATAACCTCCACGAGGACGTAGCTACCCGGCCGCAAGTGCGCTTTGGGCGAGATGGTTTCGGTGCGCAGGTCGAGTTGACTCGAGCGAATGGTGAGATCGCCACCGTGGGGCATCGCGTCGCGGCAGTTCGTAATCAAGTTCACGATGGCCTGTTCGAGTTGGCCCCGGTCGATCATGACGAGTGCCAGGTCCGTCCCGAGTTCGAGATTGCAGACGATCTTGTCGCCGAGTAGCCGACCCCAGAGGGTGATGGTGTCTTGGAGGAGGGTATTGATATTGGTCGCGCTCGGGTGCGACTCGTGAAAGCGGCTGTAGGCGAGGAGGCGATGCGTCACCTCGGAGGCCTGGTGCACGGCGTCGTCAACCTTCTGGGCGAGTTGGTGAATCGTGGGGTCGACGGCGGCCTTGGTGATGAGGGCGTTGTAACCGCGAATGACCAGCAGCGAGTTGTTGAAGTCGTGGGCCATGCCGGCCGACAACGTTCCGACGACCTCCATCTTCTGGGACTGCATCAGGCGCTCTTCGAGTTCGTGTCGCTTGGTCACGTCGGTGTTGACACCCACCAGGTTCACGACGTTGCCCGAATCGTCGCGAATGGTCGTCACGGAACGCGCGTTCCAAAAGGTCGAGCCGTCTTTGCGGTAGCAGAGGATTTCGACCGAGCAGTCGTCGCCGGCGACGGCGCCGCGACGGAGCTCGTCAATCGTGGCGCGACTCGTGTCGGGGCCGTACAGCAACGACACGTCGCGACCCAGTAATTCGTCTGAAGGGTAGCCGGTCAAACGTTCGAAGCTCTCGCTCACGAAGATGGTGGGGCTGTCGGGCAGGCGCGGATCACAGATGTCGATACCTTGCGAGATGTTGGTCAACACGTGATCACGCCGGGTCACCTCGTCGAGGGCGCGGCGCATGACGTCGTTCGCGTCTTCGCTCTCGAGGTGCGCGCGGCGAAGTCGATGACGAAGTTCCTGGATTGAGAAGACGATCACGAGACCAAAGGCCGTCGTGATCAGTGAGCGACGCGCGTTCACGGTCGTGCCCAGGTTCGAATCAAAGAGGGCAAATGAGGACTGCGCGACCACGATGACGACGAGCACCACGACGGACTTCCAGGGCTTTAAGTACAGTGAGGCCCACATGACGGGCGCGAGCACCAAGATCGCGGTGCCGATGCCGAAATCACCCGACGCCTGCGCGGCGAAGGTGGCCGATAGGGCGGCGGCGACGGGAATCAGTACGTTGGCGTTGCCGCTGAGGACCGAGCGCGGCAGCGCGAACATCGCGACGGCAGCCCCCAAGAAGATGAGCGACGCCACGGATTCGCCGGCGTCGAACGGGCTCGCGGGGGCGAACGCGTAGATCTCGCTAATGATCGCGAGGGCGAAGAAGGGAATTGACAGTACGGTCAATTGTTGGCGGTACTTCACCAAGTCGAGCGAGTTTTCAAAGCTCGTCGGGAGGCTAACGTTCACGTTGGCCAACAGACACCATTTTCATCGAGATCACCGTGGCCCCTTTACATCCTTAAAAAGGCACGATACGGGTTCGCCAATCGAGGTTTGGTAGTGCGTTTGCATCATTTATTTGATTTCGTGTCAAGAACTGTCTCGCCACTGACGCGTCACGCAACGAACACGTTGAACGAAAGACCTTGTCACACTGGTAAAGCCGCGACGAAACCGGGTTCGTCGCGGGGTTGATGACGGGGCGGACCGCCCGGTCGGGAGACCTCGTCGTCTCGTTACATCAAGGAGATTAAGTCGACGCGCTCCATCACCTCGGGGGTGATGAGGGGCATGACGTCGAGCGCGCCCATGTTTTCACGCACCTGCGCGGCCGACGACGCGCCGGTAATAACCGTCGAGACGTGGGGATTCTTCGCGCACCAGGCGAGGGAGAACTGGGTCAAGGAAACGCCGAGTTCGTCGGTGATCTCCTTCAAGGCCGCGACCTTGGCGTTCTGCTTCGGGTCGGTGAGTGACGAGCGCAGCCACTCGTAGCCCGGCAGTGTCGCGCGCGAGCCCTCCGGCACGCCGTTCAGGTACTTACCGGTCAACAATCCCGAAGCGAGCGGTGACCAGATAGTGGTGCCCAGTCCAATGTCCTCGTAGAGGCGGCGGTACTCCTTTTCGACGCGGTCGCGCCACAAGATGTTGTACTGGGGCTGTTCCATCAAGGGCTTGTGCAGGTGGTGGCGGTCGGCGACGTCGTAGGCGGCGCGAATCTCGTCGGCGCTCCACTCCGAGGTGCCCCAGTAGAGGGCCTTACCCTGGGTGATCATGTCGCTCATCGCCCACACCGTCTCTTCAATGGGGGTGTGGCGGTCGGGGCGGTGACAAAAGACCAGGTCCACGAAGTCGAGCCCGAAGCGCTCGAGCGAGCCGTCGATGGCCTGGCTTAAGTACTTGCGATTAAGCGTGTTACGCATATTGACCTGATCGTGCAGACCCCAAAAGAGCTTGGTCGACACGACGTACTCGTGGCGCTGCCAGCCCAGGTCGCGAAAGGCCTGACCCATCACGCGCTCGGACTCACCGGCCGCGTAACCCTCGGCGTTGTCAAAGAAGTTGACGCCCGCCTCCTTGGCGGCCGTCAGGCACTCGGCGGCCTGGTTGGCCGTTTCGAGCTGGTTGGCGTTACCGAAAGTGACCCAGCTACCAAAGGAGAGGACGGAGACCTTCAGTCCCGATCGTCCCAGTCGTCGATATTCCATGTCCGCCATAACGGTTCCTCTCCGGAGAGTTCGGTGAAGCTACTGCGCTTCGGGATTTTGCGCGACGTCGGGCCACTGATCAAAAGTGACCGGTTCGTCGTTCTTCGAGCGTCGCAGCAACATCGCCACCCCGGTCACGGCCGCGGCCAGCGCGACGAGAACGAGCAGTTTGACGATTGCCTTGAGGACACCCACGGCGTCCAGGCTAGTAGTCGAAATCGCACGGCCTCTCAGGTCGCGCGCGTCCGACGAAGCGCGAGAGCCTCGCGCAGGGGCACGCGCCCACCCGTGCGCAGAATCGCGCGGTGGTAGACGCCCGCGGCGAAGCGCGCGACGCCGAGCGTCGCGAGCAGACTGACGAGGATCGAGAGCGCGAAGGCCCACCACGTCACCGCGCGCAGTCCGACGAGAGCCGGCATCGCGAGGGGCGCGGTGGGCGGGACGTAGGCGAGAATCCGGATAAAGAGTGAGGCGTGACCCGACTCCACGGCGGTCAACGACGCGATGTAGCTCACGATTAAGGGCACGCTGAGGGGGAGGGCCACGGCTTGAATCTGGTCTTGACGCTCGGTCATGGACCCCGCGGCCGCGTAGACCCAGCTGTAAAAGGCGTAGCCGAGGAGGAGCCAGATAAGAATGCTCACCAGCTCTACGGGCGCCGCGCCGCGAAGCATCGATGAGCCGACCGATTTGGCGAGTACGAACGCAAAGCCCACCACCAACGTCGCCTGCGCGAAGGCGATGATTCCAATGCCGAGTACCTTGCCGGTCAGTAACTGAATGGGGCGCAGCGTCGCCAAGAGCACCTCAATCACCCGACTGGACTTCTCCTCCATGACGCCAATGAGCGTCCAGGTGTTGTACTGCTGGAGAATCATGAAGATCAAGATCAGCCCAATCACGGAGGTGCCGACGTCGGTGGGTTTCACGTGGGCGTGACGCAACGAGGTGATCGTGAGACCTCCGGCGTGCTCGAGAATCGAGATCTGACTGGCGCTCAGGTGGGCGCTCGCGAGGGCGCGTGCGACGCCGAGGACCTGAGCAATCTGGGCGATTTCGGCGGCGTGGGGTGAGGTGGCGATGTTGCCAACGACGACGCGTTCGTCGCGCACGATGACGAGGTCCACGCGACCGTTCGTAATCTGCGCGCTCGCGCGCGCGACGTTGGGTTCCGTCGTGAAAATCGTGGCGTCGCCACTGAGGCGCGCGTCGCGGGTAATTTGGGCGCGCAAGTTGGCTGGTAGTTCGCCCACTACGCCCACGCGCAGCGCGGCGGCGTGTCGGTGGTGAAGGTTCGGAATGACGATCGCGGCCGCGACGACCGCCAAGATGAGGACCGTACCAACGCGAAACATCCGCCCACGCAGGCGTTCACGCACTTCGCGCGCCGCGACGATGCCCACGCGGCCGCGCACGAAGGGCATTTCGTAGGCCGCGCGACGAGCTTCTACAGGCGTTGACGATGCTCGGGCGCGCCGTCGTCGCGCGGCGACCAGGGCCACCACGACCAAGACGGCGTAGAGGACGTACCTCACGTGGTGGCCTCACGGAAGACCTCGGAGAGGCGACGCCGACGCGTCGCGAACTCAACGACGCGTCCCGCGCTCATCGCGGCGCGCAGCACCACGTCACTATCTGCGTCGTCGTCGAGCACCAGGCGCGCTTCGCCGCCGGTGACTTCGGAGATCGTGACGCCCGTGAGCCCCCGGGCCCAGTTCGCGTCGCGGTCACCCTCCACGCGTACGATGAGGCGCTGGGTCCCACTCGTCGCGAGGTCGTCAACCGTGCCCGCGGTGACCAGGTGACCGTGGTCGATAATGACGACCGATTCACAGAGGTTCTCCACCTGGTCGAGTTGATGGCTCGAGAAGAGAACACCACAACCACTGCGCGCGCGTTCGACCAGGACCTCGCTAATGGTGTCGATACCGCTCGGGTCGAGTCCCGCCAGGGGTTCGTCCAGGACCAAGAGTTCGGGGTCGTGTAACAACGCGGCCGCGAGTTGGACGCGTTGTTGGTTGCCGTGCGAAAGGCTCTCCACCTTGTGGGTGGCGCGGTCGGCCAGTCCGAAGCGCTCCAGCCAGCGCTTCGCTTCGGCGCGCGCGTCCGACGCACTCATCTGGTGCAGTCGTCCCAAGTACTCGAGTTGGTCACCGATGAGCATGCTGGGGTAGAGACCGCGTTCCTCGGGCATGTAGCCAAAGCGGCGACGTTGCGCGGCGTCAAGAGGTTGACCGTTCCAGGTAATGGTGCCCGCGTCGAGTTCGAGAAGTCCGAAGATTGCGCGCATCGTCGTGGTTTTGCCGGCGCCGTTGGGCCCGAGAAATCCCACCACGTGGCCCGCGCGAAGATCGAAGGAGAGGTCGTCGAGGGCTTTGAGGGCGCCGAAGCGCCGCGCCAGACCACGAACATTGAGCTCGTTGGTCACGAGTCGCCTTCGGCGTGGTCGGAAGTTTTAGGACGCGACATTGTGTAGTCGCCAAACGTGCGGGTCGAGGTGGTGACCGAAGACCAGGTCCACGCCGACGAGCGCCGTCCCCACTTCACCCCTCGCGCTACTCTCGCGACGAGGGCGAGTAACACCGAGATTTCTACATTCGGCGTTGATGGTGCCCACGCGAAGAAGTTCTGCGGCCGCGCCGCGTGACGTGTGCGGAGCCCGACGACGTGTCGCTCGTTGCCCCGAGGCATTTCCCCGACGCTTCGCGAGAGGAACTACGCGCGGTAGTTGATCATCCATCGCACGCCGTAGCGGTCGAGACAGCTTCCCCAGTACCCGAAGAACATCTGCTGCATGCCTGAACCTTCGGCGCCACCTTCGCTCAACGCGTCGTACAGACGGTCGGCCTCCGTTTGGGAGTCGACTTCGAGGGAGATCGTCGTGTTGTTGCCGACGCGAAGTTCGTGGCCCATTGACGCGAGCATGTCGGTCGCCATGAGGACGTGTCCACCAAAGATTGGTAGCTCCACGTGCAGGACCATCTGACGTTCCTCGTCACTTAAGGGTGGTAGGTCCGGCGCGTCCGCGAATCGCGTCAGTCCCTCCACCGTTGATCCGAAGAGCGTCGCGTAAAAGTTAAATGCTTCTTCGGCGCGACCAGGAAAGTTGAGGTACGTGTTGACACGGCTCATGGCGACTCCTTCGTTAACTATGAACGTACTCGACCGTGCGCACCGGTACCAGGGTCTCGCCGCACGCGACGCTCGACCGAAGTGAACCTTGGCGCGCGCCATCCTCAACCTTGGCCACGCTCCGCCGGGAGTCCCCACACGTGGCGCACGGGCCGCCCGTCGAGTCGCCACGGCGTTGGGGTGGTGACGGGGCAGGGGCAAGAGTTTCGCGCCTCCCCATTTACTTTGCCGTTTCGTGCGGTAGAATGAGGGCGTGACACTTACCCGTAGCGAACTGCTGCTGTAAAGGGCGAGCACTGCTCGCCCTCGCCCCCGCGTCCGCGGGGGTTTTTTGTTTATACGGGCAATCTCGAAAGGATGGCGATGAAGGACTCACCCCAACAGCCCAGTCCCATGGCGTTTAGCAAGTACCGGCCCTTCATCCCGGTCGACCTGCCCGATCGCACCTGGCCGAACCGGCGCCTCACCAAGGCGCCGCGCTGGTGCAGCGTGGACCTGCGCGACGGGAATCAGGCTCTCATTGACCCGATGGACTTAGAGCGCAAGAGCGTGATGTTCGAACACCTCGTCGAGATGGGTTTTAAGGAGATTGAGGT